>JAEESE010000001.1 GCA_016286165.1 Bacteroidaceae bacterium | reverse complement strand
GTTACGCAGGAACAAGCTCAATAATTCCGCCGTACCTACGGCACTCTATATACATCAACTCTTTGAGCAGGGGTTCCGCTCCGCTTCTCCTCCGTCGCCAGAGGAGTTCTGGCTCCCCTCATCAGGCACGGATGGCCCAAGGGCAATCCTCTAAAGGCCTTCTTCGCCCTGCCTAAATTCCAACGCCCCTCTGGGGCTTATTCCCCTTTCAATAGGTCAACTCCTATATCATTGCCAAATTTAAAGCGACGCCCTGGTCGAAGAGGGCTACCTGAATGGTCTAATTGTAGATAATCACCTTATTCTGCAAGACCTGCGTTGCTCCAATCCTGAATAACCTTTTGGGCATCAGCCAGGGCGGTGGCTTCGTCGACATCGTATTCCTCCGTAAGCAGATGCGCGAGGGTGTTGGCGTCAAAATCCTTGTCGACGACATTGCGCCAGAGATAAGCAGCACTCTCGTTGAGACTGATAATCTTGGAGAAATCGATATTCTCTATTCCATGAGCTACTATGATGGCTTCGCCACAAATAGTTCTGAGTTCAAATCCTTGTTTAATCTTCATATCGTTGATTTATAGATAAATAAGAGCAGGCGGCGAATGGGCAGCAGCCTGCGCCAGAGTTTAATTTGCCGTTTCAACCGTGGGTCGTCGGCCTGAAGAATATGGCCATTGGGACGGATATATTGAAGCACCAATCCACATACATCGCTGACAGTGCACTGCTCGGTGCCTCGGATATTGCCGTCGCCCATGAGCGTGAGTTGCTCGCCTTCAATCTTAATGATGCGATGAAGCACGAAATGCCCGGGGGCTATCTCTGCCAAGACGGCATCGCCAACAGCAAGAGCGGTCCATGGCGCCAGCTGCACGCGGTCGCGAAGGTGCTCAAGGAAAGGTCGCATGGAATACCCCTTGACGGATATTATCACCTTCTCGCCCTTCGACACATACTCTCGGACCAAAGGCAGCAACTGATCATTGGGCAGTTCGATACGCTGAACGCCTTCAGCCGAGGCATCGGCATAACGGCGCGCCTTGGCTCGTCGCCATGGAGTAGCCAAAACACGTGCACATTTCCTGACGAACTCCTTCATCATTCAGTTTTTAACATGTACCGCCTCGAAGCACACTCGGGCTGCCTCCTCGTCGGGGCGGCAGCCAAGCCAGAAGACAGGCACTGTGGTGAGGAGATGTGAGATGGCGTCGCAGATGCCGAGATAAACGCGCTTATCCCATTTCATGGAACTCACGGCAGGCAACAACGTGGCGAAAGCCTCGACAGGTGCCATGCTACGTATCGTGTTCTCCGGGCGCTGCTCTATACGGGTTATAGCTCCTATCGGGGCACTGATGTTGCGATAGCAAGGCGTCTTGCCGCTCCATGGAGAGCCGAAGATGCGAGCTTCGCCGTCGACGATACGCACTACGGGGTTGTCGTCGTTCATCAAGTCGCAGCCCGGGATATGCTTATACCAAAGGTGAGTATGCGTGCTCTTGCCCGTGCCGCTTGGCGCCGTGAAAAGATAGCCATAGCCTGCATGACGAATCACCGAGGCGTGTATGAGCAGGGTGTCCTGCGTAGCGGCAGCGAAGGCATAAGCCATCATCAAGGCATTGTTAAGACCGAAGTTCTGTTGCACCAGGCTGCCCTCCATAAGCACCGCAGTGCAACGGGTGAAGTCGGAATTGGCACGCATCTGACACGCCAGAGGAGCGCCCTCGCCCGGCAGACTGATAGCGAAGACGTAGCCGTCGGCTGTCTTGTAGACGCCGTGGTTGGCGCCTCCGCAGTCGAACTGGCCTATCTCGCTCAACGCACTGACATCGAAGGCTTCGCCAACGCTGACATCCATACGGAAAAGCATATTACCCTCCTCCTCGCAAACGAAAGGCGAGAAGGAGGGTATGAGTTTGTCGGCATTCAGCTCTTCGGGCAGGTTCACCTGTAGGCGGTGTAGGCCTACCATATAGGTATTCACTTTGAACTATGAATTTTGTACGATGAATGTTGACGTTGACGTAGCGATGATGGCAGGACGTTATTTCTTCTTGTCCTTATCGCCTTTCTTGTCTTGCTTCGTGGCGGTTTCCGGGGCTCCGACAGGCAGCTCGCCTATTGTGGGCGGGGTGTACTGCTCGGCCATGAATTGGAACTTCGAAGGATCTATCTGACGCAGCTTGATGTTCGGGTCGGCGTCGTAGCGCTTCTTCATCTTGTTCCACATCTTCTGCACCTTACGCTCGTTGCGGTCGAAATAGATGGTGCATAATGGATGCTTCACGCCCTCGTTCTGCTCGATATAGAACTGCAGTTGTATGCTGTAGAGGGAACGGTCGACGAGCAACTTATGAGTGTCGAGCCAGGCGCTGTCGACAGCCTGCACGGCGGTTTGGCATGCTATGGAATCGGTGAGCGATGCCCCGAATCCAAACATATAAACGCGTTGCATAACAGGCTCTTTCTGCGCTGCCTGTGCCGACACGAGCACCATGCCCAGAAGAAGACTGATTATCGTAAATTTGAGTTTGTACATTGAAGTGGATTCAATAATTAGCTTCACAGACAAGTCACGCACCTCAACCGAGGTAGGACTTGAGGAGTTTATTCTTCGAATTGTTGCGCAGGCGGCGTATGGCCTTTTCCTTGATTTGACGCACACGCTCGCGGGTGAGATTGAATTTGTCGCCAATCTCCTCGAGAGTCATCTCCTGGTGATTGATGCCGAAGAACATCTCCACGATCTGCTTCTCGCGCTCGCTGAGCGTGGACAGGGCGCGGTCAATCTCGCGACTGAGGCTCTCGTTCACGAGGCTCTTGTCGGCCATAGGGCTGTCGTCGTTGACGATAACGTCGAGCAGCGTGTTGTCCTCGCCCTCGACGAAGGGCGCATCTACGGAGATATGACGGCCTGACACCTTCAGCGTGTCTGAAATCTTATCTACGGGAATGTCGAGCTCCTCGGCCAGCTCATCGGGGCTGGGGCGACGCTCGTTCTCCTGCTCAAACTTCGACAGGGCTTTCGAAATCTTGTTCAGTGAGCCTACCTGATTCAGGGGCAAACGTACAATACGGCTCTGCTCGGCCAATGCCTGCAGGATGCTCTGGCGAATCCACCATACGGCGTAGGAGATAAATTTGAAACCACGTGTTTCATCAAACTTCTCGGCTGCCTTGATAAGTCCAAGGTTTCCTTCGTTGATGAGGTCGGGCAGCGACAGTCCTTGGTTCTGGTACTGCTTGGCGACACTGACTACGAAACGCAGGTTAGCACGTGTCAACTTCTCAAGTGCTACACGGTCGCCCTTGCGGATGCGCTGTGCCAGCTCAACCTCTTCGTCCACGGTTATTAGATCTTCACGTCCAATCTCTTGAAGGTACTTATCCAATGAAGCACTCTCGCGATTGGTAATACTTTTGGTAATCTTAAGTTGTCTCATTTTCTTCTTGGTGTACTTTTAAAGCGCGCAAAGTTACATTATATATTGTACCCGCGCAAGAAAAACTCAAATATTTTTAAGAAAAGTGAGATAAAAGGCGCAAAGAACTGATTTCTTTGCGCCCTTTTCAATTATCGTAAGTTTTGGCTCGCTTTTTGCAAGAGGGGGAAAATCTTATTTTTCCTTCTTGTCGTCGGAGAGGTCGATGGCGGTAGCCACACGACGTCCACTCTGCGTGATGGCACGTATCCAGAGAGTGCGGTCGCTCGACTGGTTGGCCAGCTTGACGGCTTCCTCAAAGTCCTCTACAGTGCGCATCTCCTTGTCGTTGACTTGCAGAAGAATCATGCCCTTGGTGATGCCGGCATCCATAAGTTTGCCCTTCTTTATTGCAGTGACTTCCAGGCCATAACGCAGTGCAAGTTCTTGTTTTGCTTCATCGCTGAGCGGCTTCAGCTGAGCGCCGAAGAGATCGATGTCGACTTCCTCCATCACCTCGGTGCCGCCCTGAGCATTACGGAGCGTAGCTGTCTCGGTGTGGGTCTTCTTATTCCGGACATAAGTCACCTTGACCTTGTCGCCAGGACGACGCTGCGAAAGAGCCTCTTGCAGTTCGGCCATCTTGGTGACGTCCTTACCGTCGATTGAGGTAACGACGTCGCCCTTCTGCAGGCCCAGTTCCTCGGCGGTAGTCTTCGGCTCCACTTCCTGAATGTAGATACCCTTATTGGTGCCGAGGTCGACCTCGTTGCCCTTGTCCTTCTCCACGTCGATATAGTTTGTGACGTCCATGCCACGAACACCGAGCAAAGCACGCTGAACGACACCGAACTCCTTCAGGTCGGCAACGACCTTATTCATAATCGTTGTCGGGATGGCAAAGCCATAGCCTGCGTAGGAGCCTGTCTGGCTATAGAGCATGGCGTTGATGCCCACCAATTCGCCGCGGTCGTTGACGAGTGCGCCGCCTGAGTTGCCGGCATTGATAGCGGCATCTGTCTGGATGAAGCTCTCTACGCCATTAGCGCCCAGTGAACGAGCCTTGGCAGATACGATGCCGGCTGTGACGGTAGATGTAAGGTTAAAGGGATTACCTACTGCCAGCACCCATTCGCCAATCTTCAGAGCATCTGAGTTGCCGATGGTGATAGCCGGCAGATTCTTGGCTTCCACCTTTACGAGAGCCAGGTCGGTGGTCTCATCGAGACCGATAATACGGCCTTTGTATTCGGTGTTGTCGTTCAACTTGACAAGAATCTCATCGGCACCTGCAACAACGTGATTGTTAGTCACGATGTAACCATCAGCAGAGATGATCACGCCCGAACCGGCACCTTGGCGCTTAGGCTGGGTCTCTATCTCCTGCTGGCGGCCCTGACCTTGACCACGGTTGCCAAAACCGAAGAAGTCACCGAAGAAGTCCTCAAACGGATCACGAACCGTGACGCGCTGACGGACGGCATTCTTCGTCACTTTGATATATACTACTGAATTCACCGAACGCTCGGCTGCTGCGGTGAGGTCCACAAGTCCTGCAGGAGCAGCTGCGGAAGCGGTTGCTGTGACCATAGGCAGCTGCGGAGCTGCATTTGCGGTAGAGGCCACAGAAATTTTGTTTGTCATGATAGCGCCTGTCATCAGGCTGCTGCTCAGTACCAGCGCTGCTGCACCGAGCCAGGTCTTTTGCTTTTGTGTCATGTATTAATTTATAGTTTAATGTGTAAAGTTTTAATGTTTAAAGATTGAAGCTTGATGATTACATCACGTGTTTCTTCAGTTTTTCGGACACAAAAATAGTGCAAAAGTTTAGGTCTATGACGATTTGTCACGCATTTTTTCTTTCTTTTAACTACTCTGACACCTTGCTTAACGGCACTTAAACTTCACGACTGCCATTTTTACATTCATTTAATAAGTAAAAAATGAGTCATGACACATTTTCTTGGCACTTTAAACCTTAAACATTAAACTTTTCACTACCTTTGCGACCGCAAAAGCAGCAGGGTGGCTTGCCGCTGGCTGAATCCCTTGAGGAGGAGGCGAGAGGAAAGTCCGGGCCGCAAAGGGCACTCCGCTACCTAACCGATAGAAGTCCGCGAGGGCTTGCACGTGCAGAAGAAAACAACCGCCGCAAGGCAAGGGTGAGAAGGTGAGGCAAGAGCTCACCAGGCATATGGCGACATATGTGCTGTGCACACCGGAGGAGGAAAGTTCGCGTATACCAGCAAAGCGTCGACTGCAGCCACGCGGGCTGCAAGGACGAGAGAGGGCGGCCCGTCCGAGCTGGAGGGTAGAACGATAGAGACGCCGCGAGAGCGACGCCGTAGATAAATGGCAAGCGGCTCAACTAATCTTTTAGTTCAGAGCTACAGAACCCGGCTTATAGCCCTACTGCTTTTGTTTTTAAAAGAAACCCCTCCCCCGCCCTCCTCGTCAGGGCTTGAAGAATGCATCTTGGGGTGCAGGGCACATCTATCTTATGAAGCAGCAAGAACATACACCAAAGGAAACCACAGCCCGCGCCGCAAAAGAGGTGCAGGACAAGGGGACGTTTTCCCTTTGGAATATAGACCTGAACCAGATTCCCAAGTTCCGGCGATGGGCCATACATACGCTCCGACGTTTGGCCATGACGGTAGAACTGTTTATCGACCGCAACCTGTCGGCCCACGCTTCGGCACTCACCTACTCCAGCATCCTCGGTGCCGTGCCTATTCTGGCCATCATCTTCGCCATAGCCCGTGGCTTCGGCTTCGACCAGCTCATCCAACAGAAGCTGACAGAGAATGTGCGTTTCACGCCTGAGATGACCGAGACAATAATGGGTTTCATCAATTCCTATCTCGAACGCACTCGCGGAGGCATTTTCATTGGCATTGGCATCTTGCTGTTGTTCTACACGCTTATCAGCCTCACGTCGAATATTGAAAATGCCTTCAACACAATCTGGCACGTCAAGACCTCACGCAACATTTATCGCCGCGCCGTCGACTACATAAGCGTATTCTTCCTGCTGCCCATAGTTATCGTAGTGACATCAGGTCTACAGATTTTTATTATGGGTATCGGCAACTTCCTGCCTTCGTTTACTTTCGTGAATGCAGGCATACAATTGCTCGTGCAGCTGTCGCCATACATCCTCACTTCTCTGGCTTTTATCCTGCTCTACAAGATGATGCCCAATACCGACGTGCGTTGGCGCGCCACCATCCTGCCAGGCATCCTCGCCGGCTGCGCGTTCCAGGGATTGCAGTGGTTTTACATCCATTCACAAGTGTGGATTTCCAGCTACAGCGCCATCTACGGTTCTTTCGCCGCCATACCTCTTTTCATGCTATGGCTGCAGTTGTCGTGGACCATCTGCCTGTTCGGAGCTCAACTCTCCTATGCAAATCAGATGGAAGCAGACTTTGCCTTCGAGAAGGCTGCGCCTCACCTCAGCCGTGCCGCTCACGACCGCGTTGCAGTGAAGATTATGAATGCACTCGGCGAAGCATTCACAAACGGCGAAGCGCTCACAGCCACAGAGTTAGCTGCCCGCACTGCCCTACCCCTGTCGCTCGTCAATACTATCCTTTACGAACTTACAGCCGACGACAGCCATCCGCTTGTCAGCGAAGTGATGCGCGGCAGACGCTCGAAGACTTATTTCCAGCCCGCACGACCGGCAGAAGCCCTGACGCCTGAAGCCATCATCGACTATTTCAACAACCTCGGCGACGAGGAACCAATAAGTCTTCAGCCACAGGTCCATTCGTAAAGACATCGATATCATTCGGCGGGCCAATGGTCAGATGGAATAGTTTCTTCTCAAGCAACAACCATCAACTACACATTAATTAATTACACACGCGAAGCGCTGCGACTCGATTGCAGCGCTTTTATGTTAATAAAGCTTAAATAAACGCACTTTTAACGTTTCAAATGCAAGCGGTAAGCAGAATAAGTGTAATTTTGCCACCACTAATGGTGAAAAAGCACCATTTTACAAGCCAAAAAGAGAGAATTAACCATTTTATTTACTAACTAATCAATTCATTTTTAATTAATTGCTTTATGAAACACAAGTTACTCTTTGCGCTTGCTGGCGCACTGATGAGTATGAGTGCAATGGCTTGGGACGCTCCTACAAGGCCCACAATGCCTACGTTCCCTCAGTATGAGGGTACTTGGGTCGCACCCGAGAATGACGGCACCTACTACATCTACAATGTCGGAACTGGTCAGTTCCTCGGTTGCGGTAACGACTGGGGCACACGTGCCGTCACTACAAACGTGGCTGTACTTGCTCTCGACGACGCACAATGGAACTGCGGTGCCAACAAGAACACCATCCTCCCCTTCCAGCTCCATCAGACAGACCTCACCGCTGATATGATTGAGGACGAGACTTTGGAAGGCACATGGCAGATCTTCAACCTCAACACCAACAAGTCCGGCGGTGACAAGTATCTTTGCCACGAAGGCAATGCTGCTTGGATTGACGGTGGTATTGACCGCCGCAACACCGACAAGAACGGCTTCTGGAACCTCAACCCCGTTGACGGTGCTTACGAATTGCTGCCTCTTGATGGTCAGGAAGGTAACTCCATTGTTTACGGTGTACACCTCCCCAACCTCGCTTCTGCTCTTACGTTCTACACTTGGACAGACTTGCAGAACAATGCTGATGCTTCAGCAAAGTGGAAGTTCGTTTCTACCGACGATGTTGAGTCCATCCGCACTTACATTGCAGAAGTAGCAGCCAGCGACTATCCCGCTGCCTTCGATGCTTACAAGGCTGCAATGAACGTCTACAATGCAAAGAACAACCTCTACAAGACTCTGCTCGACGCTGACAAGTACGGCGCTGACACTTCCGAGGCTGGTGCTGTATACACAAATCCCGACGCTACTGTTGAGGAAGTAAACGCCGCCAACACAGCTTTGCAGGAAGCTATCAAGCCTCTTGCTATCGAGTACGGCTGCACCCATTCCAGCGAAGAAGAGCCCTTCGATGTCACTGGCTATGTGATGACGAACCCCGACTTCTCTGCTTCTTGCAACAACGGTGCAACACCTCCGGGATGGGAAATCACTATTAAGGGCCAAAACGTCGGTCAGCAGAACCGTACGGATACCAACTCCGAGACCGGAGCATCAATCACCAACTTCCTTGAGTGCTGGATTCCCGCTCCTGGAACTCTTGGCAACGGTTATGCCGGTCAGTGGATTACAGGCCTGCCTCAGGGACGCTATCGCCTTGAGATGGACGCTACTGCTTGCCAGCAGAGCGGTGCCATTGCTGTTGAGGACCTCGTAGGTGTATCCCTCTTCGTAGGTACTGGTTCTTACAACATCATGGGCGACCCCGTTCAGACAGGCGACCGTATGGTTCAGCACTATACCTTCGACTTCGACTTCAATGCTGACCGTCTGCTCGTTGGTCTGCTCGTCGAAAACACCAACTGTAACTGGATTTCTGCCGACAACTTCAAGCTCTATGCTATCGGCGCAATGAAGGAAGACCCGAACAAGAAGGGTCTGGAAGAGGCTATCGAGAAGGCTGAGGCTTTGGCCGACAACCTCGTAGGCAACGATATTGAAGATCCCACAACCTTCAACATCAACAAGGATGTAGCTGCTGCTTTCGAGCAGGCTCTTGAAGATGCAAGAGCAGCCCTCTCCGCTTCTGGCGACGACATGAAGGCTGCCGTTGAGGCTCTTGGCGCTGCTACCGATGCTGCTAACAAGTCACACGAGACATACGTAGCTTATCAGAAGGTTTACAACGACGCTCTGGTTACTGCTCAGCGTCTCACAGATGCTAACCAGTGGCCTGACCTCCGCGACGAAATCACCGATTTCGCAGAAGTTGAACTCACCGAAGCTTTCAATGCAGGTACTCTTACCGACGAAGGTCTTGCAGAGGCTCAGGGCAAGGTTACTCAGCTCATCGCTGACTACCTCAACGATCCTGAGAAGATTCAGGTTGGCGACGACCTCACCGTCCTGCTCGTGAACCCCGACTTCACTTATGGCACTACTGCTGATCCTACCGGTTGGGTAATCAACAGCGGTTCGATGACTGAGCTCGCAACCAGCACTCAGAGCATCGAGACATGGCACAAGACATTCGACCTGAGTCAGACACTTCACAATATGCCTGCTGGTGTTTACGACATTACCCTCCAAGGCTTTGCACGTCACGACAACACTGCTGTAACTGATAAGTCATGGCTCTATGGCGGTATCTCCAAGGCATTCCTTATCAGCCTTGACGAAGATGAGACTCAAATGCGTGAAGAGCCTCTCTACCTCCCCGATGTTAATCCTGACAACCCCTACCTGCACGATGGCAACTACGATGCAATGGGTACCGCTGGCTACAAGTGCAACGGTATGGGCGGTTCCTACTACTGGTTCCGTGAGACCAATCCCAATACAGGTGAGCCTTACTACCTCAACCACTGCAAGGTGATCCTTGACCAGCCCGGTGACCTTACCATCGGTATCCGCTCTGAAGCAACTGAAGACTGGGTTATCTTCTCACACTTCGGTATTTCCTATCAGGGTCAGGACCTCACCACTTACTACAACCTGATTGCAGACAAGGGTGATGAACTTCAGGCTGCCGCCGATAACAACTATCCTACCACACAAGCCGATGCTCTCGTATCTGACCTCCAGGCTCGCATCGAAAACGCATTCGACATCACTTCTGTTGACGAAGCTCTTGCTCTCTTGGCTGACATCGAAGCTGGTATCGACTACCTCAAGGCCGGTCAGAAGCTCGTAGACGAGATTACTCCTCTTGCTGAAGAGTATGAGACCATGGCAAATGAGAAGGGTATTGAAGACGCTGCTTTCAGCGCTCTGCTTGAAGAGATCAACGACAAGATCAGCGAATATGAGAACTTCCAAAGCAACGAAGAGATCGCCAAATACATGGAGGATCTGAAGAAGGCTTGGGTTAACGCTATGGTTTCCGGCGCTGAGGTTGGTGACTACCTCGATGGTATCATCCTCAATCCCGACTTCGAAACCGGTAACATCAACTATTGGACTGACACCTTCACCGCTGGTAACCACGGTTTCCAGAACAACGCTACTTACAACGACGAAGCTGGCTCAGCTGTTATCTCTAACTTCGCTGAGTGCTGGAACAACGACCACAACCTCGTAAACGGTGAGATCAGCCAGACTCTGGCAGCTCCTCTGCCCGAGGGCAACTACCAGCTCGAAGTTGACGGTTACGCTATCAACCAGTCACAGAATGGTGGTATCCGTGAAGATGGTATCCAGGGCGTTTACCTCTTCGTGAAGATTGGCGATGAAATCATCAAGCAGTCTATCGCTGTTGATGGTGTTGAGTCTGCCGATAATATCGCTAAGCACTGGACTCTCGGTTTCCACTCCAATGGTACCGAAACCATCACCGTCGGTGTAATGGCTGAGGATGCTAACTGCAACTGGACTGCATTCGACAACTTCAAGCTCATGTACTTCGCCGACCAAGAGCCCACAGCTGTTGACGCTATCGAGGTTAAGGCTGTTGCTCCTAAGGCAATCTACACCATTGACGGTCGTCGCACCAACGCTCTCCGCCGCGGTATCAACATCGTCCGCAAGGCCGATGGCAGCGTAGAGAAGGTGCTGGTAAAGTAATCCCCGTCCCGTATGTTTCGACTCAGTCGAAACTAACAAGACAATAAACGTAAAAAGCGTTGCGGCAATCGTCGCAACGCTTTTTCTTTATCTTTTTCGAAAAAAAACACCGATACCTAATACCTAATACCTAATCTTTTATTACCTTTGCGGCGCAAAAGAATAAACGATTATACAAACAACTATGAGAAAACAAGTATTATTTGGCCTCGCTGCAGGCTTGGCACTATGCCTGACTTCCTGCGTGAGCACAAAGAAAATCCAGTATTTCCAGGGCTCCGACCAGATGTTCGAGCAAGCTCAGGCCATTCTTCAGACTTATGAGATGCACCTGAAACCCGCCGACCAGATCCTCATCAAGGTAACGTGCGACAACCCCGAGCTGCTTGAAGTGTTTAACCTCGACGTCACCTTGGGTGCAGGTTCACGCAATGGCGGCAACCTCAGCTATGGCACCACAGGTTCCATGGGCTCGGTCTACGGCTACACAATCGACAACAAAGGCGACGTTCGTCTGCCTGTGTTAGGCGTAGTGCGCGTAGGCGGCATGACCTGCGATGAAGCTGCCAAGACTATCGAGCAGACCATCATTCAGAAGAACATCATCAAGAACCCAGACGTAACCGTGCGTTTGCTCAACGCCCGCGTGGCTGTGCTCGGTGCAGTGAAGACACCTCATGTGGTGAGCCTCACATCAGAGCGCAACACCATCCTTGATGTACTCTCACAGTGCGGCGACCTCAGCGATCAAGGTCTGCGCGAGAAAGTAAGCCTCTACCGCGAGGACAACGGCATCCGCCAGAAGTATGACCTCGACCTCACTCAGGCCAATATCTTCGAGAGCCCTGCCTACTACGTCCAGCAGAACGACCTCATCTACGTTCAGCCCAACAAGAGCCAGAACGTCCGCAGTTCCGCATTCCCGACCTACCTGAGCGCAAGTGCAAGCATCTTAGGTTTCGTATCCAGTATCACAGCTCTGGTATTTGCAATATTAAAGAAGTAGCAAAATCCAAGAATACGGATATCACAAAACACGACCGGTCATACATTGATATACGACCGGTCGTGTTTGCGTTTATGAGCGGTCGTGTTTGCATCTACGACCGTTCATGTTTTATATGAGTCTAGCTTAGTGGCAAAATAAGCCCTAGTTAATAGCCACACAAGCCCAACCTAAATGGCGTGTAAGCCCATCCTAAATGGCCTATAATCCCAGCCTAATCTGCCAGCAAACCTAATCTAATCTGCCAGTAAGCCTAATCTAATCTGCCAGTAAGCCTAACCAAATATTAAGATGCTCTAACTTTATGGTAAAACGAAGCCGGCTTTGTAGCGATTTCGAACGAGTCTCGTAGCACTACAAAGCCGGCCTTGTCTAACACCATTATTTCTCGAGATGGCTTGTGCGATCGCCGTAATGGCCGTAGGAACCGTAATGGCCATAGCGACCATAATAGGTGCCGTAGCGGCTGTAACGGTACTTGCCATAGCCGTAGTAGAACCCGTATTTCTTCTTCTTGAGGTCAATGCCGTTAAGCACAAGGTTCACCTTGGGCAGTTTCTTGGCATCGGCTATACGGTTTATATTATCGACATCGTTCTTACTTGTCACTTCTGGACGTACTACGAAGAAGCTGACATCGGCAAGGCGACCGAGCTCAAGTGTATCACTGACGAGGCCCACAGGCGGTGTGTCGAGAATAATATAGTCGTAAATCGAGCGCAAGTGCTCAAAAGCCTTATCCAACATCTCACGCGTAATAAGCTCGCCCGGATTCGGAGGTATAATACCAGCGGGCAAAACGTCGAGGTTATCGTTGATAACGCCCTTTACGATCTGCTGCTCCAGCAGGTCGAAGTCTGCCTTGTCTGCCGAGAGATAATTGGTAAGGCCCAGTTCGCGCTGCGGCAGGTTGAAGAGTTTGACGAGACGAGGCTTACGGATGTCAAGACCAACAATTAAGACGCGCTTATCAAGCAGGGCGAGCGACATACCCAAATTGGTAGCTACAAAAGTCTTACCTTCGCCAGGTATTGACGATGTAGTAAGAATAACCTTCTCATCACCCTCGAGCACAAAGCGCAAGTTGGTGCGGAGACCGCGGAAAGCTTCCTCCATCATGTCGTTCGTGTTCTCCTTAACTACGATAGCACGTTCGCCCTCGGCCAACTCCTTTGTAAGAGGAATATCGGCCAAGATAGACAATCTGGTTGCCTTCTCGAGATCATCGCGCCCTTCGATATGGAAGCGCAGAAGATCCTTGAGATAGAAGTAGACAAACGGAAGCAGGAAGCCGACAATCAAGGAAAGAAGTAGGATGAGCCGAGTCTTAGGACTCACCTTGCCTTCGAGCAGCGGCATATCTATGACGCGTGCCTTGGTGGCTATCGATTTCATGGAGATGGCATTCTGCTCGCGCTTCTCAAGAAGCATGAGGTAAAGACTGGCCTTAAGCTCCTGCTGGCGGCCCATATTGTTCATGGCACGCTCCTGTGTAGGCGTACTGCTTACGCGTCCCGAGAAGCGGTTGTACTGCGATTCGGCACTGCTGCGCTGTATCTGCAGGTCGCTGTAGATACTCCTCAGTTGTTGTTGCACTGCCGACCACATTGTCATCACCTCATCAGTCACCTGAAGCACAGCTGGCGATGTCTCGGATGAGCTGCGAATCAGGCGGTTACGCTTCATGACGCCATTGTTGTACTCACGGATCATGGAGTTTGTAGCCTCATTGCTTACGCCGATATTGGCAGGTATGAGCGTCAGGCTGTTTGTAGGATTCTCTACATAGTCGAGCAGCGATTTCACAAGACTCATCTGTGTCTGTATGTCCACCTGTTTCTTCTGGAATTCGGTGGACTGCGTTAAGGCCTGCGTAGCATCAGCGGGCAGGTTTATGAGCGAGTTGCCTCGTTTGTACTGCTCTATCTGGCTCTCGGTGGCATCGAGGTCGGAACGGATACTATTAATGCGCTCATTGATGAAGTCCTCGGTCTTTTCGGCCAGCAGGTTCTTATCCTCATTGGCATCGTCGTTGTAGGCCTGTACAAGCTCTGCCAGATAATCCATTGCGCGTTCCGGATGAGTGTCGAGCAGCGAAAGACGAGCTACTGAGGTCATCTTGGTCGTAGGTTCAGCACGCAGAGCGCGGCTGTAGCGGCGTCCGATGGTAATAGGCGGATAGATGACAGCCGTGAGCTTGCGGTCGTTCATCTCGAAACCTGGGTTCTGTGAGAACAGAATCTTACCCACATTGGCATTGACTGCAGACGGCAGCTTCTTCAAATCCACGGCCAACACCTCAGGTTCTTTGCCTTTCGACGGTTGACTGATTTCTACGTGAATGCCATTGCCTTTCTTAGTTATAATGATAGGAATAGGCTGCTTGAGCTGATCAAGGTGTGATTCCTCAATATCTACCAGTATAGGCGAGTTGCGATAAAGGTCTGCGTCGCGCACGCGCCCTTCCATAGTATAACGCACGTAAAGCTTCAAAGTCTTTACGGCGCGTGTGGCTACGGCTGCTGAACTTAGGATTTCAATCTCGTTGTCAAAGCCCGAAGAGTTTGTCACAAAGCCCAATTGGCTCTGCATCATGTCGTTTGACGAAAAACGTTTGTTTTCCTCGTCCTTGATGAGAACCTTTGTGGCCACCTGATAGATGTTTGGCTTGTAGCGTAGGTAAACCATTGCCAAGCCAAAGCACACGAGGGCTGAGATAATGAACCAATACCAATTGAGCAGGAAGATTGACCAGAGTTGGCGGAAATCAATGCCCGATGACTCGGCTCCGAATTTCTCTTGTTCTAAATTGTCTGACATAATATGGATTTTTGCTTTTAGATTATTCTTTACGAACTTACAGTTTTGCGTTAGGTTTACACATAGGTTTAGCGCTGCAAAGGTAAATATTGTTTTCGAGATAAATGATATTAAAGAAAAGAAAAAAACAGAAAAATATGAAAATCCTTGGCTTTACACCGATATTTACATTATCTTTGCAGACGAAAAACGAGAACACACAATGAATTCTATAGAAAATACGTGAGAACAATCCTCTTGAAAAGGTTGTTTACTTGCATATAAACTAACAGATTATGAAAGGAATAGTACTGGCTGGCGGCTCCGGAACCCGCCTCTATCCCATAACCAAGGGCGTATCGAAGCAGCTGCTGCCTATCTTCGACAAGCCTATGATCTACTACCCCATCTCCGTGTTGATGGTGGCCGGCATTCGCGACATACTCGTGATCTCCACGCCTCATGACCTGCCGTCTTTCCGGCGCCTGTTGGGCGATGGCTCTGACTATGGTATACGTCTGAGCTATGCCGAGCAGCCTTCGCCCGACGGCCTGGCACAAGCTTTCATCATCGGACGTGAGTTCATTGGCGACGATACGGCCTGCCTCGTGTTGGGCGACAACATATTCCACGGCAGCGGTTTTACGCCTCTGCTTCATGAGGCCGTGCGCACTGCCGACGAGGAAGGCAAGGCTACTGTGTTCGGATACTGGGTGAACGACCCCGAGCGCTATGGTGTGGCAGAGTTTGATGCCGAAGGCAACTGCCTCAGCATTGAGGAAAAGCCCGAAAAACCAAAGTCGAACTATGCCGTTGTCGGCCTCTATTTCTACCCCAATAAAGTGGTCGACGTGGCCGCCAAAATCAAGCCATCGGCTCGTGGCGAGCTGGAGATAACCACTGTAAACCAGCGTTTTCTCGAGGACGGAGAGCTGAAGGTGCAGACGCTTGGCCGCGGCTTCGCTTGGCTGGACACAGGTACCCACGACAGTCTTTCCGAAGCCTCTACCTTCATCGAAGTGATAGAGAAACGCCAGGGCCTGAAAGTAGCATGCCTCGAAGCCATAGCCTTCCGTCAAGGCTGGATTACCGAGGAGCGCATGCTGGAGTTGGCTAAGCCGATGATCAAGAACCAGTACGGCCAATACCTGATTAAGGTCGTGGAAGATGCACGCAACAATGTCGTGTATCAAGAAAACTAAGTTCATCGCAAGTTGATTGCCAAACAGTTAATGGTAAATATATAATTGTAAATAGATAATTGCCAGATAGTTAACAGTAAATTGTAAATAGTCAAATAGTAAATTGTAAATAGTCAAATAGTAAATTCATTTATGAGTATATTTAGCAAGCTTTTCGGCCGCAACAAGGCGGACAATGAGACTAAGATAGGCGGAATGGAGGACTTTATGACCTTGATTCGCGTGTATTTGCAAGCCGGTATAGCATCACAGGCCGGCATCACAAACCTCGCTGCCCTACCCGACCTCCGCGTGTTCAAACAGACGCTTAAGGTGCCGACTATCAACAACAAGTTAGGCCTTGGCGAGAAGAAACACTGTGCACGGATGCTGCACGATGTCTACGGCATCAGCGACACTTTCACCGACGAGATAGATGTCAGCGTAAAAAAGCGCTGTCATCGCATCAACGACGTTCAGACTTACCTCATTCAGTTCCAAGGTTTCTCACAGGATCTTATGATGCTCATGGGCAACCTCATGCAATGGAAGTTCCGTCTGCCATCGTTCATGCGCGGAGCTCTTAAGGCCATGACCGAAAAGACCATTCACGACATAACGACCAAGAACGACTGGAAGGACGACAACGTTCGTCGTACAGTAGCTGCCGTTCGCAAATACCAACAGACCCTCGGTTTCAGCGAAGCATGGATGACAGAATATGTTCACACTACCATCATGCTGGCCAAGAAAGAAAAACGGGCAGACATAGACAAAGAGATGAAGAAGTAGCCCCAAATTGCCTGATTAGCACATTATTATTGATTAATAATTGACAATTTAGGGCAAAAAACTTGCACAAAAGGAAAAGCTTAAGTACCTTTGTGCCCGAAAGCCGTAGTATGCGCGGCGTAAAAGGTTTCTAATGACCAACGAAGAAGAGAAAATTGTACGCCTCTTAGAGACTCGCACAAGGCAACTCATCATCAAATTCCAACAAGTGAAAGAGGAAAATGAGGAGTTGCTCTCGGATCTCGTGGCCAAAGACGAGGAACTGAAGCAGCTGAAGCAAAAGAACCTCGACTTGGAAGCTGCATACAACAACCTCAAGATGGCACGCATGCTGGAAGTGGGCGATCAAGACATCGCCGCCGCCAAGCTGCGCATAAGCCGTCTGGTGCGCGACGTAGACAAGTGTATCGCCCAGCTCAAAGCCATGGGTCCGGAAGCTTAACACTCACATAACGAATGGAAATAAGCGATACCTTTCAGATAACACTCAAGCTCGGAGGCCAGAACTTCTCTATCACCATCAAACGCGATGAGGAGCTCTTTTACCGTAATGCAGAGAAACTCATCAACCAAAGACACAGTTTCTATGCCAACCGTTTCCCTCACCAGAGCAACGAGACATACCTGCTAATGACCGTACTCGACATTGCTGTTCTGCAACAGAAAACAGAGGCCAGCGCTAACATACAGCCGCTGATAGCCGCGATTACGGGACTTACAAGCGAAGTGAATGCAGCCCTGAAATAAAGGACTTGCTAACGCTTCGAGCACATCTGAAGCCTAAAACAACGAACGCACCACCCGCCTCGCAAACGTCCTTCTCGAAAGAAAGGCCGGATGTGAGGATAAGGATGGCGCGTTTATACATTAATTATATATATAACCAACTAAATCACTCATGACCACATTAGGACTGATAATCACCATCGCATCCGCAGTAATAGCAGCAGCCATGGTCATATACCTGCTCATCTGGTATAGGCACACGCGCCCTGCACGCATACGCGAGATGCATGAAGAGGCAAAGAAGGACGCTGAGGTAATCAAACAGCAGAAACTACTCGAAGTAAAAGAGAAGTTCCTCAACAAGAAAGCCGAACTGGAAAAGGAAGTGCAGCAGCGCAACCAACAAATTCAGCAAGGCGAGAACCGTATCAAACAGCGCGAGATAAGCCTCAACCAACGACAGGACGAACTAAACCGTCGCAAGAACGAACAAGAAGCAGAACGCAAGCGTCTTGACCAGCAGCAGATGATGCTGCAGAAGAAAGAAGAGGAACTCGGTCAGCGACTCGAGAACCTCATCGCACAGGAGCGCACTCAGCTCGAGAAGATTAGCGGCCTTACAGCCGATGAAGCTCGCGAGCGACTCATTGAAACCCTCAAGGACGAGGCCAAGACCGAAGCCGCCAGCTACATCAACGAGATCATGGACGACGCCAAGATGACAGCAAACAAGGAAGCCAAGCGCATCGTCATTCAAACAATTCAGCGAGTAGCTACTGAAACGGCTGTTGAGAACAGCATAACTGTGTTCCACATCGAGAACGACGACGTCAAGGGACGCATCATCGGACGTGAAGGTCGCAACATTCGTGCCCTTGAGTCCGCAGCCGGTGTTGAGATTGTAGTCGACGACACACCCGAAGCCATCGTCATCAGCGGCTTCGACCCTGTACGACGCGAGATTGCACGCCTTGCCCTGCACCAGCTTGTAGCCGACGGACGCATACATCCTGCACGTATCGAGGAAGTGGTGTCGAAGGTTAAGAAGCAGATTGACGAGGAGATTCTCGAAATAGGTAAGCGCACAGCCATCGACCTCGGTGTGCACGGCTTGCACCCTGAGCTCATACGTATCGTAGGTAAGATGAAGTACCGTTCGAGCTATGGCCAGAACCTGCTACAGCACGCACGCGAAACCGCCAACCTATGCGCCGTAATGGCTTCTGAACTTGGCCTAAACGCCAAGAAAGCTAAGCGTGCAGGTCTGCTCCACGATATCGGTAAGGTGCCCGATGAGGAGCCTGAGATGCCACACGCTCTCTATGGTGCCAAGCTTGCCGAGAAATACAAGGAAAAGCCCGACATCTGCAATGCTATCGGAGCCCACCACGAAGAGATGGAGATGACCTCATTGATAGCTCCCATCGTTCAGGTTTGCGATGCCATCAGCGGTGCTCGTCCTGGTGCTCGCCGCGAGATTGCCGAAGCTTATATAAAGCGTCTGAAGGATCTCGAGGACATTGCCATGAGCTACCCCGGCGTTACCAAGACATATGCCATTCAGGCTGGTCGCGAACTGCGCGTGATAGTCGGCGCCGACAAGATCGATGACAAGCAAATCGAGACTCTTTCAACCGACATCGCCACCCGTATACAGAACGAGATGACATATCCCGGTCAGGTAAAGATAACGGTAATACGCGAGACAAGAGCTATTAGCTACGCAAAGTAAATTGCAATAAAAAGATGTCCCCCGCCTAATCAGACGGGGGACATTTTTTTTATTTAGCTATCTGCCAACGAGCTGTCGCGAATCTGTATGATACTTGTACATACGACATAGAATAGGAGGAAGAAAGCGACATCGAAGAAGAAGATAACCGTCATGGGCACCAGAACGCTGTCGAGCACAAGGTTAAGCAACAGGAAGCCAATGACAAGAAGAAGAATCGTGAACAACGCCTGATGCATTGACAGGCCACAGCGCATGAGCATGTGATGAATATGTCGCTGGTCGGCATGGAACATAGGTTCGCCTGCTGCCAAGCGAAGCAGAGCCACACGGATCAAATCAAACACCGGAACCATCAGCAGCGAGAACGGAATAAGCAGCGGGTTGATGACATTATAATCCTCCTGACCGCTAATCATCACAAACTTAATGCCAAGATAAGCAAGCACATAACCAAGGACCAGACTGCCAGCATCGCCCATGAAAATCTTCATGCCACCTACCCGACCAAAGACATTGTAACAGAAAAACACTATCACTGCGCCGAGCAAAGAGGCCGAGATGACCACGAAGACGATGCTGCCTAAATCCATGAACAGGTAGACGTAGACCGCTAAAATGATGATAGAGATGCCAGATGCCAGGCCATCGATGCCATCGATAAGGTTGATTGCATTAACCACAGTCATGATGATGAGCACCGTAAGCGGATACGCCACCACCAAAGGCAATGAATGGAATCCCAGGAAACCATGCAAATCATCAAACACGAGGTTGCACACCGGCAGCACTGCTGCACCAATTGCCATGATGACAAACTTCAAGTTGGCAGGCAAGTCCATGATATCGTCCATGATTCCAATGATGTATATCATCGAAGCGCCGGCAATCATCAAGGCTGCCGTGACATGGAAATCGGGCGAGGTAAGCGTATTAGAGTAGAAAAGCAGCATGGCAATAGAGCTCCCTATGGCCATAGCAGGCAAAAAGGCCAAGCCGCCAAGTCGCGGAATAGCGGCATGGTGAACCTTTCGCTGATTGGGCTGGTCATAATATCCCACTTTACGACAGAAGGCTACTATCAAAGGAATGATAATAGCTGACGTAAAGGCTCCAATCATGAATGCGATACCACAATAGAAAATGTATGTCGACATAACATGTGTATACGCTATACATTAATAACGTAAAGATGCCTCAAAATATTATGTGCCGACAGGAATAATTTCATGTTTAGAGAAAAAAAAGAATATATTTAGCCATTGATTAGGAAAAGAAAGGAGTCTTTACTATCTTTGCAGAAAATATAACAACTAAGCATGACACATCCAGAGCCAAACCAGCATAACCTAAAAGTGTCCATCATCACTGTGGCCTTCAACAGTGCTGCCACCATTAGCGACACTATCAAATCTGTGCTGGCACAAAGCTACAAGAATATAGAATACCTGATTATTGACGGATGCTCACAGGACAATACCCTTGACATCATCCGAGAATACGAGCCGCACTTTCAAGGGCGGCTGCGCTGGATTTCAGAGAAGGACCGCGGCATCTATGACGCCATGAACAAAGGCATCACGATGGCCTCAGGCGATATTGTTGGAATTCTCAACAGTGATGACTTCTTCACTACAGACAACGTTGTCGAGCAAATGGTAAAAGCCTTCGACGACAAGGACATAGACGCCACCTACGGAGATATCCATTTCATCCGTGACGGGCAACCAGACAAATGTGTCCGCTACTATTCCTCCAAGCGCTTCCGACCTGGATGGCTGCGTTTCGGGTTCATGCCCGCACACCCTTCGTTTTACGCCCGACGCGAAGTCTTTGAACGTGCAGGCCTTTACAAGACTGATTACAAGATCGGATCAGACTATGAAATGATGGTGCGCCTGTTCTACAAGCATCACATCAAAGCCGTATACCAACCCATTGATATGGTTACTATGCGCACAGGCGGTCTAAGCACACGCGGAATAAAAAGCAGGCTGCAACTCATCAAGGACGACGTCCGTGGCTGCCGCGAGAACGGCATCTATACAAATGCCGCCATGATTTGCGTGAAATTCCTTTTTAAGATATTCGAACTAAAGTAACGGACCTATCAATTCTCGCTCATCCATTCAAGAGTTCTTTTTATGCCCTTCAGCCTGTCGACAGGTGGATGTGGGGCAATCTTCATAGTATTATCCAAGTTGATAATATTGTCCGTTGTCATGTTCTTTAAGCGGAATGACGTCATTGGGAAATGTATTCCAACTGAACCAAGCAAATCGCCAAAGAGAGCAGCTAAGCGCACAAGGGTGTATGGCACGCGCGGCACCTTACGTCCTATCTCTCCTGCTATCTGATTTGCCCATTCCTCAATGAATATGGCCGGTTCATCGCCTAAATAAAAGACCTTGTTATTATCATCAGGCGTCGGATTCATCAGTAGCTGATCAATCTGGTATACGGCATTTTCTATGTAACCATAGGTCTTAGTGCATGAGCGATGCCCTATGTGGAAATACATTCCTGCTTTAACCATATCGAAAAAGTTGCGATAAGGCACACCGAACCAAGGGCCCCACATCGATGTCGGACGCAAGATAGCCCAATCGCATGTCGGAGGCGACTGCCAGACTAATCGTTCTGTTATTACCTTACTCTCACCATAGCGAGTTGTAGGGGCATAGTCAAACTGATTCTGTGGCTGATAGCCGGTATGGCATACCAACATCGACGAGGTGATGAGAATCTTCTTCAGCCTGTCAATCTTTGCCGCAGCCTTTAGGATATTTTCCACACCGACGGTGTTTGCCTGATAATCATCTACCGTCTTGCCATCCAAGTCGGTACGTGCGGCCAAATGAATGATATAATCCGGTTGGAAGTCTTTAACAACGGCTACGAGGGCTTCCTTGTCTGTGATATCACATTTTACCCAGCAAGCCTTAGCTTTTTCATGCTTGGGAACATTCAGATCCACATTCCCGACTTCCCATCCCTTGCTAAGATAGTAGTCAACTACATTAGTTCCTATAAAGCCCGAACCACCTGTTACCAATACCTTCATGACGCAGTCTGCTGTTTCAAATTCATTAGATGTGAGTATGTCGAGTGTAGATAATCCTCTGTCGCAGTACTATAATGTTTCCACAGCTGTGAGGATTTAGCAGCTTTTAGCGCTATGTCTTCAGGCGTTAGAGAAGAGACGAGTGCCACTAAGCTTTCTGTCGTTTCTTCTATACTATACCCTATTCCGTTAGCCTCAACCTTTTCTGCCACTACTATGCCCTTTGTAGTAATAATCGGTTTCCCCACAAACATCGCCTCATAGTATTTGTTGGGCGCTGCATAGAAATGATTAGGCGTTATCTTGGAATACATAGCATAAATGATATCAGAGTTATACTGAATACACAGTCCATCCTGGTATGCCACCTTTCCGAAATAATGTATGTATGGAGAATCGTTGTTCTTCTCCAACAGCTCCAAGATGCGAGCATCACCATAGCCTGCGATATTGAGGTTATAGTTTCCAGCTGCAGCTTCCTCGATAAGTTCGGCCAGGCACCTGTTATGCGTAAAACTGCCTACGTAAACCAGCGTCAGGAGGTCATTGGAGAAACTATATTCCGCTTTCTTAACGAGGAAGTCGCGCTGGCTGAACGAAGGTATATTCTGAAGCACGCTATATCGGCCTTCTATATTATAAGGAATCTGATGTACACGCTCAGGCTCACAGATAATAATATGGTCAGCCTTTCTCACGCTAACCCATTCCATGAAACGGAATGCCAATGAAACAATCCGGCCTTGGTTATCGAGGGTGTCGGATATCCAGTCGAAGACATCAAACAGCACAAAGTTCTTTCGCCTGCTGAACATCTTATAAACAGCGGCAGGAAAAGCCGCATCCAAATCACAGGCATGGATATGAAGGCCATCATGAAAGGAGAATAAAGTCCTAAGAATGAACCACATCCATTTCAAGCGGTCAACAATAGCCGCCAAGCCTCCTTGATTGTATTTGCTTCGTACAGGACAATAGACAGCATTAGGCAAGCGTTCGGAAGTGCCCAAACGGTCCCAAACTATCAAGCGGTAATCTATGCCCTCTGCCTTGTAGAAATCTAAATACTTCTTGGCACGAGAGTCGGAAACAAGGTCGTTACAACGAATAAGTACAATCATGGCAACAACGCTTTGATAATCCGTTCGCAAGCATGACCGTCGCCATAAGGGTTCACGGCCTTGCTCATTCGCTCATAAGCCTCAGCATCGTCTAAGAGCGTGCTTACTTCATCGACAATCTTGTTGTAGTCGGAACCGACAAGATGAACCGTTCCGCTTTCCAATGCCTCTGGGCGTTCTGTAGTATCACGCATAACCAGCACAGGCTTACCCAGCCCCGGAGCCTCTTCCTGAATGCCGCCGCTGTCGGTGAGCACAATGGAGGATTTCTCCATCAGATAGACGAACTCTAAATATTGAAGAGGCTCAATGAAGAAGAAATTACCCCATTTGCTATTTACCGATTTACCATTTACTATTTCACCGAAGACCTCATGGATGGGTTTGCGAACATTTGGGTTAAGGTGCATAGGATAGACAAAGTCCACATCTGGATATTTCTCTGCAAGATCCTTCATGGCAGTAACCATGTGGATAAATCCTTCGCCAAAATTCTCTCGTCTGTGTCCAGTGATAAGCACCAGTTTTTTGCCGTTGGCAAGGCGAGCCACATCATATCCGGCTCGGAATAAGACCTCTTCCTGCTCTGAGGCCAGTGCCGGGTCGTCCTTCAGACGGCTAACCACCATGTGCAGGGCGTCAATGACGGTGTTACCCGTAACCGTTATCTTGGCCTCATCGACATTCTCTTTCAACAAGTTCTCGCGGCTGAGAGCTGTCGGAGCAAAGTTATATGTTGCAATGCGGCTCGTTATCTGCCTGTTCATTTCTTCAGGCCATGGGCTGTATATGTTATATGTGCGAAGTCCTGCTTCCACGTGTCCTACTGGTATCTGCTGGTAAAAAGCCGACAAAGCGGCAGCGGTGGATGTCGTCGTGTCGCCATGAACGAGCACAACGTCGGGCTGCACCTCCTTCAGCACATCGCGCATTCCTGTCAGCACGCGTGCTGTTATATCGTACAAATCCTGCCCTTGGCGCATGATATTCAAGTCATAGTCTGGTTGGATGTCGAAGATGCGAAGCACCTGGTCAAGCATCTCACGGTGCTGCCCTGTCACACAAACCACAGTCTTGAAACTATCGGCACACGCCTGCAGAGCTTTCACCAGCGGTGCCATCTTTATTGCTTCCGGCCGAGTGCCGAACACAAGCATTATTGTCTTCATTCGGAAAATGCGTTCTACTTTGTTTCTGATTCAAACTCTTCAAGAGCCTCATGCAGGGCGTCAATATATCCATGTCCGAACCTCTGGTCTGGCTCCATATAGTTGCCTTCAGCCCATTCATTCCACGATTTCACTATTATGATGCGTTCCTCTGCGGGCTTGTCCTTTATGAGTTCAAGAGCTTTCTTCGCCAGCTGCTTAAAATACTTAGGAAGAGCATTAGTCATCACCAAACCCTTATAGCCTGAACGTGGCGTATGATCCCAGTTTGGCACGATGACAGGAATGACATCCCTCCGTCGGCAGTCATCGTTGAGCATATACTTCATTGCATCCTTGTACCTATATATCATTGGTATATGCAAGTACTTACGGCCGACAGTGCGGAGCGCCTTGACGAAGAAGTTGCTTCGATGATAAATATTGAGGTTATCCACGTTATGCGTAGCGTCGAAACCAAGTGCCAGTATTTCATCCCTGTGGTCGCTGTTGAAGTCGGAACCTACGAAGTAGAAATCACCGAGCCCGTTTTCCTTTGCCAGCTGCCTCCAAAGCTTTATGAAGTTCGCTACATCAGGGAAAGCCAAAGGCTTATAGATGATATAGAACAACTTACCATTGACTCGCACATATCGCTTGTCCTTGAAAGCAGGCAGCAAAGCTTGGAAATGCGCCCTGTAATCATCCTCGCCATGGTATTGTTGCTCTATAAGCAGTTGGTCTTTCCCCGGGTCGTTGGGGTTCCAAAGCTTCTTGTACCATGAATGGTTTGCCCAGCACAGGCAGAAAGGGAAGTCCGGTTTCCCGCTTGCCACAACCTCCTCGAAGGGCCGATTCATCAGATGTCGCCCGTTGCCGAACCAATATTCGTAATAGCAGAAGGCCTCAATGCCAGCTTCACGCGCCAGACGTGCCTGTTCCTCACGAACCTCTGGAACACGCAGATCATAGAAGCCGAGGTCGGTAGGAATACGGGGCTGATCGTGCCCGGGAAACAACTTGCGGGCACGTGCCACATTTGTCCATTCCGTAAAGCCCTTGCCCCACCACTCATCGTTCTCAGGGAAAGGGTGAAACTGCGGCAAATAATATGCAAAGACTCTAGCTTTCATTTATCGTTGTTTGTTTTTCGCCACAAAGATAACACATTCTTTCGGAGTGGCAAAGAAAAAGGGAAAAGAAATCAATTAGCAAGTCGAGCAAGCCGATACAAGCGGTTTAATCAGCTTTTCCCACCAATGGGAAAAGGGTTTCCCACCGGTGGGAAAAACGTTTCCCATTGGTGGGAAAACCATATCAGACTTATCAAACACCTTAGATGCTGAATACAAACGTTCGATTTACTCCTCATAAATAGGAGTAATAGCAAAGGGGGCGACAACGGCAGCTACAGCACATCGCTGGGCAATAGCTCGGTTGTCTTCGGTCACGGGGTGTGAATCGAAGTCACCCTCAGGCAGGGTTATCACTTCAGGCAAAGCTTTGTTGCCAAGGATAGATATACCGAAAACGGGAGCGAAGATTGACTGCAACCAAGTACAGGCTGCTACGTAACGTCCTATGCCAAGGTCGAGATGTGTGCCATCGCGAGTCAGTTCGGCCTCTGTGTTAAGGGAAGTATTGCGTGCATTCTGAATAGCCGTTCCTTCGGGAATAAGTACATCGATACCATCCGACATCACCATCTGCTGCACGGTTAATGCGATAAGCAACCACCGTTCGTAAGAACTCATGCTCCCACTGAAACCTGCACAATATGACCAGGCTGTCTGCCAAGCCAGCGTAACATTAGGATTAGGGCAATAATGGTGTATGAGGTCGATAAGGCGCCTAAGCCATGGGTTGAAGGTTTTATAATTGATTGCATAACCTGAGAATTGCTGCAAGGTAATGACGTCCCAATCCTGCGCCAAAAGTTCCTTTAGCATCCCTGTTTCAACTGGCATCTGACTGCCTGCATGACATATTAAATTCAGTTGCTTGTTATCATCTACAACATCGCACCAATGCTTTAAGGTAGAAGCACTGTAGGTAAGACTATATACTGAGAATGAGGATGGTTCGAGATCTGTTGCCTGCAAGATGGATGCCACCTGTCCGAGTGCATCGAGAGTATAGCTGTTGCCTATGCACAGGACCCGCAGTGAGCCCTTGCCAACAGGCAATGGAGCATTTATAAAATATCGTGAATCCGTGTGTGATGTAACATCAGTTGATGCCAATCTGTTTTCTAATGTATCTATGATTAGAACATCCTCATCTTGACACGCAAAGTTGACAAGGACAAACAAGAAAAAGCAAATGCGAAAACAACGGTTCTTATGTTTCATAACTGCACATCATGAACTAACTCCATACAGCAGGGTCACGGTCTCCTTCTTCTTCAGGAACGCGGTAATAGCCTCGTGAGAGAACATGTACAGGCGAACCGCCATGAACGCAGTATGCTTCGCTCTTGGTGCCCTTTGTAAGCACGCTGCCATAACCGAACACACAATAATCAGCTGTCTTCGTACCTGGAAGAATAGCACACTTAGTAGCAAACCAGTTGAAAGCTCCAATGTTTATGGGCGCTCCAGCGGCTTTACGCTCCCCTGTATCTACAGCCTTCAAGGGATGAAAACTGCTGTCCATCACCTTGCATTCCCACCCGAATCTAGTAGCATCACCTAAAACTATGCTCCGATAGCAAAATATGTTGAGCGAGGTACTGGCTACCACTTTGTCGCCAGTCTCTAATATACCACTATGTCCTATCTCCAGATAGGAGTTAGAGCCAATCCAGACTTTGCCTTTAACAACCCACGTGCCACCTCGGAAATTAAGTTTGACACCATTGTTGGGGTAAGCTTTACATCCCCAGCCTCCCATCTTGACAAGTCCGAAACGGCACACATCATCATCAATCTCAATCTTTCCCTTAAGGCTTATGAACTTGGGGCGGATGAGTAGTATCGGCAGCTTTCTGGCTTGCCGAAATGGTAGCATCCTAAGATTGAAATATATTGTTGGTATCAGATACCATATATATGGAAGTATGTCAGAGAAGGAATGACGATATCGCATATTATTTTCCCATTGTTAAGAGTTAATAAGAAGATATTTATATACCAAGGATTTTTTGATAGAGCATCAACGTGTTATCATAGTTGGCCTGCAGAGAATAGAGGGTTGAGACTGTATCATAAGCCAAAGAACACATTTCGTCGTATTCAGACACGGGAGCCTCTGAGACGTCACAGAGATGTTTAGCCAACTCTTCTATGGTCTCAAATCTAAGCGCTATCTCCGTACCATGTAAGGCCAGTCCATTGTCCATTTGCTCTTTGCTGCCGGTCGTATTACGTGCTATAGTCAGACATCGACAAAGCATAGCCTCTGACAAACAACGGCCGAATCCTTCGTTTAATGATGGTATAATCGTGGCTCTTGCATGAGACATTATGTTATGAACATTATCTATTACACCCAGGAAACGGACTTTGTCTTGCATGTGGCACGACTTTATATACTGGTTTAAATGTTCTAAATATTCGGCGCTTGCTATAGTTCCAGCCAGCCATAAGGGCAGAGGAGCTTTGACTGTCCTTTGATAGATATCATAAGCTTGCAATAATAAATCTATCCCTTTAGTCTTCTCTATACGGCCAGCATAGAAAAAGAATTGTTTATGAGGGAGATTTAACGTCGTGGTTGAATTGTCAACATGTATTGCATTGTAAATAACAGCGGTATGAGGATTGCCAGACTGGCCGAAATATGATTGCAAACCTTTAGTAATGAAAATTGCAAAGGAATTGTCCGCAGAGAACCTTTTGACGAAAGCTGGTTTATCAGGATAGAAATGAAAGCCTATGAGATCAGCATATTCACGTATATGATAAACATGCGGCACATGTAGACGACGTGAAATATTGTATCCGAGATCTATTACGCTACTATTTGAATGAATAATATTGATTCCATCCCTTTTTAACAGTGGTGTCAGGGCGTTTGCTGCGATATGATTTAATAAACGCCAATAGGCTAAACGAGGGATAAAAAGCAGCCAGTCTTTAAACGATTTCAAACCTGGATAGACTCCACTTCTAAACCTTTGCACAACTACTCTGACTCCCTTTTCCCGTAAGTCCGAAACGATACCTTTAGCATCGGGAACTACGACAATCACCTCTTCTCCATGGGTTACCAAACCATGAATTATAGCAAGAATAGACTTTGTAGCTCCTGCTGTAGGATCGGTTGTATGAAGAAAATATGCTATTTTCATAATCGTTCAACGCCAGGCAATCTATTTTCAATATTGCTAATGAATCTTTCGTCTAAGATTAAGGCCATTACGGGTATGAGATTACTATACCACAAAGGATACCCTCTTACCCAGAAATTCATAAGGGAAATAATAGCAACGGAAACCAAACATCTCCAGTCTCTGAAATCCTTGAAAATAGCAAGATAAAAAATTAATGTCAGGAATAGTCCCACCAAACCGTGCTCGTATATGTACACACGATATCCAGAGTTGCCTTCGCCTGCTGTTGCATTCTGCATAGAACTGCCGAATACCACGTCTGAAGAATGGAAGAACTTGTCGAACGTGTTTGAAAAGTCTTCTGACACTCGGTTATTGCCAACTATATCACCTGTCTTGTCGTCAACCTCAAGACGTAATAATATGAGGTTTTGAATCATATTATCGCCATCGTTATACACAAACGAGGCGCCTATGACTCCAGCCAGAAGAGCACCTACGATAATCGCCTTACCCACAATATGTTTTCGTTGCACCCACAGATTTAAGAAAATCAGAGCGACAAGGAATGCATAAGCAGCCAGAGAGAAGGTGATTGCGGAAACAATGATCAGCACAATATTGTACCAACGTTTCCATTTGCCAAACTGCGTCATCAACAATAGAGACGTTGCTGTGCCCAGATGTCCAGGTTCAAGGAATACGGAGCTGAAACGAGGAATGAAATTCATAAATTCCCTATCGTTAGCAACCATAAACAAGAGATAGTTGTCATAGGAGTAGGCCCCATCGCCAAAGACAGCAGGCCGCGGCGGAATACTAATGCCAAATAAATATAAAAGGAATGCTATAGCTGAAAACAACAAAAAAAAGCCCATGCACCAGCAAATTCTGTCGATAATGCGCAAAAACACTGAGGGCTTAATGCTCATAAGTATGTACATAAGAGGTACATTGGCGAGCTTGTTGATGAAGCCGAATAAGTTGGAGTCGAAAGAGATGCTTATATATACTGAAAGAATAGTAAAAAGAATTATCGCCCGTAGGTTGGGCTTATCAAAAAATGTAGACGATGGCAGGGTGTTGGAAATCAGAACACTTGCGAAGAAAAAAAGCAGGGATAAAAGAATATACCATTCCGCCATTACCCAAAAGAACCAAGGATGAAGAGATCCTAAATAGGCAACGAAAGTTCCCAAAAACAAACAAAGGTTTGCTAACCATTGTTTGTCTATAAGATATAACTTACTTATGTCAATTTTTGTATTCACGTGCTCCTTTGTGTTTAATAAACGACAGCAAGAGTGCCCTCTCCTGATGATTCAGAGCAAACAACCATGCCAAAAGCGCGCCTACACCTACAGGTAGAATTATGGTCATGAGGAAACTATGGTTGAATGGTTGTAAAGTGAGGAGATAACAGACTATAAATTGACTCACAAGCACTGGCAACAGAGGTACAACCGCCGTGACTAGAAATTCGCGGACATTCAATCCGACCTTGAACTTCATGTATGGCAATCTCAGGAATGAGCAAAGTATTTCTATAATAATGTAACAAAGCATAACATCGCCTGGAAGACGGCCTAATGCCAGCAAAATATAAACCGGAATTAAGATAAGTAGTTTGGGGGTATATATCAATAGAACATATGGTTTAACATTTCCCGTGGCTTGATTGGCGGTATTAAGCCCATAAGTAATCTGGTCAAAGAAAAAGGCAATGAGCACCACTCTTGAGAACATCACAGTGTTCTCTGGCACTTCCTTTAGCCACCAATTTAGAATCGACGGCATCTCAAAGATTAATGGAACAAGTATCAACAACAGCATCAGTGAACTGTATTTGCTCTCCAGGGCTGCAAGATGGAGCATGCGCTTGCGGTCGCCCATACCTTCTGCTTTCATGATACGAGGATTCATGGCGTTAAGGATCGAGCTTGAAATAAAGGACAAGGCGCCATAAACCTGAAAAGCAATACCATAGGCTGCATTAATAACCGTCTGCTTCAGGAAGTGGTTTAACATGATGGCAATACCTTGGTTGCGAGCAACAACGGCGCCCATACTGTATGTCGTCCACCCTGCGAAGCCCATGATACGTCTGAGCCAATCTGATGAAATATCGCGAGGACGAATCAACCAACTGCATTCAGCGAACTTACAACAGCCATAAATGGAAAAAGCTAACAGGTTGAATAGTTGAATAGCAGCCATCAACCAAGCATACAACTGCAGTTTGTCAATATCTACACGAAGAAGTAAGAAAGCAACTGCCAACTTTAAAACGCCATCGAGAACCTCTATAATTGATATATAAACAATATTCTCACGGGCTATCAAAACAGCCTTAAAAGGGGATAGCAAAATGGTAATGAACAAGATGACTATTGTTGCCCAATACACCATCATAGCCGACGCTAAGCGCCCTGCATCAACCTCAAGCCAGGAATAGACTACCAGATGGCTGAACAATGCCAGCAACATTGACAGAACAATGGCAATAACGACATGGAGAAACAGGCTATTGGAAAATGTCTTACTAACAATATTCCAATCACCCTTACCATGGTAAAAGGAAATAAAGCGTTGAGTCGTAATTACCAAGGCATTTGTAACAAACCCCAGCATTGCTACCACACCTCCGACGAGAACATAGAGACCATAATCCGATTTCCCAAGAGCATCCAAGATTATGCGTGCCGAATAAAGTGACAGGCACACATTAATCACGGATTTCCCGTATTGAGCAACCGTATTTATGAAGACTCGTTTATAAGCGTCCATCTACATATTCCCTATTTAATACGCCTTTCACATCGTATACTACTCCGTTTTCGGTCAGCAAGTCCCTGACTTGCAACGTTAGGAAGTCCGAATGCGCTACCGCCAGAATAATGGCATCATAACGTTTTTGTTGTATATCTTTTAGTGATTGATAAATGTGAACACCATATTCACGTTCAACTGCGATGGGATTAGCCCAGGGGTCAAGGACAGTAATATTATGAGTGTATTCACTCAGTGTGTTATAAATGTCTATTACCTTAGTGTTGCGTATGTCAGGGCAGTTTTCCTTAAACGTTACGCCAAGAATCAGAATGTTGGAATCCTTGACAAGAACCCCTTGCTTATTCATTAGCTTGATGACCTGATTTGCAACATAATCGCCCATTCCATCATTCAGGCGACGGGCATTGTACATCACTCGTGGCAAAACGCCATAGACCTGTGCTTTCTGAATAAGGTAATATGGGTCAACAGATATACAGTGGCCTCCTACCAGACCCGGCGACAGTTTGATGAAATTCCATTTTGACGAAGCGGCCTCAATGACATCATGGGTATCAATGCCCATAGCATTAAATATCTTGGCCAGCTCGTTCATAAAGGCTATATTAACATCACGTTGGGAATTCTCTATTATCTTCGAAGCTTCTGCCACTTTAATACTTGGCGCTTTATGAGTTCCGTTGACCAGTACCGAATTATACACCTTATCCACAATATCTGCTATCTCAGGTGTACTTCCAGATGTCACCTTACGAATCTTCTCAACAGTATGCAACTTGTCGCCTGGATTAATACGCTCCGGCGAGTATCCGGCATAAAAATCAGTATTATACTTCAAGCCGCTGACGCGCTCCACTACGGGAATACATTCTTCCTCTGTGACACCAGGATAGACCGTACTTTCATACACTACGATATCCCCTTTTGATATGACTTTTCCCACGGTATCACTGGCTCCTTGCAAAGGTCGTAAATCAGGGCGATTGTTATCATCAACCGGGGTGGGTACGGCAACAACATAGAAATTGCAATCCCTAATATCCCCGATAGAGGACGTGCACCTGAAGCCGTTCTGTTGAATGGCTTCTCTAAGTAGTTTGTCATCGACCTCCTTTGTTTCATCGAAACCAGCCATTAGCCTGTCAATGCGTTGCTGATTCAAATCAAACCCAATGGTTGGATACTTTGTTGAGAATAGGCGGGCAAGCGGCAAGCCAACATACCCCAACCCTATAACACATATTTTTATAGAACTCAATTCCATCTTAAGAATCTTTTTGACGTATAAGTGCGCCTTCTATTTCCTTTTTAAAAATATACAGTATTGTTACACATGTGGCCAGGAAGAGCATTACAGCAACAAAAAACATTCGCTTTGGGCTTGAAGCCTTAAGGGGTACAGTGGGACCTTGAAGCATGGTGAAAGCTGGAGTGCGCTCCTGAACCTTGGCCTTAGCAGCCTCGAGTTGTGTACTCATAACATTATAAGTATTATACTTCATCTGCATATCGTTCTCCAATTGATCGCGCTCAGACTGCATACTTTGCAGAATCACATCCCGATGCGTGTCACAAAAACGTCCGTATTTAGCTACAGCTTTTTCATATTCCTGTCGCGATTCCTCTACGAGATTGGAATAATACTTCTCATCATTTCGTGCCTTAGTGGTCCTATAGTCAATGATGAAGTTTTGAAGACGAAGCCTTACTGAATCCGCTATAGTGGCAGCAATGAGCGGGTCTTGGTCTTGAACCGTAATAGTGATGACGTCTGTTTTTCGATCTGTCGAGCAGGTTATAAGACCTCTCATTTTGTTGATAATATCATTCTCTTGTTCTGTCAGGAAAAAGGGATTAAGTTTTTTTGATTCAGCTGAGCCTTGATCTACGGCGCTTTCCTTAGGCATCAACTTCTTAATCTGCTTCATGGTCCAATAAACAGGAACCATATAAAAAGTGCCTTTCTGATAATGGGCAAGATAATCTCCATAGGTTGTGGACGTCTCTCCATCAATGGTCCTGACTTTGACATCGAAAAGGTTGACAAGGAAATCATTGGAACTGACCAGGTCTGGATATAAGGTCGGATAGAAGGCATCACTTCCTGTTATTCCGCCTACGTTTATTCCGAAAGTAGCAGCTATGGATCCCAACGAGCCACCTGTGGATTGATTATTTATCTCGGGAGCAAGTGACAGATTAGCCGTATATGTCCTAGGTATGGGAAGGATCCAAGCACAAGCCAACACGAAAGTTACAAGCCAGACTTTTATGAAAAGCGACTTCTTATTCCAGATTTGCCTAGCAACATCGCGAAGGTCTATGACCAAACTATTCTTCTTCTCTTCCATAACAGCTTATTTCTTTAACAGGTTGATAAGGGCCACAACCATGGTGGTCAACGAGGCAGCAGAGGTACCGAGGACGGTGATTTCAGCCGTGGACATACCTTCTTTCTTCTTCTTCGTCGGCACTACAATCTCCGTTCCTGGCTCTATTAGTTTGCCTGAAGCATGCCGACCGAGTTTATCCACAGAACCGTTCATATAGATGGCGTAGGTCTGCTTCTTGCCGGCACGGTTGCCGTAGCCACCAGCCTGGTTGATATAGTAGCCTAGGCCTGCACCCTTCTTGTATCCAACCGAGATGGGGTACATAACCTCGCCTGAAATCTTCACTGTGTTGGAAAGCTGTGGCACGACCAGCTGGTCATTAGCACGAAGTACTACATCATTGATGGAGCCCGGGTTCTTGATAGCCTCCTCGAGGTTAATGGCCACGTTATAGACATTACCGAGGTTCATCTTCATATCCAGAAGTGAGTCTGCACGTGCCATATCGAAGTTCTTATCTGAATCAAGGGCTTGCTCGTAAAGCGCTATCTGTGAGGCACGAAGTGCAGACTGTCGCTGCTCGCGTTCTTCAGGTGTCATCTGTCGGATGAGGCGTGCACCCTTGGCATAACCTACACTTGAAAGACCTCCGGCTACCTTCACGAGGTCGGAGATGCGGAACTCACGGCTCGTCATGGCGTATTCACCTTCGAAGTTGACGGCTCCTGAGATTCGGACGTTCTGCTGCTCTGCATAGGTCGGACTCTTACGAACCTGAACCTCATCGTAAGGCTGAAGCACGAAAGCTGTGTCCTCGATGATGAAGCCGTTGGCTAAGTTGAAGGAGAATATCTCTGCCAGGTCCATAGAAGTCTGGTCTGCATCAGGAACATATTTCCGGCGGAATACGTCAATCTTCGCTGTAGAAGCTGCTCGGGTAAGACCGCCAGCCTGAAGGATGAGGTCCTTGATGGTGGTGTTGTCGGCATATTTATAGTAACCTGGGAAGTTGACCTCACCGTTGATACGGAGTGTCTGTTCGCCTGCCATATCTACCTTCGACGGTATAAACAGGACATCGTTGCGGCGGAGTACTACGTCGGAGGAATTGCCTTCGGTAATGCCGAGGATGTCTATTGGCACGTTCTCAAGCGTGAGGTCTTCTTTCTCGCGATGCATAACAGCGCGTTCGGTGAAAGCATCCTCACGCAGTCCGCCGGCAGCCTTCAACAGATCACGCACTGTCTGTATGCCTCCGTCCATCTGGAACTGTCCTGGGTGCATCACAGCTCCGCGCACCTCAACCATATTACGGAAGCGTGGAATGACGCTGTCTACGAACAAAGAGTCGCCGTCGGCAAGCGTGAAACCATTCATGTCGAACTCTTCGATGTTGTGGATTGAGTATTCCTCGCCTTTCTTTCGGATGAGTCGAACGCTCTTAGTGAAAGCATCGCCGGTGAAACCGCCTGAGTATTCAAGCAGTCGCTGCACGCTCTCTGTCGACTTCATCTCGTAGAACATCGGACGTTTCACCTTACCGCGCACCTCTACGAGGCAGTCGTAAGGACCAACGATGATGACATCGTTGTCCTGTAGTCGCACATCTCCGCGTGAGTTGCCGTGGATGAGATAGTCGTAAACGTCGATGGTTGATATGACACGACCGCCACGATACACCTTGATGTCGCGCAGTGTACCTACTTCGCTGATACCTCCCGCGGCGTAAAGGGCATTGAAGGCAGAAGCCAGGCTGCTTAGGGTATAGCTGCCGGGCATAACCACTTCGCCCATCACCTGCACGATGATTGAGCGCGTCTCACCTACGCTGAGGCTGACGCTGCAGTCGCTGTAGTATTGTCCAAGGCGACTACGCAGGCGGTTTGTGGCTTCACTTACGGAAAGACCGGCCAACTTAATAGGTCCTACGCCCTCGATGGTCACTGTGCCGTCGGGGGAGATAGTTTCCGAAAACGTTTCCTGCGAAGCCCCCCAAACATCAATGATAACTGCGTCACCTGCTCCCAGACGATAATTTGCGGGTGTTGCCATATTCATGTTTGGCTCAAACGAGAGGTTCTTCTGATTGAAGATATTACGTCCGAATACTTGCTGATCTTTGGGAATCTGACTGCTGTAGTAGTCCAGAGAGTCGAGGTCGAAATACTCGCTTTCCCCCTCAATCTCTTCCATGCGCTGGTCGCGGTTCATATAGCGCCAGTCATCGGTCTCGCGTTGTGAACGTATCATGAAACCGTTTTGTTTCTGACGCTCGTCGCGGTCGATATCCCTCTGAGTGCGCAGGCGATTAGTCTTCTGGTTGGTCTTGCCGGTGAGGTCTACAGCACCGAGCTGCTTTTGCTCGGCTTCAACCTTCTTGCGCACTCGGCGCAGTTGTTCGGTTGTGACGCCGCGCTGAAGCACGTTCTTGATAATTACTTGCTGGTCTGTGCCTTTCTCCTTTTCCTGAAGGATATACTGCACCAGCTGGTTGTCGGACATTGATTGTGCGTGCGCGCCCGTAAGGAAAGCGCACCACAAGCAGATGCTTAAGGCAATGAACTTTTTCATCTCTTATGTTTAGAATTTTTTTCCGAAAAGAATAAATTTAGCGGTGACGAACAATATCTTTACGTCCGTCCACAAAGACCGTTTCTGGTAATAATCCAAATCCATCTGCAAGCGTATCAGCATCTTCTCCATGGTGTCGGTGTAGCCATTGTAGAGAGTTGCTGCTGACGTAGAGCCGGGGCGCATGAGATAGATATACTCATAATCGCTATTCAGCTCCATAATCTTGTCTATGAAATACTTGCGTTCAGGCCTTGGCCCTACAAAACTCATCTCGCCACGAATAATATTGAACAGTTGTGGCAGTTCGTCGAGATGATGCTCGCGCAAGAACCTTCCGACAGGTGTGAGGCGATTATCCTCCTTCTGCTCCAACTGTGGCGTGCCATTACATTCCGAATCCACGACCATTGTCCTGAACTTGTAAATCATGAAAGGCCTGCCCCGGTAGCCTATTCGCTCCTGGCGAAAGAGTGCCGGACCATCGCCCTGACTTTTAAGACAGACATATATAATCAGAAAAACAGGCGACAACACAACGACCCCTATAACAGCCAGCGTAAAGTCGAAGACTCGTTTTACAGCCCGCTCAAAGGAGTTCATGCCGTCGGATATTGTAATGTCCAGAGTGGCTTGTTTTACCATATATTGTGATGCTTTCGCATGGATAAGGTTCATGTTTATATTTATATAAACTTAATTTTTGCAATTTTATTGCCCGAAACAGCAAAAAAATACGAAAAAGATGCAATCTTTCATCGTTCTTCGTTAAACTTTCCATTTAACATCGTATCTTTGCAGTGAAAAACTCTTGGGGCTGACATGGATTTGACAGCAGGCTGAGAGTCTAAAGTAAGCACGCGGAGGGTCGCTGATCGCTCTCCATAATCTATGGTCTCCAACAATTATCTGGCGAAAACACTTACGCTCTCGCTGCTTGATTGAAGTATAGTAAATCAGCTTTTCGCGGCACAAGGTGCTGCGACGAGACATCACTCAGAGACTCCATCGCCCCGAAGCGCTCTGGTCAAGTGGTGCAGCAAAATCGGGGATAGCCCGCGGTGGCCTCGCGCCAAAGGTGAAGCTTTTTAGAGGATAAGGCACTAGCAGGTGGTCCAGGTCCTGCTTCTGCTCGAAAACTTAGTCTGGAATAAGCGTGTAGAAAGCTTTGGAATCCCCTGTTTGGACGAGGGTTCAATTCCCTCCAGCTCCACTAACGTGAACCCTTCGGGAATTGAACCCCGAGGGGTTCTTTTTCCTCACGTGCTTAGCGACGATTGCTGCGACTAAGTAAACTTGTCTTGCAACCGCCGAGCACTGAGAAGTCATCTTCAGAAAAGAAAAACATTCTATTCTTTGATGCCACCCTCCAGCTCCACTAACGTGAACCCTTCGGGAATTGAACCCCGAGGGGTTCTTTTTCCTCACGTGCTCCATAAATCAAGAGCCCTCCGATGATTTTCGGAGGGCTCTCGGTTTTAAGCCAAACAACTATACCATCTATTCTATCTGGCAGCGTTTGATGTAGAAGTCGCGAAAATCGGACCATTTGTAGTAGGGAGCTTGATCGGAAGGCAAAGGCAGCGAAGCTTCTGCGCCATTGAGCAGGCATTTGACAAGAATGTCGGCAGAGTTTTTCTTGCGATAGAACACGAGCTGAATGTTCGAAGCCATAGCTGTCTGCCAGTTCTGGTAGCAGTTCTTCACTTCGTAAGGATCTTCAGGATCAAGATCAGCACCATTGATGCCCATCAGCACCGTGAGCGGTCCGAGACAAGTGTCGTGACCGAACCTGAGGTCAGCGATTCTATTGCTGCGGCCTTCTATCACGTCAGCAGCCTTGTTGAGGATATCCTTCAGCACTGGAATCATCTCATATCGAGGTTCAAAAACCCAAGTGTAGCTCCCAAGGTTTGCCTCTTCCCATCTGTCGACAAGTTCCTGGTCGCTGACAATACCTTCCATCATACCCTGATGACCAATGCTGGGCAGCGAAGTGTAAAGGTCTAGAAGCCAACCGCCTATGCGCCGACGATCGGCGGGTAAGCTGTCGATAGACGTGAACACACGATCGGCAACGACGTCGGCCAAAGGCCTGCCTCGCTTGAACTCTCCATTACGTTTCTCGTAACGCGGCCTACTCTTAGGGAACCTGCGCCAAGCAGGATTCTGGCGGTCAGTGGGCACTACGCCGTCAAGCGTGAAACGAGAAGATTGCTCACGAACCTCTATCTTGGGATTACACTGCACCAGCTCCTGACAGAAGGCCGACATACTCAATACGCAACGACCTGATAATGACGAAATTGCAAACACATCTCCGCCCTTACGAAACACCTCTGGGAAGGTATTATACATAGTCCGGGCTATACCTTGGTGCTGTTGCCAACCAACCTCAGTGAGCTCCGAAACGCCTGTCTGCAGTTCCTCTTTTGCTTCTTTAAACTTCTTGTAGAATGCCTCGCCTACAGAGGTCAGCTGATACCTATTGTGTCCGATAGTCATCAAGGTATCGATATCCTTGTAGAGGTGGTCGGTCCAGTAGTAGCGCGAGCCATGCCGGCTATAGTGACTGACATAGAATGGTTTATAACCTTTGGGAGCCTTTGTCTGAGGCCGAGGAGCCCATTGATAGGGATAGTCACCGCCATAGGCTTTCATAGGTTCAGCCTTGAGTTGTTCAAGGGCCTGCAAAGGTTGCCACGACTGCCGACCACGTTGGGCCAACGGATTGATTGCGGTCTGGGCAGTAGCAAATGTAGCCATGAGCATGGCCACGATGGAAACGAGCATTCTGTTCATAACAACTAAGTAAGTGATCACGGCCGTAACCGTTATAATAATAATTAATGTGTAATTCGAAGCTGTTGCAAAAGTACGCCAATCTTTCTGAACCACCAAAACAAAACGGCCTTTTTTCTCTTCTCGCCCACTCCACCGCACTTGTAAATGAGTTTATTGCAGGTAATCCACTCCTTCGCAAGTTCATCCTTAAAGAGCGTTTTAGTTTAAGCCCGTAAACAAATAGGATAACTTATTTTATTTTTTTTGTCTTTTTCCTTTTCTATTTCAACAAAAAACACTTACATTTGTGGCGAGATTAATCACTCATCACTATCAAATCAATCTTGTATGTCAAGGAAACATGTTGATTTATTGCTCGTTGCGATAGCGGCAAGCTTATTTATACTCTCAAGTTGCGGAATAGGAAATAGGGGTAAGTCTTTGCCTGCCGGTGCTGACACTATTTACACAGAGGCGGCAGCAATGAGTATTCACCGCACGGAGCCGGAACGTGCTTTAGGTATGATTGACTCGGCATTGGCGGTAGGCAATATTACGTGGCAGCGAGCAGAGTACCTGAAAGCTGTGACGCAGTACGGTGGCTTGCACAATATCCCGCAGTCGCGCCAGACGTGTCTGGATTTGATAAAGCGCGAGGAAGAGTTGCTCAAGGCGGGCAAGGAAGTGAAGAGCGATTCTGTGACGCTGGAGCGTGTCTACCTCCTGCTGACGAGTTTGGAATATACTGCAGCCAACCACCCGGCTATTATTCGTTATGCTACAGAAGCTTCGCGACTGGCTCACGCCTTGAATATGCCCGACGAGGTGGGCAAGATGGAGGCTTTCATTGCTCGGTCCTTGGCGCAGACTGGTCGTACTGACGAAGCTATTGCACGTCTGGAAGGGACCCTGGGTGAGCTACGTAAGCTGGACACCTTTGGCGGTGTGGTGTCGTACCACGACGCATCAAAGAAACTTCTGCACATACTGATTGACCATAAGCGTTTCAGCGAAATGGAAAAGGTATGCAAGGATGTGCTTTCGCGCCTTGATGAGCTTGAGCAGCACCCTAATCGTTTCGGCGATATGCAAGAGGGCTTCAATCCTGCTGAGTATATTGACTTCGCCCGTGGGCAGATTCTCTCATTCCTGACCATCTCCTATGCCCGGCTGGCAACGGAGAATAAGGCCAACCCCGGCCTGCGCTCGCAATATCTTCGAAAGGCACTTGACACAGAGGCTGAAGTCTTCCGCACGGAATGGAGCCAGGGTATTGACTGCGCGAAGATGATGTCGGCTGCCTACCATCACTTAGGCCAGTTTGACCGTTTCGAGGAGGCAATGGAACGCTTCGAGAATTCCTATCCGGACACAATCAACCCCAACTACCAGATATGTCTTGAGCAACGTGGTGAGGCTGCGCAGATGCAAGGTCGCACAGCACAGGCATTGGGCTATCTGGAGCGGGCATATATTATCCGCGACAGCTTGGATCAGCGCAACCAGCGAGACCAGTTAGCGGAGCTTGCCACGCTATATGGTCTTCAAGAAGAGCAGTTGGCGCGGCAAAAGGCTGAGTCGGATGCCCGCTTTTATCGCCTGCTGACGATGTCGGAGATTATCGGCCTGGCGGCAGCCATCGCCTTTGCCGTTTATTTCTCGTACAAGCGTCGCGAAACATTAAAGAAAAACCGAGTGCTCGCGCGTGAGATAGCAGAAGCCATTGAGTACAAGGAGAGCCTTGAATCCATAACTGGTGATACGGTTATTCCGGTTAATACCGAAATTCCAGACGACGCCATAACGCCTGATTCCCCCGATGCCTCGCTCTTCCAGCAACTGCGCGATGCCATTCTTCGAGACCAACTGTACCTTGACCCAAGCATGGACCGCCAGACGTTGGTGGACCGTTTCGGTCTGTCGAAGGAACGCATAGGAGCGGCTTTTGCCAAGGGAAGCCCCTACAAGTCGCTTATCGAGTTCCTCACCGACTGCCGCCTGCCTCATGCTGCCAAGCTGCTTACCTCACGTCCTGATTTGTCTATTGCTGACGTAGCACGCGAAAGCGGCTTCCCAAGCGCTGACACTTTCGGTCGCAACTTCAAGCAGAAGTACGCTCTCACGCCATCGGCATACAGAAGCGCTTCGCAGCAGCTTTAGCTTCACCCACGAAACTCCCTCTTCAACGGATGTTTCATCTTGGTATCAGTATTTTGTATCAGTGCGCCGTTTTGGGCAACGTGATTGAGACAAGTTGACTGTGAATTCGTCTTGCTCATAAGTATATTTGACTTTATAAAGTTTAACACTAATGTCCTCTAAAATGGACGAGTTTAAAGATTAAATAAATCAGGTTCACTTGAACCACTTCGGTCTTTGTCATTTTTGAATATAGTTCTGTAGATGAGATCTCTGAGATACGTGTTGAGCGAAAACGTATTTCGATTTGTTCATATACTGTCGTCTGTTTAGACTGCGTAGATACAAAATCAAATCCGTTGACTCAAGAAATCTCTGTAACTAACTATATTTCAATCATTTCAAAGAACGCCTTGCGATTTTAAGTGGACAGCAATGAAAGTTAAATAAAAATGAAAAACAATCACAACAAAACGAAGCGCAGATGGCTAGTGCCACTACTGCTTCTCGCGTGTTTTTTCTCGGCAAGCAGCCCCGTATGGGCGGCCACGAGGGAATTCAACAATTGCCCTGAAAGCAACATCATTGCACACAACCCCACGTTGGCGCAGCCTTATCTTGCTTTCCACGTGATGTACTATGACGACACGAAGGGCAACAACGGTTTCTTCCTGCACAAGAGTCCGAACGGCGTACCTTCGGGCGAGACTGCAGGTCCTGCTCTATTCGTCAACGATCAGTACATCTGCACACCTGACTACGAGTTGGCTTGGCCAGGAGGCAGCGACAGTGGTAACAGCGACGGGGCCACCAAGGCTTGCAGCAACGATAGTTGGTGGGGCAACACCTACACCCGTAATGTGGACGGAGTGAACTACACGGTGAAGTTCTACAATCCCTACAACGAGGGCGACGGCAGCAAACGCAAGGTCGTCTACTGTCTTGTGTTCATGGACAAGATACAGCTGGGCAAGAGCTACTCCGTAACCATCTCCGGCTACTGGAAAATCAACAACAAACATGACGGGCAGCTGCAGTCGAACACATGGACGTTCAATGCCGGTAGCATGGGACTTAACAGCCCGACGGCAGAGATGACGGAGTATGGCAAGATGAAGATAAACGGCAACCTGAATGCCAGCTATGGTCCCACCACCGTAGGTTCATACAGTGGAGCCACCACCTCGGGTCTGAAGTGGACTGACAATCTGACATCGAAAGCTTCTTATGCGCAAGGTAATTCCAGTTTCTCTAATCAGGAGGTGGACTTCTCAGAGCGTGCCAACTACTACAACGAGTCATCCAAGTATATCGAGTACATCATCCCGATCAACAATTTTACGCCTTCGGGATACAAAGATTTGAGCCCAAAGCTGAACATTAAAGTTTACCAATGGTACGTTACCAAAGTTCCAGGCTATATACGGCCAAAGGGCTTTAGCATCACTTCTACCAACCTTTGGACTAAGGAGGTGAAGTTCTCATGGAGCTACGAGGGCAATAATAAAGGTGGTACATGGAGCATATTCCGCTACCCCACTGCCTCGGGTACCAAGGCAAGGGAAGTAGTTGCGAGCAACCTCTCGTACAGCACCTCCTCCTATACCGCCACCGTCCCCGGTTACGACACGAACTATACCTATGAGTTATCATTCATCCCTACTGCCGGCGAACAGCGCACCGAACTGACGGCAAGTGTTAATCTCACATTGGCGCGCAACTGGAACTTCAGCAACTTCACCGCGACTACCGACGAGGATAAGATTAACCTCTCGTGGCATCACACCGCCATAGGCGATGCCTCTGGTTCTAAATCCTATTCGCTTGAGGTGCAACGCTCAGAAAATGGAACAAACTTCACCACCATCAAGACCATTCCCATCACCAGCACCAATACCAATGAGGGCACACACTCCGACAACTCGGGGCTTGTAGCCAACCGCACCTATTACTACCGTCTGAAGATCAATGTGCTCGACACCGACATCTACAGTTCAGTAATCTCGACTAAGCTCGGCGGTTCTAAGATACTTGACTTCACAGCCTCACGTGGCAGCTACAGCGGAATGGTGAAGTTGCAGTGGACGGTGAAACAAGTGGGAAGCAACGTCACCAACTTTATCATCCAGCGCCGCCCGCTCAACAGCGTCGACGAGCGCGCATGGACCGACATACACACCACCTCGGGCACAGCCAGCGGCTACAGCTACGACGACGTCGAGGCTAAGCCCGGCAGTTTCTACGAGTATAAGGTAATCATTTGGAGTCAGGACGGCAACACCCGCTCCATCGATGACACCCGTACTATTGATGGTTTTAGCATTGCTACGGGCGTGGTAAGCGGTCGTGTCACATTCGGTACCGGTGCTGCTGTCGAAGGTGTGAAGGTGACGCTGAAGCAACAGACCAACGACGGCACCATTGCCAGCGGCATGCACTCTGTGAAGCTCAGCGGCTACGGCGCAGGCATGCGTTACGCGACAGACAATGAAGAACTGAAGTCGTTGCTCTCGGGCAATTTCTCCATTCAGATGTATATGAACCCGAACAGCGAGGTCATGAGCACCGACGGCAGCGAATACCGGTTGTTCGACGTGGAGTGGGCAATCACTCTTAGCGCCAAGTACGAAAAGGCGAATGACCGTTATAAGCTATGCGGCTACTTCGGCGGCTCGGGCTTCAACTCAAACAACCTATATATCCCAGCCGGTCAGTGGAGCAATCTGACGGTGGTCAACGACTCGACAGCTAAGACGCTCACCATCTACGTGATTGACAACAACGGTGAGATGCACTCGGAAGTTGTGACTTCAGGCCGAAGTATGGACTGGAGCAAGTCGGGGAATGCCGATTGCATGGCCATTGGTAACGTTGGTAAATTCACATCCAACACATGGTTCGAGGGCTATCTTGACGAGTTCCGTTACTTCACCAAGGCATTGACAGAAACCGAGATTCTGCGCAACTACAACCACCCGCTGGCAGGCAACGAGACAGGACTGGCCATTTACTATCCATTCGACGAAGGCCTGACCACGCAGAACTTGGCTTACGACTTTTCGAAGAGCGGCGACGTTTCCAACGGCCGCCACGCTGTGACAAAAGTACCAGCAGCCAGCGACACCCACATCCCTAGCGAGGAGCAGCTGAGTCTGATGGCCTACACCGACACGATAGGCAATTACGTCGTCCGCGGAATTCCTTTCTCAGGCGAAGGCACCAACTACAGCGTCATTCCCACAAAGGACATACATGAGTTCTCACCTTCGTCACAGTCGCGGTTCATAAGCCAATCGTCGCTCATCCATTCTGGCGTCGATTTCGAGGATATCTCGTCGTTCCCCGTCAGCGGCACCGTTTACTATGAGGGCACCGATTATCCAGTCGAGGGCGTAAGCTTCTACGTTGACGGAGTTAAGTGTTCGAAGGAAGGACAGGTGATCACCACCGACAAGGACGGCAACTACGAAATCAGCGTGCCCATAGGCTCTCATTACATTCAGCTTGAGAAGAACGGACACGTCTTTGCCAACAACGGGCGCTACCCCGCCGACCCCGACGGGCTTGGACTTAAGCAGCCATTCAAAGCCGCAGTCACGGGTCTTGACTTCAGCGATGCCACCCTCGTGAACTTCACTGGCCGCGTCGTAGGCGGTAGCATTGAAGGCGAGAAGGCCGTGGGCTTCGGGCTGAGCAAGAACAACCTCGGTCAAACCGAGATAGTGCTCATGCCACAAGCCGACTACCGCTTGAACGTCAAGAAAGAGGAGGGCGAGGCCACCTTCAGCTACGAGAACAACAAAACGAATGTCGCCGTTGCCTCTGCTACAGAGAAAATAGCCAGCACAGCCTACCGCAAGGGCGGTGTCACGCGCTCCGACTGCCAGAAGATTGTAATTCTCACCGACCCGAAGACGGGCGAGTTCTCTGCTATGCTGCCGCCGCTGCAATACAGCATCAGCAGCATGAAGGTGGTGAAGAACTCCGACATCAACTTCGGCGACCTCCAACTTATAGACCTCACCAACCCAACCTACACCTGGAGCGACACCCTTTACAACGACGCTCGCACCGACTACGAGCTCTATGAGTACAACACCTGCCTACGTCAGACCTACCACAGCACACCCACGTTCAACGTCACACAGGACGGACGCGAGGACGGCTCCTTCGGTATCAGCAGCTATACGTTTACTGATGAGGTGGGTAAGCTGACGATCGATGACATATACACCGTTGCTGACGGCAAGGTAACCTACAACTATGGGGTTGAGGGCCACAAGTCGCCAATCTTCGTAAAGGAGGACACCTACATCTTCAAGCTCCGTGGCTTCGAGCATTACGTCAATGCCGACAATGGTGAGATCGACGATGTACCCCTCGCTGGCAACGTCGTCACCATCAACAACGCACTCTCGGCCGACCAAGCCGTTTACATCGAGGACGGCAACGATGGTGGACAAGACGTAGTGGCCGGTCAGGTGAAAGACCTGCAGCCCAACCAGCTGGAGCTCGATAGTCTCGGCTACGCTACCTATAAGTGGCAGGCCGGTATGCCTAACATCGCCGTGCCTTACACACGCACTATCTCCATGACCTACGATATAGATGGTCGTACCTATCAGTGGGAAGGCAGCGGACTGGCCGGCATCATCCTAGGCGACCTGCCCACGGGCAACAACTTCGTCACCGCAGGTCCCGACAAACTGCTCATGATCCTGCGCGATCCTCCAGGCACAAACTCTTTCGCCGAGTGGACCTCAGGCAGCAGTACTACGACCTCGAAAGTGCGCGGCAACACCTTTACCGAGAATGCCGGTGTGAAGTTCGAACATAAGTTCGGCCTACATGCCGAAACCATCATCGGTACGCCAGCAACCGGACAGGTGATCGTGGCTGAAGCCAAGGACGACCTCACATTGGGCGCTAAGATGGAATCGTCGGGCGAGGATTCAAAGACGACCACCACGACGACCACCGTCACGCAGGCCATCAGCACCTCTGCCGCCCCCGAATATGTTGGTGCACAGGGCGACGTCTTCATCGGAACCTCAACCAACATAGTCTTCGGTAAGGCACGCGACCTGAACTTCCACCGCTCAGCCGACGGCGTCGAGCTGGGTCTGTTAGACATCGTGTCGACAGGCGTGAAGTTCAACACCATGTTCAGCTACACGCAGAACTACATCGAGAACGTCCTCTTCCCCAACTTCGAGCTGCTGCGCCAGAGCCTGCTCAAGACCACCGATCAGGGCACCATCGACAGCTTTAAGAACACGACGGACCACGTCGTTTACCTCACTACCCTATCGCCCGACGATGACGACTACGGAAAGACCGGCACTTACAAGGCCATCGCACCAGCCAACCCCGACCCCGACAAGCATTACGAGGATTCCGTTCGCTGGGTGACCAACCAGATTAAGAACTGGATAGGATATCTCGCACAAAACGACTCGGCCAAGGTAGAAGCCTTCAACGACCGCAGTAAATACTTGCTCGACGGCAATGTGTCGTTCGACTCCGGCACCACGATAACCTCGACCACCGAGACCGAGAACTCGACAACCAACACTTGGGACTGGACCGTATCGGCCGGACTCGTCGTGGAGAACAGCTTCGGCTTCGAGCTCAACGGTTTCGGCGTTGACTGCACAATAGAGGACGAGACGATGGGCGGCCGCCATGAGGTGGATGAAGAAGGCAAGGCCACGACGACATCGTTCAGCTACACGCTGGCTGAGGACGGCGATGACGACGCCCTCTCTGTCGATGTGTTGAAGTTCGACGCCTACGGACCTATCTTCCACACGCGCGGCGGACAGACCTGCTGCCCCTACGAGGGTCAGACGGTGACTAAGTACTACAAGCCCGGCACCACCATCATGGAAGCTACGATGCAGATTGAGGTGCCACAGATTGACGTTGACGTGCCAACAATATCTGACATCCCTACAGGCGCTGCCGCCAACTACACGCTGCGCCTTAGCAATGCCTCAGAGATTGATGAGGATGTCTACTACCGCCTCCTCATAGCCGACGAGACCAACCCCGACGGTGCCGCACTCAGCATCGACGGCAAGGCCATCACCGACAGCCGCGTCATTAAGATTCCGGCTGGTCAGACCGTCACCAAGGCTCTGCAGCTGAAGCAGACCAACGTCGGCATCCTCGACTACGAAAACATCGCCGTCGTACTCGCTTCGCAGTGCCAGTACGACCCGACCAGCACGTGGGACGTCATTACCGACACAGTCTATATCTCGGCTCACTTCGTGCCATCGTCATCTCCCGTCGATCTGGCGCTGTCCAACACGCTGATGAACACCGAGACGGGCACTGACCTCGGCCTAACATTCTCCAACTTCGACCGCACCTACCGCGGACTGAAGGCCTTCCGTCTCCAGTACAAGAAGCTGGGAGCTACCGACTGGACACTCTTCCACGAATACGTCCTCGACAAGAGCGCAGTGACCACCAATAACGAGCTACTGCCAGCCAGCGGTGGTAGCGTCAGCTACACGCTACCGATGCAGGACTTCACCGATGGCGACTACCTCTTCCGAGTGCTCTCCGTCAGCTCTTACGGCACAGGCGAGACTGTTTACTCGAGCAAGGAGATCGCTATGGTGAAGGATATGCAGCGACCCGTGCCCCTTGGACTGCCCGAACCTGCCGACGGCGTCCTCTCGCCAGGCGACGAGATCAGCATCACCTTCAACGAGGACATCATCAAGGGAGCCCTCACAAAAACGGCTAACTTCAAGGTCACCGGCGTGCTCAACGGAGCCGAGATCGACCACGAGACAGCCCTGCGCGCAAGCGGAGGCTCTCAGGCTGCCGCACAGACCGAGGCAGACATCTCGTTGGCCGAACGCGACTTCTCCATCGACGCATGGGTGAACATAAGCGGAGCCGGTGAAATCGCAAGCCACGGCAACGCAAGCTCCAAGATGACCATTGCCACCGACCCCGACAGCCACCTCACTATTGACATTGCAGGCACGACCTACACCTCAACAGCCGTAGTGCCTACCAACACATGGGCATTCCTCTCGCTCAGCTACCAGCACACCGATGCCGGAGGAGAGATTAGCGCCACCGTAGCCACTGCCGACCAGACCGTCAACCTGTTCAGCGGCGAACCCGTAGTAAACTACGAAGGCAACGGCCCCATCGCAGTAGGCCGCAACCTCTCAGGCGCGATGCACGAGTTGCTGCTCTGGGAAGAGGCTCACGACATGACCACGGCGCTTCTCAACCGTTATAAGAGCAAGAGCCCTGCCACACGCAACCTTATAGGCTACTGGAAGATGAACGAAGGCGAGGGCACGTTCATCACCGACTACGCCCGCGACCGCCATATGACGATGCCCGCCGAGACGTGGTACATCAACAACGAGAACAAGGCTGTAGAGCTCAGCGGCAGCAACTTCATCACGACTGAGACCGGTGACCTACAGATCTTCAACGATGACGACTACGCCATCGAGTTCTGGATGCGTGGCGACGCACAGACGGGCGAAGCACAACTCCTGCAGATGGGCGAGGTTGCCCTCTGGACAGATACCGACGGCAAGCTTAACCTCACCACCAAGGGGGCCTACAACGAAGGCGAAGGCACAGTGCTCACCACCAGCAGCTCTAACCTCCTGGACAACACATGGCACCACGTAGCCCTCAACATGCTACGACAGGGAGCCGCTGCCGTATATGTCGACGGTGCACGCGTGCTCTCCACCAACGCCGCCAACGTAGGTGGAATCGCTTCCGACCGCCTCTTCATGGGTGCACGACGCACCACCTTCAGTGTTGGCACCGACTACACCTACGACCGTGCCTTCAAAGGGCAGATTGATGAGCTCCGCATCTGGGGTGCTTCCATGAACGCCGACCTACTGGCCAACCAGCGCAAGATGCGCCTCACTGGCAAGGAAGACGGCCTTCTTCTCTACTTCCCCTTCGAGAAGAAGAAGCTCGACGAGTACAACCAGGTGGTGACCGAAGGCTCACCCACCGACCTCGCCGGCACCGGACACGAAGTCCAGATCTCAACTCTCAATCTTCAATCTTCAGTCTTCAAATTCACCGACGAGGCTCCCGCTCTGCGCACCAAACCGACTGAGACCAACGTAGGCTTCACCTTCACCGCATCCGACACGAAGATAGTGCTTGACATCGACGAGAATGCTTCCGCCATCGAAGGCTGCACGCTTACATTCACCGTGCGCGACGTCAGCGACAAAAACGGCAACTACTCGTTGCCCGCCGTGTGGTCGGCCTACATCAACCGCAACGAACTCGTATGGAAGGAGTCCACGCTCAACATCGTGCAGCCCGCCAACACCGCCACCAGCTTCAACGTGGCCATCCAGAACAAGGGCGGACAGCAGCAGATGTGGACAATCACCGGCATGCCCGCATGGCTCAGCGTGAGTGCTGAACAGGGCAACGTGGCTGCCCTCTCTGAAACGAACGTCAACTTCACCGTAGACGAAACTGCGCCCATCGGCAAGTACGAAGTCACAATCTACCTTGAGGGCAACAGCGGCATTGAGACACCCCTGACGCTCAACATCAACGTCGAGGGTGAGAAACCCGACTGGGCCGTCAATGGTTCCGACTACGAGAGTACCATGAACGTGATTGCCATGCTTGACTTTGCCGGCACGCCCTGCGATGATGCCGACGACATGGTGGCAGCTTTCATCGGCGACGAGTGCCGAGGCGTTGGCTACGCCAAGTACAACAGCCGTTACGACAGCTACTTCATCCTGCTCAACATCAGCGGCAACCGTGCCGACGACGGCAAACCTATCACCCTTCGCGCTTACGATGCATCGACGGGCATCGTCTATTCCTTCGTCGAGAGCACGCCTGCCCTGACCTTCTCACAGAACAAGGTCCTCGGAACCTATGCCGAGCCCGTACTCATCTCAACCAGTGACCTGCTTGAGCAGAACATTGCCCTGGGCAAGGGGTGGACCTGGATGTCCATACAACTCACCACCGACGACATGACCGTGCCCACCATCTTCAGTTCAGTGGCCCTCAAGACCAATATCGTCAAGAGCAAGGAAGCCTTCATGGAACAATTGGACGGCCAGTGGTACCCAGCCAACACCCTCACTCTAAACAACCGCGAGATGTACATGGTGCAGATGACCGAGCCGCAGACACTCTCCATCGCCGGCCACGCCGTCGACCTCAAGCAAGAGAAGATTGAGGCAGCACCTGGTTGGAACTGGATAGGCTATCCCGGCACCAAGATCATAAGCATCGGAGATGCCTTCGCAGGCATGGAACCCCACGACGGCGACGTCGTCAAGAGCCAATCCGCCTTCGCCATGTACGACGGCTACGAATGGAACGGCACGCTGGGCGCCCTCATACCAGGCGAGGGTTATATGCTTCGCAACACAGGCTCCGAAGCACGCACCTTCACCTACCCCACCGCCACAGCCTCGGCCGTGCGTAAGGCACCTATGCGTCGCATCAGCACCGCCTTCACGCCTATCGACCACCACAATTACAGCGGTAACATGAACATCGTGGGCCTCGTGACCATCGACGACCAGCCGCTGGCCAACGGCGAGATAGCAGTCTATGCCGGCGACGAGTGCCGCACCGCCACGCTCACCGATGCCGAAGGCTACGCCTACATTACCGTGCCAGGCGAGGATGCCACTGAGCTCACCTTCAAGACCTATTGCCAAGGAGTGCTCATCAGCTCCAAGGTCAAGAGCCAATATGTCAACAACGACGTCGTAGGCTCCCACCGCGCACCACTCGCCATCACCTTCTCCGAAAATGATGCAACGGATATTGACATGGTAGGTACCGACGCCGACAGCCAATGGTTCGACATTGCCGGTCGCAAACTCGTCAGCAGCGAGTCGCGCACACTCCGCCGCGGCATCTACATCCGCGACGGCAAGAAGATTGCCATTAAGTGAGAACAATGATTAGTGTCCTGAGGTTTCGGTTTCAGGATGACTAACACAAGAATTAACACGCCTGCTCAAGGTTGAATCCTTGAACAGGCGTGTTTGCTTTGTTGTCAGCGGCTCGCGAAATCGTCTTTATCCGCGAATTTGTCTAAAATCATACGTAAATTCGTCTAAAGCATTGCACATATATATCAAAATCTATTATATTTGCAGCAGAATTCAAAGAAGAAATGCACAACGACATTTACATTATGCTCATCGCTATCATCGCCGTGTTGGTGGTGCTCGTTGTCGTGCTCATTGGCTACATACTCAACAACCAAAGCAAGATCGACGATAAAAACGATGCCATCATCCAAGAGATGCGAGAGAACATTCAGCTCCGCGACGAACTGCGGAACAGGCTGAACCGTGCAGCTTCATGACACATTTCGAAACAAACCATATTACTCACCCCAAAAAACAATTTGTGCCTATGGAACAGAACATCAACTCAACAAAACGAAGGTGGCAGCAGCCACTGCTGAACGATCCTCTGGTGTTTCATACACCACTACACTAATCCCGACAATTATCAATTCATTAAACTTATTATTAATTACCCAAAAGACTAAAGCTTTATGGAAAGAAAGACACAATCCTTGCCTCCTGCACGAACAGGACAAGGGCTATGGCAGCGAGGCCAATGGCTGGGGCTGTTCAGGCACAATGGCAGGTTCAGGAAACTGCTCCTCGTGCTTATCATGCTCTTCTCGGCTGCGCCTTTAGTTAAGGCCGGCGACGGTATCACCGACCTGTTAATTATTGCGTGCCCGAAAGGTGATAACGAAAATGATTTGAAAACAAGGTATATGAATAACGGCTGGACCATTGTTAATCAAGACCTAAACGCGGGTGCCGGCGGATACTGGATTTATTTGTGCTACAAAAAGAGTGATGGAGTAAATCCAGAAACTGGATACATCACTGACATTAGAGCTTCTTATGAAAAGAAGGCATATATAGACTATCAACAAAGAAGGTACAACCTTGTTAATTATGAAGGAAAGGATTTTAACGGTGATTTGAACCAGGGTGCAGGTGGCGCTTACATCTACCTCTACTGCACCACCCAAAGAAAAGGTTATAGTACGACAGACCCGAATGGCGGATCAAAGCGCATCATTACCAATATCTGGGCTAACGGTTCACCATCAGACGGAAAGATAGTGGACTTTGATGGCAATACATGTAATTTTAACCTAGGTACCGGCTCTAAAACCGATAATATCTTCTTAATGCAGACGTTCGCCGTTCAGAAGGTGAAAATGACCAAGGAACCTACTTTTTACAGTGAGGTTGTTTTCAACGGCCAGGCCCAGAGCTTGGTATCAGAAGCACCACAACTTGACTACGGTACGATGAAATACAGCGTAAACGGTGGGAGCTGGAGCGAAAGTGCCACGGCTAAGGATGTTGGTGAGTACACTGTGAAATACCGCCTTGACGGTGTTAATGCCAGCGGACAGGTCTTTGCCGACAACAGTGATGAAAAGACTGCGAGTCAGAAAGTGAAGATTATTGCTCCTAATGGCAAGCCGAATATTACCTCAAAATCGTATAGCAGCGACGATGGTGAGGTGATTATAAAATGGACTGCAAACGTGCCAGGTGGATACAAAGATTACAAATGGGTTATATATCGCGGCACGTCGAAACTAGGAACGGTGAGTTCAAACTCCAACGCGAACTACACTTATTCCTACACCGACAAGAACTATGTTCCTGATGCCGACAATAATTATTCCATTTACTACGTGTCGAACACATGGCCCGAGAGCACTAAGAACGACAACTGCAAGGCAGAAGTGACGGTTAAGACCACACTAAGCCTGCCTGTGAATGGTCTGAAGGCTGAATACTTTGATGACGATAAGAATGATATACACCAAATTACATTATCTTGGACATCGGATAAGCATAAGCTCGCACTCGGCCATAAGTTCTATGTTTATATCGACAACGAGACAACGCCTGTCGACACTATCATACCTACGTCAGAGGAGCAGGTCAACTACAAGTGGATTCACCGCTCGACGACTGCTCACACTAACCGGCAAAACATCAAACTGGACGGCGTAGACTGCACCGAAGAGCCGCTGACCGCCTGCGGCCCCCACAACTATACGGTTGTGGGTGTGATTGGCGACAATCCACTCAAGGATAAAGCGACTCTGAACAATATCTCAATCGGTACAGGTACGAAGATTTTGTCTGTCAAGGCTTCGAAGGGTGCCTATCCAGGCATGGTAAAGCTGAACTGGCAGGTCGACTTGGCCAATTCCAGTCACACCAGAACATATATCATCGAACGCCGCAGTGCAGAACAAGATAGTGAGCCCTGGACTACGCTCACAAGCATGACGAGCGCTGACGAATATGTGTTCTACACTGACGATATTCCTCAGCCGGGCGTCTACTACGATTATCGCGTAACCGTACGTGAGAAATGCGGCGATGGAAAGATCATCGAAAGCTCGCTTACCGACATTGGTTTCGCACAAACTACGGGTACCGTCAGCGGCCGCGTGACTTTTGGCTCGTCAGGTGCCTCGGTAGAAGGTGTTGCCATTGAAGCTCAGCAAACGGGCGAGTCGGCAAGCGCATCACAGTACCACTCATATCACTTCACCGCCGGAGGTTCGAGCATATCATGGGACTACCCATCGGACAGCTACGCCCAGGATAAGTTCGCTAACGGCGACTTCTCAATCCAGCTTTGGATTAACCCCGAAGAGTACAAAGACTGCTGGTTCGCACGCTTCCGTCCGGGTAATAGCAGCGTGGCAAGTGTAGCTCTGAGCATGTGGAAATTCGATGAAAACGACAGTTCTAAGCAAGGTCAGCTGCTCTTCTGCGACGGCAATGAAAACCGCGCATTTAACCTGCACTTGCAAAAGGATGCATACAACCACGTTACTCTCACGCGTAAAGGCAACACGCTGATCTGCTATCTGGTACAGCCCGACAGCGCTGGCATCCCACGTCTGGCGAAGGACACTGTAGTGGTTGAGGGCGGTTTGAATCTAGACCTCAGCTCAACGACCGCGTTCTCAATCGGTTTCGTCAAGGGTTACTTCGACGACTTCCGCCTTTGGACCAAGTGCCTGAGCGAGGATGAGATTCTCGAGAACTACGACCATCTGCTCGTGGGCAACGAGAAGAACCTAGAGACCTACTTCACATTCGACGAAGGCCTGAAGTATAGCTTCTTCGACTACTCGCGCGAAGGTACGGTCTATCACGAGCACCACGGAAAGGTCGTAAGCAATGTCGAACCTTCAACCCACACTCCAGCAGAGCTTGCCCTGAAGGCAAGGACTGACAAGGATGGTAACTACATAATCCATGGCATTCCGTTCACAGGCGAAGGTACCACTTACGCCATCATTCCGCGTCTGGGAATCCACAAGTTCAACCCCACCCAGCAGCTGCGCTACGTAGGCAACAACTCACTCGTGCACAACGGCACCGACTTCGAAGATATCTCGTCGTTCCCCGTTAGCGGCACCATCTACTACGCCGGCACCGACTACCCCGTAGAGGGCGTCAACTTCTATGTCGACGGACAGCCCTGCACTCGCAACGGCGAAATGATTGCCACAAATGCCAAGGGTGAGTACACCATCAGCGTGCCTATCGGCGACCACTTCATCCAGGTTGCAAAGAACGGGCACGTGTTTGCCGACAACGGCCGCTATCCCGAAGATCCGTTTGAGCAGGATTCATGCGTGACTTTCAAAGAAGAAGTGAAATTCCTCAACTTCTACGATGAGACCTTGGTCAACTTCACCGGACGCGTAGTCGGCGGTGACATCGAGGGCAGGAAGAACTTGGGCTTCGGTCTGAGTAAGAACACCATCGGTCAGGCCGAGATGATTCTCATGCCAGCGAAGAACGAATATCGCTTGAACGTGATTAAGGATAAAGGCGAGACGTCGTTCGCACTAAAGGAGAATCCGGAAGACGTAACCGTAGCATCGGCAACGCCTCTGGTCAACAGCACGTCAGTACGTAATGGCGGCAAATTCACCGATTGCCAGAAGATCACCATTAAGACCGACCCCGCAACGGGTGAGTTCTCAGCAATGCTACCTCCTATTATTTATGAAATAAGTAGCTTGCAGGTAATCAAAAATGATGAGATCAAGTTTGAATCGCTCCCGCAAGTAGACCTCAGCAACCCGAACTATGAATGGGCCGATACGCTCTACAACGACGACGGCGACTACGAGCTCTACAAATACAACACCAGTTTGAAGCAGACCTACCACAGCAAACCAACTTTCACCGTCAAGCAAGAAGGTCGCGAGGACGGCTCCTTCGGTATCAATAGCTATAAGATTAAAGATGAACAAGGTGAGCTGACCATCAACGACATATACAGCGTCAAAGACGGTAAGGTAACTTACAAATACTACGATTCCCCGATCTTCGTGATGGAGGATCAGTACACCTTCAAACTCAAGGGCTACGAGAATTATACTAACGCCGACACTGGCGAGGACTTTGAAGTGCCTCTGGACGGAGTCGTCGTAACTATCAACAATGCACTCTCTGCCGACCAGGCGATCTATGTTGAGGACGGCACAGTTGACGGACAGGAAGTGAAAGCCGGACAGCTTGCAGACTTGAAGCCCAATCAGCTGCAACTCGACAGCCTGGGCTGCGCCACCTACAAGTGGAAAGCCGGTTTGCCAAACATCATTGAGCCGTACAAGCGTACGATCAACATGTCGTACTTCATCAACGGAGCTCCCATCGACTGGGACGGCAACGGCATGACGGGTATCATCCTCGGCGACCTGCCCACAGGCAACAACTTCGTGACAGCAGGTCCCGACAAGCTGCTCATGATTCTCCGAGATCCTCCAGGATCAGCATCATCAGCTGAGTGGAGCACGGGTAGCAGCACCACCACATCGAAACTGCGCGGTAACACCTTTACCGAGAACGCAGGTGTGAAGTTCGAGCATAAGTTCGGCTTCAAGGCAATGACTATCGTAGGTACGCCAGGTGTAGGCACCATCACCGAGGCCGAGGCTAAGGACGACCTCACCCTAGGCGCCAAGATGGAATCCTCGGGTGAGAACTCAACCACCACTAGCACCACAACCACGGTGACAACTGCTATCAGCACTTCCGACTCACCTGACTTCGTGGGTGCCGACGGCGACGTATATATCGGCACATCTACGAATATTATCTTCGGTAATGCACGCGACCTAGGCTTCAGACGTACCTCAGGAAATGAAGTGGAACTGGGCGTTCAGGACATCATCTCGACTGGTATCGACTTCAAGACCATGTTCAGCTACACTCAGCACTACATTGAGAACACGCTGTTCCCCAACTTCGAACTGCTTCGCAGAAATCTGCTGAAGACCAAGGATCAGGCTACCATCGACTCGTACAAGAACCCCAACAACTTCGTAGTTTACTACACGACCCTGTCGGAGGATGACGAGAACTTCGGTAAGCCCGGCACCTACACAGCTTATCCCCCTGCCAAGATAGAACCGGGCAAGCACTACGAAGACTCTGTGAAATGGCTGACCAGTCAGATAGAGAACTGGAAGAAATATCTCGCCATCAACGACTCTGCAAAGGTTGAAGCCTACAAGGGTGGCAAACAATACCTTGTCGACAGCAACATCTCGTTCGACGGCGGTACTTCAATCTCCTCATCTACAGAGGTCGAGAGCAGCAAGACGACCACTTGGGACTGGACCGTATCAGCTGGACTCGTTGTTGAGAACAGCTTCGGCTTCGAGATCAACAAGTTCGGTATTGACTGCACCATCGAAGACGAAACGACTGGCGGACGTCATGAGACTGACGAAGAAGAAAATGCAACAACGACCTCGTTCAGCTACACCCTGGCTGAGGAAGACGCCGACGATGCCCTTTCCGTAGATATCTACCAATTCGACGCTTACGGTCCTATCTTCCGCACACGCGGCGGACAGACCAGTAACCCGTACGAGGGCGAGGTAGTAACACAGTACTACGAGCCTGGAACAGTTATCATGGAAGCTACAATGCAGATTGAAGTTCCACAGATTGATGTCGAGGAACCAATCGTCAACGACGTACCTACGGGCGGCGCTGCCAACTACACCATACATCTTGGCAATGCGTCTGAAATCGGTGCTGACGTAACCTATACCCTCTTCGTGCTCGACGAGACCAATCCCAACGGTGCTCAGCTCTCAATCGACGGCAAGGTTCTTACCGGCGGTCGCCTTATCAAGGTACCCGGCAACCAGTCGCTGACCAAGGCTTTGCAACTCCGTCAGACCAATACGAGCGTTCTCGAATACGAGGAAATCGGTATTGTATTTGCATCAGAGTCGCAGCCTGAGGAAATTGCTGACACAATCTTTATCTCAGCTTACTTCGTTCCGTCATCATCACCTGTTGACCTCGCACTGTCGAAGACTACAATTAACTCGGAAACGACCTCCGACCTGACACTGACCTTCTCGAACTTCGACCGCAGCTATCGCGGACTGAAGGCCTTCCGCCTACAGTACAAGAAGCCGGGTGCTACCGATTGGATGCTGCTCCATGAGTACATGCTTAATCCAGCCGAAGTAACATCAACCACCCAAGAGGCGTTGCCGGCTACAGGTTCGAAGATTGCGTACCCGCTCGACATGAGCGACTATCCCGACGGCGACTACCTGTTCCGCGTAATTTCCGTGAGTGACTACGGTACAGAAGAAGTTTACAACACCAGTAAGGAGCTTGCATTTGTGAAAGATGTGATGCGTCCGCGTCCGCTCGGACAGCCTGAGCCCGCCGACGGCATCCTCGACATTGGCGATGAACTGAGCATAACATTCAACGAGGCGTTCGTGAAGGGCTTACTGACCAAGGATGCCAACTTCGAGGTAACGGGCGTCCTGAACGGTGCTGCCATCGACCACGAAACAGCTCTCTCGATGCAAGACACCGAGGGCACAGCTTCGACCGAAGCAACCATCACACTGGCCAATAAGGACTTCTCCACTGACATGTGGGTGAACATCGAAGGCGCAGGCACCATCCTGAGCCACGGTAACGGCGCTACCAAGTTCACCGTAGGCACTGATGCCGCAGGTAAACTGGTTGTCGATATCGCAGGTAACACCTACACCTCGACAGATGCAATTCCTACTAACAAGTGGGCCTTCCTGGCAATGAGCTACAAGGCTGGCGAGACAGGCGGCAAGCTCAGCGCTTCAGTTGCTACTGATGACAAGACCATCGACCTCTTCTTCGATAAAGATGTGGTCACCTATGAAGGTAGTGGTCCGCTCGCAGTTGGTAAGAATCTGAAGGGTGCTATCCACGAGCTGCTGCTCTGGGATGAAGCACACAACATCACCACTGCCCTGCTGAACCGCTCGAAGAGCAAGAACCCATCGACCCGTCACCTCATCGGTTACTGGAAGATGAACGAAGGTGAAGGCACTACCATCCGTGACTATGCCCGCAACCGCCACATGACGATGTCGGATGAAACATGGTATCTGAACAACGAGAACAAGGCTATCAACCTTGATGGTACCAAGTACATGAGCGTAGCTGCAGGCGACCTGCCTGTTCAGGAAGCCGACGACTATGCTATCGAGTTCTGGATGCGCGGCGACATACAGTCAGGCGAGGCACAGCTCCTACAAATGGGCGAGGTTTCGCTTTGGACAAATGCCGACGGACAGCTACAGCTGACAGGCAAGGGCGCCTACAATGAAGCCGAAGGCACAGTGCTCGCAACAAACAGTGCTTCGCTGACTGATAACGCATGGCACCATATCGCACTCAACGTGCTGCGCCAGGGAGCTGCTGCAGTTTATGTGGACGGAGCACGCGTACTGACAACCACTGCTGCCAAGGTTGGTGGTATCAATACCGACAATTTGTTCATGGGTGTACGTCGCAACAGCATCAGCTCAGGTGCCGACTACAGCTACGATCGTGCATTCAAGGGACAGATTGATGAGCTTCGCATCTGGAATGCCTCGATGAACGCTACTCAGCTGGCTAACAACCGCAAGGTACGTCTGACTGGCAAGGAAGCCGGCCTCATGCTCTACTTCCCATTCGAGAAGAAGAGACTCGTCAGCGGCGACCAGGTTATCACTGAAGGCCTACCAACAGATCTTACCGGTAAGAATAAGGAGGCCAAGATCACAACGCTCAGCTCACAAGCTTCATCTATCAGCTATGTTGACGAGGCTCCTGCTCTCCGCACCAAGCCTACGGAGACAAACGTAAGCTTCAACTACACAGCTTCCGACACGAAGATTGTGATAGAGCTTGACGAAGATCCCGCCATCATCGATGGTTGCACATTGAACTTCGTTGTGAAGAACGTACGCGATGCTAATGGCAACTTCTCAGAACCTACGCTCTGGTCGGCATTCGTCAACCAGAACGAGTTGGAATGGGCAGAAGGCGCATTGGATTGCATCGTTGACGTAACCTCAAGCGCTGATATCGCAGCTACAGTCGTCAACAAGAGTGGCAAGCAGCAGATGTGGTCGCTCAGCGGCATGCCCGCATGGCTCACCGCCGACATAGTGGAAGGCTCAACCAACCCGCTGCAGGAAACTACCGTCATCTTCACCGTGGCCGAGGCAACGCCTATAGGCGACTATGAGGAGACCATCTATCTCACCGGCAACAATGGTATTGAGACCCCGCTTACCATCAACGTCAAGGTCGTTGGCGACGAGCCTCTCTGGGCTGTTGATGCTAACGACTACGAGGAGAGCATGAACGTAATCGCCACACTTGAGATATCAGGTGTACTGAGCGAAGATACCGACGACATGGTAGCAGCCTTCGTAGACGACGAATGCCGCGGTGTGGCTAAGCCCGTATATGAGCCGCGCTACGATACCTACTATGTCACAATGGACATCTACGGCAACCTTGACGAAGCAGGCAAGAACATACAGTTCAAGGCCTACGACTCATCGACCGGCGTCATCTATCCCGTGGTCAATATCACTACACCCGACGGCGGCAAGAGCATAAGCTTCGAAGCCAACTCGTTCATCGGACGCTATGCAACGCCCGTGCTGCTGACTTCGACCGACGATATCGAACAGCTCATTAACCTGAACAAGGGATGGAACTGGATGTCGTTCGCAGTCAAGCCCAGTCCCTTCTCGCCTGAGACCGTCTTTGCCAAGGCTAATGGTGCCGTGACCTTTATCAAGGACAAGAAGAACTCATCAAGCTACGATCCGACCGACGGTTGGTTCGGACGCCTGACAGAGATGAACAACACCGAGATGTATGCCGTGAAGACCGACGAGGCTCTCTCGCTCGGAGTAAATGGCGTACGTATCAATCCTGCCGACGAGCCTATCACCGTAGGCGAAGGATGGAACTGGGTAGCCTTCAACTCTCTCTCTGTGATGAGTCTGGGCGATGCCTTGGCTGACCTGCAACCCGTCGACGGCGACATGATCAAGGGCCAGAAGGGCGTAGCTTACTTCGACGAGTTCGAATGGATTGGCTCGCTCCGTCAGCTGACGCCTGGACAAGGCTACAAGATCAAGAGTGCCGCAAGCTCCGAGCGCAAGTTCTCGTACCCGAGCATCACCGCTTCGTCAGGTCCACGTACCGCTCCTTTGCGCATCAACGACGCTCCTACTGTAGACACGCGCTTCAAGGCCATCGACTACAGCCTCTACCCGACCAATATGGTACTCATCGCCAAGGTCGTTGACGGCAGCCTGCCCGCAGCTAATGTCGAGCTTGGCGTATTCGCCGGCACGGAATGCCGCGAGGCTGTATTCACCGACAACAATGGTATGGTTTACATCACCGTTCCTGGCGATGACAATGAGGTGACACTTGACTTCTACGTCGCACGCGACGGACAGCTCTACCGCGCTGGCGAGACTGTAACCTATCAGCCGGATGCCGTATACGGTGCACCGCGTAACCCGTTGCTCATCAACATCGGCAACGCTACCGCCGTCGATGGTATCATGGCCGGACAGGATGCTGAAACTATCTACGACCTCAGCGGCCGCAAGCTTAACAGCGAGTGGAGCAAGACTCAGCTACGCCGCGGTGTCTACATCGTCAATGGTAAGAAACAAGTTAAGAAGTAAAAACTCTCGACCTATGAAAACGTTCTATAGATTCAATGCCCTGTTGGCACTCCTCATCATGGGGAGTGCCACGGCAAGGGCACAGAGCGGTGATTCCTTCCCCGAGGTCAACGACTCGAAGTACGCTGAGAGCATGACCATCATCGGTAAGGTTCGAATGGGAGGAGCCATCCTCGGCAACGAAACCGTCATAGCCGTATATCAGGACGATGAGATTCGCGGTAAGGACACGCCCTTCGACCAAAACGGCAAGAGAAACATCTTCTCAATCAATGTTTTCGGCGACACCAACGGTGAACAGCTTCACTTCAAGGTCTTCACCAAAGGGCGCTTGATTGAAGTAGACCAAGGGCTCACCTACAAAGTCAACGATATCATTGGCACACCTCAGCAGCCTTACTACATTGACTTGCCGGGACCGGTCTACACCACTACTGATACCGACGGGTGGGGAACGACTTATGTGCCCTTCAACGCTGAGATTCCTGATGGAGTTACAGCATACGTGGTAACCAACATCGTCGATGACAAGCTGCAACTGGAGAAAATCGAAGGCAACATACTGCCCGCAAACACGCCGGTAATCATACAAACCGACGGCACTGAAAGTTTCGAATGGCTTTCACGGGTAGCTGATGCCAACGAGCCCTCGAAAAACCTCCTCGCAGGCACCGATGAAGTCGACATAATTGACGAAGGTAGCGTGCTAGTATTGGGGCTCGGAGGCGAGGATGGAGAGACACCTGGTTTCTGGCGCAACACCGGAACTGAGTTGCCCCCTAACACAGCTTATATCGCCAATCCAGCTGACGGCGTCGAGGGTTATCCGCTCACCGACCTATACGATGCTATTCGCACCGTCAAATCTGAAAAGGTTGCTACGACCTATGATTTGCAAGGCCGCGAAATCAGAAGTGATAGTGCTAAGAGAAAGGGTATTTATATCCGCGACGGCAAGAAGATTGTCATTAAGTGAGAACAATGATTAGCGTCCAGAGGTTTCGGCCTCAGGATGACTAACACCAGACTTAACATGCCTGCTCAGGGTTGAATCCTTGAACAGGCGTGTTTGCTTTATTGTAAGCGGCTCGCGAAATCGTTTTTTTCCGCGAATTTGTCTAAAATCATACGTGAATTCGTCTAAATTATTGCACATATATATCAATTTATATTATATTTGCAGCAGAATTCAAAAAGAAATGCACAACGATCTCTACACCTTACTCATCGTTATCATCGCCTTGCTGGTGGTGCTCGTTGTCGTGCTCATTGGCTACATACTCAACAACCAGAGCAAGATCGACGACAAGAACGAGGCCATCATCCGGGAGATGCGAGAGAACATCCTGCTACGCGACGAATTGCGGAGCAGGTTGAAACGTGCTGCTTCATGATTCATTTAGAAACAAACCATATTACTCACCCCTTAAAAACTTTGTGCCTATGGAACATAACTTCAACTCAACAAAACGAAGGTGGCAGCTGCCACTGAAGAACTATTATTTGGTGTTTCATACACGAGAGTAACTCAACAACTATGTTATTTATCATTCAATAAACTTATTTTTAACCAAAAAGAATTTAAGCTTTATGGAAAGTAAGAAGCAAATTCCGCCTCCTGCAAGCGCAGGACAAGGGCGATGGCAACACAACCGATGGCTGGGGTTGCTAAGGCACAACGCAAGTATGAGGAAACTACTCCTCATGCTCGTCATGCTCTTCTCGGCTGCACCTGTGGTTACGGCCGCAGATGGCATCACCGACCTCATTATCCTTGGATGTAAAGGGGAAAGTAATATACAAAATTTAAAAGATGAATATAGAGATAAGGGGTGGACAATTGTTAATCAAGACCTCAATGAAGGCGCTGGTCAGGTTTGGATATACTTGGCATACAAAACAAGCTCAACAGCCAACCCTGAAACTGACTACGTTACTGACATACGTGCTTTCTCTTCGCAAGCGAGTTCTCAATCATTAGAGGGCAGGACTTATTATCAGGTTGGCTATACCAGCGGTTTCGATGGCGATTTGAACGATGGTGGAGGCGCAGCCAGTGCCGACATCTACTTATACTACACAAAACAACGTAATGGCTTTTCGGCAAGTGACCCCTTTGGTGGTTCAAAGCGCATTATCACTGGCTTCTCGACCCGAACTGATGGAGGTTGGGGTAATGGTGTTATTTGTTGGAGCGACGGCACAGCATGCGACTTGAACAAAGGCACAGTTGTATCTGCCCCTCACATCTACATGATGATGGAGTTTTCAACTCAGACGCTGTCTATTAAGAATGATCCTATATTCTACGATAATCTTGTATATAACGGCAGTGCGCTGAATCTATTGAAGACTGCTCCTTCTAACTACGGTACTATGATGTACAGTGTGGACAACGGTTCATGGACTACAACTCCCAAGGCTACGGGGGTTGGCAATCACAAAGTGAAATATTACCTTGAAGGTAAAAACTCTTCAGGAATCCAATTCGCCAATAATAGTTCTACTAAGGAAGCGACTGTCTACATCAATGCCCCTACGTATAAGCCCTCCAATCTTAACGGTACGTTCTACCAAAAAAATAGAACTGTGCATCTTGAATGGACTATAAATAAGAACGGAGTCAATGACAATAACGCCTACAAAGGCTTCAAGTGGTTTATCTACCGTAATAACGAGTTCCTTGAAGCTCGCCATGCGGATTCACTTTCCTATAATGACAAGGATTTTGATTACGAGACAAAAATAACCTATACCGTCTATTATGTTTCCAATGAATGGGACGAAGACACAAAAAAAGAAGATGCGAAGGCTGAATTCATAGTAGACACTCGAAGGCATATACCAGTTAACAACTTAACGGCTGTAAGCGAAAACGACCGTATCATATTCACTTGGACTTCTCCGATAGGATATCCCCTCAATTGGGGCAATAAGTTCAATATTTATGTGGATAAAGAGACGGAGCCCATTGCCACCATCATACCGGGAGCAGATCAAACTACTTTCCGGTGGGAACACCGTGCTACGGACAAGCATGCCGACCGCCAAGAAGGCATAGACACAAATGTGCCCGAAGTTGATTTCGATGTTCCATACGTTGAGGAACCTCTGAGCATCTGCGCATCACACAATTATACTGTGGTGGGTGCCATCGACAACACTCCTCTCGACACGGCTATCGTTGAAAAGAAAGCCGTAGGAAAAGGTACGACAATATATGAATTCAAGGCCAGCAAGGGAAGTTATGCCGGAATGGTAAGGCTATCGTGGCGAGTCGAAGCGAAGGGAGCTAAAATAGATAAAAAATATGTTATAGACCGCCGCCACACAGAGATAGGCGGTGACAAATGGGACAGGTTAATCGACATGTCGAGTCCCGATGAATACCTCTTCTATAACGACGAGACGGCACTACCCGGTATCTATTATGACTACCGCCTGACCCTTTATGATCAGTGTGATGACGGCAAGGAAGTTTATACCTCTGTCGACGACATCGGCTTCTCACAATCCACAGGTACCGTGAGCGGACGCATCACCTACGGTTCTTCGGGTAGTTCAGTTCCAGATGTAAACGTAATCGCAGTGAAAGCAGGTGCGACGAGCGACGACGATGCACAATATCGCTCGATACACTTTATCGAAACAAATGGCGTCGTAACATGGGAGTACCCCTCTGAAACCTACGCAAACGATAAGTTTTCTTCCGGTAATTTCTCCATGCAGATGTGGATAAATCCTGAAGAGTTTCACTCCTTCTGGATAGCACGGTTGTTCAATAATAGGGGGGCTTTAGGCATAACAGAAGACCAAGAACTTCTTTTCTGTGACGGAACAGAAGAGTACCATTTCAATCTAAAACTAAAGCAGGATAAATACAGCCATGTGACAGTTACGCGCGAAGTTGACACGCTGACCTGCTATCTAATAGAGATGGATGAGGATGGTAACCCCATTTTACAGAAGAGTTCTAAAACCCTAAACCGCAAGTTTGACCTGAATAATGCCACCCAATTCGAACTGGGATACTTCAAGGGCTTTGTCGATGAGTTCCGCCTTTGGACAAAATGTCTAAGTAAAGATGAGATTCTAGAGAACTTCGACCACTTGCTCGTGGGCAATGAGAAGAAATTGGAGACATACTGGACCTTTGATGAGGGTCTGACCTCGCAATTCTTCGACTATTCGCGTGATGGAACAGTTTACAATGAGCATCACGGCAAGATAGTCAAAAACGCTCAACCCCAAACTCGTACTCCCGACGCATTGGCCCTTAAGGCTAAATCCGATGAAGACGGAAACTATATCATTCAAGGCATCCCGTTCTCAGGTGAAGGTACGACCTACAACATCATGCCTACCCTAAACAGCCACGAGTTCTCACCCACGAAACAGAGCCGTTTCATCAGTGCTGCATCGCTGGTACACAATAGCGTTGATTTCACCGACTGCAGCTCGTTTGAAGTAAAGGGTACCGTGATCTATGCCGACACGAATATTCCCGTGGACAGCGTAAAAATATACGTGGATGGCAGTCCCGTATTGCGTAATAGTGATATCGTGATGACCAACGAGGAAGGTGAGTTTATTGTAGACGTACCTATCGGCAAACACTATCTCACCGCAGTCAGAGACGGTCATACATTCGTAAATGAAGGCCGCATTCCAGAGGATCCGTCAGGTCTTAACAAAAACTTACGGGAATTTACAAATCCGCTTTCAGGCCTGCGCTTCATCGACAACACACTGGTGCCAATTGTTGGCCGTGTCGTTGGTGGTGCCATCGAAGGAAACAAGCCCATAGGCTTTGGCGAGAGCAAAAACAATATCGGCAAAGCTATCATTACCATGCAAGTTCCTGACACGAGATATATGCTCAATGCCGAAGAGAAAATGGATGAAGACAACCCCCTGGTAAGTCTCGGCTTTGCCCCTGTGAAAACGAATGTAGATCTGACATATCCTGAGGGTATGCCTTCCCCGGGCAAAGCCTACCGCACCGGTGGAAAAAACGAAGACGATGCCAAGCAGATAGTGATTACAACCGATGCCAAGACGGGTGAGTTCGCCGCAATGGTACCACCTCTTGATTACAAGGTGCTGTCGGTAGTGATGGAGAACGAAGAGGGACGCAAGGTATATACGTTTAACCCCGAGCAACTGCCTCGCATTGATGCCAGCGATGCTACGACAGTGTTGCAGGATAGTATAGAGAATGAGGATGGTAGCTATCGCTACTTCGACTATGTGGCCTCATTTAAACAGACATTACATACCGAGCCCATACTGAGTGTGACTCAAGCAGGTGCTATTGAAGGTGCATACGGAGCAAAGTCTGCTAATTACGTAGATCCGAGCACAGACGAAAAGATTAATACCAACGTCTACGAAACGACTGGCGGAGTCGTAACCTATAACTTCGACTATCCTATCTTCAAGGAAATGGGTAATTATACCTTCAATTTGGAGGGCTATGAGAATTACATTAACTATGATAAAACTACCTCCGACTCAGAACGCGAAACAAGAGTACCATTGAAGGATGTCGTGGTTACCATAAGCAACGAACTGAGTTCAAGCCAAGCTGTGCGTATGGCTGATGGCTCAGAAGATGCCGGTAAGGTAGTTGACTTGAAGATCAACCAACTGAGGCTCGATTCCTTAGGTAAAGCCACATACAAGTGGAAGGCCGGTCTGCCCAACATTCAGTATCCATACACCCGTGCACTCAACATGACGTATAATAATGGTGCTGGTGATTACAAGTGGAAAGGACTGAATGGCATTATCTTCGGCGATTTGCCTTCAGGTACTAATTTCACCACAGAAGGCCCGTCGGAAGTAGAGATGATTCTGCACGATCCCTACGGAGACTCGTCGTTTGCCACATGGGAGAGCGGAACAGTGACGATAGAGAGCAAGGATACCATCAACACCCATGTACAGGAGAACGACTTTGTTGTTACGCTGAATTTGGGCGGTAACATAGTCAAAAACACGGGCACGAACTTTTTTACCGTTGAAACCGAATGGGATTCTACCTTAGACATAATCAACGGCTTTGACCGTTTGATGCAAAATGATACTATTGACACACATACAACAGTGCTTGAAGTTACTCGGGCTATCAGCACCAGCAGCGATCCTGATTTTGTGGGTGCCGATGGTGATTTATATATAGGTAAGAGCACAAACTTGCTATTTGGTCGGGCACGTATGGTAGGACTGAAACTTGGTTCCGATGGTAAGCCACATGTGGATGTTGACAACGTTATCACGGTAGGAAAGGAGTTCAATACCAACTTCGTCTATACGCAATACCATATCGAAAACGTGCTGATTCCAAATCTGGAAATGTTGCGCAACGACCTGCTCGAAACAGTCCCCGATACTGCAAAAGCGGAGAACAATACTGACAAGAACAAGTATGTGACTACGCTGAAGCCAACAGACGAAAACTTCGGACAGCCTGGCACATATAAAGTTCTCCCCAAAGAAGAGGGTCTTGATAGGGTTACTTTCTACAACGATCAGATTAAGAACTGGTATTCAGTCATTGAGCAGAATGAGAAATATAAGGTAAACCTCTTTAAGAACGGAAAAGTCGAGAAAAATGTTTCGTTTGGCGGAGGTGCCGAGATCACGGAAACGGCATTATCGTCGAAGACTTACTCACAGACAATCTCTTATCAGCACAACTGGACGTACCTCTTTACATTTGATGTCGGACTTACGTGGAATGGTTGGGGTGGCGATATCGAGACTTCTAACACTACCACTTGGGAAAGTACGGAAGAAAGTTCGACAGAGGAGACGACTACAGCCACTTTCAGCTATACCCTGTCCGATAGCGGCAGTGATGACTCATTCTCAATGGACGTCTATCCTGCTTCGGGTAGCCATGGTCCGGTGTTCCGCACTGTAGGTGGCCAGAGCTCATGCCCGTATGAAGGTCAGGAAGTGACCAAGTACTATGAGCCCGGCACAGAATTGTCAACAGCAACCATGCAGATTGAAGATCCTGAAATTACTTGTGACAACAACATGCTCACAGGTGTACCCACCGGTGGAAAGGCACAGTTTGAACTACAGCTGAAGAACAATTCCGTAACGAATACTGATGCTTACTTTAACCTCGTGCCCATCGACGAGTCGAACTCCGGCGCAAAGTTGAGTCTGCCCACTGGTCCTATCGGCAACGGACGTACCGTATTGGTTCCTGCTGGCGAGACGGTAAGACTCATTCTGACACTGGAACAGGGGAACCTTGATGTAACAAAGTATGAGGACATCAAGCTAGCCCTTACGAGTACCTGCCAGAACGACCCGACATCCATCCACGGCGCCATAGCCGACACGGTAAGCCTCAACGCCGAGTTTGTGCCCGCCAGCACGCCAGTGATAATGGCTATCGACAAGACAGTGCTTAACACTAAGAACATCGACGAAGGCTTGATGCTTACAGTAACCGGCTTCGACCGCTACTACACAGGGCTGAAGAGCATTGACCTCCAGTACTTGGCACCAGGTGATCAGACATGGAGCCTGATCAAGAGCTATATCCCGAGTGAAAGCGTCCGCGCTAACGACAGTCAGGAACTGATTCCCGAGAACGGTGTCATCGAACTGCCTCTGGATATGAGTGAATCGAAATGGACCGACGGCAACTACCTGTTCCGCGCACAGAGTTCAGCCATCTTCGCAGGTAGCCCTGTAAGCACGAAGAGCGAGGAGCTTACGGTGATAAAAGACGTAAGCCGTCCACAACTCTATGGCTTGGCCAACCCGAACGACGGCATCCTCAACAGCGGCGACGAGATCAGCGTAACCTTCAATGAGGATATCCAAAGGGGTATGCTGACGAAGAACAACTTCGTCATCAGCGGCGTCCTGAATGGAGCTGAGGTGCAGCACGACGTGGCTCTTTCGGCACAAAACACCGAGCGCGCCGCCTACACCGAGGCGAGCTTCAACCTGGCCCAGAAGGACTTCTCAGCCGATATGTGGGTGCGCGTGACCGACGCCGGCGACATCTTCACCCACGGCAACGGCACCGACAAGTTCAAGGTAAGCGTCAATGCCGAAGGTAACTTAGTTGTAACCATCGGTTCTGAAAGTTACACTTCGACAAAGGCCATCGAGAAGAACACTTGGACATTCCTCGCGTTCAACTACGAATATGACGGCGACGGCGGCCTCTTCAGCGCACGAGCCGTAACAGCCAACAGCACCAACGACCTGTTCAACAAGGTGGCAGTAGCTGAATATAAAGGCACAGGCGCCATCACGCTCGGGCAGAACTTCACAGGTGCTATCCACGAACTGACGCTCTGGGACAAGTCACGCGAGATGAGCGAGGCACAAGCCGAGATGTACTACACGAAGAAACCGTCCACTCCGAACCTCATCGGCTATTGGAAGCTCGACGAAGGCACAGGCGTCTCGGGCACCGACTATGCCCGCAACCGCCACATGACGATGCCCGCCGAGACGTGGTATCTGAACAACGACAACAAGGCCGTGAGTCTCAACGGCACGGATGCCCTCAAGCTGCTTATCGCGGATTGCGTCGTTCTCCCGACCGAGGACTATGCTCTCGAGATGTGGTTCAAGGGTGCCAAGGCCGACCAAGGCGCAGCCAGCACACTATTCTACACAATCGAAAAGTCAGTGAGCATGGGCTTCAGCGCCGAGGGCGCCCTGACCATGACAGCCAACGGCTCGGACATCACTATCAGCAACAACGACTATCTCGACAACGCATGGCACCACCTGGCCCTCAACGTGCTCCGCAACGGCAACGCTACCGTCTATGTCGACGGCACCGCAGTGAAGGCCATGTCAGCCAACGCCGTACCGCCATTGGAAGGCTCGTACCTATATATAGGTTCACGCGCAGGTAGCCAGCCCTTCAAGGGCTCAGTGGACGAGATCCGCTTCTGGAAGGCTTCCTTGACGGGCGAGCTTATCAAGAGCCAGCGTACACAGCGCCTCACTGGCGACGAGACCGGTTTGGAAGCCTACTACTCATTCGAGCAGATGAGCCGCGATCCCAACTCCGGACTTATCTCTTCGGTAAACAACGCCAAGGACCTCTGTACAGGCACCAAGGAAGCTGCCATGACAAGCGGAAGCATCACCTTCATCGACGAAGCTCCTGCCCTGAAGGTGAAGCCCGAAGCTACGAATGTTGAATTCAGCTACGTTGCCAACGAACGAGGCATCGTAATCACGCTGAACGAAGAGATGGCACGCCTGGAAGGCTCAACACTGAAGTTCACCGTTAGAAACGTAAGAGACATGAACGGCAACGAGTCAACACCTATAGTCTGGTCTGCATTCGTCAAGCAGAACCAGCTCCTCTGGAGTGGCGACAATACACTGAACCTCCAGAAACTCAGCGGCGAAAGCATCTCCTTCAACGCCACCTTCGTCAACGAGAGCGGTAAGGCCGAGAACTGGACGCTCAGCGGTATGCCTGCATGGCTCACCGCCAACGTCACCAGCGGCACCTTGGTAGCTCAATCATCCAAGACCGTAACCTTCACCATCTCTGAGAGCCTGCCTACAGGCAAGTATGAGCAGACTGTTTACCTTACTGGCAACAATAATATCAGCGAGCCGCTGACGCTCTACATCAACGCGGTCGGCGACAAGCCCGACTGGGCCGTCAACGCTGCCGACTACGAGTGCTCAATGAACGTCATCGCCATGCTCGACTTCGCAGGAAGGCCCTGCGACGATGCCGACGACATGGTAGCTGCCTTCATCGGCGACGAGTGCCGAGGCGTAGGCTACGCCAAGTACAACAGCCGCTACGACACCTACTTCATCCTGTTCAACATATACGGTCACGAGGATGAAAACAATGAGTCCATCACTATTCGGGCCTACGACGCTTCGACAGGCATCGTCTACTCCTTCGTCGAGAGCACGCCTGCGCTTACGTTCTCACAGAACAAAGTCCTCGGAACGTACACCGATCCCGTTATTATCTCCACCAGCGACCTGCTTCTGCAGGACATTGCACTGGTCAAGGGTTGGAACTGGCTGTCAATCTATCTGACTGCCGAAGACATGACCGTACCCACCATCTTCAGCTCCGTAGCCCTCAAGACAAACATCGTCAAGAGCAAGGAAGCCTTCATGGAGCAGTGGGGCACCAAGTGGTACCCCACCGACGTGCTCACGCTGAACAACCATGAGATGTTCATGGTGAAGATGACTGAGGCACAGGATCTCTCCTTTGCAGGCCATGCCGTAGACCTGAAGACAGAAACCATTGAGGTAGCCCCAGGCTGGAACTGGATAGGCTATCCCGGTACCAAGATCATCAGCATCGCTGACGCCTTCGCAGGCTTGGAGCCCCACGACGGCGACGTCGTCAAGAGCCAAACGTCGTTCGCAATGTACGACGGCTACGAATGGAACGGCACCCTCGGCGCCCTCATCCCAGGCGAGGGCTACATGCTCCGCAACACAGCCTCCGAAGCACGCTCCTTCACCTACCCGATAGCCACTGCCTCTGTCGTGCGCAAGGCACCCGTTCGACGCATCAGCAACGACTTCACACCCGTTGACCACCACCAGTACAGCGGCAACATGAACATCGTGGCCCGAGTAACGATGGACGACGGGGTGCTCACCAACAGCGATATAGCCGTCTATGCCGGTGAAGAATGTCGTGCTGCTACTGCGACCGACTCACAAGGCTTCGCCTACATCACCGTACCTGGAGAGGATGAAGCCAAACTCTCCTTCAAGACCTATTGCCAAGGTGTGCTCATCAGCGCGAAAAACGTGTGCACGTACGTCAACAACGACGTCGTTGGTTCACGTCGCTCACCGTTCAGCATCATCTTCGCCTCAAGCGATGCTACGGCAATAGATATGGTAGACACCGACGATGCTGACAGCCAGTGGTTTGACATCAGCGGCCGCAAGCTCAACAGCGATAGTGCCAAGAGAAAAGGCATCTATATCCTCAACGGCAAAAAGGTTGCGATAAAGTGATCTACTTAACAAGTCATCCTGAAATATAGTTCACTGGATGGCTACCACAAAAAACTCGCCTGCTCAAGGTTGATCCTTGAACAGGCGAGTTTGTTTATAATGTTTTTCTAATACGGGTTAACAGATCTATTAAATAGGGCTTAATCCACTTTTAAGCCGACTTTGTTTAGTTCTTCAACTGGCTTTGTTTAGATTGTCGTTTCAGTATGCGCTTAGCCTTAGCCGTTAACGGCCGTGCTTTAACACCATCGTGAGTCATTACAACTGGGCGAATGGTGCCGTCGGGGTTAAAGAAAAGGCGGTCGATACAAGTCTCGCGGCTGTTGCCGTCGGTCTCTGTCAGCGGACGACGGTGGTATACGATGTAGTATTCGTCCTTGCCGGGATATTGGATGACGGAATGATGACCTGCGCCCATGGCTATTTTCGGGTCGCCCTGGAGGATCTTGCCAATACGCTTGAAGGGGCCGAAGGGGCTGTCGGCAATGGCATAAGCCACACAGTAGTCGGGGCCCGTCCATCCGCCTTCGCTCCACATGAAATAGTACTTGCCATTGCGCTTGAGCATGAAGGGCCCCTCTACGTATTGTTCACTTGGTGTCACCTCGTGGAACTTCTGCCCGTCGGGCCAAGGCACGATGCTCAACAGGTCGGGGCTAAGCTTACAGACGTTGCAGTGGCGCCAGCCGCCGTAGAACATATAATACTGCCCATCGTCGTCGCGAAATACAAATTGGTCGATGGGCTGTGCACCGTTCACTATCTCGTTGATGAGCGGGTGACCGAGGGCATCGCGGTAAGGCCCTTCGGGACAATCGGCCACAGCCACACCAATGCCTCCTACCTCGCCCTCATGAACGTCGTTGCCGCCGAAGAAGAGGTAGTATTTGCCGTTGGCCTCTATCATGGCCGGAGCCCATAGCGCCATGCGCAGCCAAGGGATATCCTTCTGCTGCAGCACACGCTCGTGCTTGGTCCAATGCACAAGGTCCTCCGATGAGAAGGCATCGAAGAACAGCTGCTTCTCATAGGGGGCGCTATATGTGGGAAATACCCAGTAACGGCCTCCCATCACCGCCCCTTCGGGGTCGGCATACCAACCCTTGAAAATAGGGTTCTGCGCCGATGCGCTGCCCACGAACAATGAGCTGAGAAAAATAATTAATGTAGAGACTTTAATCTTCATCCTTCATTACTTTACTCTACAAATATCTGTGAGAGGCATCATTTCCTATAGCTCTTCTTTACGAGCTTGTTGTTAAGTAGGTATTCTGCGCAGCGGCGCACACCCTCCATGATGTCGATGGTGCCGTCGGTGCCTTCCATCTCCACGATATAGTCGCAGAGCCCGGCCTTCTCAGCATTGCGGAAGATGGCGTTGAAGTCCACCATTCCGCTCTCGCCCAGTTCATAAAGGTCCTTGATATGGAGCATGGCAAAGCGACCTGGGAACTTCTTGAAGTACTGTACTGGCGACTGCTGCGCCATGACACACCAATAGGTATCCATCTGCCAGAAGAACACTGAGGCATCGGTATGCTGCATGAAATATTCCATCCACACCTGACCCTCGACCTTGCGGAACTCACCCGAATGGGTATGGTAGCCGTAGCGGAGTCCGGCAGCCTGACATTTGCGGCCGATGGCATTGGTATAGTCGCACAGCGTCTGCGCTTCCTGCAACGTATTGGGCACGCCCCAGCCAGGAGTCACGATATATTTCATTCCGGCTGCTTTATGGTCGGCAATAGCCTTGTCCCACCATTTCATGGCTTCGGTAAAGTCGTGGTTCTTGAGCTCATCGGCGTTGAGTCCGCGAGTGGCATGACTGCTGAGGCACTCAAGGCCTGCAGCTTCGCAGTCGGCACGGAACTGCTGGGGTGATACGCCATAGAAGGTACCGCGGCCTTGGTCGTAGCTGGCGGCCTCGACTGCAGTGTAGCCCCATGAGGCGAGTTTCTTGAACACCTCGACATGGTTCTGGGCATATTTCTCGGGCGAGCCGATAACCTCACGAATACTGTAAAGTTGCAGGCCCATTTGTTTCTTGGGCTTGGCAGAGAGGCCAGTGCACAGCATAAGAGCTGTCAGGGCCAGGATAATCTTACTTGTTTTCATTACGTTTTCTGTTACTGTTGTTTGCGTCTCATGCGTGTTTTCCTCGGCTCGAAGTCCAGTTCTTCCTGAACTTTGAGTGTTACGAGGTTGTGAATTGTGATATGAAGCCGACGGTCTTCTACCCTACCCTCGATTACTGTCGGGAATTTGTTAGGGTTCTTCTTGCCGCCATATTCACCCATCTCTGGTCCGCCACCCACTATCTGCGCCCATGGCCTGTCGGCTGTTGCGGCATGATACTGGTAGCGATGCTGGTGGGCAGTGATGATGAGCTGGCAGCCGGCTTTCTCGAGCAACGGCAGCCAGAGTTGTGCACACGTGCGTTGCCACATGGCGAAATTGCTGTCGTAGCGCGGGTCTGTGTCGGCTGGAGCTACGTCGCCGGGGTTGTGCTTGGCATTGGGATCGTAGAGGGGGATATGACAGAAGGCTACGAGGAACGGCGCCGAGGCAATGTCCTTGCGTTTCAAGGCATCAGCGAGCCATAGTGCCTGAGCCTCACGGTATTCCTTCATCTTGAAGATACCGGCAAACGCAGGGTTGGTATCCAACTTATCCTCGCCCGTGTCCAGACCTATCATGGCTATATCGCCCATGCGCAGAGCGAAGTTACGTCCCAGGTCCCAGTCGCGCACGGCTCGTTCCTCGGGCTGGCGGTACATCCAAACGCGTTCGAGATGACGGTTGGCCAAGCCTCGAAAGTCGTGGTTACCGGTGCAAAGCAGGTATGGCGTCGAGGCGGCATAATCCTTGCGGGCTATCTCGGGCTTCAGGAAGATGCGCATCTGAGCCTCTATCGTCTCTTCCACGTTGCAGGCATCGCCGTTCCAGACGACACATGAGGGTGCCAAGGCGGCAATCTTCTCTATAGCTCGGCCGAAGGGCTCCCACTGCACATGAGTGTCGTTGATGACGCAGAAATGCGCCCGGGCATCTTTGCCGGCAGTGGTGAAGCAATAGATATGCTCATCCGTTTCGCGGCCCAGGTTCTTCATGTTGTAGCCGCCTTTGTAGCTGATTCGCTCAGCGCCTATACGATAATAATATGTAGTGGCAGGCTGTAGGTCTGTGATTCGCACCTGCGCTACGCGGTCGCTGATTTCTGCCATACGATAACCGCCGGACATCACTCTGCGTGCATCGCTGAGGTTGGGCTTACGTCCTATCTCCACAAAGCCGTTTGCCATATCGTTTACGGCAAAAGCTATCCCTATGCTGTCCTCAGCGTAGTTCTGGAGCATAGGAGCTGATGCTATCAGGGCACCGTCGGCCGCAGAAAGCTCGTCCCGAGCAGCCGAGGCGCTCACCTCGGTTCCCGGGACGTATTCTGCTGCACGTGCCATCTCCGCAGCCGGCAGAGCCACGGAGAGCATCGCTGATTTCTTAAGAAAATCTCTCCTGTTCACGATAATCAAGAAAGTAAAAGGCTTGCCTCTCTCCCCTCATTTGGGGAGGAGGCAGAGATGAGCCTTAATCCAAAATCTTTATACGGATGTTCCTGTACCACACATCGTCGCCGTGGTCCTGCAGGCCGATATAACCTTCGTGGTTCTCGCCGCCCATGTTGTTGAGCAGGTTGAAAGCGTAGGGGAAGTCGCCGCCCTCGGCGAACTTGCTGGCCTGAAGCATCTCAGTCCATTTCGGCGTCCAGAGGTGATATTCGAGCACGTTAGTGCCGTTCTGTCCGTGCACTACAGTTCCTTTGTAAACCATGATCTTAGCCTGGTTCCACTCGCCGGCGGGATTGGCGTTCTGGGGCTTGGCTGGAATCATGTCGTAGAGCGAAGCAGCCTGACGGTTGCCATCTACGCCGAGCTGTGCATCGGGGTGCTTGGCATTGTCGAGCACCTGATACTCAGAGCACGACTGCCATATGGGAAGGTATTCCTTGCCCTCGGCATCCTTCACCTCCTGAGCGAGATAGAAGATACCGGAGTTGCCGCCCTCGGAGATCTTGTACTCCAGCTGCAGCTCAAAGTTCTGGAACTTATGTGCGAAGATGAGGTCGCCGCCGCCTTCAGCCTGAGCCTCGCCTGTGCCGGAGCCCTTGAGGTGAATGGCACCGTCGCTCACTTCCCAGCTGGTGGGAGGCACGTCCATGCCATAGCCGCGCCAACCGTCGAGGTTCTCGCCGTTGAAGAGCACGATGAAACCTTCCTCGTCAACAGGAAGTGTTGCGATATCGATATTGGGGCCGTCGGCCACGAGGGCTATAGGGCTCTCGCCTGCAGCTTCAGGAGCTGCGCAGGACTTGTTGCAACAATCGTCCATGAGCCATTTGGCACCAAAACCGACTACTGCGCCTAAGAGAAATAATAATATACCTTTTTTCATTTTATTATAATGAATGATGCGAATTAAACGAATGACGTGTCTTCTTATAGTTCCTTGACTTTAATATTCCTGTACCAAACGTCATCGCCATGATCTTGCATACCGATGAAGCCTTTGCGATCAGCGCCGCCACAGTTGTTGAGCAGGTCGAAGGCTACTGGCCATGCTTTCTCGCTGAACTTACTGTCCTGCAGCAGGGCTGTCCATTCGGGTGTCCAGAGCTTGTACTGCAGCACCTGCACGCCATTCTGGAAATGGGTTACGGTGCCGTCCTGCACACGGATACGGATCTTGTTCCACTGTCCGGCTGGTTTGGCATTCTGGGGCTTAGCGGGAATCATGTCGTAGAGTGAACCGGCCTGACGGTTGTTGTCCTTGCCGAGCTTGGCATCGGGGTGACGCTCGTTGTCGAGAACCTGACACTCAGGGCATGAGATGTAGATGGGTTCGAGGCCGGTGCGGTCGGCATTGGCCGTTTCCTTGGCGAGGTAGAAGATGCCGGAGTTGCCTCCCTCGGCAATCTTCCACTCCATCTCAAACTCGAAGTTTGGACCGAACTGATGGGCGAAGATGATGTCGCCGCCCTCGCCCTTGGCCTTGCTGTCGAGGTGGATAGCGCCGTCCTCTACCTTCCATTTCGAGGGCATATAGTTCTTGCCATAGCCACGCCAGCCAGCGAATGTCTTGCCGTCGAAGATAGCAAAATAACCTTGTTTGTCAACGGGCAGCTCGTGGCGGTCCCACAGCTCAGGGCCTTGGAAACCCTGGGAGCAGACGATGGTCACGGTCTTCTGGGCAGCTAAAGGCGAAAGGACGAATAACAGATAAGCTATAAAAATTGATAATTTTTTCATCTTACAACGAATTAAACGAATTAAAATGAATTAACGTTGTGCTCAGTTTTCATCTTACAACGAATTAAACGAATTAAAATGAATCTTGAATGAGATGTTAATAGTCAAGAATTCGTCTAATTCGTTGTGAAAAAATACTTATGGCAGTTCAGGCAGCACGAAGCCGTTGTGATAGACGGGCTTGATGAGACGTGCTGCGTACTCGGCGGCGTTGATCTCCACCTTGTCGGCCGAGGTGAACGAGGGATGACCGTCGTGGATAGAGAACTCGATGGCGTTGGAGACGTGCAGCTTGGCATCGGGTGAGATGTTGGTGAAGCGCATCTTCTCGCCGTCCCATTTGAGCCACTGGTCGAGCTCCTGCAGACGCACGGCTGCCACGCCCATCACGATGTTCTCGTTCAGCGGTCCGCTGATGGCGAAGTCGGAGGCGGCGGGCACGCGGCTGTCGGCACTCTCCTTGCACGCACGGATCCAGTCCTGCTGGTGGTTGTCGTTCTTCACTACGCGGCAGAGCTCAGGCACCACGGGGTTGCGGCCGCTGACGAGGAACGGGTCGTAGCCGTAGGTACCGACTACCATGATGTCCTTCGTGCCGTAGAAGATGCAGACGCCGTTGCCGTCGAAGTGCTTGCCTTCGGGCATGTCAAATGGGATGTTCGGGCGCAGGCCGCCGTCGTACCAAGTCAGTTCGCAAGCGGGCAGACCCAGCTTGGGCAGGTTGTCGCGAGCGGGGAAGCGATAGGTCACCTTTTGTGCCGACGGGCAGCTGTCAGGCATCAGCATTGTGGAGCTGCCGAGGATAGCCGTCGGCGAGCCAAGTTTCAGACCTGTGAAGGCCACGGCGAGGATATGGTTGGCCATATCACCGAGGGCGCCGGAGCCGAAGGGCCACCAGCCGCGGAAGTTCCAGGGCGTGTAAGCCTCGTTGTAGGGGCGCATCTGAGCGGGGCCGATGAAGGCTTCCCAGTTCATGGTAGCAGGCACTGCCTGTGCCTCCTTGGGCGTCTGCATGCCCTGCGGCCAGATGGGACGGTTGGTGAAGGCCTCAATCTTGGTCACCTCACCTATCTCGCCGTTCCACAGCCAGTTGATGGCCTTGCGTGTGCCGGAGCTTGAGGCACCTTGGTTACCCTGCTGGGTAGCCACTTTGTACTTAGCAGCCAGTTTGGTGAGCAGACGGCTCTCGTAAGCATAGAGCGTCATAGGTTTCTCCACATACACGTGCTTGCCGGCCTGAATGGCATCGGCAGCGATGATGGCGTGCGTGTGGTCGGCGGTAGCTACCATTACGGCGTCGGCCGACTTCAGCATCTCGTCGTACATCTTGCGGTACTCGGTGTACTTCTTAGCGTCAGGATACTTGTCCAGCACGGCTTTAGCGTACTTCCAGTCGCAGTCGCAGAGGCCGATGATATTCTCGGTCTTCGCCATTTCAGCGATGTCGGCAGCACCGCGGCCGCCTACACCCACGCCGAGGATGTTCAGCTTGTCGCTGGGAGCCTTGCGTCCGGGCTTCTTGGCAGCGCCGAGTACAGTGTTAGGAACGATGGTCGGGGCAACAATCATGCCCGCGAGCGCAGCAGAGCCACGCTTGAGAAAGTCTCTTCTTGAAACGTCAGCCATGGTTTGTTCTGTGTTTAAAGTTTAGTGTTAGTGTTAATTTATAAAGTGTTGGTTAGTAAGTCTTTATTATTCAGGTTTCAGGTTTCAAGTTTCAGGTTTCAAGTTTCAGGTTTCAACCGTCAACTGTCAACTATCAACTATCAACTATCAACCGTCAACTGTCAACTATCAACTGTCAACTATCAACTGTCAACTATCAACTGTCAACTATCAAACATTCTTATTATTCCTCGGCAGCAGTCCGTAGCCGTCCTTCAGGTTGCGGCGATACTCCCATATCTCCTCGAGCTCCTCGTGAGTGCCTATCGCCGGCAGGTCGTGCTGGCGTGCGTCCTCGAGCATGTTCCAAGCGTTTTGCGAGGCTATGGCAGAGTCACGGAACGACGGCATGTGCCTGTCGCGCACCCCCGTCTTTATGCTCGATGCCATCTCTTCTATCAGGCGGTCGATGTTCTTGCCGCCGAAGGGTCGCTCGATATGCTGCGTTTCCGTCACGCCGTGGATATCCACTACCGCCGTCTTGAAGTCGTGCGTCATGCGGCAGAAGCCCTTCGTGCCGATGAGCTCCACGTATGAGTTATGCGTCTGTTCCTTCGACAACTGGCCGTAGACGAAGCCCTGGGTGATATCGTAGACGATGCCGTTGTCGAACGTGCCGTGCACCTGGAGCCACCACGGGTCCTTCCAAGCCCACATGCGCATGCCTTGGGCATGCCACGTCTTATATTCACTACGCGCATACCAGCGCGCAAGGTTCACATAGTGCATACCGCAGTCGTGGAACGACGGTCCCTCGGCCTCGTGCCCTTCGCCAGGCGCCAGTCCGGGCGTCATGTGGCAGATGCGCATTATGGCCAATTCGCCTAGCTCGCCGCGGTCAATGGCGTTGCGCATCTCATGGTGGTACCACGCGTTCTGCAGATACATGTTCACCGTGCTTTGCACGGGAGCATTCTCCACCAGCTCCACCATCTCCCACTCGCGCTCTATCGTGTCGGCAAGAGGTTTCTCGGCTATGATATGCTTGCCCGCCGCTACCGCCTTGCGTATCTGCTCGGGGCGAGAGTCGGCCATGGCGCAGAGCGCCACCACCTGCACTTGCGGGTCCTCAAAGATCTGCTGTTCATCGGCAACAATCTTCGCCTCGGGAGCCATCTTGCGGGCCAGTGCTCTGCATTCCTCGTCGATATCGCAAACGTAGGCGACTTCGTAGTATGGGTTGCTCTGAAACTCCTTTAGATAGTATCGTCCCATTCGGCCGAAGCCTATTATTCCGACTTTTATGTTCATCATGTGTAAGGTGTTATTCTTTGTGATTTATGTTAGTTTGTTGGTAAAATGATGATAATTCTTCAAAAGACGCCACAAATTTAATACTTTATTTTGTATTCCGACAAAAATATCTAATCAGAAATAGAAAAAATAACGCATTTTTCGTCATTAGAGGCAAAATTGGCACACCCGCCAAACAAAAAAACCGCAAGTTCTTGTGTAGAACCTGCGGTTTCATTCGGGTGAGCCTCTTGTCGGATTCGAACCAACGACCCCGAGATTACAAATCACGTGCTCTGGCCAACTGAGCTAAAGAGGCGGGTGGGAAAGCGATCTGCATCGCGCCGCTACAACCAACTACCCTTGCTGCGGTCAAGCCCTGGGGGATTCGAAGGGAGCTGGCCGTACAGGACTTTCCCGTGTCAACTGTACGATAGCGCATCACTCTGTGCACCCTTTCAAGCGGAGAGACCGGGATTCGAACCCGGGAACCAGTTTTGCCGGTTACACGCTTTCCAGGCGTGCCTCTTCAGCCACTCGAGCATCTCTCCTCTTGTAGGCTTTCTGAGTTTTGCGGCTGCAAAGGTATGCCTTTTCTTCGATACTGCCAAACAAAAATCGGAAAAAATGAAAAATATTCTGCTTTTTCATCGGGAAAGGAGGCGAAAACCACCTTCTTCTCACCCTTATTCGTCACAGAGAAAGGTCGCTGTTGCAATCCTTCAACGTAGCGATGCAGAATTTAATGTACTTCTTTGTTGTCGATATTAATGACCATAGTTTCGCATGTAAAGGACGTTCTTCAAAGTCACTATCTAGGGCTGAGGACAGATAGGGGAAAGAGACCTTCAAGGTCAATCTTTAATCATTAATCATTAATCCCCTAACCCACTTAAGTGTAGAGGGCTCATTGTTTTTAGGGCGTGGAGATTGGTTAAAGTTAAGGTCAAGGTTAAGGTTAAGGTCAAGGTTAAGGTTAAGGTCAAGGTTAAGGTTAAGGTCAAGGTTAAGGTCAAGGTTAAGGTTAAGGTTAAGGTCAATCCACAGCCATTCGCGACGGGCGGCGCCAGCCCGCCGTGCTGCTTGGACTTCAGCGCTAAAGTCCTTGCAGATATGGCCGTTAGAAGCGGCAGTGTCGACATTCTGCCACTTCCTCTTTTCCGCTGCAAAGATACAACATCAACATTGCGGTAAACGAATTTTTAGTGTTAAAAAATCAGGCGCGTGTGCATTTTTTTTCGATGACTTCAATGAGACACACTTGCTGCTGTTCAATGCTGCAATGAGGGAGCCGGAGTGGTCATTATGGTCATTAAGGTCATTAGGTCATTAACGTTCTCACACTGGTCAAGAACGGCACTATATATTATAGTGAGCTGATGACCGCATCCAAAATCCTTAATGACCTTAATGACCTAATGACCTTAATGACCACTCTTGACCACACGAGGTTTGTCTTTCCCTGTATAGTGTTGACTCCTTTTGAGCCTTGATTTGTTGCCGTTTTGTTAATTACTGTTTATTATACTGATTCTGTTGACTTATCTCTCTGATCAGGTTGTATGCTTTCTGCTTTTGTTGTCCCTTTTCCCACGGGACTTATTTTAGGGTTTTGTACCATCTCATATTTTTTACCTAAAACAATGTTGTTTTTAACACGAAAAAAATTGGAGATTTGGATATTTTTTTGTAACTTTGCACACGAAAAGGAAGAAGAAAATATGTGGGGAAAAGAGAAGAAGGCTGTTAGAGAAAAGTGACGGGAGAATAGATGAGAATAGTAACATAAAAGAGAAAAAGAAAAGATAAAAGGGCATAAGAGAATGAAAAGAATTAGTTTATTGCTGACCTTAATAATCTGCACGCTTGCAACAAACGCTCAAGTGACGGACATCATGCCTGACACGTGGGTGGCAACAGACGCCCTCGGCCGGGTGATGCCGACCGCCGAGGAGGCACCATTACGGACGGACAAGCAGCGCACGGTGGGTATCTTCTACATCACCTGGCATGATGAGGGCAAGTACGGACTGAATGCGCCTTATGGGGGCGATGTGACACGCACGCTGCAGGAGGCCCCTGAGGCACGCCTCGACGCCTACCACCCGGCTTGGAAGGAGTGGAGCCTGCACTGGGGCGAGCCGGAGGCGGGCTATTTCCTCAGTCAGGACCGCTGGCTCATACGTCGCGACCTGTCGATGCTGGCTGACGCCGGCGTAGACGTGCTAATCCTCGACGTGACGAATGCGGTGCGCTACTGGGACGAGTGGGCGGTGCTGTTTGACGAGATGGCCAAGATGAGGGCGCTGGGCAACAGCGTGCCGCAGTTCTGCTTCTGGGCGTTCAACGGAGCCGTGGTGAGCGTGGTGACGGACCTCTACGAACGGATATATAAGAAAGAGGTGGCGCGGGACTTCTGGTTTATGTGGGACGGCAAGCCGCTGCTGCTCTACAACGCCGAGCCCGACCACGACGCCAATGGCAGCGGCTACGAGGCAGGCCGCTATCCGCAGGAGGTGCAGGAGTTCTTCACGCTGAGGAATATGTGGTGGGGTTACTACGAATGGGGCGGGCATCGCTACGTCGGAACCGAAGACAACTGGAGCTTCGGCTATGAGATGAACGACGCGCGCGTGGCAGAAATGACACCCAAAGACCTGGCATCACGCCACAAAGGGCGACTGGAGGAGATGGCTGTGACGCCTGCGCAGCACCCGATAAGCATCACGGGCAAGAGCTGGCGACGCGAGACAAAGGAGCCGGTGTTGAACCAGTGGGACATGCCCGACTCGGCCTACGTGCCATGGCTGGGGCGCACGGTGGCTCATCCCGAGGGCTACGGCATTTACTTCCAGGACCGCTGGGACGAGGCACTTGCCGTAGACCCTGACTTCATCTACGTGAACGACTGGAACGAATGGACGGCGGGGAAGTACCGATCAGGCCTCGCCCCGGGCAGTGAAACGGTGCCTGGTCCCACCACTTTCCTCGGGCGCAAGAACCCATTCTACTTCGTGGATCAGTATAACGCAGAGTTCAATCGCACCATACAGCCTATGCGCGGCGGCTACACGGACAACTACTATATGCAGCTGGTGCAGAACATAAGGCGCTACAAGGGTGTCAGGCCACAACAGGTGGCGCGCGGCAGAAACGCAGTGGTGAGTTACCATGACACGCAGGGCGACGTGATGCACCGCGACCACAACGGCTACGGCGGACTGCACTACACCGACTCCTCTGGGCGCAATGACATCGTAGAGTGCAGGGTGAAGGTTACGCGTAAGTATATTGTGTTTGAAGCGGTGACTGCAGATGCGCTGACGCCCTGCACGGATAGGAACTGGATGCTGCTTTACATGGACACGCACCCGGCTACGACAGCAGCGGCAGCTACAGCGCGAAGGGGCAACGGTTTGGGCTTCGATTTCATGGTGAAGAATGGGATATTGTACCGCAGCAGCGACGCCAAGGGTCAGTGGCAGGCGGTGACGTCTGTAGAGCGTGTGATAGCGGGCAACAGCCTCACCATGACGGTTCCGCGCAAGGCGCTGGGGCTGAAGAGAGGTGCATTTACGTTGGATTTCAAATGGGCTGACAACCCGTCCGACCCGGATGATATCATATCGATAAGCACCACGGGCGACACTGCGCCGAATAGGAGGTTTAGGTTTAGATTATTTAGTGATTAGGGATTAAGGATTAAGGTTAAGGTCAAGGTTAAGGTTAAGGTCAAGGTCAATGTCCGTTCGGCGCTGCTCCGCTTCTTCGAGCGAAGCGAGGCCCTCTCCCTTTGGGGGAGAGCGGGGAGAGAGGCCGTCAAGGTCAAGGTTGAGCGGGGAGAGAGGCCATTAAAGTCAACGTTTTATCGAAAAAAAGGGGGTGGATGAAAAAAAGTTTATTCCTTAACCTATAATCTCTAATCTTTTTACTACCTTTGCACGGCAAATAGAAACACGAAGATCCGAATGAGTATTGAGCAAGCATTACAACAGCGGATACTAATCCTCGACGGAGCCATGGGCACACGCCTGCAGGCTCTGGGCGTGGGAGCGGAAAGCTTTCACCGCGGGCGCTTCGCTGACTGGCCCGTGTCGCTCACCGGCAACAATGACGTGCTATGCCTCACAGCCCCCGAAGTGGTGGAACAGGTGCACAGCCTGTATGTAGAAGCCGGCGCAGACATCATCACCACCAACACCTTCTCGGCAAACCGCATCAGCCAGCACGGCTATGCCTGCGAAGAGGCGGCACGCGATATGGCGCTGGAGGGTGCACGCATAGCACGGCGCGTGGCCGACAGGCAGAGTCGACAGGTATGGGTGGCTGGTTCAATAGGGCCTACCGCCAAGTCGTTGACCCTGGCACCTGCCGAGACCGCCGTTACGTTTGACCAGATGGCGGCAGCCTACAGCGAACAGGCCGAGGCATTGCTGGAAGGCGGTGCGGATGTTCTGCTGCTGGAAACGTGCTACGATGCCCTCAACGCCAAAGCGGCACTTTATGCCATAGAACGGTTGGGCGAGCGGCTCGGCAGAGCGATACCCGTGATGGTGTCAGCCACCGTGAACGACCGCAGCGGCCGCACGCTGACAGGGCAGACGCTGATGGCATTCTACCACAGCATAGCCCACTACCCTGCCCTGCTCAGTTTCGGACTGAACTGCTCGTTCGGCGTTGCCGACCTAAGACCTTTCGTGGAGCAGCTGGCGGCCAATATACCCGTGCGTCTGTCGCTGTACCCCAACGCAGGCTTGCCCAACGAAATGGGCGAGTACGACGAGTTGCCCAACTACACCGCCAGCCACCTGCGCGAGATGGCGGAGGACGGATTGCTGAACATGGCGGGCGGCTGCTGCGGAACTGACGAGCGACACATTAAATGTATACGCGAGGCGCTGGAAGGCGTGAAACCGCGAGTGCTGCCTCAGGCTGACGACCGTCTGTGGCTATCGGGGCTGGAGCCGCTACTCATAGACCGCCGCACACAGAACTTCACGAATATAGGCGAGCGCACCAATGTGGCAGGCTCGAGGAAATTCGCAAGGCTGATAGCCGAGGGACAGCATACGGAGGCACTGGCCGTGGCACGACACCAGATAGAGGGCGGCGCAGCGGTCATAGACATCAATATGGACGCCCCGATGCTCGACAGCGCAGACGCTATGGCTACATTTTGCCGACATATAAACTCCGACCCCGCCGTGGCACGTGCAGCGCTGATGATCGACTCGTCGGACTGGAACACTATCCTTGCAGGACTTAAGAACGCGCAGGGCAAAAGCATCGTGAATTCCATAAGCCTGAAGAATGGCGAGGAGGATTTCCTGAACAAGGCCCGCGAGCTGCGACGACTGGGCGCAGCCGTGGTAGTGATGGCTTTCGACGAGGAAGGACAGGCCACAACCTACGAGCGCAAGATAGCCATTGCCGAGCGTGCCTATAGGCTGCTCACCGGCATAGGCATACCGCCACAGGACATCATCATCGACGTGAACATTCTGTCGGTAGGCACCGGGCTACACGAGCATCAGGCCTACGGCATAGATTTCATACGCGCCGTGGAATGGATAAAGCAGCACCTGCCGCAGGCCAAGACGAGCGGCGGTGTGAGCAACCTGTCGTTCAGCTTCCGCGGCAACAACACAGTGCGCGAAGCCATGCACTCGGTATTCCTGTATCATGCCATACGTGCCGGTTTAGACATGGCCATCGTGAATCCCACGATGTTGCAGGTCTACGACAATATAGAACCGCAACTGCTGAAAGCCGTGGAAGATGTGGTGCTCAACACCGACGACGGCGCCACGGAGCGACTGCTGAAGGTGGCCGCAGACTACATGGCTGACAAGAACGCGCCGACGGCCCAGAGCGACCAAGGCAGCAAGCCCGCTGCTACAAGGCAGGAAACGCCCATTGACCAGCGGCTGGCCTACGCCCTTGCCAACGGCAACAGCGAGCACCTGGCCGACGATATTCCCGAGGCCATGGAGAAATACGGCCAGGCAATAGCCGTGATAGAAGGACCGCTGATGCGGGCTATGGAAGACGTAGGAGCACGCTTTGCCGAAGGCAAGATGTTCCTGCCGCAGATAGTGAAAGCCGCACAAGTGATGAAAGAGGCGGTGGCGCTGCTGCAGCCATATATCGATGCTGACAGCGAGGGCAATACGACCACACGGCCAAAAGTGGTGCTTGCTACCGCCAACGGCGACGTTCACGACATAGGCAAGAACATCGTGGCCATAGTGCTGGCATGCAACGGCTTCGAAGTGGTTGACCTGGGCGTGATGGTGGCGGCAGAGACAATATTTGAAGCCACGCGCGAGCATAAGCCTTTGTTCGTAGGCGTGAGCGGACTGATAACGCCGTCGCTCAAGGAGATGGAGAAGCTGTGCCTGCTCTTTGAGCGCGAAGGATTGCAGGTGCCTATCATAGTGGGCGGCGCCACCACTTCGGCAGTTCACACGGCCGTTAAGCTAGCACCCCTCTACAAAGGACTTGTAGTGCACGGGGGCGATGCCTCGCACACGGCACTTGTTGCCAAGCGCCTGCAGATGGATAGCGCAGCTGCCACGGCACAGATTAAAGCGGATCAGGAGCGTGTACGCGAGGCCTATGAAGAGAATCATCAGCCTATCGTAACCTACGACGAGGCAAACAAACGAGCACCGCACTTCTGTGCCGCCAAAGGGTGGACAGCGGCCAATATCATCAAAAAGGCAACGAAGAACATCATCATCCCCCTCGACAACGACGAGGGCGGCGTGGTGCCATTCGTGGACTGGAGGATGTTCCTGCTGTTCTGGGGGTTCAAAGGCGAATCTCTACAGCAACAGCTTGTCAACCCAGAGGCCAAACGAGTGCTGGACGAGGGCAAGGCTGCCCTCAAGAAAGCCATTGCCGAACAAGGCATAACGCTGCAAGCCCTGGTAAGTTTCGAGGCTGCCAAACGCGAAGCCAACGACATAGTGCTCTGTGACGGCGTGCGACTGCCTATGCTGCGCAGCCAAAGCGCCCGTGGCAGTTTCCTATGCCTGGCCGATTTCATAGACGAACAAACACCCTCGCCCATAGGGCTGTTCACCATAGTGGCAAAGCCTGTACACGAAGCCGACGATGAACATTCGCGACTGATGACACATGCCCTGTGTGCACGATTGGCAGAAGCCAGTGCCGAATGGCTTGAGACACAGGTAAGGACGGCTCTCACGGCTGAAGACGAGCGAGGCACGGATGCCGCCGCAACGAGGATTCTGCGTGTGGCATTTGGATATGCCACCTGTCCCGACCACTCGCTCAAACGCATCGTCATAGACCGTCTGCAGGCAGAGCGCCTCATGGGCATAACGCTCACCGACCACTATGCCATTCAGCCCAGCACTTCCATCTGCGGCCTCTTCATCCTGCACCCTGAAGCGCGTTATTTCCCAGTGGGAAGAATCGACAAGGCACAACTCGCAGACTACTGTCACCGACGTGGCATCAGCGAAGAGGAAGGCAAAATGTTGTTGTCAAAATATATCACTGAGGACTAAGCTTTTAAGCTCACTTCCTTCATTTAATGCTTTAAGCACTTAATATACGCCAAATCACACATCTTAAAGATATGAAAGTAATAGAGATCCTACGCTCTGCCGAGAAACCTTTTGCCAGTTTCGAACTGGTGCCGCCGCTCAAAGGCAGCGACGTGGCACGTCTGTACGACAGCCTCGACCCGCTAATGGCTTTCAACCCGCCGTTCATCAACATCACCTGCCATCGCGACGAGGTGGAATATGTGCCCAATGCCGACGGCACTTTCACCAAGATGACGCTGGCCAAGCGCCCGAGCACCATAGCCATCGTGGCGGCCATCATGCGCAGATATCCCGAGCTGGAGATAGTGCCACACGTGATATGTGGCGGTGCTTCGCGTTCGAAGATAGAGAGTGAACTGCTGGACTTGCACTTCCTGGGCGTGCAGAATGTGGTAGCCCTGCGCGGCGATGCGCTGCCGGGACAGCGCCATTTCATCCCCGAGCCCGACGGCTACAGCCATAGCAACGAGCTGGTGGGGCTCATCAACAACCTAAATCGCGGTGTATACCTCGACCCAACGGTGAGCAAAGGCACTCCTACCAACTTCTGTGTGGGCGTGGCTGCCTATCCTGAGAAGCACTACGAGGCGGCAAACATGGAGGTGGACATCCGCTATCTGAAAGAGAAAGTGGACGCTGGTGCCGATTACATCGTCACGCAGATGTTCTTCGACAACGACAGTTTCTTCCGTTTTACGGAAAAGGCTCGTCAGGCTGGCATCACCGTGCCCATCATACCAGGGCTCAAGCCTATCTCGGCACAGCGTCAGGTAGATCTCCTTCCCCGCTCCTTCCACATCGACATTCCTCAGCAATTGGTAAGTCTGCTGGCTAAAGCTCGCTCGCAGGAAGATGCCTACCAGATAGGCGTAGAGTGGACTATACGCCAGAGTCGCGACCTGTTGGCTCATGGCGCGCCGGCCATACATTATTACACTATGGCCAAGACCGACAATGTATGTCAGATTGTGAAGGAAGTATTCTGAGCCCCTGTCCCCACAGCACTCCCTATGGAGAGAATGGTCACTTCCAAGAAGAGTGGACTCTATATGGAAGGATGAAAATGGTCACTTCCAAGAAGAGTGAACTTTATATGGAAGGAGCTAAAAATTAAGGAGTTAAAAGTGAAAATAAAAATTTCAACCAAGAAGGAATCAACTAAATACCAACAAATTAAACCATGCCAAACATTCTCCACCAAATGCCTAATCATTCCACCCTCCCCTTAGAATGGGGAGTGGGAAGGGGGGCTGTTGTTTTCCTCCTCTTCATGTTCTGCTTCACCTCATCTATAGCGCAAACACCCCACGACTGGGAGAATCCGCAGGTGATAGGCATCAACAAACTGCCCTACCATGCCAGCTTGACGCTGCCGTCGGAACGGGCACTGCACCCCGAATGGCTGTCGCTCGATGGCAATTGGCAGTTTCACTGGGCCAAGAACCCTGATGAGCGGCCGGCTGATTTCTATCGCGAGGACTTCGACACGTCCTCATGGCCTACGATTCACGTGCCTGGCACATGGCAGTTGCAGGGCTATGGCAAACCCATCTACACCAATATGAACTACCCGTTCAAACGCGACCAGCCGCGCGTGATGAGTGAACCGCCGAGGCATTTCTTCAGCTACGAGAACCGTAATCCTACAGGCTCCTACGTGCGTGAGTTCAACCTTAAGAAAGAGCCTGGACGTCACTACATCCTTCATTTCGACGGCGTTAAGTCGGCAATGTATGTATGGGTGAACGGACAGAAAGTGGGCTACAGCCAGAACTCCATGGCGCCCGCTGAGTTCGACATCACGCCATACGTGCGCGACGGCAGCAACCGCCTCTGTGCAGAGGTCTATCGATGGTCTGACGGCAGCTACCTCGAGGACCAGGATATGTTCCGGTTCAGCGGCATATACCGCAGTGTAGGTATCTGGATGCGCCCTGACGCCTATATCCGCGACTACGTAATCAACACCAGCCTCAGCAACGACTTGAGCGAAGGTCGTGTCAGCATCAGCGCTGAACTTGCAGGCAAGACCAAGGGCGCAGAGGTGACAGCGCGAATCGTGGGTCACGGCATCAACGCACCCCTGCCAGCCGTCATCAAGAATCCGCGCCTGTGGTCGAGCGAAGACCCTGCGCTCTACGACGTGTTCGTAGACCTACGCCGCAAGGGACAAGTGCTCGAGACCTTCCACTACCGCACCGGCTTCCGCAAGGTGGAGATTCGCGGCGAGGTGTTCTATGTCAACAACCATCCCATCAAACTCAAGGGCGTAAACCGTCACGAGCACCATCCACGTACAGGCCGAACTATGGACGAAGCTACTACCCGCCTCGACTTGGAGCTGATGAAACAGTGCAATATCAACATGATTCGTACTAGCCACTACCCGGATATGCCGCTGTTCTATGAGCTGTGCGACATCTACGGTATCTACGTGATGGATGAAGCCAACCAAGAGAGCCACGCCTTCGGACTGCGCAACAAGGTGATGGGCAACGACTCGTTGTGGATGAAATCCCATGTTGACCGTGCCCTCTCGCTCGTCAACCGCGATAAGAACCATCCGTCAGTAATATGGTGGTCGCTTGGCAACGAAGGCGGCAGCGGCTGCAATTTCGTAGCAATGCGTGAGGCTGTGCTCAGCGTGGACAAGACACGTCCCATCTACTGCGATACCGACATGGACCAGTCCGACATCTATGATTTCGCCTATCCTCACCCCGACCAACTCCGCACTATGGCCCAGCGCGTCAGCGACCGTCCCCTGTTCATGCGTGAATATGCTCATGCCATGGGTAATTCCCTCGGCAATTTCCGCGAATATTGGGATGTTATCTACGCCGACCCAAGCATCATAGGCGGCGCCATTTGGGATTGGGTGGATCAAGGCATAGCCACTGACTCGCTCCCCTACTTCGCCTATGGCGGCGACTTCGGCGATCAGCCTAACGACGGCCCCTTCTGCCTCAACGGCCTCATAGCCCCCGACCGTGTGCCACATCCTCATTACTATCAGGCTCAGTACATACATCAGAACATACAGTTCGCCTTGAACTCCCAGCAAAACGTCACACTCACCAACCGCTACGACTTCACGCCCCTCACTGCTTTTGACTACCGTTACGAATGGCTCTGCGACGGTCGTATCGTCAGCAAGGGCGAAGCAGAGCTCGACGGCGACCAGCTGCACATCGGTCCCAAGCCCGACCTCTCGGGTGAACTTTTCCTAAACGTCTATGCGTGCCTTAAAGAACGTACTATCTGGGCCGACAAGGGATTCGTTGTAGCAAGAGAACAGCTAAGGCCCACCGCCAATTCCTCCGAAAGAGAGTTCCAGCCCTCTGCAAGCAGCAAATCCCCATCTTCGAAACAAACCGCCCCCTCGCTCTCAGGAAAAGCGGGGGTTGAGCCTATGGGAGCATGGTCTTCTCTTTCCATCAACCTCTGGAAGCCCACCAACGACAACCAGCGTCGCAACAACTACGCCAATCGTCTCGGCTACTGGCGCGACCACACCGACGGCTGCACACTCAATTATTCCAAGGTAACCACCACCTCGGGGGGAGAATCCTCATACCTCGTAATCCTTGACTATCAGCCTCCCCGTTCAGATATGCCGCTGATGCCTAAGTTCGGCGTAGAAATGAAGCTGCCTTCAACGATGCAGCATGTGCGTTGGTATGGTCGCGGCCCGTTCGAGAACTATCCCGACCGTAAATCAGCCGCCTTCATAGGGCTCTACGAATCCTTCGTAGATGACCTGCAGCCAAACTATATCGTGCCTCAGGACAACGGCAACCGCTCCGATGTGCGATGGCTGGAGATTACCGACGACCAAGGCAAGGGCATCCGCATAGAGAGCGCACAGCCTTTCAATTTCCGTGCTTGGAACTACGACGGCGAAGACCTCGACAAGGAGCCACGCCACGCCAATGAACTACCACGACGCGACCACGTCACACTCAACATTGACCTCCTCATCCACGGTGTTGGCGGCAACGATGCCTGGGGTGCACGAACGCTTGACGCATACACCATCGACGGCAACCAACCACACCACTTCGAGTTCTATGTAACGGAACTGGGTAAGAATCAGGGATTAAAGATTAAAGATTAAAGTTTAGGGATTAAAGTTTAAGGATTATAGTTTAAGAGCCTCTCCCCGCTCTCTCGGGAGAGAGTTTTGCTTCGCCATAATGAGCAGCGAAAACGGCGAATGAAATGGTAAAGGTCTTCTCACCCCTCTGTCTTATTCACGGCAGAGGGGTGTTTTCGTGAAAAAAGTCGCGCGGGTACCTATAAATATTGTGAATTGTTAATCGTTATTCGCAAATTCTTTGTATCTTTGCGCGCATTTTTAGGCAAAACTGATTACCGACCATTGAAAATATGACAAACGATAATAACAATCCCTTCTCTTTCATAGCTGAATACGACGGCGACGAAAAGGCAATCTACAACACCACGTTCGATACGACGTTGCCTGTGATGCCGCTGCGCGATATCACGCTGTTCCCAGGTGTCGTGCTGCCTATCTCCGTGGGGCGAGTAGGATCCATCCGTATCTGCCGCCGCGCCAGCGAGGAAGGCTCATACATTGTATGCGCTTCGCAGTACTCGCCCGAGGTGGACAACCCCAAAGGCTCTGATCTCTACGATGTAGGTGTGGTGGCTCGCGTGATACGTCTGTTTGAGATGCCCGACGACACCACAACAGCCATCGTACAAGGCCTGTCGCCCGTGCATATCTTAACAGCTTATGCTGCCGACGGTATCCTCACCGCCGACGTGGAGCCCTTGCACGAACAGTTTGAGGAGATGACGGACAAGACTTACAAACTGCTTTGCGACACACTGCTGCAGCAGTTGCGTGAATATGTCCGTCTGAGCGACAACCTCAGCCAGGAAGTGATTCCGGCCATCAACAACGCTTCCACCATGCCTTTCTTCGTGAACTTCGTGTGTGCAAATATGCCCATCGACGTCAAGACGAAGATAAGCCTGCTGGCACAGATGAGCCCCATAGCACGTGCCACGGACCTGCTGCGCGAGATATCGCGTGAGATTCAGTTTGCAAGAATCCGTTCGGATATCCGCCAAAAGACACAGGTGGACATAGACAAGCAGCAGCGCGACTATTTCCTGCAGCGTCAGTTGGAGAACATACAAGAGGAGCTCGGCACATCCTACCACGACGATGCTACCAAGTTGCGCCGTAAGGCTGCCGACATCGACTGGGACGAGAATGTGGAGGACACCTTCGAAAAAGAGGTGGCCCGTTTGGAACGTCTGAATCCGCAAAGCCCAGACTATCAAGTGCTGCTGACTTACCTTGAGACGCTGGTGCAGATTCCATGGAACATCAAGACTAAGCCCAACTACGACCTTAAGAAGTCGGAAGCGATTCTCGAGCGCAACCACTACGGCATGAAGGAGGTTAAGGAGCGTATCCTTGAGCATATTGCCGTGCGATATTACAGTCAGGACAAAGCACGTCCCACCATCCTCTGCCTCTACGGCCCTCCGGGCGTGGGTAAGACATCGCTGTGCAAGAGCATAGCTGATGCCATGAACCGCAAATACGTCCGTGCTTCATTGGGCGGACTCCACGACGAGGCTGAGATTCGCGGCCACCGCAGAACTTATATCGGCGCCATGCCAGGCCGTATCGTCAAGAGCCTCATCAAGGCAGGCTCCTCAAACCCCGTCTTCGTACTTGATGAGATAGACAAGATAACCGAGCATACCCACAACGGTGACCCTGCCAGCGCACTGCTTGAAGTGCTCGACCCCGAGCAGAACAAGGCGTTCCACGACAACTTCCTTGAGGTTGATGTGGACCTCTCGGATGTGATGTTCATTGCCACCGCCAACAATATCAACACAATACCGCGCCCCCTGCTCGACCGCATGGAGCTCATCGAGGTCAACGGCTATATCACCGAGGAAAAGGTGAACATAGCCAAGCGACATCTCATTCCACGCGTGAAAGAACTCTGCGGTATCCCCAAGAGCAAGGCTATAAAGTTCAACAAAGCTGCCCTGACCTACCTAATAGAGAACTATACCCGCGAGAGTGGCGTGCGTGGTTTGGAAAAGGAACTCGACCGTTTCTATCGTCGCAGTATCCTGAATTTCGAGCGGACACACGAATTCCCCACTATCGACGTAAAGCCTGAGGACATAGAGAAACTGTTGGGCAAGCCCAAGTACCTGCGTGACACATACCAAGGCAACGGCTTTGCAGGCGTAGTGACCGGTCTGGCATGGACCAGCGTGGGCGGTGAGATTCTCTTCATCGAAACCAGCCTCAGCCGCGGCAAAGGACAGAAGCTGACGCTGACAGGCAATCTTGGCGACGTGATGAAGGAAAGTGCTATGCTGGCGCTTGAGTTCATCAAGGCACACGCCGATGATATAGGCGTGGACATGCGCATTTTCGACAACTACAATATCCACATCCATGTGCCCGAAGGCGCCGTGCCAAAGGACGGGCCAAGCGCCGGCATCACCATGGCTACGTCACTGGCCTCGGCCTTAACACAACGCAAGGTTCGTCACAGTATTGCCATGACAGGCGAGATAACCCTGCGCGGCAAGGTTCTGCCTGTGGGCGGTATCAAGGAGAAGATTCTTGCAGCCAAACGAGCAGGCATCTCAAACATCATCCTATGCGCCGACAACCGCAAGGACATTGAAGTCATCGACCAGATGTACATCAAGGGCCTCACCTTCCACTATGTCAGCAACGTGCTCGAAGTGCTTGAACTGGCGCTGCTGAAGGAGAAGGTGGACCATCCCATTCAGTTTAAGTTGGAGGAGGAGAAGAAGGAATGATGACGTTCGATTTAGAAAAGACTGACATACAAAGCTCGGCCCGTGCCGGCACTATCCACACCGACCACGGCGATATCCATACTCCCATCTTCATGCCCGTGGGCACGGTGGGCAGCGTCAAGGGCGTGCAGTTGCGCGACCTCTATGACGACGTCAATGCCGAGATAATCCTGGGCAATACCTATCACCTCTACCTACGCCCCGGCACCGCTACGCTTGAGGCAGCAGGCGGTCTGCACAAGTTCAACGGCTTCAGCCGCCCCATGCTCACCGACAGCGGAGGCTTTCAGGTGTTTTCGCTCACAGGCATACGCAAGCTGCGCGAAGAAGGTTGTGAGTTCCGCAGTCACATCGACGGCAGCAAGCATTTCTTCTCGCCCGAGAGAGTGATGGATATCGAACGTTCTATAGGTGCTGATATCATGATGGCCTTCGATGAATGTCCTCCGGGCACTGCTCCGTACGACTATGCCAAGAAGAGCCTTAAGCTCACACATAACTGGCTGGACCGCTGCGTGAAACGATTCAATGAGACCGAGCCTAAGTACGGATATCATCAGGCCCTCTTCCCCATCGTCCAGGGCTGCACTTACCGCGACCTGCGCACTGAGAGCGCTGAATTCATAGCCTCGAAGAATGCCGAGGGCAACGCCATTGGCGGACTGGCCGTAGGCGAGCCGGCCGAAGTGATGTACGAGATGATAGAACTTGTCAACGGCATCCTGCCCAAGGACCGTCCACGCTACCTCATGGGCGTGGGCACGCCTGTCAACATCCTCGAAGCTATATCTCTGGGCGTAGATATGTTCGACTGTGTGATGCCTACCCGCAACGGCCGCAATGCCATGCTTTTCACTTCAGAAGGCACCCTGAACATGCGCAATGCAAAATGGGCTGACGATTTCTCGCCCATAGACCCCAACGGCACAAGCTACGTAGACCGGACATACACACGTGCTTACCTGCATCACTTGTATAAGTCGCAGGAACTGCTGGCGCTGCAGATAGGCTCGCTCCACAACCTTGCCTTCTACCTGTGGCTCGTGCGCGAAGCCCGCAAGCATATCCTGGCCGGCGACTTCCGCACGTGGAAAGACCAAATGATTCCCCGCCTCTCACAACGCTTATGAAGCAATTTCTAAGGAATATACGGCAAGCCTTGTTTTCGCGTCTTGACAGATATATTATCGTCAAGTTCCTTGGCACGTATTTCTTCTCAATAGTTCTCATCATCACCATTGCCGTAGTGTTCGACTTCTCGGAACACTCGGAGCGTCTTACCCAGAACCACGCTCCCACAATGGCTTTGATTAAGTACTACTTGAATTTCGTTCCTTTCTACTCCAACCTCTTCTCGGCGTTATTTGTGTTCATCGCCGTCATCTTCTTCACCAGCAAACTGGCCGAGAATTCCGAGATAATAGCCATGATGAGCACGGGAATGAGTATTCACCGACTATGGCGGCCGTATATGGTCAGTTCGGTGTTCATCGCTGCTTTGAGCTTTTATCTTGGCTCCGAAGTCATACCTCGTGGGTCGGTCAAGCGCGTGGAATTCGAGATGAAATACAAGAGCAAGAAGCGCGTAGAAGTGGCCGAGCATATTCAGTTGCAAGTGGACACGGGCGTCATCGCCTACATCGATTTCTTCGATATCCGCAACAAGAGCGGCTACCGCTTCTCGCTTGATAAATTTCAGAACAAGAGCCTCGTAAGCCATCTCACGGCTCAACGAATTCAGTATGACTCGCTTGCCGACGAGCGGTTCCACTGGAAGATGTTCGACGTGAAGATTCGTACATTGAGCGGCCTGCGCGAGCGTATAACCACGCACCACTTCCTCGACAGCGTAATCATCATGGAGCCAAAAGACTTCTTCGTAGTGAAGAACCAGCAACAGACGCTCACCAACAGCGAACTGCTCGACTACATCGACCGCCAGCGACTGCGAGGAGCCGGCAACGTGACGGTGTTCGAGATGGAATACCACAAACGCTTTGCAGATCCGTTCGCGGCCTTCATACTATCTACCATAGGCCTCTGCCTGTCCTTCCGCAAGCGCAAGGGAGGCATGGGAGCCTCGCTCGGACTCGGACTGGCGCTCTCGGCTGCCTATATCTTAATGCAGACAATAAGTTCCACTTTCGCCATCAACAGCAACTGGCCGCCCATGCTCGCAGCCTGGCTGCCAAATATTCTGTTTACCATAATAGCTATCTTCCTCTTCCAAAGAGCCAAGAGATAAACGACGTACATGCAATTTGAAGAATTAGACCTGCACGATGATATCCTGGATGCGCTCTATGATATGCGCTTCGTGGATTGTACACCCATTCAGGAACAGGCCATTCCGCCACTGCTCGAGGGCCGCGACCTCATAGGCGTGGCACAGACAGGCACCGGTAAGACGGCAGCCTACCTGTTGCCCGTGCTCTCGAAGCTGCGCGACGGAGGCTATCCGCGCGATGCCATCAACTGCGTAATAATGGCCCCGACACGCGAACTGGCCCAACAGATAGACCAAGCCATGGAAGGCTTCTCGTACTACCTCGACGGCATCTCAAGCGTAAGTATCTATGGAGGCAACGACGGCATCCGCTACGAACAGGAGAAGCGGGCACTGGCCTTGGGCGCTGATGTGATTATAGCCACTCCGGGACGCCTCATCAGCCATCTCTCCCTGGGCAACGTCGACCTCTCAAAAGTGAGTTTCTTCATCCTCGACGAGGCCGACCGCATGCTGGACATGGGCTTCTACGATGATATAATGCAGATTGAGAAGAGTCTGCCACGTCAGCGCCAGACGCTGATGTTCTCTGCCACTATGCCCGATAAGATTGTGGAACTGGCCAAGACCATCCTCACCGATCCCGTAGAGGTGAAAATAGCCTTGAATAAACCGGCCGAAGGCATAGCACAAAGCGCATACATCTGCTATGAGCCTCAGAAACTGAAGATTATCGACTACCTGTTCCATCAGCGCAAGCCCGAGCGGGTAATAATCTTCGTAGGAAAGAAGATTCACACCAAGGACGTGGCTATAACCCTCAAGCGCAAGGGCTACAATGCAGAGGCCATGCATTCAGACCTCATGCAGCAGCAGCGCGACGATGTCATGTACCGTTTCAAGACAGGACAGATAGATATCCTTGTGGCAACAGACATCGTGGCACGAGGCATAGACATTGATGATATTCAGCTCGTGATAAACTACGATGTTCCGCACGACGAGGAAGATTACGTACACCGTATCGGACGAACGGCCCGTGCAGGAAAGGACGGCCGCGCCGTGACGCTCGTGAGCGAGAAAGACCAGCCGCTCTTCCGTCAGATAGAGCGCTTCCTTGAGAAAGAAGTGCCCAAGGAACCCGTGCCCGCAGAACTCGGCGAAGCGCCTGAATATACAGCCAAGGCTGATAAAGGCGGCCATGGCAGAGGCCGTGGACGTGGACGAGGACATGGACGAGGACGCGGGCATGGTCACCACGACAACAAGCCCCAGGCCACGGATGCAAAAGCCATTGCCAAGGACAAAGGAAAAGGCAAACGCCGCCGTCGTCCGCGCAACGGAGATAAGGATAAACAATAAACAAAACCATACTACGACAATGAAACAGCTCATTTCAACTTTCGCCTTGTGCTTAGCGTTCTTCGCCTTAACAGCGACGAAAGCCACTGCTTGCACAAATCTCATCGTAGGCAAGAACGCCTCGGCCGACGGCTCGGTAATGATAACTTATTCCGCCGACGACTACGGCTCATACGGCTATCTCCACTTCTATCCCGCCGGACATCATGCCAAGGGCGAGATGAGAGCTCTTTACGACTACGAGACGAACAACTACCTCGGCGAGATTCCTGAAGTGGAATACACATATAATGTTATAGGTCAGCTCAACGAGCACCAGCTCTCAATCATGGAGACTACCTTCGGCGGCCGCGAGGAACTCACTGACACAACAGGCTTGCTCGACTACGGTTCGCTTATGTATGTCACCTTACAACGTGCCAAGACTGCCCGCGAGGCCATTGACGTTTGGACAAAGCTCGTTGACACCTATGGCTACCGTTCCGAAGGCGAAAGCATTACCATTGCCGACCCCAACGAGGTATGGGTTCTCGAGATGATAGGCAAAGGCCCAGGGCGAAAGGGTGCCGTATGGGTGGCCCGTCGTCTGCCCGACGATTGCATCACAGGCCACGCCAACCAATCGCGCATCACCACCTTCCCGCTCAAGGACAAGAAGAACTGCCTCTACTCCAAGGACGTCATCTCCTTTGCCCGCGAGAAAGGGTATTTCACGGGCAAAGACCAGGACTTCTCGTTCCGCGACGCCTACGCCCCCAATGACTTCGGAGCCCGCCGCATCTGCGATGCCCGCGTCTGGAGTTTCTTCAACCGCTGCGCCAAAGGCATGGAGAAATATATTCCTTATATCCAAGGCATCGAAGAGGGAACCGAGGAACTGCCTTGGTGCATTCGTCCCGACCAGCCTGTGACGCTGAACCAGCTCAAGCAAGCCATGCGCGACCATTTCGAAGGCACTCCTCTGGACATGACATCCGATATTGGCATGGGCCCATGGGAAGCGCCCTACCGCCCTACTCCTCTTTACTTTGAGGTCGACGGCAAGCGCTACTACAACGAGCGCCCTATCTCCACTCAGCAGACAGCCGTCACTTATCTGGCACAACTCCGCTCATGGCTGCCTAATCATATAGGCGGCGTGCAATGGGCCGGCTTCGACGATGCAAACATGGTGGCCTACGCACCCGTCTACTGCTGCACTACCGTTTGTCCCGAGCCTTTCGCCGAGAAGACCGCAGACCCGTTTACCTTCACTACCAAGAGTGCTTACTGGCTCGCCAACGCACTCTCAAATTTCATCTATCCGCGCTACAGCCAGCTCTTCCCCGAACTTCAGACCGTGCGCGACCAGCTCGATGCCGAATTCGAGTCGGTCCAGACTAAGATTGAGGCCGAAGCTCTTGCCATGGATGAAGCCGAAGCCAAGCGCCATCTTACCGACTACGGCTGCCGTGCCGCCGGCCTTATGATGGACCGCTGGCGTCAGCTCTTCGAGCGCGTCATTGTCAAGTACAACGATATGGCCATCAAGCCCGAAGCCGACGGCAAGTTCAAGAAGACTGCCGGTGGCGACCACGTGCCCCTCATTCGCACAGGCTATCCCGAGCGCTACCGTAAGGCTATCGTTGATGCAACAGGCGACCGCTATTTAGCACCCACGAAGTAATGGCTATTCAGTCCCGATAAGTAGCCGCTTTATCCCTACTTAATAGCCGCTTTATCCCTACTTTATAACCGCTTTATCCCTACTTTATAGCCGCTTTAGGCCTACTTAGTAATTCACAAGTACGGGCTTATGAGGTGTCCCACCTTTGGTGATCCACCCTACAAGTACGGTCATATAGTGCAACACGTGCGGTCAAACAAAGCAACACGAACGGTCAACGTTAAACATTCAACTTGTCAACTAAATAAATGGAGCCAACATTTGTTTATCCGGGAAAGCTGAGCAAGAGCGAGCGTTATGCAGCCCTGCTCGATGATTACAAATATTACATAGAAGGTGAAACTGACCTCATCAGCACTATGGCCAATACATCAGCCGTGCTGCGCGAGGCTTTCGGCTTCTTCTGGGTAGGATTCTACCTCGTCCATGACAAGGAGTGGTTGCATTTGGGCCCTTTCCAAGGCTCTGCAGCCTGCACTCGTATCCGTCTTGGCCGTGGCGTTTGCGGCACCTGTTGGGCAAAAGGTGAGACAATAGTAGTTCCCGACGTGGACGCGTTCCCAGGTCACATAGCCTGCAGCTCTGCGTCACGCTCGGAGATAGTCCTTCCCGTTCACGACAAGTCTGGCGCCGTGATTGCCGTTCTGGACATAGACAGCGACAGCCTTGGTGCCTTCGACGAGGAGGACAGCCAAGGCCTCCAAGCCATCGTTGCCGCGATGGAAACGGTTATTGACTAAAGCAAACGTTTTTGTTGACGAGACTATAGCTTCAACACGTACGGTCATACAAAGCATCACGTACGGTCATACAAAGCATCACGTACGGTCATACAAAGCATCACGTACGGTCATACAAAGCAACACGTCCGGACGTAATAACTTGTACGTCCGGACGTGTTTTTTGTTTTATCAGTATCAAACAATTAAAACTCTAAACGCTACAGCGCTTCACACTCTGCCAGCCAAGCTTCGCGGCTGGCATCGCTTGGCATGCGCCAATCGCCACGTGGCGAGAGGCTTACGGAACCGACCTTGGGACCGTCGGGCATGCATGACCGTTTGAACTGCTGCGAGAAGAAACGGCGATAGAAGGTTGTGAGCCATTTCTTTATCGTGTCGCCATTGTAACGGCCTTCGAAAGCTTTCGTGGCAAGGAAATAAATCTTTGTAGGACGGAAGCCCCAGCGCATAACGTAATAGAGGAAGAAGTCGTGGAGCTCGTATGGCCCAACAAGATCCTCGGTCTTCTGACGGATCTCCCCATTCTCGTCGGCAGGGATGAGCTCGGGACTGATTGGTGTGTCAACGATATCCAACAGTATCTTCGACGCTGCATCTTCCTCCTGCTCGGCCACCCATCTCACGAGATGACGCACAAGAGTCTTGGGCACGCCTGCATTCACGCCGTACATGGCCATATGGTCGCCGTTGTAAGTGCACCATCCAAGAGCCAGTTCCGAAAGGTCGCCGGTACCGATGACCATACCTTCGAGCTGATTGGCCAAATCCATCAAGATCTGAGTACGCTCGCGCGCCTGAGCATTCTCATAGGTAACGTCCTGCACACGCGGGTCATGGTCGATGTCGTCAAAATGCTGCATCACAGCCTTGCTGATATTTATCTCCTGCATGGTGATGCCCAAAGCGTGCATCAAGTCAACGGCATTATTGTAAGTGCGGTCGGTAGTGCCGAAACCGGGCATAGTAACACCTACTATACCACGGCGGTCCAGCTTCAAAATATCGAAGGCTTTGACGGCAACCAACAGGGCCAACGTAGAATCCAGACCGCCCGAGATGCCCAGAACGACAGTTGATGTACATGTGTGCGTCAGGCGTTTGGCAAGTCCTTCGGCCTGTATAGCGAAGATTTCCTGACAACGTTCATCAAGGTCGGTGCCGGTGGGAACGAAAGGCGAGGCATCAAATGTTCGTGTGATTTCGAAGGGATGCTGACCGATTAGAGCCGTGTCAATGACATTGTATCGTTGCATGCCATAGCGTGCGGCATAGGCGGCATTCGAGGTGAAGGTTGTATTGATACGCCTGTCTGTCCTGATTCGCTCTACATCTATCTCGCTTTCAATAATCTGCGGTTTCAGGGAGTGCGGACGCGCCTGGGCAAGGATCTTGCCGCTCTCGAGGATGAACGCCTTGCCACTGTACACGGTGTCCTGAGTGCTCTCACCGAAGCCCGCAGCGCTATAGACATATCCGCATTTAGTGCGTGAGCTCTGCTGTTTCAGCATTTGTGTGAGGTAAGCACGCTTGCCCACCGCATCATTGTCGGCACTGAGGTTGAAGATAATCTCTGCTCCGCCCAGAGCCATATTGGTTGAAGGCGGTAATGGGGCCCAGAGATCCTCGCAGAGCTCAACGCCGAATGTGCACGTCGGTGTGCGGAAAAGCAGACGTGAAGAGAGCTTCACCAATTGGCCGCACATCCACACCTCTGCCTCGCTGCTCAACTGCGTTGCGCTTGCAAACCATCGTCCCTCGTAGAACTCGCGGTAATTGGGCAAGTACGTCTTAGGCACAAGGCCCAGGATCTTGCCTTTCTGCAGCACGGCGGCACAGTTGTATATAGCGCCTTTGTACGGTACGGGCAGACCTACTATTGAGATGATGTCCAGCGAACGCGAGATATTCATAAGGTGAATCAGCGACATCTCCGCCTCGTCCAACAACAACTGCTGGCAAAACAGGTCGCCACAACTGTAACCAGTGAGCGACAACTCTGGGAAACAGATCACTTCCACGCCGCGGCCTTCGGCCTGCAGGACAAGGTTTTCTATAGCTTGAACGTTAAACTTTGGGTCGGCCACGCGCACCTCCGGTACGGCAGCGGCCATCTTTACAAATCCGTAGTTCATTTCCTTTTGGCTTAGTGTTTCGCCGACAAAGATAGTGATAATCGTTGATATCAGCACATTTTTCTTAAAAAAAACATAAAAAGTTTTGCTTTGACTTCTTTTTATCATACCTTTGCCCTGCCTAAAGGCAAATGAATAAACATCTTTAACCCATAACTAATTACTACTATGACAAAGAAATTTGTATGCACAGTTTGCGGATACATCTACGAAGGTCCCGAACCCCCTGAACGCTGCCCGCAGTGCAAAGTTCCTGGAAGCAAGTTCAAAGAGTTGAAAGAGGACGGTGATCTGCAGTTCGTAACCGAACATGAGATCGGCGTTGCCAAGGGTTGTGATCCCGAAATATGGGAAGGCCTGAAGTCCAACTTCGAAGGCGAATGCACCGAGGTAGGTATGTATTTGGCCATGAGCCGCCAGGCCGACCGCGAGGGCTATCCCGAAATCGCTGAAGCTTTCAAGCGTTATGCTTTCGAAGAGGCTGACCACGCCAGCCGTTTCGCCGAGCTGATTGGCGAATGTGTTTGGGACACCAAGACAAACCTCAAGAAGCGCATGGAAGCCGAAGCTGGTGCCTGCGCAGGTAAGATGGAGATTGCCAAGAAGGCTAAGGCTCTCGACCTTGACGCTATCCACGACACCGTGCATGAGATGGCAAAGGACGAAGCTCGCCACGGCAAGGGCTTCGAAGGCCTCTTCAAGCGCTACTTCGGATAATATCCGCTGATTTCCAAAGAATAAAGGGTTGTACCACAATTGGCACAACCCTTTATTTATTTAATGTGCTTATCAGCCTTTCAACAGAGCGTATTAAGGCCTGATAGTTCTGCAGGTAAAACTATGCGCTGGCACTACCCTTCCTTGGCAGCATAAACCTCTTCAAGAGTCATCGGCTTGGGTATGGTGCCGAGCTGTCGCACACCATCGGCTGTGATGACATAGTCGAGTTCGTTGCGCAGACCGGTGAAATCGCGCCAAGGTCCGAGGCGGTCGTAACGAATGAAATCGGTAAACTGATGCTCGGCTTCCCACTTGTCGATGAGTTCGGGAATGAAGTAAATGCCGGGCTCTACGGTGAACACGAAGCCTGGTTCAAGCGGTCGGGCCAAACGCAACGACTTGAAACCAAACTGCTTGGACTTCACTTGTCCGTCCTCATAGCCTACGTATTCCTCGCCGAGATTTTCCATGTTGTGTACATCAAGGCCCATCATATGACCTAATCCGCAAGGGAAGAACAGGGCGTAGGCGCCGATGTGAGCGGCCTCTACTGGGTCGCCCTGCATCAGTCCGAGCGCCTTCATTCCCTCGCAAATCTTAGTGGCTGCTGCCAGATGAGCATCGCGGAACGGGACGCCAGGCCGCAATGTCTCTACTGCAGCACGGAAACTCTCGAGATGAATCGTGTAGATTGTCTCCTGACGTTCGGTGAAACGCCTTCCAACAGGCATTGACGACGAGAGGTCGCCGGCATAGTGCATGCGCGTTTCAGCGCCTGCATCAAGCAGGAAGATGTCGCCCTCGCGCAGCTCATGGATGAAGCCATGGTTGTGCAACACCTGACCTTGTACCGTGGCTATAGTGGGGAAAGCCAGAGTGTTGCCTCCCCGGCAAGCCACTTCTTCCACAGCAGCAGCCACCTCTGCTTCGTGAACGCCGGGGCGCACTTTACGATAAGCTGCCAGGTGCATGCGGGTGCTGATGTCCACACTCTCCTCTATGATGGCTATTTCCTCCTCGTCCTTGTAGATACGCTGACTGACGATAGCCTTCACCAGACGGGTTGAGACCTGTACTGCCTGCTCCTTGGGGTTCAGACCTAACAGTTCCCACAACCATATCTGATGGTCACCACGATACGGAGGCAGGAAATGAATAGGCTGTCCCTTGCGGCGGGCATTGTCGAGGTATCCCTTCAGTTCGCTCATCGACCTCGTGTCCGTGATACCATAAGATACAGCCCGCTCGTGCAGCGTGGGCATAGTGCCGGTCCAAACGATATCGTCGATTGTCAGCTCGTTGCCGAACACGATCTCGCGGTCTTCATCGATATCTATGACAGCTGCCAGGCCAGCATCGTCGAGCCCGAAGAAATAGAGGAACGAAGAGTCCTGACGAAAACGATATGTATTATCTGCATAGTTCATGCCAACCTCCGAGTTCCCGAGGAAAAGAAGCAGGCCGCTGCCCATATCAGCCCTAAGCTTAGCTCGGCGCCGCAGGTAGCTTTCTTTCTTGATAGTATTCATTGTATTCTGTTTAGTTAGTATTAGTTTTATGTTTAGTTAGCATAAGTTGTATGTTTCGTTAGTATTAGTAATCAGATTAGTTAGCCTTGATAGTATGTTTCGTTAGTATTATTAGTCTGTCTTATCAGACATAGCAGTCTGTTCTGTTAGACATTCTAATCTGTTCTGTTAGACATAGTAGTCTGCTCAGAAAGTCTTAGGTATCAAACAAAAAAGGGGGTTGTCTCACGACAACCCTCCTTCCATTAACCTTAAATCTAATACCATGAAAAACACGTTGCAAAGGTAGTTATCTTACAAAACAATGCAAATAAATGTAAGTAAAATCGCAGTTTTGTTAAACAACTTTAACCTAAGGCCTGGTTTACATATAAATATTTGATAGTTTTTAACGATAAAACAACCTTCTACTCTACGTAAAGGACTAAACCTTTAAGATATTCACCTTCTGGGTGATAGATGTTGATGGGATGGTCGGCAGGTTGGTGCAACTGATGCAGTATGCGAACGCGGCGACCACTCAGCGCAGCGGCTGTAAACACCGCCGTGCGGAACTGATCCTTCGACACAGCCTGCGAGCACGAAAAGGTGAAGAGGATGCCGCCCGGGCGTATCTTCTCAAAGGCACGAAGATTGAGACGCGTGTAGCCTTTGAGGGCATTGCGCAGCGCATCCTTATGCTTTGCAAAAGCTGGCGGGTCAAGGATGATGAGGTCATAGGCATCATCTTCCATCTGTTGCAGGAACTTGAAAGCGTCTTCGGCAAAGGCTTCATGGCGCGAGTCACCAGGGAAGTTCAGTTCTACGTTGGCGTTCACCAAATCTATGGCCTTGGCAGAACTGTCCACGGAATGCACTTTCTCTGCTCCACCGCGCATGGCATAGACCGAAAAACCGCCAGTGTAGCAGAACATATTCAGCACCGAGCGACCATGGGCATACTGCTCGACCAAAGCGCGGTTGTCGCGTTGGTCAACGAAGAAGCCGGTCTTCTGACCTCGAAGCCAGTCGATATGGAAACGGAGGCCGTTCTCTATGGCTACATCATCGAAGTCGCCGCCGGCAAGGAAGCCGTTCTCCTGACCGAGGTCGGCCTTGAAAGGCAGTGTCGTCTCGCTTTTATAAAAGATGTTATCAAGCTGTAAACCATCCAATTGCTGCAAGGCTGCTGCTATCTCATGCCGGCAGACGTGCATGCCGACGCTGTGAGCCTGAACTACAGCCGTACGGCCATAAACGTCAACGACCAAGCCTGGCAGATTGTCACCCTCGCCATGCACGAGGCGGAAGGTTGTATTATCTTCGCGACCGGCTATGCCCATTGCCACACGTACATCAAGTGCACAGGCCAGACGTCGCAGCCAGAAGCCTGCATCGATAGGTTCATCGGCAAACGTAAGCACTCGCACGGCTATGGAACCTATCTGCCAATGGCCAATAGCTATGAATTCGCCTTCAGCGGTTACCACACGCACGAGGTCGCCTTCGGCGGGCTGACCGTCGATATGATGCACGGCTCCCGAGAAAATCCAAGGGTGGAAGCGTCGTAGCGACTCGTCCTTGCCGCGTTTAAGATACAGTGTCTGCATCGGTTATTGTTCGTTTTAATTCGTAATTACGAGTTGACAGCAATTCGGTAATCTCGGCATACAAGCGTAGGCACGCCCAGGCATCAGTGGCAGCATAGACCTTTTGAGCCTCCGAGAGGACGTCTGCTTCCCAGTTAGAGAGCCTTTGGTTCTTGGAAATCTTCTTGCCGAAGAAGTTGGCATAAAGCTTCTGAAGGCTCATATCGATAATTCCTATCGGCTTAACGTAGTCCTGCAACTCAACATAGTTAACAGGCTGAAAATCTTTACGCTTACGCAACTGAGACCAATCATCCTGGAGCGACAGGCCAATCTTCTGAGTTCCTTCGTCAGTGAATAGTCGGACTATGCAGTCGGGCAGGCCGATTTGGTTCAAACGGAATAGGAAACATTTGTCTGGTGTAGACACCTGCAACAACGCCACCGGGTGCATAGGACCCGGCTTGAAATTAGGGCGCGTTTCAGTATCAATGCCTACACGAGGAAAACGCAATAGGTAGTCCACGGCCCTTCGTGCCTCTCCTTCGCTCTGAATGACGACGATGCGCCCTTCGAAACGGTCGACGGGCAAGCCGGGAATGGCCTTTTTATCGTATTTGTCAACTAAAATCTTCACTATAAACAGCTTTTTCGTGCTTCAAGTCGTGCAAAATTAATGGTTTTTGAAAAAAAAAGCGAACAAAGTTGCGAAAAGTTATCAAAAATACTTATTTTTGCAGCGAAATAAGGAATAGAAAAGCATTTATGGACAAGCAAAACACAAAAAAGACGCCGAAGAAGCGTTCGCCTAAGCGTGCCTCTAAGAAAAGCGTGGCCACTGACAAAGGCGGTTTCCATCTCGCTTCAGCCATTCAAGGCGATGACGACGAGCGCCTGAGCCGAGGCGAAGCTATAAGCATGGCCTTTGGCGTGGTGCTATTGGCCGTGGCAGCCTTCACGTTGCTCAGCTTCGTGTCGCATCTTATGACTGGCGGTGAGGATCAAAAAGTGCTGCAAAGCAATTTATATCGCGATGCGCATAACTGGGCAGGCTACATCGGAGCTTGGTGGAGCAAATATTGGATTACGAGTAACTTCGGCCTCGGAGCATTCTTCATACCCGTCTTTCTCTTTGCTGCAGCACTGAAACTTACGGGCGCCTACTATGTCCGGCTCTGGAAATGGTTTCTCAACTGTGCGATTCTTTTATGTTGGGTAAGCATTGCTGCGGCCTTCTTTCTCACGTCAACCTTTGCCAATAACCCTAACATCAACTATATATCACCAGGCGGCTACCATGGCAAGCACGTGGTGGATATTCTCGAACAGTTCGGCGGCAAACCAGGCGCTTTCATTGTCATCATTCTGGCATTGCTGGCATACCTCTGTTACTTAAGCGCCGAAACGGTTCGTATCATCAAACGCTTACTGCATCCGCAACAGTTTGCACGAGAACTGGCAGAGCGTTATCCGGTGCTCAGCCGTATTGTAGGCTTGTTCCATAAGCCTACAGCCGAAGCCACGGTAGCCGAGACAGAACAACCCATTGACGACAAACCCGAAGCCGTAGTTCCCGCAACAATTGTGACACCTCCCGTCGACGAAAGTATCCCTGTGGCTCGTGTGGCCGATGAAGGTAATACAATTGAATTCACACCCACTGCAGCAGAGCCAGGCGATGTTGTCGGAGCCTCAGACGAAGTATGGATTCAAGCCGCAAAGGGCGATGAACCAGCTATACCCAAGTCGGACATAGAACTCGGCATCAATGCACCCGTGGTGGAAGAAGTGGCAGATGAGGAGCGCGAGGCTGCTCTCGAGCCCTACGACCCGAAGCTCGACCTCGAGAACTACCGCTACCCCACTCTTGATCTCTTGAAGCACTACGACATAGACCCGCTTGCCAGCATCGACATGGAGGAGCAGACGCGCAACAAGGACCAGATCGTCTATGTCCTTCGTACATTCGGCGTAGAGATATCAAGCATCAAGGCCACGGTCGGCCCAACCATCACCCTCTATGAGATAACGCCGGCTCCCGGTGTCCGTATCTCGCGCATCCGCAACCTCGAGGATGATATAGCCCTGTCGCTCTCAGCACTCGGCATACGTATCATAGCGCCCATACCTGGAAAGGGAACCATCGGCATCGAAGTTCCTAACGCCAAGCCACAGATAGTGTCGATGGAGAGCATCCTCAACAGCCGTAAGTTCCAGGAAACGACCATGGAACTGCCAATGGCTCTCGGCAAGACCATTACCAATGAGGTGTTCATGGCCGACCTCACCAAGATGCCTCACCTCCTCGTGGCCGGTGCCACTGGTCAAGGTAAATCCGTAGGCCTGAATGCCATCGTCACTTCGTTGCTTTACAAGAAACACCCGGCAGAGCTTAAGCTCGTGATGGTGGATCCTAAGAAAGTTGAATTCCCCATCTACACGCCTATAGTCAACCATTTCCTTGCTCAGATCGAGGACGACGACGAGGAAGAACCCATTATCACCGACGTGCAGAAGGTAATCAACACATTGAAGAGCCTCTGCGTGGAAATGGACTCGCGCTACGACCTTCTCAAGCGCGCACACGCACGTAATATTAAGGAATACAACGAGAAGTTCAAGGCGCGCCAGCTAAACCCGAACAACGGACATAAGTTCCTGCCTTATATCGTTGTTATCATCGACGAGTTCGGCGACCTCATCATGACCGCCGGTAAGGAGATAGAGTTGCCCATTGCCCGCATAGCACAGTTGGCACGCGCCGTGGGCATGCATATGATTATCGCTACTCAGCGCCCCACAACAAACATCATCACAGGTACCATCAAAGCCAACTTCCCCGCACGTATGGCCTTCAAGGTAAGTTCAATGATTGACTCACGCACTATCCTCGACCGCCCAGGTGCCAATCAACTCATAGGTAAGGGTGATATGCTCTTCTTGGCCGGCTCCGAACCTGTTCGTCTCCAGTGCGCCTTCGTTGATACGCCCGAGGTTGAGCGTATTGCCTCGTTCATAGCCTGTCAGCAGAGCTACAACCATCCGTTCGCCCTGCCGCGTCCGCCAATGGAGGATGCCGGCACCACCAACGATGTGGACATGGACCACCTCGATCCTATGTTTGCAGAGGTCGCACGCCTCATCGTACAGACGCAGCAAGGGTCCACATCGATGATTCAGCGCAAATTCTCCATCGGTTTCAACCGCGCCGGACGACTCATGGATCAACTTGAGAAAGCTGGCATCGTAGGTACCTCACAAGGCTCCAAGCCTCGCGAAGTGCTCATTCAGGACGAGAACACACTGGACCAACTGCTCAACAATCTGTAACACACTCTATTCTATCTAACCCTGACTGCCATTTCGCATGCTCTCACACCCCGACCACGTTAAATTAGCAGGCATCGTAGAACATCTTCAGGCGGTGCCCTACGATGTCACTCGTCATCAGCTCTATTCTGCGGCCGAGCTTTACGAGGGCTACGACCCCGACAACGACGAGAGTTTCGCCCAATGCTATGATAGCTGTGTCTACAATCACTTCTTAGCCACAGGCAAGACAACAGATTCCGTAGAAGAATCGCTTGCACGTTCATTGCACGACAATGGTATCCACACGGGACTCAAGACATTCCTTCGTCGCTACGAACCAAATCGGTACATAGGCATAATGGGAGGTCATGCCCTGAAACGCACTGATACTATGTTCCGTCTTATCGCCCACATGAGCAAGCGTCTCACAGAACTTGGGTTCTACATGCTCAGCGGTGGCGGCCCTGGGGCGATGGAGGCTACTCATCTCGGAGCATGGATGGCAGGCCGCAATGGAGCCGACCTCGACGATGCCCTCGCCATGCTTAGCTCTTCACCCACGTTTAACGATAAAGGGTGGCTTTCATCGGCATTCCATGTCATGAAGCAGTATCCGCAAAGCCGCTACATCAGCCTGGGCATACCCACTTGGCTTTATGGTCACGAACCTTCAACACCGTTTGCCACGCATATCGCCAAATTCTTCGAAAATAGCATTCGCGAGGACACCATCCTCACCATCGCCTATGGCGGCATCATCTACACGCCTGGCAGCGCGGGTACTATGCAGGAAATATTCCAGGATGCCGTGCAAAACCATTACCTCTCATTCGGTTTTTCAAGCCCCATGATATTCTTCGGCAAAGACTTCTGGACAGAGCAGATTCCAATTTTCCCTCTGCTGAAGGAACTAACCCACGCTGGAATGTACAAGAACCTCATACTCTCCATTACCGATGACCCCGAAGAGGTTATCAGCCAACTCATGAGTTTCCGCAGAGAACGTGAGAAACGATAACTTCGCACGTTGCCATCTATTCTCAATCTTTCAAAGCTCGTCTGCGCTTTAACACCTCACCACCTGCTTTGCAGGCTCTAAACGGAATGTTGTTTTCTTCAACATTCCCTATGGTTCTTTTTCAAATCTTAGCTCTGGAGGAAAGATTGATTGCACAACAAATCCCGACCTTTTTGTTTGTTTTGCCCAGTTTTGGTATTGATTTATATTAAAAAGAGGTCTAAAAACATTAAAGTTTAAGCCGACGTGGGGGTTAATTGAGGAAATTGTTGTACTTTTGCCCCAATGAATACAGAAGATAAGTCGGCCAAGGACGAGGCGGCAGCCCTCTATGAGAAGGGTAATGCGCTACGACGGCAACAATTATGGTCGGAGGCTATGAACGCCTACGATGAAGCAGCAAGGCTTGACCCGCAATCACCTGCGGTTGCGGCACGACAGATGTTGGCCGAAATCATGGAATTCTATTGCAAGGACTATTATAATCCTTAGGATGGATTAAGGATTAGAGAAAAAGAGAAATCATTAAGGATTAAAAGATTAAAGATTAGGGATATAACAAAATACATTAATTTAATTTTAGCCTTCTACTGAATATTATGGCAAAAATGAAAGGTGAAATAACAGTTAATACCGAGCGATGCAAAGGCTGCGAGCTCTGCGTGGAAGCCTGCCCCTTCGATCTGATAAGGTTAGCCCCACGTGCAGTGAATCGCCGCGGATATCCATATGTAGAGCAAACAGATGCTGAGAAATGCACCGGCTGCACTTCTTGCGCCATCGTTTGTCCCGACGGCTGTATAACCGTGTACAGGGTTAAAGAATAAGGATTACATATTTATAGATTAAGGCTGATTGCTAAATAACACAAAAGATTGAAATGAAGGATTCAGGAAATGAGATAGTGCTAATGAAGGGCAACGAGGCGATAGCGCATGCTGCCATCCGCTGTGGTTGCGACGGCTACTTCGGCTACCCTATCACACCACAGAGCGAGATCCTTGAGACCTTAGCTGTGCAAAAGCCCTGGGAGACAACGGGCATGGTGGTGCTGCAAGCAGAGAGCGAAGTGGCAAGTATTAACATGATATACGGAGGAGGCGCTGCCGGCAAGAGGGTAATGACGTCGTCGTCAAGCCCTGGCGTGGCACTGATGCAGGAAGGCATCACTTATATGGCCGGTGCCGAGATTCCAGGACTTATCGTTAACGTACAGCGTGGCGGCCCTGGTCTGGGCACTATCCAACCATCACAGGGTGACTATTTCCAAGCAACACGCGGTGGTGGCAATGGCGACTACAACGTGATTGTTTTGGCTCCCTCCTCGGTGCAGGAGATGGCCGATTTCGTTGATCTGGCCTTCGAACTGGCGTTTAAATACCGTACTCCTGCCATGATTCTGTCCGACGGTGTCGTTGGCCAGGTGATGGAGAAGGTGGTGTTGCCGCCCTTCAAACCCCGTCGCACTGAGGAAGAGGTGCTGAGGGAGTGCCCGTGGGCCACAACAGGTCATACGCCCGACCGCCCCGTCAACATCATCACATCTCTGGAGCTTCGCCCCGAAGCTATGGAGAAGCACAACCTGCACCTGCAGGAGAAATACAGCATCATTCGTGCCAATGAGGTGCGATATGAAGAGCTCCAAACCGAGGATGCCGAATATCTCATCGTGGCTTTCGGTTCTGCAGCACGCATAGCCCAGAAAGCTATCAGCGACCTCCGCAAGGAGGGTATCAAGGTAGGCCTGTTGCGCCCCATCACTTTGTGGCCCTTCCCAACTGATCGCATCATAGAGCTCTGCTCCCAAGTGAAGGGAATCCTGACATTCGAGATAAATGCGGGCCAGATGGTCGAGGATGTGCGCCTGGCTGTAAACGGACGCATACCCGTAACTCATTATGGCAAGATGGGCGGCATAGTGCCTACACCAAATGAGTTAATCGATGTACTGAAGAAAGACTTTAAGATTTAACATTAAATTAGGAATAGGATTAAAGATTAAGGATTAAAGCCTAAACGACGCTAAACGTTAAACGAATAAAGATATGCAGAACAGAGAAGGAGTGCGCAATGCACTGAACACTATTTTTATGCTGCTGGCATTGGTTGGTGTGATAGTTTATTTCGCCGTGCCTGCACACCATGTTATAGGTCTTAGCATTATCGGCGTGGCCTTGGTAGTGAAAATTGTCGAATTCTTCATCCGATTCATGTTCTGAAGCATCAAGGTTCGTTAGGTCTTCAATGTGAAGGTAAGTAAGATAAGGAAAACAAAAGATATGGATAACATCAAACAACCCGAGAATATCGTTTATCAAAAGCCTGCGCTGCTGAACGATACAGATATGCACTATTGCCCAGGCTGCTCGCATGGCGTAGTACACAAACTCATCGCCGAGGTGATTGAGGAGATGGGCATGGAAAACAAGGCTGTGGGCGTATCACCTGTAGGGTGCGCTGTGTTCGCATACAAATATATCGATATCGACTGGCAGGAGGCAGCCCACGGACGTGCACCAGCCATTGCCACGGCCATCAAGCGTCTATGGCCGGACCGCCTAGTATTCACTTATCAGGGCGACGGCGACTTGGCATGCATAGGCACGGCCGAGACAATCCACGCACTGAACCGCGGCGAGAACATCGCCATCATCTTCATCAACAACGCTATCTACGGAATGACGGGCGGCCAGATGGCTCCCACCACCCTCATGGGCATGAAGACATCGACATGTCCTTACGGTCGACAGGCCGACCTTCACGGCTACCCCTTGAAGATTACCGAGATAGCCGCACAACTTGAGGGCACTTGTTATGTCACTCGTCAGAGCGTACACTCAGTGGCCGCCATACGCAAGGCTAAGCGCGCCATACGTCAGGCTTTCGAGAACTCGATGAACCACCGCGGCTCATCGTTAGTGGAGATTGTTTCCACCTGCTCGTCGGGCTGGAAGAAGACTCCAGTGGAGGCCAACAAGTGGATGGAGGAACATATGTTCGACTTCTACCACGTGGGCGACCTGAAAACGGTTTAAGGTTTATGGTTTAAGGATTAAAGCAAACAGTCATGACAGAAGAAATAATTATATCAGGTTTTGGCGGACAAGGCGTATTGTCGATGGGTAAGATATTGGCCTACAGCGCGTTGATGGAGAACAAGGAGGTATCTTGGATGCCTGCATATGGTCCCGAACAACGTGGCGGCACGGCCAACGTCACCGTGATCATCTCTGATGAGCGCATCTCGTCGCCTATTGTGAGCAGCTACGACACTGCCATCATCCTCAACCAACCGTCGCTAGAGAAGTTCCAGAACTCAGTGAAACCGGGCGGACGCCTTATCTACGATGCCTACGGTATATCCGAACCGCCCAAGCGCACCGACATCGACATCTACGAAATCAATGCCATGGACGCTGCTGCTGAAATGGGCAACCCGAAAGGTTTCAATATGATAGTACTAGGTGCGCTGCTTAAAGTGGTGCCTATCGTAGACATCGATGATGTGTTGAAAGCTCTGCGCAAAACACTGCCCGAGCGTCACCACCACTTGATACCTGCCAATGAGGAGGCTCTGCGCAAGGGCATGGAAATCATATCTAAACAATAAACTTCGGAGCATCAGCTTACCTACTCAGCTTTGGACAAACACTTCTCAAGGATCTTCACTTTTGTTTCTGCGGGTCGGCTCGCAGCTATGCGTCTGTATGTGTTGGCATGCTGCCTGATGTGCGGCATCAGCATGTATGGCCAGATGCCTTTCGACCAAGGCGGCATGGGAGGTTTAGGTGGTCTTGGCTCAAGCTTAGGCAACACTTCTGGCACCCGTAGCGCTGGCAAATCCGGCGGCACATGGGGGCGCGACACCTCGAAGGTGGAGAAGAGCGTGCCTACGGAGTTTTACCAGTGGCGCATCGACGAGCGCTTAGGCACTATGATGCGCGAGGAATACAATGACACCCTACCCCACGGCTTCCAGAACTACAATGGCACCGACGGCATGGCCGGAGGCTACATGATATTGGGCAACCTGGGCTCGCCGCGTTATGCAGTGAATTTCCTTGATCGTCCTGAAGTGGACAACCTGATGTTTATTCAGCCCTACGATTATTTCCACACCAGACCCGGCAACCTACTGTTTACCAACACTAAGAGTCCTCTCACCAACCTTCAGTATCACAAAAGCGGTACACGTCAGAACGGTCAGGACCGTTTCCGCGCTTATTTTGCCACAAATGTGAATAAGCTGACAGCTCTTGGCTTTAAGATAGATTATTTGTATGGCCGCGGTTACTACAACAACCAGGCCAACTCTCAGTTCGGCGGTACGGTGTTCGGCTATCACCTCGGCGAGCGTTATGAGATGCATGCCATGGGTTCGTGGGAACACATGAAGATGTCTGAGAACGGAGGCATCACCGATGACAATTACATCAACGACCCTCAGAGTTTTATACGTCGCGTCGGCAGTAGGGATATCCCTACAGTGTTTTCATCGCTTTACAATAGGAATGACCACCAAACCTATTACCTCACTCACCGCTACAACCTGGGTAAATACCACGAGATAGAAGTCCCAGACTCACTGAAGCCTCAGGTGCCGAACGACGAGGAGTTGTTGAAACGATGGATGCCGATAACATTGGAGGCTCCAGCCAAAGCCGACGAGCACAGCAAGGACAAGGACGATATCGACGCGGATTCGGCAGAAGCTGCCCGTGAAAGGTATTTAGCAACAAGGGATTCGTTGCGCGCCATACGTGATTCACAGTTGGTTGTGCTAAAGAACGACTCGGTGCGCTATGGCCTGACGTTGGATTCATTGCGACAGGTGTGGAGCAGCGAGCAGATACCGCCCCGTGAATTTGTGCCCGTCACCAGTTTTATTCATACTTTGCACGTACGTCGTCTCACGCATGCCCTGTACAACCGCAGCAATATGCCTACGGGCTACCTTGACCACGACCCTTATTATCGCAGCAGATATGACTCGTTCAAGGACGAGACGCGCGGCATGAGTATCAAGAACACTTTGGGCGTGGCATTGCGCGAGGGCTTCAACAAATGGGCTAAGGCAGGCATTACGCTCTTTGCGGCACACGAATACAGGAATTATGCATTGCCTGATAGTATTGGCACGACCGACACCACGAGCGTTTGGCAACACTACGTTGAGAACCACGTATCGGTAGGCGGTGAGATACGCAAGGCACTGGGACATACCTTACACTATCATGCTGGCGCTGAACTATGGGTGATTGGCCCCGATGCCGGTGATGTTGCGGTAAATGGTTCTGCCGACTTGAATTTCCGTTTAGGCAAGGACACCGTGCGGTTGGAAGCCCGTGGCTATTTCACTGCCACCAAGGCACCTTTCTACTTCGACCATTTCCATAGCAGCACCACTTGGTGGGACAATAGCTTCGACAAGGAAACGCGCACGAAGATAGAGGGCGTGCTGTCGCTCGACCGCACCTGGACACGTCTGCGTTTCGGCGTAGAGAACATCTCAGGTTACAGGTATCTTCGCATGAACCTCACCCCTTTGCAGGAGGAGTCAGGCTCATCACTGCCATACGCACGGGGGGTGTCTGTGGGTCAGCAGAGCGGAAGCATACAAGTGCTTAGCGCATCCATCAATCAGGATCTGCATCTGGGATGGTTCCACTGGGAAAACAGCGTCACATGGCAACAGTCATCAGCACAGGACGTGCTGCCGCTGCCTATGTTGTACATATATACCAACCCATACTTGAAGTTTGTATTGGCCAAGGTGCTCACTGTAGAGGTGGGTGCTGACATGCGTTTCTGGACAAAGTACTACGCCCCTGACTATGAGCCTCTGGTAAATCAGTTTGCCATTCAGGACGCAGCACAGGAAAGGGTAAAGATTGGAGGATTCCCAATAATGCACGCTTATGCCAACTTCGCCATCAAACGTGTGCGCGGATACATCAAATATGAGCGCTTTGCCGGCGGCTCTAAGAATGCGTTTTGGGCTCCGCACTACCCCATCGACCCGTCGGGTATACACTTTGGCATATCATGGAACTTCTATGATTAAAAAAATAATATGAAAACCTTTAGATTTTTTGTTTTGCTTGCTTTGGTGTTATCACTTTCTAAAACTACGAGAGTGTGTGCCGCAGCACTGACCGATGGTCAAGAGTATTTCATATGGTTGAACATTTACGATAAACTGTTAGGCGAGACAGCCGACGGCAAAACCCCTGCATTGTCCGCCTACAAGACAAATGCAGAAGAGAGCTACTTGTTTGTTGCCGAGGCATCTGACGAGACAGGCTATATGCTACTGCGCCAAAAGAGCAGCGGACGTTATCTGGCCGCAAGCTCCGAGAACAGTTGGAGCGTGGTGTTCGCGTCTTCAAAATCAAACGACACCAGATTTAAGTGGCGCATTGCCGAGGGCCTGAAGGTGGGCATCGTAAACAAGAAGAACACCAACCGCAGAGTCGGCGTTGACGGTGGTCATAGTGGTTCTGACTATGTGACCCCCTACTACGACAAGAATCGTGGTTCGCATGCCGAGTTCTCGGTAATTCCTGCTGTGGGCGACCTTACAGCCTCACGTCGCGCGTACGCGGGCGAGAAATATATTAATGAGATAGGCCGGCAGGAGATAGACTATTACCAGGTCTACGATGCCAAGGTTGAGAGCGACGAGGACGTGGATATTCATATCGCGGCATCTAAACAGGCTATTGCCAGTAATGCCACAGTGACTCTGAGCAGTCTGCAAACATGGCTCATCTTTGACAACGTGAAACCTAGCGAGGTAATAAGCACCTATCTCAGCCGTATACGCATAGGCACGGCAAAGGCTGCTGAAGGCACCAACTGTCGCGTCGCTATCTACCTCAACGGAGCTGCAGTAATTCCAACACGCGTACGCACCACTGCCTTACACCCGTTGGAACTCTTTAGCGAACAGAACTGCGAAGGCACACGCACATACGAGAACGTAGGTTCCTACACTACGTTAGCTCAGAAGAACAACACAGTTCGTAGTTTTATCCTTCACCGCGGCTATATGGCCACTTTGGCAACTGATACCAAGGGCGGAGGCTACAGCCGCGTATACGTAGCCGATCATTCAGACATTATTATCAACGAACTACCACAAGCTCTCGACCGCCGTATCAGCTCGGTGTATGTCAAAGAATGGCAGTACGTATCGAAGAAAGGTTGGTGCAGCACAACCGGTCAGAGCGCCAACGAAACGGAGTGCCGCAAGGTAGGAGCCACATGGTTCTATACATGGAGTGCCGACCGCCATTCTACGTCCGATTTGGAATACATACCTATACGCCAGCATATCTACTGGCCCTCGATGTCAACAGTCAATGGCTATTCAAGCACTGCCGCACTTAGTATGAATGAGCCCGAGCACAGCGAACAGCACAACAGCTGCGACTGCGGTGGAGCCATTAATGCTTGGACTGCCTGTACCAAAACGCCGGATTTCCTGCCGTCGGGAGCTCGCATAGGGTCGCCCTCACCTACCGATGCCAGCTGGCTTACAGAATATATCGGACACGTTGATGACATGGCCTACCGCTGCGATTTCGTTGCATTCCACGCCTATTGGGGACCCAACGAAGCCAACGGCGCATCTGCTTGGTACAACCGTTTGAAGAGCATCTACGACAGCACCAAACGTCCCATATGGATTACCGAGTGGAACTACGGTGCATCATGGACCGCCGATATCAACAGCAACCAATACGAGGAGGTTCGCAAGAACATTCAGTCCATCGTAGAGATGCTCGACACCTGCAGCTTCGTCGAACGTTATGCTATCTACAACTGGGACACTTGGTATCGCGCCATGATCAACTGGGACGATGGCAGCCTCACACCCGCAGGACAGGTTTACCGCGACTCTCATTCCACGTTTGCATATAATGCTGCCGTGCAGAAAGTGCCCAACTGGTGGGCCCCTTCGGCAAAGCAGCCGTCTCTCTCGGTGAATCAGGGCACCGATGGTAAACTGACCTTTACTATCGACAACCCAAACACCGACATGACTGCGACACTTGTCATCCAACGTATGAAAGCTGATGGTGAATGGGAGACGTTCTATAGCGTGGAAGACCGATATCGCTTCGACAATGCTACCATAGAAATAAAGAATATAGAATCTCAGGGCATAGACCTCGAAACAGACCGGTTCCGCGTTGCCGTGACTACCCTGCTCGGCAAAACAGTCTATAGTTCGGCTCAGGATTTCGGATATATAGTGAATCCGTCTGTTGAGACGTCATCGAAGAATAGCGTTGAAGGCTGGACACTCAACCGCGATGCGTCAAACGGATACACGAAAGCGACAGGTGATACATATTTCGAAGTATGGGATGCCTCAGCCGCCGCCATCAACTTTGATTACTACCAGGATATCACAGACCTCGAGGATGGTGTCTATGCACTTACAGCCAACATCTTCAACACTACCGACAACGTCTCAGGAGCTACAGTCAACGGCACAGTCGGTTTGTACGCCCTCACTGCCAATCAGCTCTATTTTGCTCCAGTCACCGAGGACTACCCATTGGCTTCAGATGCTACCGATATCAGTCAGGCTCCGACAATCACTATTGACAATATCGTTGTGGAAGGTGGCAAGCTTCGCGTAGGTGTGAAGAACCTCGGTACCATGAATGCCCGTTGGGCCGGAGCCGACAACTTCATGCTTCGCCGCATCAGTTCGCTCGACGCCATAGATCAACAGCAGCATGCCAAGGCATCCGACATCAAACTCTACGCCTTGATGCCCTCTGCTGGCAGCGAGCCAGTAGCCACACCTCGCGATGCCACTCGTTTCATCGTCAACCCTGACTGCAACCGCAAGTCATCGTATGGCTGGACGACAAAGAATATCGATATCAAGACAGATGCCGAGGCCTACGACACGCTGGCCACCAACTCTTATTGGAATATATGGAAGAGCGGGGCTTTCACATCATCAATGACGCAGGACATCAGCGGTCTGCCCGAAGGCACTTACACCTTCAGCGCCATACTGCGTGGACAGTCTACAGCCAACATGAAACTTGTGGCAAAGACAGCCACAAGCAGTGGCACAGCCAGTTTCACTGGCCAAAACGCCACATCAACGGCCGACGATGAGTTCCATCAGGGCTGGCGGCGGGTGACTACTTCACCCGTGCAGGTGCAACATGGTGAGACGCTGACGATTTCGCTGGAGATGAGTGCCGAGGCTACTGCCTGGTGGAGCGCCGACCACTTCATGCTTACGCTGACCGACATTCCCGAGGAACTCACGTCTATAGAATGTATTGAGGCCCAAACACCACACAATGATAACCACGTAGCCCACAAGGTCTTCGACCTCACGGGCAGAGCTATACCTCAAACCATATTGAAGCCAGGCATTTACATTATCAACAATAAAAAGGTCCTGGTCAAGTAAGCCGGCAATGCGAATCCTGCTATTAGGAGAATACAGCAATGTTCACTGGACGCTGGCCGAGGGCCTACGCGCTCTGGGTCACGAGGTCACGGTGGCTTCCAATGGCGATTATTGGAAGGGCTACCCGCGTGACATCGATCTGCAGCGCCATAACCTTGACAGCTCATCGCGCATAAAACGTCTCGGTGGCAGCATACGCTTCCTCGGCAACATAGCTCTTACATGGCCGCAGTTCAGGGGCTACGACATAGTTCAACTCATCAATCCCGTATTCCTCGACCTGAAGGCCGAACGCCTATGGCCTTTATACCGTTTCCTGCGTCGTCATAACCATCGTGTGGTGATGGGAGCTTTCGGTATGGACTACTACTGGGTTCAAGGCTGTTCTGATTGCACCACGTTCCGTTACTCCGATTTCAATATCGGCTCCACACTTCGTCATTCCGAAGACATCGCCCAATGGAACGCAGAATGGGTGCAAGGCCCCAAGGGAGTGCTGAACCGTCGTATCGCCGATGATGCCGATGCCATTGTCACAGCATTGTATGAATACGACCTGTGCTATCGCCCTCATTTCCCCGACAAGACACATTTCATTCCATTGCCTATTGACATTGGCACCGTGACTCCGGCCTCCACGTTGACATCCGATAGTCGCTCCCCTATCCATTTCTTCATCGGAATCCAGAAAACACGCTCTGAGTACAAGGGAACAGACATCATGCTGCGTGCACTACAACGCTTGCAGCACGATTTCGGCAATGAGGTCATGGATATTACAAAAGCAGAGAATGTGCCTTATGCCGAGTATCAGCATCTAATGAGCAACAGCCACGTTCTGCTCGACCAGCTATATAGCTATACGCCCGCTATGAATGCTCTCATGGCAATGGCCAAGGGGCTCATTGTGGTAGGAGGAGGCGAAGAGGAGCAGTACGAGTTCATCGGCGAGCACCGCTTGCGGCCTATTATCAACGTCCAGCCCTACGAGGATGACGTCTATACACAGATAGCCGAACGCCTGCTCTCGGGCAAGGAGAACATCCTGCAACTTCAGCGCGACAGCAAAGAATACGTTCGCCTGCACCACGACCACATAAGCGTTGCCAAGCAATACCTCCAGTTGTATTCAAGCCTCTAAACCCCGCATAACAACGACCTGTCATGACTGATATATCCGTAATCATACCGATGTTTAATGCTGAGGACACCATTAAGGCATGTGTCAACAGCGTTTTGCAGCAGACAGTTGCGGACATCGAGATAGTGATTGTCGACGATGGCAGTCAGGACAACAGCCATAACATTTGTCAGGACATCGCAGAGGGTGATGCTCGGGTAAGGTTGTTCCGCCAGACAAACCAAGGTCCGGCAGCTGCCAGGGCGAAAGGTCTCAAGGAAGCCATAGGACAATGGATAGCTTTCGTTGATGCTGACGACCGCCTGCCCTCATCAGCTCTCGCGAAGCTTAGTGCTGCTGCCACCGACGATACCGACATCGTTTTCGGCCATGGCACTTCGCTCAGCCATGAGCATCGCACACAAATCCCCATCAACGACTTCCGCCATATGGCGGTGCGCGGCGATGGACGCATAGGTGTTCCCTGGGGAAGCCTGTTCCGCAAAGCGTCCTTACCTGCCGACGCCTTCGACCTTCCTACGGATATTCGTGTAGGCGAGGATTATATCTTCTGGCTGCGAATGGTGTTTGCCACACAAAAGCCTGTCCACGTGCTCTACGACAACGTCTACGACAAAGGTGCAGAGCACATCTCGGCATCATTCAAATGGACTGCCGAATATGCTGAAGCGTTCAACAAGTTGCGTATGCAGGCCATACCATGCCAACTGCACGAACAATACATCGCCGACACGTTGTCTGATCGCATCACAAACCTCTTCGACATAGCCGTAGCACAACCGAGCAAAACATGGAAGCAAAGCGCATTCTACAAATCGTTGCTCCATGATATGCAGACACAAGGCATCACCTTCTCACCATTGCAACGAGCCTTCCTGGCTCTGCCCTCACTTCGCCTTCGTCAGTTTTGCTCTGCTATAAACAAATCTAGAAAAGCCTGATTATGAAGCCTCTGCTGTCCGTCATAATACCCGTCTATCGCGTTGAACACTATCTGCACGAATGTGTGGACAGCGTATTATCGCAGACATACACCAACCTGGAAGTGATATTGGTCGACGACGGCTCACCCGACAATTGCCCTGCCCTATGCGATGAATATGCCGGGCAAGACAATCGAATCAGGGTTATTCATCAATCCAACCAAGGACTGAGCGCTGCGCGAAACGCCGGCCTCGACATTGCCACCGGACAGTTCATCGCATTTGTCGATAGCGACGACCTGGTGTCACCCGACTATTTCGAAGCAGCTCTCTCGCTGTTCGACAGCTGTCCCGACCTGGACCTAGTAGAACTACCATTGATGGCACGTTTCAACACAGCAGATGCCGTGCGTCACGCACCTACCACCACAGACCTCGTGCAGGGGCGCGACCAAGTCTTTACTGCATGGTTTCACCATCAGGGCTATCTGCGCGCCTATTCACAGTTGAAAGTGTACCGCCGCCATCTCTTCAAGGAAGTCCGTTTCCCCGTTGGTGTCACCTTCGAGGATCTGCATATCATCACCGATGTGCTCAACCACTGCCAGGCCATAGCCTTCCTCGCACACCCCACAGCCAATTACCTATACCGTTGGCGCAACGAATCAATCACCGTGCAAGCTAAATGGAAAGACCTCGATTCACAGGTCTCGGCACTCGAACGTATCGGCACAGCGGCAGAGCAGCATAGCGACATCAGCCACCACGACTGGTGCCTCTTCACCATATCGGCATCAAATGTGCTCATTGACTGCCTCAGGGCATCCCGCCACGAGCGCCTGTCTTTGGATAGCAATCGTTACCAAGGTCTTAAAGTAATTATTGAGCACCATAAGCCCAAATTATTAGATATCTGCACTTTAACGTTATCAGCAAAAGCTAAAGCCAAAGCCACGTTGCTCGCCATCCTTAATGTCAATCGCTACTTAAGGCTATTCCGTTAACGCGTCAAAACCACCATATACATACTGTGGACATTTCAATCATCATACCGCACTACAACCTCGAACCGGCGATGCTCCAACGAGCCATAGCGAGTGCCGCAGATCAGTTTCTCGAAACCCGTTTCGAGTGGGAAATCATTGTCGTCGACGATGGTTCCGACACGCCACCCATGGCTGTAGTGCAAGAGTTCCACCGCGCAAACATACGCCTCTATTGTCGCCCGCATGCACGTCAGGGAGCAGCACGCAACTACGGTCTTCAGCAGGCACAGGGTGAATACATACTATTCCTCGATGCCGACGACTACCTGCTACCCCACTCCTTGCCACGCGTCCTTGACATCGCTCTCAGCAGCCATAGTGATATCGTCCGTTTCCTTATAAGCGGTATCACCATCCACAATACCCCGGCCATTACGGACCACATAAGCCATCCCTTCAGCGGTGATGAATTCATGCGTCTTCACCACCTGCCTGATTCGCCCGTGTGCTACCTCTTCCGTCGGCTATTGGCGACAGAGAATAATATCACGTTTCCAGAAAACGTTTTCCTCGAGGATTGTGCCTTTACCGTCAAGCTCCATCATGCTGCAGCGTCAGTGGTGCAAACAGACTATACCGTTTACGCTTACTGCCAGCGTCAGACATCAACCGTCCACACAGACGATGCCCGGCACAAGGAACAACTGCGCCTGCACCATCGCCTCATGCTCAAAGAGATAAGCCGTATGATTGCCGACAATAGCGACAATCGCGACAAGCGAGGACTACAGCGCAAACGCACCTTCCTCACCGTAGATTATATCATCAGGATTTGCCGCGAACTTCCCTGGCACACTATAGCCGCCGAAGAACGTCTGTGGCTCACACAACAAGGCTTATATCCGCTGCCGTACAAGAAAGCCTACGGATGTAAATACCTCGCCTTTGCCACTTTGGCAAACACGAAGCCCGGTTTGCGCCTCCTTAAGCTATTTCTCAACTCGGATTAAACTGGTTCACAGCGGCTATAACACGCGCCACCTCCTTTTCCGTCAGAAGCGGGGATATAGGCAGACTAAGTATCTCATTGTGAATCTGTTCCGTCACAGGCAGCTTCATCTCCGCGAACTCTTGCAAGGCAGGTTGTTTGTGCGGAGCCACGGGATAATGTATTACCGTTTCTATATGGTGCTCACGCAACCATTTTATCAGCTGCTCACGGTAGCTTGTGCGGATAGGATATACATAGAACACGTTAGCACGCTTATCATCACCGAGCAACGGTTTCGTTATCAACGGATTATCGATGTGTGCGTCATAAGCTTCAGCTATCCAGTGGCGACGTTCGTTGTCGGCATCCAGCCGCGGCAGCTTCACCCATAGTGCTGCAGCCTGAATCTCATCGGTACGCGAATTCATGCCAGGCACCTCATGATGATATTTCTGCGAAGAGCCGTAGTTGCCCATCATACGCACTAAGTTGGCAAGTGCATCATCATCGGTCGTCACACAACCGGAATCACCCAGAGCACCAAGATTCTTGGCAGGATAAAAACTAAAGCCGGCAGCTACGCCTAAATGACCGGCCTTCAACTCGCCCATCATGGCGCCATGTGCCTGCGCTGCATCCTCCACGACAAGCAAGTTATGAGCTTCGGCAAATGCGTTTATCTCCGTCATCCTGCACACACGCCCATACAAATGCACGGGCACCACGGCAACAGTATGTTCACTCACACACCCTGGCAAAGCATCAACATCAATAAGGTAGTCTGACAACGAAGGCTCACACAGCACGGGCTTCAAACCAGCCTCTTTCACAGCGAGAATAGTAGCTATGAACGTATTTGCCGGCACTATCACCTCGGCATCGTCATCCCAATGATGAAGCTGCTTCAGCGCCCTGAAAATCAAGGTTAGAGCCTCCATTCCATTACCACAGAGCACGCAATGTCGAACACCGATGTACTCGGCAAAGGCAGTCTCGAAGCGCTTCACGGCATTGCCCTGCAGATACCAGCCGCTGTGCACCACGCGCGTTATCTCGTCCGACAGCAACGGCTCAAAACTTGCGTTTATCTTCTTGAGGTCGAGAAATTTTATAGTCTGATCTATCACCTCATCCAGGGGTGCCATCTGCTCCACCACCGAGCGGTCAATCTCAAGCTCGTAGCTGTCGTAGCAAACTGCCCGTCCGCCAAAACCTTCCTTTTGGAAGATAAGGCCCTCGTTCAGCACCTGGCCGCCGAATTCTGTTGAGATTCCGAAATCTACATAAGCCATCGACTTGAAACGCTCGTTGATGAGATGACGGAACAGCAAGTCCAAGGCGCCCTTCTCCCTTCCCTTGTCACCCGAGGCGATATACTGGATATGAGCCACTCTCTTTGTGATAAAGACAAGGCATCCAGCCACTATCTCACGTTCACAACGTACCAGAAAGAGCTTGATATTCAACGGGAAACGAGTCATCAGCAACTTCATCTCCTCTACAGTATGTACTGGCTTCACCTGATGATGTTCTTCAAGCACAGCTGTCAGCAAACGCCAATAGTCCTCCAGCGTTGCCCAGTCGCCGTCGGTCATCCTGTCTATGTAGAGGCCGTTGTCGATGGCCTTCTTGGCACCACGCAAACGTAGCTTACGCATACGCAAAGGGTTGTTGATATCCACCACGCTGCTCACTCCGCGCGAATGCAGTCTGGCCCCGGCCCTGAACAAAGCATACAGATCCTCCTGCGATGGTGAATCGGTGTAAATGTAAGGCACAGGTTTATACACGAAGTTCGCTGCGTTCAGGAAATCCAGATACCATAGCAGAGCCCCTTGAAGGCAGCGTATCACCTGCATCTCCGTGGCATCGGTCGTGTACACCAAACCGCCGTAGGTAAGTCCCTGATGCGTGTACACCGTACGCGATGCCTCATCCCAGTTGGCTGGCAGTAACGCCAGCAGACTGTTGTCTTCGTAGATCATCAGCGAACAGTCGTCGAAGCGGTCGGAATGATAATCCATGAAACCGCGTTCAAACAGGAATGTTCCGTTCTTGGAGAGTCGCACGAAAGAGTCCCACTCGTCCTTCAGCTGATTAGTATAAGGTACGATGTTCATAATATCAATCTTTCATTGTTGCTATTTTCTTCCTCCACTCTGTTTTGTCGTTGACATAACCGTCGGGGGCATAGGCCTCTGAAGCCAGTACCAGACACACCGTACCCGGGGCGAAGTTATTAAGCTCGCACCATGTTCCGGCTGGTACTACGATGCCTTTGTGTGGGTCTTCAACCTGAAACACCCTGCTCACATCACCGTCGTCGATAGTTATCTCAAAGCTACCGGCCACAGCAAACACCAACTCATGACAGCTCCAATGGGCATGGCCGCCGCGCGAAGCATCGCAAGGCACGTCGGTAATCCAAAACAGGCGCTTCACATCGAAAGGCAGAGAGTCGAAACCATCCGCCACGCTCAACGCCCCTCTTGAGTCAACATAATGAGGCAGTTCCACCACCTCTACACCTTTCGGAAACAGTTCTTCGTTCATAAACTAATTACTAATTTGCCGCAAAGATATATTTTTTTTCGGAAAAAGTTTGTGGGAATGAAAAAAAACATCTACCTTTGCACCGCATTTGAGAAAAAGAGCTGCTCAGAACCGCTTTTCAGCACGTTTTCGACTGCTTTCTTTTCAACAAAAAGCAATCTTCTGGCGCTTTCGTCTAGCGGCTAGGACACATGCCTCTCACGCATGGAACACGGGTTCGATTCCCGTAGGCGCTACAAAGGGGAATCTCGAAAGAGGTTCCCTTTTTCGTAATATCCTTCTTCGTTACATCCTTCTTCGCTATATAAGTGGATTCCTACAGAGGAGTCCACTTTTTCGTTCAGACAGCTTGTTCTATTATTCATTATTTTGTAAAAAAAAAGGAAATGATATAGCGGGGCTTTGTGCCAACTTCTATATCATTTGCTTTTATTCTGTTCCTCGGTTTTCATAACACTAAGTCCTGCTCTACCGTGAATAATCACTACTTCCACCCTACCAGCTCATCCTCAATCTCAGGCAGCAAATGCGGGTCGAAGACGGGTTCTTGAATGCCTCGCCGCTTCTGACTGCGATAATCATCGAGGAGGCGGAAGGCATAGTGGCCGAGGGCAATGATGGCTATGAGGTTGCAGCCCGTGAGCAGCGCCATGCAAAGGTCGCCTAAGCTCCACACGAAATCGAGGGAAGCCACGGCTCCGAGCATCACAAACACACCTCCCGAGAAAAGGCGATAAACAGCCTGAATGAGCGTTGGGGCATTCATGTGCCTCTTCCACTTAGGAACTTGCTCCGCTTCGGGGTGAGAAGTAGGAACTTGCTCCGCTTCGGGGTGAGAAGTAGGAACTTGCTCCGCTTCGGGGTGAGAAGTAGGAACTTGCTCCGCTTCAGAAAGATATGAACAACCTTTCTCCTCTTCTATATTAGAAGAATGGTTATCTTTCGCGAGTTTAGAGTGCAATATCAGGAAACGGACATTGGCTTCGCCGTAGTAGTAATTGCCTATTATGCTTGAGAAGGCGAAGAGGAGGATGGCCAGGGCTATAAAGAATGGTCCCCAAGAGCCCACCTCTTGCTGCAAGGAAGCCTGCGTGAGGGCTATGCCGTTGAGCTCGGGCGTTGTGTAGAGCCCGCTCAGCAGAATGATGAACGCCGTGCACGAGCACACCAGCAAGGTGTCGGTGAACACGCCCAATGCCTGTATCAAGCCCTGTTTGACCGGATGCGACACCGCCGCCGTGGCCGCCACATTAGGCGCACTACCCTCGCCTGCCTCGTTTGAGAACAGGCCGCGTTTGATGCCCATCAGCATCGTGGCGCCGAGACCGCCTCCTGCCACCTGTTCAAAGCCGAAGGCGTCCTTCACGATTACCTTCAGCACGTATGGAATATGCTCCACGTTCATCGCCACCACCACTATCGCCAGCACGAAATAGCCGATGGCCATGATGGGCACGAGCACGGAGCTCACTCGTGCTATACGTTGAATGCCGCCGAATATGATGACGAGCGAGAGCAGCGTCAACGCTATGCCCACACTCAGCGGCGACCATCCGAAGGCCTCGTTCATGGCGCTGCAGATGGTGTTGCTCTGAATGGAATTGTACGACAGTCCGAAGGTGACGGTCAGCAGCACGGCAAACAAAACCGACATCCAACGCGAATGCAAGCCGCGACGGATATAATATGCCGGGCCGCCGATGAACGAGTCGGCATGCGGCTGCTTGAACAGCTGACCGAGCGTCGATTCCACAAACGCCGTGGCTGCTCCGATGAGCGCTATCATCCACATCCAGAACACGGCACCCGGACCGCCCACGGCAATAGCTGTGGCTACGCCTGCCAGGTTGCCGGTGCCTACGCGTGTGGCCACAGAAACGGCAAAGGCCTGAAAGCTGGAGATATGTTTATGCTGGCGTTCCTTGGCCACGCTGCTGTCGGCAAGCAAACGCACCATCTCGCCCAGCATGCGAAACTGCACAAAACGAGTGCGCCACGTGAACCATATTCCGCAGCCCAAGAGCACACCTATCAGCACATAAGCCCATAGGGCGTCGCTCACCTGAGTCAATAATTCCATCATTGGGGCTCACTTCATCTTCCCGTTCTTCTCAATCGTCCACCCCTGACGCTTCGACAGCAGGCAATCCTTGCCCTTGAACATTTTGGCAGCCTGCTTGTCGCCCTTCAGTTGCCAGTCGAGCCAAGCCAGGGCCACTACCGTGAACTCGCCGCCATGAGGCTGACGATATGTGCCGCCGTGGCCTACGGGGAAGTTGGCTGCGCATGCCGGCACATGGTTGATGCGATGGAAATCATCCATGCCGTTGCCGTAGGCTATGTCCTTTTCGCCGCCAAGGATATAGATGATAGGCGTGTGAATCTCGTTGAGCTTCTCCTTGGGAGGCATCGGCATTCCGCCTACGGCGGTATTGGCATTATCGCGGTTGAAGAGTCCGCTGTTGCAGATCATCAACGTCTTGATACGCGGGTCGGCGCAGTTGTAGAGCGACTGCAATCCGCCGCACGACATGCCTGCCACACAAATATTCTTCACGTCAATCTTCTGATAGTAAGGCGAAGCGGGATTGGCGTTCTGGGCTATTATCCAGTCAATAGACTCTATCTGTTGCTCCGAGCGCGACATAGGACCGCGGTACCACTCATCGTTCATCGGAATAAAGCCCGTGGCCAGCACGATATATCCGTGCGACGCTATCTCGTTGAGGAAATTAACATGCTCGAACGGCGAGTTGGCACACGCCCCGTTGCCCCATACCAGCACGGGCAGCGGCTTCTTCTGCGAGAACGGCGTGAGGTCCTGCGGCACCAAGATGGTATGCTCGGGCAGCGAGCTGTCCTCCTTCATGATAGCCTTGTAAGCCCCCGTGCCGCCATCCTCCAGCACGCGGCTTCTGCCCATGCGTGCAGCATCAAGGAAGCTAACCATCTTCTGGAGGTTCTCGTCGCCATACATTCCCATGCCATGACCGCCCTCGGGCACGAAGGTAGCTTCCGTCTTCACGCCGGCAGCCTTCAGCTGCTCGAAGAACGCCTTGCCCTGACAGCACGGCACCACGTTATCCTTCTCGCCGTGGAAGATGATCACGGGCGGGTCGTTGGCATCGATATAGCTTGTGGCACTCAGGCTGCGGTATTTGTCGGGCTCGTCGGCAAGCTTGGAGTTCAGCAGCACATCCTCGGGGCTGTTCTCGCCCATCGTCATGTGCTCGCCGCAGTCCATTGCCGTCAGGTCGATAGGTCCGCTCCAGTCGCAGGCGGCATTCACCCTGCTGCTCTGGTTAGTGAAATTACCTAATGAACCTTCGAGGTCGATGTCCACCGAGCCCACCTTAGTTGTCTTCGTGCCGCTGGTCACGGCAGCCATCGACGATAGGTGACCGCCCGACGAGAAGCCGCTGGTGGCGACGAACGACGGGTCGAACTTATACTTAGCGGCCTCACCCCGCACAAAACGGATTACCGCCTTGATGTCGTGAATCTGGGCAGGCCATTTGGCGTCCATGCTCGAGCGGTGGTTGGGGCACACCACGGCGTAGCCGGCATTCAGCAACGCGTTGACGATGGTGCCCAGGTCGGCAGCACCCTTGCTGTTGTTGCTGAACCATGCGCTGCCGTAGATATGAATCACCACGGGGTAGCTCGCCCGTTCCTGCTTAGGCAGATAGATATCGCAGGTGTGGAACGCCTGATCGTCGCCGGCATAGTTCACATCCTTCCATTGCTGCGAAGTCTGAAGATTAACCTGCGGCCTTTGCCATCCGCCGAAACCGCCTGCAGGCTGTGCATAAGCTGAGCCGACGCCGAACAGAGCGAAGAATGAAGATAGAATAAAGAAGAATAAACGGTTCCGTTTCATAACAGTAAATGATTAAAATGTTCCTATTGATGGCACAAAATTACACATTTTTTTCCGAACCGCCAAAAGAAATCCCCTTTATTCGCAGGTCTGCGGAAACCGACGATAGCAATTAACAGAATGCAGTCCGCCGGAGACATCAGGTGAAGATGTGCCCGGCGGATTTGGTTGGTTGTTGCCTATTGTCAGAAAGTATCCAGTTCTGCCGACACTTCTAACGAATGCGAATTATTCCTGTCTACAAGTGACTTTACTACTTTGCCACCTTCACAGTCCTCTCCCCAACCTTCACGATGACAACCTTCTCGTTATTGGGTGCTTGGACTCGTGTAGTACCATTTGTGGCTGTTCACATCGAAACTGTCATCTGTCATTTGTCACGACGCTTTGAGTTTCCTGTACTTGCCATCGCCGAGGTCTTCGATGTAGCCTCGTGATTTCCATTGGCTCAGCATGTTGCGGGTGCCAGCCTCGTCCTTGCCGTTCTTCTGACGGACGTTGACGGCTTCGAGGTAGGTGAACACACCATCCTCGTTGGTTTTAATCTGCTCGAGCAGGTTACGTGGGCCTCGTTTGGAGGTCTGCATTTGTTCATCGGCCTTGCGAATCATGTCGGCAAAGAAGTGAAGCTTCAGCCACAGGTCGTAGTGGAGGCTCCAGCGACAGAAACCCTCGATGGACTTCTCCCACTTCATGCCGTTGGCGGCATAGAGCAGACAGGCTTTGCGGAAGGCGTGGACGAGTGCACGATGGCTGAGGTTGTCAAACACCTCGTCCTGTGTTTTTATCGTGTACTGATCGCACTCCGCCTTAAGCTTTTCTGCGAGTCGCAAAGCAGGATGGCAGGTGATGTCGCCAGTGGCCTTCTGCAAGTTCTCGATGTAAGGCTGCAGCGCCTTGTCATAGCGTTCGTCATAACGTCCGTAGCGGGGCATGGGAGCTGCCAGGCCTACGTCGGGAGTCGTGGCCAGACATACGCGGCTCAAAGGGCCGTCAACCATCACGTAACGGAACATGCTTTGAATCTTATTCGGCGTAGTGCTGGCGTTCCAGTTCAAGCCAAGAGGTCCCATATAGTTGACACTCTGCGCGCTGGCTCGTTCCTGTCCGAAGGGATTGTCCTCATCGTCGGCCAGCTTCAGGTTCTTGAACGTGCAGGTCTGTCCGCGGAGGCCTTCGATGCCATACCACTGCTCGAACTCATGCAGATGCGTGTAGAGGAAAGCGCCCTGTGAGTCGTCCATCAGTTGTGCCAAGCGTGCTGGAGTGAGGTCGGAACCAACCTTTTGGATGATGAGGTCTGCAGGCCGCTTGGGCTTGTCATTACTCGCTTTCGTGCTGTTGTACTGCTCGTTGTACTCCTTCAGGCGTTGGCGGTTCACCGTGTCGCGTTCCACCATAGGAGCCGTGATGTGCTTCAACGGTTGCTTCAAACTGGTGTCCTTGCCGCTGCCCGTTCCGCCTATGGTAAGGCAGTTGATGCGCAGCTCACGGTACAGGTTGTCGGTGTACATGAAACGTAGGTCACGAGGATAGACGCCCAATGCAGGAAACATTCCCTGTGCTACCGTCGGAACCATTTCCTTCGGTGTCTGCGACGTCACAGCCTTAACCAATGCTGGTTTCTTCTCGGGCAGCAGAGGCGGCTGTGCAGAGGCATAGATCTCGGAAAGGGACGCTGTATCGCCATAGACAGGAGCGGCAGTCTGATGAACATTCTCCTCATCCTGTTGGACATTAAGCTTACGGCTCTTGCGGAACACATCCTTTTGGAACTCAGTCAGCTTGGCACTCTCGTCGTAGTACTTGGCGTAGAAGTCCTTAACGAGCTGTTGAAACTCCTTTTCATGCCAGCTTGGCATCAGCTCGCTCAACGCCCCCATGAACTCACCCTCCTTCAACAGTTGTGTGGCGTGGGCAAGAATCATCTTCACAGCATTATGGCGACCGCCCTCTTCGTTGAGGTCGGCAACGGTGAGCCCTTCCTTCTTCATGATTTCTTCGAAGATGAAGCGTGTGCGCTTGTCGGCGGGAGTGACGTCGGTAGCACCTTTCTGGGCTGTTGCCGTGCCGGTGCTTTGTGCCTGTGAACCGGTCTTCGGCAAGGTTTCCGCCTGGTGTCCTGTGCTTGGCTTCCTGCCGTCAACGTCCAGCCCCCGGCTGCGGAATGCTTCCTGTCGGTCGGCGATGTCGGCCTCAGAGAGCGGTTCCAACCAATGGTCGGAGCGATAGACCTCGTCGCCGGTCATGTAGATGAAACGCTCGGGCGTGATGCAACTCTCGTCGTAGGGCACACCTATTTCATCGCAGAAAGCACGCTGTGCCTCCTCTACCGTCATGCCCTTGGGCAGACGTATCCAGATGTGCACCTTCTTGCGCGCGGAGTATTCAATGTACTCCACCAGGCCTTGGAATTCCGAGAACGGACTCTCGTTGACGTTCAGCGCCTTCTCGATGGCCTGAGCCACCAAGTCCTTGTCGTCAACGTCAATGCAAGTCTTGAACGTGAACGCTTCGGGCATGATGTCGGCCTGAGCGCGGTGGTTGCCGCGGAACTGGCTGTAGTGGGGGCATAGGAAGGGCAGCGTTTCCTTCAGTTCCTCGTGGCCTTCGCGTACGGCTTTCACGATGTTCTTCACGCCGCCGATGCCTCCGAACAACATCTCCATGACCTGTGCCACCGTTGCCGGCTCGGCATAGCCACGATTGTACTTCTTCTCGATCTCACCCGTCGATGGATTCTTCGAACGGGGATTCATTGCAAAAGTTACTGTCATATAAACTTTTTTTTTGTTTGAATGATGTCTTGCACTTCAGCCCCTATAGACGTTTTCGGGGACTGACGGGTACCGTGCTCAGTAAGCTTCCCTATAGAACGCGTTTTGCTTGTGAAAGGTTTACTCCCGGACAGGCACAAAAACAAAATGCACCTCGAAGTCTAACTTTTACTTCGCGGTGCAAAGGTAATCATTATTGCCTTAACTATCAAGCAATAAATCAAGAACTTAAAAGAAAAGAGACCCTTTCACAAGACGTGGAAAGGGTCGCCTTTTGTAGAGGTTGGGGTCACCTCAATTATACGTTAGGGTCACCAGCAAATAACGATTAGGGTCACCTCGGCGAATGTGATAAAACACTTGCTTACTATCACAATTTATCGAAATTTTTTATGTGTTCAGCAAACTCTGGCTTCAATTCTTTGAAGAGGTCGGCGACATAATTTCTATCGGCAGTTGAATACCCTTCGGTTAGTCGCTTCTCCATTGACGACACCCCCCATCCGAATAATTTGTTCGTTAAGGGAGCAAGAGATGCTTTTTTATTGGTGAAGTTGAACTTCAAATAAGTAGCCAATGCGTGAACAAAAAGCGGTGCTTGTTCACGTGTTAACCCCTTGGCCTTATTCTGCAGGTCTTGTATTATCTCTTCCTGTTTAGCAATCTCCGAGCAGGATTCTTCTCTATTGTTCTCCTGGCTATTAAAAAGCCCCGTATCCTTCAAACAATCAGGACAGAATTCTTGTGCAATTACTTTCAATAGTTTATAAGTATTATGAAGCGGAATTCCCAATTTTTTATATGTATCAAGATAATCACTCCATATAGACTGAATGAGTGTAGCTTTTTCTTGTTGTGTTTTTCCAAGACCGTCTATAAGATCATGAATCTCTTCATCCGCAAAGCGAAATAACAATTTATCCCATTTGAATGTGGGGTCATATTTTAGGTCGAATAGGACCCTTTCATTAATTATACGTGGCTGAAACAGTTCGTCCGGCAGTACCCAAGAATCGTCCAAACCTTTTTTTATGAACATTGGAAGTCCCAATAAATCGATTACCTGAGTATACTGTACTCCTTCTATACTCTCAACTTCTCTAATTTCCCTGAGTTTTATAGCATAATTAAGAAGTTCGTCTGCTATTTCTTGCAACTTATTGCGCCAAACAGGAGTACTATGTTCGATTAATACCGCAACCAACGACAGCGTTACACACTGCTCTCGCACATGACAGTTGGTTTCCTGTATGTATCCTTGTTTTGCTATTGATCGATAAGACTGCAAGCGATATGTGGCGTCTTTTTCCATTCGCATTATCGTACAAATGTAGTATGCTGTGTTTAAGCAAGGAGCTATCACACGTTCGGGATCCTTTTCCTCCCATGTTTCCAATTTCATTAGGCGCTTGATAATAGTAGCATTCATTGGATGCATTTCAGCAAGCTTATCTATTGTCTTGGGCCTATATATTATGATTTTAGGTATTTTTGTATAATCCATAGTCTTTATTCTTTATCTTTTTCCAACAATTTATCTATCTTCTCCTCCAACTCCTTTATCCGCTGAAGCACCTCGTCGTTGTTGTCGCTCACCATGGCGTCGACGAAGACGGAGTTGATGAGGGAGAGGCCGATGACGCCGCCAAGGATGAGCAGCAGGACGAAGTAGAGGCGAACGCCCAGCACGCCCCACGAGCCGTAGGCTGCGGAGACAGAGTCGGGGATGTCGTACCACCCCTCGATGGTGCAGAGGCGGAACACGCTGTAGATGGATTCCCACGGCGTGCCGAAGTACTGCGGTGCCACGTGTCCGAACAGCGAGGTGGAGAGTATGGCGAAGACCAGGATGATGATCACGTAGCCGGCAAAGAGCGACATGCTCTCGCGCAGGGCCTTGCGGAAGTTGCGCCCTATCTGCTCAGCACCCGGGAAGAAATGCATCACGCGGAAGAAACGGAAGGCGCGCAGCAGGCGCAGGATGAGCAGGAACGACAGGTCGGTCAGCGGCAGGAAGAAGAAGATTATCGAGGGCACCGACAGCAGCACCAGTGTGCCGTCGAGCACGTTCCAGCCACGACGCCAGTAGCCGAGTACACCGTCGTGACGCATCTTCAGCGCCATTTCCACGATGAAGAACAGCGAGCACAGGATGTCCAGCGTCAGCAGCCACGGCCACTTGTAGCCTGATGCAGCGAGGAAGATGACGATGGAGTTCACGAGAATCACCGCCATTACCACGCGTTCGAAGCGGTGGGAGTATGGATTGAAAGCGTTCATCATTCTTTGTCTGTGAGTTTTTGGTATAGTTTAAACAACTCTGCCACACACTGGCTCTCCGTCATCGTCTTCACGTCGAAGCCGTAGGCGGCCATCACGGCGCGGTCGTTGTCTTGATGAGCCTTGCGCAGCTCCACGGGCATCGTCAGCTCATCGTAGAGGTCTGCCAACGAAGAGTCGGGGTACAGGGCGCGAGCATCGAGGATAGCCTGGGCCGTTTGCTCTATATGCTCCTTCTGCTCGTAGGTGGGCGTAGGCCAGGGGAAGTTGTTGTAGACGATGTCCTTGCTGTAGCGATAGTCGCTCTTCAAGCGCCCACAAACGGCACGCATCCAAGCCATGTGAACATTGCTCTCAAGGACGCCGAAGTGGTAGAGGGTGGCATCGGGGATGATTAGTACAGCATTTGTCGGTATAAAATCACTCCCCATAAACCCCATTGGAATATACCTTCTGTTTTCTGATGAATGAGACGGCACAATTATAAATGAGGCTGGATTATTAGTTTCCCGAAAAAGATGTGGAGTTTCTGCCATTTTCCTTGCCCCTGGGTCAGAACTTGCCAAACGCATTTCCCTGACTTTGCTTATTCTTTCTATAACTAATGGCATACTACGTAAATCCAAAGGAGAGGCATCTTTTAGCCAAAGACAATAACGAGGTTTGTTATTAATAAACTCCTTCGCACCTACGAGCCTTTTTAAAAATTTGTGCGCTTTGGGTTCCTTTAAGAGAAAATCATCTAATTCAGATGCTTCGATAACTAGATTACCGCCATCAGTAGGTTGATTTCCCTTGCGAATTGGCGGTACACTATATAATGGCTTGCTCCTGCTTGCAATAAATACATCCGGAGAATCCATAAGGTAAGCATTAATATTATTTACCTTAAATATCTTAGAATCGCAATAAATAATCTTCTGACATTTATCAAGAGAATGTGTGAAACCTACGATAATACAATGCACATGAGCCTTAATCGAAGCTTCACTATCCCATCTAAATGTTCTATATGCAAAAATGATACGAACGCCATCTCCAAATAATGGTTTCCATATATTAGCGACTTGCTCTCCTTGACAAATACTATTGGTTGATACAAGTGCAGCCTTTATATTAGACCCTTTCATTAAATCACTTGCTTTCTTATACCAACCTGTTACATAGTCCATTTCACCTATATTTTTCCACTTCTTGCCGAAAATCTCTATAAGATCTTCATGCTGTCCCTTAGACATTAAATAAGCCCCCACAAACGGCGGATTACCCATGATATAATTCAGCTTCTCCTTGGGCACAATCTCTCCCCAATCCACGCGGAGGGCGTTGGCCTCATGAATATTGGCATAGTTGCGCAGCGGCAGGAACTCGAGGTCGCGCTGAATGATTCGCTCCGTCTCGTGCATCATCTGTGCCTCGGATATCCATAGGGCTGTCTTGGCCACTACTACGGCGAAGTCGTTAATCTCGATACCGTAGAACTGACGGATGTTCACGCGGATGGGGTCGGCGATGAAGTCGCCCAGCATCGTCTGGCCGTGAGTGGCGGCGAGAAGCGCTTTGTTCTCCAATCGGCGCAGTGAGAGGTAGGTCTCCGTCAGGAAGTTGCCGGAGCCGCAGGCGGGGTCGAGGAAGGTGAGCGAGGCGAGCTTGTCCTGGAATGCCGTGAGCTTCTTCTCGCGCTGGCGCGGCACCTTCTCCTCCTCGAGGATTGTGTTGAGTTCCTCGTTGAGGTCGTCGAGGAACAAGGGGTCTATGACCTTGTGGATGTTCTCCACCGATGTGTAGTGCATGCCTCCCGAGCGGCGCGTCTCGGGGTTCAGCGTGCTCTCGAACACAGCGCCGAAAATGGTGGGCGAGATGTCGCTCCAGTCGAAGTCGAGGCTCGCGTTCTGCAGCAGTATGGTGCATATCTCGGGCGTGAAACGAGGTATCTCCACGTTCTCTTCCTCGAACAAACCACCGCTGACGTAGGGGAAAGCTGCGAGGGCATCTGTCATGTAGGGATCGCGGTCCTCCAGCGGCGTGTTGAGCACCTGGAACAGACGGATGAGGGCGTTGCGCGTCTCTTCGGGGCTGTACTGAACGAGGTAGTCGTGAAACATGTCGTGGCGCCCGAAAACGCCTGAATCCTCGCAATAGAGGCAGAACACGAGGCGCACGCACAGGATGTTCAGACTCTTCAGCGAGTGGGCGTTGGTGGGGTCGATGTATTGCGCGAGCAGCTTGTCGTAGATGAGGCCCACCATCTGGCCGGCTTTTATCGACACCTCCATTTCCTTCGACAGGTGTTCGCTCTTAACGTCGACGAGGAACTTCAGGCGGTAGTACTCACGCTCGAGATTTTCCAGCAGGATGCTCTCGGGCTCGCCGTTGGGGCGCTCCATGTCGTAGACCAGGAACTCGGCGAAGTTGCACGTCACGATCCATCGCGGATGCTCCGACACGGGCAGACTCACCACGTAGCGGCGTGCCTGCAGGAAGGGCGTCAGCACCTGTCCGTCGCTCTGCACGATGCCCTTGCGCAGGTCCTTGCCCAGCGATTTCTGCTCAATGAGCACACGGGTGGAGGGGATGCGGGCATCAATGAAGTTGGACGCGTCCACCATGCGATGGTCCTCGAACGTGATGAAGCCGTCGGTAGGCGTCTCCACGCCGAAGACGTTGCTCAGCAAATCAAGCCAGAACGACTGCGATTCACCGCGCTCATATCCGCGCCCTGCCCATCGCTTGGCAAAAGCCGCAGCCGCAGCAGCCTGTTGTTTCTCAGTTTTCATTGTGTATTATACTTTTTCGACCGCAAAGATAATCATTATTTCTGATGTGCCATTCTTTTTCATAATAAAACCTGAAAAAAAGATGTCAGATTATTCACACGAACCGATTTGTTCGTGACAGATGACAGATGACAGTTTTATTTGGCATACCCCCCCCCTCCCATGAGAGGCTTATCTTCTCTTATAGGAATTAACTTATTTTAATTATATATACTAATAAATATATATATAGAATATAATAATACTAGCACCATGCAGCATCTCAGCGCGCGTAGTGCCTTCATACAAAACTGTCATCTGTCATCTGTCATAATCGAAATATTACCCCGTCCGCCACCGCCCAATACGCAACCCGTCGCATACGCCAATTCAACCCGTCGCATACGCCAATTCAACGCTTCGAATGTGCCAATCCAACGCGTCGCATCCTCGCTTTCGACAGGTCGAAAATAAATGCGAAATCAGGCGAAAAAAATGCGAAAAATGTTGGTAAAAATTTGGTGATATCAGGAATTTTTACTAATTTTGTAGCGTCAATCAACAAGGGCACCATAGGGTGCCGGTGAGAGCGGCTGAAGCCGCGGTGAGGGGTGAGGGCGGCTACGCCGCGGTGAGATATATGCCCTCATATCCGACCCGGTGAAGCAACCCCGAACCAAGGCAACGGCAACTCTTACGAGAGACTTGGGATTAAGGATTAAGGATTAAGGATTAAAGCTAGCGCCAAGACATTCGTCTTAACTTCTTTAACTTCTTTAACTCCTTTAACTTCCCAAAATCAATCAACACAAACACAACCATTAAAACACATTTCCCTATGAACGAAAGTATTAAGTATTCTGTGGCCATGCGCCCCAACCCCAACAAGCCCGAAGAGGCGAAGAAGGCTTATGCCTGCATGCAGCACCAGCGCACCCTGTCGCTCGAGGAGCTGGCAGATCACATCGTGAAGCACGGCTCGCCGTTCTCGGCCGGTTCCATCTACGGCATCATCGTGGACCTGACCACGTGCGCCTCCGAAGCGCTCACCGAGGGCAACAACGTGGACCTGGGCAAGCTCGGCACCTTCCGCACCACCATCAGCAGCGTTGGCGCCAAGACGAAGGACGAGTTTACCGAAGCCAACATCAAGCGCCTCAACGTGAACTTCGAGACGAGCGCATACCTCGAGGAGCGCCTCACCGAGGCTACCTTCGAAGTGACCTCCAGCCGCAAGGCTCAGGCTGCCGCGCTCAAGGCTGAGAAGGAAGGCAAGACCACGGCCGACTGGACGCCGGAAGTGGAAGAAGGCGACGAACCTTAATGAAAGCGGCCCCTCCCCCGACCCCTCCCCTGTTAGGGAGGGGAGGGAGGCAGAGGGGCTTTAGTCAACAATGCATTAATCAATTAAAATGAATGCCCTATTCCCTTCTCCCCTCCCTAACAGGGGAGGGGTCGGGGGAGGGGCCATTGTTATGAAAGACAGCACGAAGAAAACTATTAAAACCATCTTGCAGTTCGTGGTGACCGTCATCACGGCGCTGCTTACCACTTTGGGCGCTCACGCCGCCAATATAGTCCAATGAACGAACTTAGATTCGACATCCTCTTATTTGTCCTTCTCTGTGTCTTAGACCCCCTCCCTGCTCCCACTCAAGGGGGCTGGAGGTTACCCTCTGGCGCAGAGAGGGGATTTCAAATCATTAAAGTAAACATTAAAGAAAATTCGAATGAATACAAACGCCAAGTCTTACAACTCTCCCCCTACAAGGGACAGCGGGGAAGGGGTACGTTTATCGCCCCACTTTCGTCTCGTGGAGTTTACTCAAAGCCCTACGGCACGGCGGCTGGGCATCAGGAACGAGGTGAACAGCCAGCAACTGGCGAACCTCACAAACCTCTGCCGATACGTGCTCGAACCTTTGAGGAAGCGTTTTGGGCAGCCCATATACGTCAACAGCGGCTATCGTTGTCCAAAGCTAAACAGGGCCGTTGGAGGCGCCGTTAAGAGCTACCACCTCTACGGCAGAGCGGCTGACATCGTGGCCGGCGTGCCCGCCAGCCAAATGAAGAATGAAGAATCAAGAATGAAGAATCAGCGCGAGGGTAACCGCCGTCTGCTGGCGCTGATCAGGGAGATGCACCTCCCCCTGGCCGAACTCATCGCCGAGAAGCCCGACAGAAACGGGGCACCGAGGTGGATTCATGTGGCGATTTAGGCCCCTCCCCCCTTCCGCCCTCCGCAGAAGAGGTCTGCTTCGGCCGCTCAGGGTCGATTGACATTTAGTCAATCGCCTGGCTCCTTCGCTACCCTCCCCTGTTAGGGAGGGGGGAAGGGGGAGTGGAAGTGGGAGTGGAAGTGGGAGTAGAAGTGGGAGTAGAAGTGGGAGTAGAAGTGGGAGTAGAAGTGGGAGTAGAAGTGGGAGTAGAAGGGGGAGTAAAAATGGGAGTAGAAGGGGGAGTAGAAGTGGGAGTGGAAGTGGGAGTAGATGGGGGAGTGGCGATATAGCAATAGAAAAGGAGCTAAGGTGTGTGCCTTAACTCCTTTTTTTGTGTGCTTGCGAATAGCTTATTTCTTCTGCAGCATCAGCTCAACCGCCTTTTCCAACTGCAGGTCGCGACCATGCAGGAGGTCGCCGGGCTGACTGATGATGAGGTGGTCGGGTTCGAGCTGCTGATTCTCGAGGTAGCGGCCCTGACGGTCCTTCATGCCTACCTCGGGGATACCGAACACGATGTCGTCGATGGTCTCCCACCACACGGCGGTCATGGTTCCCGGCACGGGGGCTCCGATGAGGGGGCCGATGCTCAGCTCCTTGTAGAGCCAGGGTGTGCCGTGGGCGTTGCTGTAGTCGTCCTCGCAGATGAGCATGCACGACGGCTTGGTCCAGCGGTTGTAGGGATCGTCGCCGATGTACTGGCCGCGCGGCGTATAGGTGGCTGCTGCCGTGCCTGAGAGCAGTTCGCAGACATCGTTGTGGAGCCAGCCGCCGCCGTTGTGACGGACGTCCACGATGACGGCGTCGCGTGTGCGGTTCTTCTCCGCGAGGAGCTTGCGATAGAGCTCATGGAAGCTCTCGGTGTTCATGGCCTTGATGTGGACGTAAGCGAGCTTGCCCTTGGAGAGGCTGTCGACGAGTTTCTCGTTGTTCTCCACCCATCGGCGGTATTGGGCATCGCTGTAGCTGTTCTCGAGGCGTACGGTATAGTCCTTGGTCTCGCCCTTACTATTCTTCACGGTGAGGCGCGTGTAGCGACCTGCCTTGCCTCCGAGCAGCGGGAAGTAGTCCTTGCCGGCTTCTATCTTCTGGCCGTCGATATGTGTGATGACGGAGCCTGCGCCGATACCTTTCTGGCGCGTCAGCGGCGTGCCGGGCAGCAGTTCCAGTATGCGGAGTCCGTCGCCCGTGTAGCTGTCGTCGAGGAAGGCGCCGAGGTCGGCCGTGGCAAGAGTGTTGCCTGTGCCGCTGTTGGGACGATAACGGCAGCCGGTATGCGAGACGTTGAGCTCGCCAAGCAGTTCCGAGCACATCTCGGCGAAGTCGCGAGTGTTGCCGATATGCGGCAGGAAACGGGCATAGCGCTTATGCAGCATATCCCAGTCGGCGCCGTTCATGCCGGGGTCGTAGAGCTTCTCGTGGGTCTGATGCCAGATGTGTTCGTAGGTCTGCTCGCGCCAGCCAGCGGGGTAGTCGTTGTGGAAACATTCGAAATCGATGTCGCTGATTCTGCCGGCGGCGATGTCGAGTTTCTTGATGCGACCGCCCTGAGCGTAGTAGGCTATCTTGTCGTCGTCGGCAAGGTCGAAGCTTGTGAAGGCTACGCCCTGTGCCTTGATGGTGGTGGAGCCTTTGTCGAGGTCGCGCTCCCAAAGGGCGTTGCCGTTGGGGTAGTTGGAGGCCACGTAGTAGAGCTTGGTGCCGTCCTTGCTGACCACGGCGTCGCCGATGCTGCCGCTGTTGAAGGTCAGACGCACGGTGCGGAGGTCGAGGTCCTGAAGGTTCATGTCGGGGTTCAGCGCCTTGATGCTGTCGGCCTTGTGCTGCTCCTTGTCCTTCTCCTCTTTTTCCTTTTTCTCTTTCTCGTCGGCCTTCTTCTTCTGCTCCTCGCTCATCTTGGCGCGCTTCTTTTCGGCCTGCTCCTTCTTCTCCTTGGCTTTCTTGTCGGCCTCTTCCTTGGCTTTCTTCTCCTTGTCCTTGCGTTCCTTCTCTGCCTCGTCGAAGCGCTCGCGCTCCTCCTTGTTCATGTTGAAACGCTCGTAGGCTTCGTCGTTGAGGAAGGTGATATAAAGGTCTTTCTCGGAGCCCCAGGAGCCGTGGCTGCGCATGCCGGCGCGGTCGCTCTGGAAGATGAAGGCCTTGCCGCCCAGCACCCAGCGTGGGTTGCCCTCGCCATAGCCTGAGTTGGTCAGGTTGACGAGCTTGCCCTTGCCGTCGGCGGGCACGAGGACGACGTCGTTGAGGTTCCAACCGCCCGAACCGATATACTCAGAGAGCAGGTACTTGGAGTTGGGTGCCCACGAGAAGGTCTGGTCACCGTCGCGGTAGGAATACTGATACTTGGCGGGCATCACGGTGGTGATGTCCTTCGTCTTGGCATCGAGCACGCAGAGCTCGTGGCGGTTGCGCAGGAAGGCTATCTTCTTGCCGTCGGGCGAGTACTCGGGTTCGAAGCATGTCTGGTCCTCGGGTGTCAGGCGCTCCTCGTCGGTGAGCTCGGTGGCGTAGGTGAACAGCTTCTCGTCCTTGTTCTTGATGCTTACGCGGTAGAGTGCCCAGCGGCCGTCGCGCTCGCTGTCGAAGACCAGGCTGCGGCCGTCCTCGCTGAAGGTGACGTGGCGCTCGCGTGCAGGCGAATCGGTGATCTGCTTGGTGGTCTTGTAGTCGAGGCTGGTGACGTAGACGTCGCCGCCCAGCACGAAGGCTATCTCCTTGCCCTTGGGCGAGTGGCATACCTGGGTAGCGCCGCCGCTGAACACGAAGTGGAGGGCGTCCTTCTCGTTCGTGTCGGCGATGATGTCTATCTTCACCTTCTTTGGCTGCTGGCCGGGACGCATGGTGTAGAGCTCGCCGTCCCACGAGAAGCATAGGGTGCCGTCGTTTGAGGCGGTGAGGTAGCGCACGGGCATCTCTGTGAAGTTGGTTAGGCGCTTGGCCTGGGCTCCGCTCTTCTGTTCCTGGCTCCACACGTTCAGCGTGCCGTTCTCTTCCGAGAGCCAGTAGAGCGTGTTCGTCTGCTGAACATACACGGGACAGCGGTCCTCGCTCTTTGTGGTGGTGAGCTGGCGGTAGGAGGGTTTGTTCTGCGGGTGAACCGCAGAAAGCGGAACGAGGGTCACTTGCCATAGGTCGCGTGCTATGGAGCTGACGTGGTGCTTACGCATAGGGTCCTCGTAGCCCTTGATGGCGTCGTAGATGAGCGAGCCGTTGGGGCCGAGCGTTAAGTTGCCCACGCTGATGTCTGACAGGCGTTCGGGACGGCTTCCCGCGCGCGTCTGTACCTTATATAAATGTGTATAGGTGCCCGAGGGGAACTGGCGGTTGTCTGTGGTGCTCAGGCCAGCGGCGTTGAACACTATCTCGTCCTCGTTGAGGTAGAGTAGGGGCACTTCGCCTGCGGAATTGGTGGTGAGGCGCACGACCTCGCCGCCGTTGGCATTCATCTCGTAGATATCGAGGCTTCCCTCGCGCTCGCTGACAAATGCTATCTTCTTGCCCGACGGAGACCAGATGGGCCGTCCGTCCCACGCCGCATTACTCGTCAGCTGACGCGCCTGACCGCCCGCAGCGGGAACCGAGAACAAGTCGCCTTTGTAGGTGAAGACGATGGTCTGGCCGTCGGGGGAGATGGCGGAGGAACGGAGCCAGAGAGGGGTAGACTCTCCCCCCGCCCTCCCTGTTAGGGAGGGAGCGGTTACCAAAAGAATTAAGAATAAACGTTTTAGCATCATAGAATCTATAAAATCTAATAATTATGTATTAGTATCTCAATGTAAAAGCCTCAAGCTCCATGGTATATACTCCCCTCTCCCCTTGGAGAGGGGTTGGGGGTGAGGCTAATACCCAAACACCTCTTCCAGGCTCACCCTCTTAATCGGTCCAACGCCCTGGAGGGCTTGCATGTTCAGTTCCTTCTCGTTGCCGAGGATGACGTAGCGGCGGGGCTTGGCAGCCATGCGTTCGTTGGCGAACTTCACGATGTCGTCGAGCGTCAGGTCAGGTAGGGCGTTGTATATCTTCTCGTTGATATCGTAGTCGACGCCGCGGTCCTGAGCAGCCATCCAGGCATTGAGTACGCCGAAACGGGTTGTGCGCTGGGCGGCCAGCTGCTTCGTCAGGCTCTGCTTGGCAATCTCGAAGGCGCTCTGGCTCTGCGGCAGCGTGTCGAGGATCTCGTTGAAGGTGCGGATGCAGTCCATCATCTTGTCGTTCTGCGAGATGATATAGGTGTAGCTCGTCTCGGGGTGTCCCTTGCGGTCGGGAGCCTGGTCGTAGTAGGCGCGTGCGCTGTAGGCGAGGCCGCGGCTCTCGCGCAGCTCCTGGAACACGATGCCGTTCATGCCGGCGCCGAAGTACTCGTTGAAGAGAGCTGCCACGGGCATCATCTCGGGGCGCCATTGTGTGCCGTCGTTGTTGATGGCCATCATGTAGATGTTCTTGGCGTCGTAAGGAGCCAGCAGAATCTCCGTCTCGGGCGTGAGCTGTTCCATATATTCCTCGTAGGCGAGGGGAGCCTTGAACTCGGCAGGCAGGTGGTGCTCCTTGAAGAGCAGGTTGGTGAGGTCGCCCATCGAGCGCGGGCCGTAGTAAAGCACGGTATGCTCATAGCTCGTCAGGTCATGGAGGATATCCACGAGTTCCTGAGGATTAGTCTCGGCCAGCAGGGCGGCGGTCATGATGTCGCGCTGGCTGTTGCGCGGGCCATAGGCACCATAGGCGCGCAGACGGCTGAAGCATTGTTGCTGTTCCAGCTTGGCATCGGCCTGAGCCTTAGCCACATTAGCCACGTAAGCGGCGTAAGCTGTGCTGTCGACCTGCACGTTCTTGAGCACGTTCTCGAGCAGCGCCAGGGCCTCAGGCATCTTCTCGTCGAGACCTGAGAGGGTGATGGTCGTCTGATAAGGACCTACGCCTACGCCGTATGTGCATGCCAGGCCGTAGAACTTCTGCTGTATCTGTTCGGCTGTCAGCGAGTCGGTGCCGAGCAGTTCGAGGTAGTCGCTGGCGGCGTCGATGCGCTTGTCGGCAGCTGTGCCGAAGGGCAGGCGGAAGACGAGGTAAAAGATGCCGTTCTCGGTGTTCTGCTTGTAGATGAGCGGCAGCTTGTGTTCGGGCTCATCGTCAATCTTAGATGTCCAAGTGGCTTCGGTAAGGTCCTTCTTGAAGTCGACGAAGCGCGGCTGGATAGGCTCCACCTCGGTGTCCTGAATCTCCTTGACGAAGGCGCTCATCTTGTCGCGGTTGGCGGGGATGGCGGTTATCTCGGGCTTCTCAATCTTCTTGATATTGGGGTCGTCGCCCTGACGCTTGAACACGGTGACGAAGTTGTCGGTCAGGTGGCGCTGGGCGAAGGCAACGATGTCCTCCTTCGTCAGGGCTGCGATGCGGTCGATACGGCCTACGCAGTCCTTCCAGTCGATACCGTTGATGAACGAATTCTCGAACATACGTGTGCGGGCGCGGTTATTCTCTAAGGAACGCATCTCGCGCAGCTTCATGTTGTTGATGATGGCGGGCAGGATATCGTCGGGGAAATCGCCGCTCTTCAGCTTATTGAGCTCAGCCACGAGCAGGTCGCGGCACTCCTCGAGCGTCTGACCTTCGCGCGGGGAACCGCCCATGAAGAATATGCTGTGGTCGCAGAGCTGATAGTCGCCGGCGCTGGCTCCAAGCATCGTCATCTTCTGATTGATGTCGAGGTCAATAAGACCGGCACTGCCGTTCGACAGCACTTCGCTGATGAGCGAGAGGGTGTCGCAGGCGGCGTCCTTGGCGGCGGGGAAGGCCCAACCCATGTAGAGCTGCTCGGCCTCGAGGCCAACGACGGAGGTGTCCACGGGAGCTGTCAAGGCTGGCAACTCGGCGTATTCAGGACGCTTGCAGTCGGGGTTGGGCTGCCATTCGCCGAAGTACTTCTCCAAGATTTTGATGGTCTTGTCGGGGTCGAAGTCGCCTGCCATGAAGATGGCGATGTTGTTGGGGCAGTAGTAGTTGTGGAAATAGTTCTTGATGTTGGTGATGCTCGGGTTCTTCAGGTGCTCCTGCGTGCCGATGGTGGTCTGCGTGCCGTAGGGGTGGTTGGGGAAGAGCTTGTAGAGCAGGGCGTTGAGCATCTTCTCGCTGTCGTCGCTCAGGTAGAGGTTATACTCCTCATACACAGCCTCCAACTCGGTGTGGAAGCCGCGGATGACCATGTTCTGGAAGCGGTCGGCCTGGATGCGGGCCCAGTTCTCAATCTCGTTGGACGGGATGTTCTCAACATATACCGTCTGGTCGAAGCTCGTGTAGGCGTTGGTGCCGTCGGAGCCGATGAGCGCCATCAGCTTGTCGTACTCGTTGGGGATATTGTACTTAGCTGCCAACTGGCTTACGCTGTCAATCTCGTGGTAAGCCTGCTTGCGCTCGGCTGGGTCAGTGAGCTGGCGATAAGCCTCGAAACGCTGCTCTATCTCGTCGAGCAGCGGAGCCTCGGCCGTGCTGTCGCTGGTGCCGAACTGCTTCGTGCCCTTGAACATCAGGTGTTCGAGGTAGTGGGCCAGACCTGTGGTCTCGGCTGGGTCGTTGCGCGAACCTGTCCGTACGGCGATGTTGGCCTGTATGCGCGGCTCGTCCTTGTTCACGGAGAGATAGACCTTCAGGCCGTTCTTCAACGTGTAGATACGCGTCTTCATGGGGTCGCCCTTGACGCTCTCGTACTTGTGCTTGCTGCAAGCTGTAAAACCAATAATGATTGCTAATGCGGCAATCAATAAGATGCTGATTCTTTTCATGTTGTGTATTTATGTTTGAATATTTGCTTTAATGCTATTTCGTTCTCTTGAACGTCAGCTCAGTAGGCAGTTTTTGCAGTTTCTTGCCTACTACTTTCTTGAGCCAGTTGCCTTTGACTTGTTTCAGCTGAAGCAGGCTGTCGCCCTGAAGAGTGAGCTCTACGGGCTGCGTTTCAGAGCCCAGCTCGTTGGAGAAATGAACGAGGGCCTTGTCCTGACCAACCTCCCTGACCGACGAGACATACCAGGTGCAGTAGAGGTCGGTGCCTTTCATGTATCCGTTCATAGGTCCGAAGGCTTCCATGCCCGGCACCTTCACGTTTTCTTCGTAAAGGTCTATGTCAATCTGAATTTTGAAATCCGTGCCGGCAAAGGTGCCGCGGAAAGGCTCATCGGCAAATGCATGAGACGTTGCAAACAACAGGCACATGCCGATAGCGGCTTTGATAATTGATGTTTTAGCCATGTGGTCGATAAATTTACGAATTCGAGTACAAAGGTACTAAACACTCTGCTATCTTCAACCATATTAAAAAGTAATTATGTATAATTAACAAACATTTCACTAACATGTAGGGCTACAGCCTGTGACTCGTGGTGTCGCTCGCACCAAGATTAAGTTGGTTCTGATAATTCGTTTCCATGAAAACCGCCCACTCTTTGCCTTTAGCGCCTTATGCTGTCTCCTTTAATGAAATTTAACGCGGAAAAGGATTAGGCGACGTCATTTTTTATGTACATTTGCACGATAAAACGTAAAACCATAACCTAAATACTTCATATTCCAACAATACAATGTCTAAACGTGTCTTCGTATCAGGGTGCTATGATCTATTGCATTCAGGTCATGTAGAATTCTTCCGCCAGGCCGCCGAGTATGGTGACCTGTATGTGGGAATAGGTTCTGATGAAACATACCTCGGGTATAAACATCGTCCCACGGTCTATCCCGAGCAGGAGCGCCTGTTCATGGTCAAAAGCATCAAATATGTGAAGGATGCCTTTATCAATGCAGGCCACGGCGTGATGGACTTTGTGCCTACGCTTGATATTGTGCATCCGGATGTCTTCGTCGTAAACGAAGATGGCTCGAACCCCGAGAAGGAGCGCGTTTGCCATGAACGCGGAATAGAATATGTAGTGCTGAAACGCACTCCGCAAGAGGGGCTCAAGGCACGGTCGAGCACCGACCTCAAGGCTGCCACTTGCCAGTTGCCTACGCGCCTGGATCTTGCCGGCACATGGATAGACCAGCCTTATGTGTCGTGCCATGGCGCGGGCTGGGCCCTGACCATATCCCTGGAACCGACGTTTGACATACGTGAGCGTTGCGGGCTCAGCACGTCTACTCGCAACATTATCAAGAGTATATGGCCAATGAAGCTGCCTAATATGCAGCCCGAGGTATTGGCACGGCTCGTGTTCTGCTTCGAAAATAATCCCGAGCGCGAGGACGGCTTCATAAGCGGGGCGCAGGATGCAATAGGTATTTGCGTGCCGGGCTTGTGCCGCCATTACTACAACGGACATTTCTGGCCTGAAAAGATAGAAATGTGCAACGACGAAACGACGCTGGCATGGCTCGAGCAACACCTTTGCATGATTCCCATGGAGCCGCGGTCGCCGAACTGTTCTGTGGTCGAAGGGAAGGATATCACACCAGCCAAAGTGGCAGCGCTGACGCGGGCTGCCGACGCGTGCTGGGAAGCAATCATGGCCCACAACTTAGTTGCCTTTGCCAACGCCTATCGTGCTTCCTTCGAGGCTCAAGTGGCGATGTTCCCGGGCATGTTGAGGCCTACGATTTTGGGGCTTAATGCCCAAACGTCTGCAGAGGCAGGTGACAAGGCTGGAGCGTGCCATGACGAGGAAGGCAACTTCATAACCAAAGAAGAGGGTAGCTTCATAACCAAGGAAATAGCGAAATGGGCTGCCGTGCCCGGGGTGATTGCCTGGAAGATGCCTGGGGCAGGCGGGGGCGGTTATCTGGCCCTCGTCGTTGACGATGTTCAACGTTTCTGTTCCGACCACATCGAAGCAATTCCATTAAAGATAAGGCGGAAAGCCAACTGAATAACTAAAACGGAATAAACTATGAAACGAAATACATTTGCTTATTGTTGTCTTGCCACAACAATGCTTCTTTTCGCCTCCTGCGTTGAAACGCTTGAGGTAAAACCCGTTTGTGGAACCATCGACGCGCCTGTTCCTGAGGACACTCTGCCCAAGCACGTGCAGCAGGCTATGGACAAAGCCTTGAAATATCACCAATACGAAATCATGAGCGACACGGTGAACAACGTCAGCGTGTTATGCATAGCCGAGGCCGACCAGCAGCCGACGGAAGGTTATGGAATAACGGTGGTCAAGAACGGCACGTCGACTACCTTTGCCTCCATGCGCAACACGCGCGAGCCACGGGCCGTGTTTGACAGCGCTACGGGTGACCTCTGGCTTTCGACAAGCGCTATTGAGGGCACGGGCGTACAGGTGGAACGCCTTTATAAGCTCCGTTTCTCGGGCGACAGCGCCGTGGTGGCAGCCGTCATAGACCCATATTCCATTCAGCAAATCCTCTGTCAACGGCTGGGCTATACTACTGAAGGCGAGCAGATTACCTTCTATGTCGACGGCAAGGCTGCAACAACAGCTGAAAACACTCTCGCTGACATGGGCGGCTTCGATGATGATGCCGTCTGGATTGGAGAAAACATCACGTATGACCTCCGCGATCCTCAACCTCGCGTATGCGTCACTCCGGGGTTGAAGTTCGTGACAGGTCTCGTGCTCTTCTACGATGACATGCCCACTCTGACAGCTGACGTTGAACTGACGGCTGAAGGCAACCCCGAACTCACCTCTATCTCCTTCTTGGCTCAACAGCAATAATGGCTTGAATCGTTGAGGCCATTATACATGTGAACCTCAGCTTGTTGGGGCAAACCTTCCATAAAAATTAGGTTGGCCTTATCCGCAATTAAGCTGGCCTTATCCGTCAATTAGGTTGGCCTTATCCGTCAATTAGGTTGGCTTTATCAGGCAATTAGGCTGGCATAATCTGGCGATTAGGCTGGCATAATCTGGCGATTAGGCTGGCCTTATTTCGTATTAATCCAGTAGCTTGTTTTTTCACGACCGGTCGTGTCTTGCTATACATACGGTCATAGATGGCTTTATGAACGTTCATATCTTGATGTACGTCTGTATGTGTTGAAACATATGTTTCGGCTGAAGTCTGAAGTCAATTTTTGATAAAAATGTCTTATTTTCGTGATGAAAAGTTGTTGATTGAACTTTGGTGAGCGGGCCTGTTCGGAGGTTTAGTATTTCAAATTCTACATTATTACCTTTGTAAAGGTACCTGTTTTATGCAATTTGAGCCCTGTAGAACATCTAAAATACAGAGAAATGAAAAAAAAATCCTATTCTCTAATCCCAAATCCCTAATCTTTTATTAACTTTGCACCCATGAAACACATCCGTAATTTCTGCATCATAGCCCATATCGACCACGGCAAGAGCACTCTGGCAGACCGACTGCTGGAGCGCACCAACACGATTCAAGTGACCGAAGGGCAGATGCTCGATGATATGGACCTTGAGCGCGAGCGCGGCATCACCATCAAGAGTCACGCCATACAAATGGAATACGAGCGCCACGGCGAGAAGTATATCCTGAACCTGATTGACACTCCGGGCCACGTGGACTTCTCATATGAAGTAAGCCGCTCAATTGCTGCCTGTGAAGGAGCTTTGCTGGTGGTGGACGCAACACAAGGCGTTCAGGCTCAGACCATTTCCAACCTTTACATGGCTATAGACCACGACTTGGAGATAATCCCTGTGGTGAACAAGTGCGATATGCCGAATGCCATGCCTGAGGAAGTGGAGGATGAGATAGTGGATTTGCTTGGCTGCAAACACGAGGACATCATACGTGCAAGTGGCAAGACAGGACAGGGCGTTGACGAGATCCTCGACGCCGTCGTAGACCGAATTCCATGTCCCAAGGGCGATGAGAACGCGCCGCTGCAGGCTCTGATCTTCGACTCGGTTTTCAACTCGTTCCGAGGCATTATCGCGTACTTCAAGATAATCAACGGCAGTATCCGCAAGGGCGATAACGTGGTGTTCATCAACACCGGCAAGGAATACAATGCCGACGAAATAGGCGTGCTGAAGATGCAAATGGTGCCGCGGCAGGAACTGCATTGTGGCGATGTCGGCTATATAGTGAGCGGCATAAAGACAGCCACCGAAGTTAAGGTGGGCGACACCATCACGCATGTCAAAGACCTGGGCAACGTGGAAGCCATAGCGGGCTTCGAGGAAGTGAAGCCCATGGTGTTTGCCGGCGTTTACCCCATCGAGACAGAAGACTATGAGAACCTGCGCGCTTCTTTGGAAAAACTGCAACTGAACGACGCGTCGCTGACGTTCCAGCCCGAGTCGTCGGTAGCCCTCGGTTTCGGCTTCCGTTGCGGTTTCCTCGGCTTGCTGCACATGGAGATTGTGCAGGAACGATTGGACCGCGAGTTCAATATGGACGTTATCACCACAGTTCCTAACGTAAGTTATCTCGTATACGATAAACAAGGTCAGGTGACAGAGGTTCATAACCCCGCAGGCATGCCTGAGCCAACGCTCATAGACCATATCGAGGAGCCTTACATCCATTCATCTGTCATCACGACGTCTAATTTCATAGGGCCTATCATGACGCTCTGCCTCGGCAAACGCGGCGAACTGATAAAACAAGACTTCATCAGCGGCAACCGAGTGGAGATACAGTTTGCTATGCCTCTGGGCGAGATAGTGATTGACTTCTACGACAAGCTGAAGAGCATATCCAAAGGTTATGCCTCGTTTGATTACCACCAAAGCGGATTCCGACCGTCGAAGCTCGTGAAATTAGACATCCTGCTCAACGGCGAACCCGTGGATGCCCTGAGCACGCTTACGCATGTAGACAACTCCGTGGACTTCGGCCGTCGTATGTGCGAGAAGCTTAAGGAGCTGTTGCCACGTCAGCAGTTCGACATCGCAATCCAGGCTGCCATAGGCGCCAAGATCATAGCCCGTGAGACTGTAAAGCAAGTACGTAAGGATGTAACGGCCAAGTGCTACGGCGGCGACATAAGCCGAAAGCGCAAACTGCTCGAGAAACAGAAACGAGGCAAGAAACGAATGAAACAAATCGGCAACGTCCAGGTGCCGCAAAAGGCCTTCCTCGCGGTGCTGAAGTTGGATTAAGTTTAGTTTAAGAGTTAAAGAGTTACGACGACAAATACTATATCTATGGACAAACGAAGGGACATTGCACGTGAGATAGCGAGGCGCTATTGCACGTTGAGCACGCAGGGAATAACCACCTTGGCCGGCATACTTGTGCCTTTTAAGATGGCAAAAGGCGATCGCATACTCCAGGAAGGAGAGGTATGCAGCCATATGTATTATGTGGAAAAAGGGATGGTTCGGCAGTTCTACTACAAGAACGGCCGCGACGTAACCGAGCATTTCTCATACGAAGGCCGTATCGTAATCTGCATTGAGAGTTTCCTCAAGCAGGAGCCTTCGCTGCTGATGGTGGAAGCGTTGGAGGCTTCGCGCCTGTGGGGAATTCCGCACGACCGCTTTCTTGAGCTGGTGGAAACCGACAAGGAGATGGAGCACCTCTACCGCAAGATACTTGAACACGCGCTCATCTCATCGCAGGAGCATGCCGATAGTCAGCGCTTCGAGAACGCTACCGAGCGGTATGTCAGGCTGCTGAAGACCAAGCCAGAGATAGTGCTGCGCGCACCTATGGTCCATGTGGCCTCGTTCTTACAGATGACGCCCGAGACGCTTAGCCGCGTCCGCTCTTCACATGTTGACTAAGGCAACAATACAACTCGTGCGTTCGCTCGACACCCGAAAGGGGCGTAAGCGCGAAAGTTGTTTCGTGGCCGAGGGACCGCGCCTCGTTGGCGAGCTCCTCGGTCATTTCCGTTGTCGGGCACTTATGGCTACTGCTGATTGGCTTGCCGCCAACGATGATACATCCTTTGCGGCAGGGCAGGGGAGAGGGATGGATAACCGACTGAAAGATACCAAGATAGAGCCGTTGACTCAAGCAGAACTTGAACGAGTGAGCCTACAGCAAACCCCTAACCAAGTGCTCGCTATCTTCGAGATTCCTGACGATAAAATGCCCGAGCCCCAGAGCCTCAAAGGTTTGCATATCGCTCTCGACGAGGTGCAAGATCCAGGCAACCTGGGCACCATAATCCGTTTGGCCGACTGGTTCGGAGTGGAGCATATTTGGTGCTCGCAAACCACCGCCGACGTGTGGAATCCCAAGGTGGTGCAAGCGTCGATGGGCGGTCTCGCACGCGTGCGGGTACATTATATTAATCTACCTTCTTTCCTTGGCCAGTTGCCGGCATCGATGAATGTCTATGGCACTTCGCTCGACGGACAATCGCTGTGGGCGCAGGAGCTCAGCGGCGACGCCGTTGTGGTTATGGGCAACGAAGGCAATGGCGTAAGCCCCGAAGTGGCAGCCATATGCTCGCATAACCTGTTCATTCCCAACTATCCACCCGGTCGTGCGACCACCGAGAGCCTTAATGTGGCAATGGCTACAGGCATCGTGCTTTCGGAATTCCGCAGGCGGGTGATGTAACAACTCATTTCATAAAACCTTGTTCACGAATCGCATCATACGTTTGATAATGGCAGTCTGCATGGGCGGACTGTTGCTTGCGGCATGTGCTCCCGAGCGTTTCCTGCGCTCGGATGAGTACCTGCTCGATGGCGTTGCGATTCATACCGACGATCCCAAGATATCCGTTTCGCAGATTGAGGGTTTTGTGCGCCAGCACCCTAATTCGCGCTGGTTCAGTCTGTTCAAGGTGCCTTTGGGTGTGTATTGTATAAGTGGAACGGATAGTACCCGCCGTGTCAATCGTTTCTTCAGGCGAATAGGCGAGGCACCCGTAGTCTACGACAGCCTTCAGACCGAGCGTAGCCGGGCAAACATCGAGGCAGCCGTGCGGAACCTCGGTTACTTGAAAGCCACCGTGGGCGCCAATCATAAGGATCGCCACCGCAAACGTAAACTGGCATATAGCATAGAGGCTGGCACATGTTACTTTGTAGATAAGATAAGCAAGCAGATTGATGACCCACAAGTTGATTCCATAGTCAGCGCAGAGGAAGTCCGTTCTTTGCTGCGCCCTGGTATGCCCCTTGATATCAATAAGTTGAATCTTGAGCGCACCCGTATCACCTCGCTGCTGCAAAGCCAAGGTTATTATCGTTTCAGTAAGAGTTATATCCATTTCGAGGCTGATACAAATGTTTACAATAATCTTGTAAACCTAACGTTGAAGATACCTCTTTATCGTGAGCGGCAAGGCGACAGCCTCGTGGCTCATCCACGTTATCATCTGCGTAATATCAGTTACTTGATTGATACAGACTTAGCATCTGCTAATTCTGATTCTATGCACGTAGACACAATGGCTGACAACTACCGCTTCGTGCATAAACGGCGTTTGTCGCTGCGGCCCTCATTTCTCATTGCCAAGACAGAAATGCAGCCCGATGAACTCTATAGTGAGCCTGACGTCCAGACGACTTATTCAAATATATCCCAGCTGTCGGCCGTGCTCGGAGCAAATGTAGGCATGGAGCCGGTAGAAAATTCTACCGATTCGCTTGATGCCGTGGTGAGTATTATGACCGCCAAAAAGCACGCTCTGTCGGCAGCCCTCGAAGGGACTAATACCGCTGGCGACTTTGGAGCGGCAGTTAGCTTGGGGTACCAAAACCGCAACCTCTTCCGCCGTTCTGCCCTGTTGGGACTGAAAGCCCGTGGCGCCTTCGAGGCCGTGAAAGGATTAGAGGGCTATAGTGACCAAAACTATATAGAATATAGCCTGCAGGCTGACCTGAACTTTCCTGAGTTTATGTTCCCGTTCCTCAACCGCAGTTTCCGCCGCTCGGCCAAGGCACAGAGCATAGCGTCGTTGATGTTTGACTCGCAGGACAGGCCTGAGTTCCACCGCCGAGTGCTCACGGCAGCCTGGCGCTATCGCTGGAACCGCATGAACCAACAGCTGCAGCATCGCGTAGACCTCATAGACCTCGACTATGTCTTTATGCCTTGGATATCAGAAACTTTCAAGAACGAGTACCTGATAGACAACGGTAATCGCAACGCTGTGCTGCGCTACAACTACGAGAATCTGTTCATCATGCGCTGGGGGTATAATTTCCATTTCACAAGCATTCCATACACGGCGCAAAACACGGCTTATGGACAGAATGCCTACAGCGTTCGATTGGGCATAGAAACGGCCGGCAACTTGTTGTATGCTTTGTCGAAAGGGCTTAGTATGCAGCACTCGGAGTCGCGCGACGCCTATACGCTTTTCAATATCGCTTATGCCCAATATGTGAAGTTCGATTTCGATTTCGCTCAAAGCTTCCGTATTGACGACCGCAACTCATTGGCTTTGCATGCTGCACTTGGTGCCGCTTTCCCTTATGCCAATTCCAAGGTTCTGCCATATGAAAAGCGTTATTTCTCAGGTGGTGCCAATAGCGTCCGAGGCTGGAGCGTTCGTGGACTTGGGCCTGGCAGCTATTCAGGTTCTGACGGGCGTGTGGATTTTATCCGACAGACGGGCGACCTCAAACTTGACCTCAGCGCAGAATGGCGCACGCATCTGTTCTGGAAGATTGACGGCGCAGCCTTTGTTGATGCAGGTAATATATGGACCTTCCGCGATTATCCAGAGCAGCCGGGCGGGCAGTTTCGTTTCGACACTTTCTGGAAACAGATTGCCGTGGCCTATGGCCTTGGCTTGCGTCTTAATTTCAGCTACTTCATTCTGCGCCTTGACGGCGGTATGAAAGCAATCAATCCGGCACACGAGAGCGGGCGCTTTCATTATCCTATAATTCATCCTAAATTTGGGCGCGATTTCCAACTTCATTTTGCTGTTGGTATGCCTTTCTGATATCTTCTCTCGCAAAAAGCCCAAAAAATCATCTTTTTTGGTCGCTATCTAAGATATTTTTGTTACCTTTGCCGCAGAATTTAAACACATTGCCATGCTGAAGTATATTTGCTTAGGTAGCGGCAGCAGCGGTAATTGCTATCTGCTCAATGCAGAAGGCGTTACAATTCTTATCGATGCAGGCATAGGTATTCGCACTCTCAAACGACATTTGCAAGCCTTTGGCTTTCAGGCAAAGGACATTGCTGCCGTGCTGATTACGCACGATCATGCCGACCACATCAAAGCTGTAGGAAAACTTGCTGCCGATTTTCACATCCCCATTTATGCCACACAGATGGTGCATACGGGGGTTGCCCGCAACTATTGCGTGTCGCCAAGGCTTGCCGAGGACGACAAACGCTTTATCGAGAAAGACCAGGTGTTCGATATCGGGCCTTTCCACATCACACCTTTCGACGTGCCCCACGACAGCAACGACTGCGTAGGTTTCCGAATTGAGACAAGAGGAATACGCTTCTGTCTGATTACCGATATAGGCCACGTCACCGAACGTGTGAAAGAAGAAGTCTCGGAGGCCAATTATCTCGTGCTTGAAAGCAACCACGATTCAGAGATGCTTATGGCCGGCCCTTATCCTGCCCACCTCAAAGGGCGTATAAGCGGCCCCACAGGCCATCTTAGCAATACTGAGGCCGGCGAACTGCTTGCCAACTCATCGAGTCCGGTGCTCAAGCATGTATGGCTATGCCATCTGAGCGAGGAGAACAACCATCCCGAGTTAGCCCGCAAAACTGTCGACTCAATCTTGCGCAGCTATGGTATTGTGCCCGGAGTGGACTTCAAGGTCGATGTGCTGCGCCGAATCGTGCCAAGCGAGGTCTATGAGCTGGATTAGGAATAAGAGTCAAAATGCTCAATAACGGGCTCTTCTGCCGAGGCTTCAAACCATTTACATTGACGTTTAGCCTCTGCAACCTGTCGATCATTGTTTATATCGCATAACGCAACCACAGGGTTCTCAAACCATTGCATATACTTGCCATGCTTGCATCTTATACATTGCACGAATTCCCGCTCGATGTTCTTTATTGCCATAATTAGTTAATTCATTTATTTACGTTGCGAAAATACAATTTAATTCCGACAAAAGGTCTTTACTAGACATCTTTTTATGATTCTCGATATTCTTTTTGTTATTTTAGGCGCCGCTTTGGTGCTTTTCGGAGCCGATAAGCTTACTGACGGTTCCGTAGGTGTAGCGCGGCGGTTCTCTATTTCCGAAATGGTCATCGGCCTGACGATAGTTGCCTTCGGCACGTCTCTCCCCGAGTTCGTCGTCAGTCTTTTAGCCAGCATCAACGGTAGCCCTGCTATGAGCGTAGGAAACATAGTTGGCAGCAACCTCTTCAACACGCTGGCGATTGTGGGCTGTACGGCTCTTGTCGGAACCATAGCAATACCCCACTCCACGATAGTCAAGGATATTCCATTTGTCATTCTTGCCAGCGTCGCACTCTTTGCTGTTGCATGCGATAGCCTATTGGGGGGCTCTTCCTCAGCAGATACTATCGGCCGCGGTGATGGCCTGGTATTGCTCGCCTTCTTCTCCATTTTCATGTATTCTACCATCAAACTGGCTATGAATAAGGTGGTGGTGCCGCCAGAGCAGAACGAAGGTGAAACATCTGACAATAAGGCACCGATGCCCGTTTGGAAGATGGTTGTGTTCATCATCTTCGGTCTTGCAGCGCTTATTGGCGGAGGCGAGCTCTTTGTCGAGGGCGCTTCCGGATTAGCGCGTAGCTTGGGCGTGAGTGATGCCATAATAGGTCTTACGTTGGTGGCTGGCGGAACTTCCCTGCCTGAATTGGCAACGAGCGTTATAGCAGCCCGCAAGGGACAGAGCGGTATGGCTATTGGCAATGTAATTGGCAGCAACCTCTTCAATATCTTCTGGATCCTCGGAGCTTGCTCGCTAATACGCCCCTTGCCCGTCGAAGGTATCACGTGGGTTGATTTCTCCGTGCTGTTGGCTTCAGCCCTCCTATTCTGGCTATTCAGCCGCACACGTCACCGTATCACTCGGGGTGAAGGCTTCATCCTTGTAGCCTGCTATCTCGTATATCTCGGTTGGCTTATCTATAGTATTTAAACATTGAATTATTGATATTTAATCCACGGGGCTTGCCCGTCTGAAAAAAATGCTACGTATTGCAGTTCAATCCAAAGGCCGTCTTTATGAGGATACAATGAAACTACTCTCTGAAGCTGGCATAAAGATTCCATCAAGCAGAAGAACTCTGCTTGTAGAGGCATCAAACTTCCCCATTGAAGTACTTTACCTTCGCGACGATGATATACCCCAAAGTGTAGCCACAGGCGTTGCCGACCTTGGTATTGTTGGCGAGAACGAGCTTACCGAGAAGGCTGCTGATGTTGACGTTGCACGCCGACTTGGCTTCAGCCGCTGCCGTCTGTCGCTTGCAATCCCCAAGGGAGTTGACTATCCAGGTCTCGCTTGGTTCAATGGCCGAAAGGTGGCTACGAGTTATCCGCGAATCCTTCAACGCTTTTTTGCCGAGAAGGGCGTCACAGCCGATGTTCACGTAATAACGGGTTCGGTTGAGATAAGCCCGGGCATCGGACTTTCCGACGCCATCTTCGATATTGTCTCATCTGGTTCCACGCTCGTAAGCAACAACCTGCGTGAAGTTGAAGTGGTGATGCAGAGTGAGGCTTTGCTCATAGCAGATAAGGCTCTCTCAGAGGAAAAACGTGCCACGCTCGACGAACTGCTTTTCCGTATTGAGGCAGTTAAGGCAGCCGAGGATAAGAAATATGTTCTTATGAATGTGCCTTCTGAGCGTCTCGAAGATGTCATCGCCGTGCTTCCAGGAGCAAAGAGTCCTACTGTGATGCCTCTTGCCACGCCCGGTTGGAATAGCCTCCATACCGTTATTGATGAAAAGCGCTTTTGGGAAGTCATATCCCAACTCAAGGCTTTGGGCGCCCAGGGAATCCTCGTTATGCCTATCGAGAAGATGATTCTTTAATAATCATAGGTCTTCAATATTGCTTCCGATATATGAGGCGTCGCAATCGTTGACCGAGTAACAAATTGTAAATCTGTAAATCATTAAAAATATGTTCTCAGGAATAGTAGAATGTACAGCGAGAGTCGTGGCTATCGAGCATGAACAGGACAATATGCATTTCACGTTGAGTTGCCCTTTCACCAACGAGCTTAAGATAGACCAAAGCATAGCACACAATGGGGTGTGCCTAACGGTGGTGCGTATCAAGGATGATACTTACACGGTGACAGCCATGCGTGAGACACTCGAACGCTCGAACCTTGGATTGCTGAAGGTTGGCGACGAGGTTAACGTGGAACGTTCGATGATGATGGGGGGCCGTCTGGATGGTCACATTGTTCAAGGTCACGTTGACCAAACAGCGCGTTGCATACGTGTTGAGGACCAAGAAGGCAGCTACGAGTTCACCTTCGAGTACGATGTTGATTCCGAGATGGTCAGCCGTGGTTATTTCACCGTGGACAAAGGCTCGGTTAGCGTCAATGGAGTGTCGTTGACCGTGTGCCGTCCCACGAAGAACACTTTCGCCGTCTGCATCATCCCTTATACCTTCGAAGTAACGAACTTCCATAATATCAAGGTTGGAACGGTGGTAAACCTCGAGTTCGACATTCTTGGCAAGTACATTGCTCAGTATCAGAGCCGAATGCATGAATTGAAAGTTGAAAACTGAAAGTTGGAAATAGAAAGATAAAGATATGGTAGAGAATATCAACAACGAGGCTCAGGAGAAAAAGAGTGTGAGCTTCATCGAACAGAAAGTGATTAATGACTTGGCCGAAGGCAAGAATGGCGGCCGAATGCAGACGCGCTTCCCGCCAGAGCCGAACGGTTATTTGCATATCGGTCACGCCAAAGCTATAGCCATTGATTTCGGCTTGGCAAAGAAGTACGGGGGAAAATGCAACCTTCGCTTTGACGATACTAATCCTCAGAAGGAAGATACGGAATACGTCAATGCCATTGAGAAGGACATCAAGTGGTTAGGCTTCGAGTGGGCAAATATCTATTATGCCTCCGACTACTTCCAGCAGCTTTGGGACTTCGCCGTATGGTTGATCAAGCAGGGACGCGCTTATGTCGATGAGCAGAGTGCCGAGGTGATTGCACAGCAGAAAGGCACCACCACATCACCTGGTACCAACAGCCCTTTCCGTGATCGTCCCGTTGAAGAGAACCTGCGCCTGTTTGAGTTTATGAACAGCGGCAAGTGTGAGCCTGGAACACTTGTACTTCGTGCAAAGATAGACATGGCTCACCCTAATATGCTTTTCCGCGATCCGCTCATTTATCGTGTTCTGAACATTCCCCATTGGCGCACCGGCTCACAATGGAACGCTTATCCTATGTATGATTTCACACACGGACAGAGCGACTACCTCGAAGGGGTAACCCATTCGTGGTGCACGTTGGAATTTGTGGAGCATCGTCCCTTGTATGACCTCTTCGTCACATGGATGAAAGAGTGGCGCGGCGAAACGGACAATATCGAAGATAACCGTCCCCGCCAGACCGAGTTCAATAAGCTGAACCTCAACTATACGCTGATGTCGAAGCGTAACCTGCTTGCATTGGTCAAGAACGGCTTCGTAAGCGGTTGGGATGATCCCCGCATGCCGACTATCTGTGCCTTCCGTCGTCGTGGCTATTCACCCGAGAGTATCGTCAACTTCATTGACAAAATCGGCTATACCACCTACGACGCATTGAACGACTTTGCGTTGTTGGAGAGTGCTGTGCGTGACGACCTGAACCAGCGTGCAACGCGTGTTTCTGCTGTTGTGAATCCCGTGAAGCTCATCATTACCAACTACCCCGAAGGGCAGGTTGAAGAATTGGAGGCTGTGAACAATCCGGAGCGTCCCGAGGAAGGTTCACACATCATCGAGTTCAGCCGTGAACTTTGGATTGAACGCGATGATTTCCAACCCGTCGCTGAAAAGAAGTTCATGCGTCTGGCTCCTGGCAAGGAAGTGCGCCTGAAGAACGCATATATCATTAAGTGCAACGAAGAAGGTGATCATCCTTACGATGTTGACGCTGAGGGTAATGTCACCTGCATATACGCCACCTATGACCTGGAGACACGTAGCGGACAGCCTGGTGCCGATCGTAAGATCAAGGGTAAGACCTTGCACTGGCTCAGTTGCGGCCATTGTCTGCCTGCCGAGGTGAGGATGTATGAGCGTTTATGGCAGGTGGAGAATCCACGCGATGAACTGGCCCGTCTGCAGGGCGAAGGCCTCTCCGCCATAGATGCAATGAAGCAGATGATGAACCCCGATTCGCTTCACATACTAACGAATTGCTATATTGAGAAGTTCGTCAAGGATATGCCCGCTTTGACTTACTTGCAGTTCCAACGCATCGGCTACTTCAATGTCGACACCGATTCCACGCCAGACCATCTCGTCTTCAATAAGACCGTTGGTCTGAAAGATACTTTTAAAAAGAAATAACCACTTTATGTTAACCTGTTAACGTGTAAAAGCGTTAATAGGTTAACGTGTATTCATGCGCTTAGACGACGATCTTAAATATTTTGAGGAACCTGAGTTCAAGGAGATTCTTGCTCAGTATGAGACATCACGTGAAACCGGCAAACCAATTTATATGGATGCCGAAGAGCTGACGGATGTGGCTGAGTATTATGCTCTTGTGCTTCAGGATAACGACTTGGCCAACGAGGCTATAGAACTTGCTCTGCAGCTGCATCCTAATGCAGTTGATCCTCAGATATTTAAGGCTCGTCAGTTTATGCTCAACGATGAGCCTGAGCGTGCCTTGTCCCTTTGCGATGCTATCGAAGACCAAAGCCATAGGGAAGTGTTGTTCCTTCGCGCTGAATTGCTCATCCGCGACAAACAAAGTGATGAGGCCATGGGCTTCTTGCTGAAGGCAAGTTATCACGTGGAAGAAGACGTTGATTTTTTCCTTTACGACTCAGCGTATATTTTTATTGATTACCAGGAGTATGAATGTGCGTTGGTTCTTGCCAACAAACTCGAGCAAATGTCACCCGAGTGGTATAAGACTTGGCAACTGCAGGCTGATATATCTTTGGGAATGGGTAATAACAATCTGGCAAAACGATATATCAAGCGAATGCTTGACGTTGATCCGTTCAGTATTGAATCGTGGAACTGGAATGCTGAGGCCCATTCTAATCTCGGAGAATATACACAGGCTATTGATGCCACTGATTATGCTTTGGCCGTAGAGCCTGACAATGAGAGGGCCTTGCAACTCAAGGCCTGGGTATTGCTTCAGCAAGGCAACTGCTCTGAGGCACATGAATTATATCAGCGCCTTGAGAATTTGAATCCTTTGTGCGAAAATCATTGGCTTTACGATTCTTTCGCGCTGTTTGATATGGGGCAGACGGAACAGGCGTTTACTGCTATTAAGCAAGCCGATGAACTTGCAGAACCAGATAGCGAAGATAAATTAGCTATTTATGAGCAAATGGCTCAGGTATTGAGTCGGAAGGGGATGGTAGAGGAAGCTCTGCAATACCTTGGGAAGGCTGAATCCATTGCCCCAGAGAAGGGAACGGCTTGGGATGAACGTCTGCTTCGGGTTCGAGTATTTGCGGAGAATGAACGTCTATATGATGCCCTGCATGTTATTCATGTCCTAATGGACAAATACCCAGACAGGTCTGCTGAAATCTATTTCCAAGGTGCTACGATACTCTTTGATTACTCCTACTTTGATGCGGTTGTGGCTATGCTCACGGAATTGGAGGACCTCACCGATACCGTCAATCCTGACGTGTATGCTTTCCTCGCGTATTCACAAGCGATGCTTCGTAATCATGAGCAGGCATTAATAAATATCCGCAAAGCTGTGGATGCTGGTGCACCGAGCCTTGCGGATGTATTCTCAGATATGTTCCCTAACGTGAAAGTTGAGGAGCTCTACGATTATTACTATTATCAGGTCTATGGTAGTTGGCCTAATAACTGACGTATAATCGTCATTTCAGCCTTTTCACTCTTTGTCCCTTCCTGATGAAGGGTTAAGCGGCTTTTTTGCTTACTACTAATGTGCGCCGTAAACCTCGATGTCGCCTATTCGAACGCGGCCGTCGGTGCCGCCATTAGTGACATTCACTCGTACGAAGCGTGCTTCAACGGGGGTGATGGTGGCTTCGGTCACGGGTGATGTATTACCTACAAAGGAGCCTACCGTGGTCCATGTCTCGCCGTCGAGACTTGTCTCGATGGTGAAATCACGGCTGTTGAGTTCAGGCTCCATGCCTGCAGCCTCGGCGTGACGTATCACGTAGCGACTAATCTGGAAAGGTTCCTTGAAGTCCATCTTCACCCAACCGGTTCCATCGGAGGTCCTTGAAGTCCATAAATATCCTTCGGATGGCGAACCATCGGCAGCAACCTTTGCATTCGTTCTGGCTGGTGATGAAACAATCTCCATATCCTGCAGTAGGGTGATGTTGAAAGGTAAATGGTGAGCTTCGTTGTAGTAGCTGAACCAATGGTCGGCACGGACAATGTTAACATTACCTGGCGAGAGAGCGTTGAGCCTTTCATTCAGGGCTACGAGTTTATCAGGGCCGGCATCCCATACGGTGGCCTGACCTGTCACGAACATAGGCTCTTTGCCCTTGAAGTTCTTGATGTCACGATTAAAGAAGTCGGTGATGACGTCTACGCCGTTGGCATAACAGGGGTATTGTACAGCTACGGGCAACCAGTCTGATTGAACTTTATCTGTCAGTCGGCCTACCTGTCGTTCCCAATCGTTGATGGTAAGTCCGTAGAGATAGGAACAGTTGTTGGCATATGCCTGGCATTGTTTGTCGCTTACGTTATCCCAAATGGTAATGACGCGTAGTCCGGCCTTTTCGAGGTAGCGCTGAGTGAGTTGAGTATAAGGGGTAATCAGTTCGGTGTCGGAAGCGCCGGCATAGTAGCGAGAGTTGTGTGCATCGTAGGGCATGGAATAGCCCATACCGGAGGGACCACCGACGAAGCAGTCGTTGGTCGAAGCCTTGCGGTAGTAGTAATTCAGCATCATAGGAGAAATGTCTGCCAAGGCTGGGCTGATGGTCCAGTTCAAGGGCATCTTTCCGCGACCGCCTTGCTCGAAGATCTTGGCCATGGCGTGCTGACAGTATTGGATGTTGTCGCCGTCGCTTATGTATACAGCAGCATAAATCTTGTTCTCCAGCTTAGGACGCTTGGGTACAGGGGCAATTACGACAGGCTTGTTTACTGCTGTGTAAACTGTAGTGTTCTCAAAGAAGTCAGCTGGCACGGTAGAAAGACCATATTTTGTGGCTTCGCCCACGCCGGAACGTTCCTCGGGATACCAACCCAAAACGAAGTCACGGCCCGGTGTCATATCCTTGAGCATCTTGTCGAGCAGTACACGTTCTCTGCCATTACGAGGGTCGAGCCAAACACATGCCGAACCGCATGCGGCGCCGATATCATGTACATAGGGAATTGTGGGACGCAGGCTGATGAGCAGGCGGTGGTTGCAACGGCTCCAGTAGTTGTTGTAAAGATAGGAGTATACCTCATACGCGGTGGACATCTTCAGCTGTGAGAGGTCTTCCACGATAGGGAAGTCCATACCGTTTGCCACGAGCTTATCCCTAATCTCAGCCGTGACGGGTAGCAAACGGTCCAGTACGGCAATGGTGACGGCGAGGTTGGAATAATGGTCACATAACTCGTTGCTGTAGAGTACCAGGCCCTTGATTTCCTCCTGATATAGCTTTACCATCTCGTAAGGTCTGGATACAGGGACAGAAGCTGTTCTGAGACTGTGGGCCGTGGGCCATGTGCTTTGCGGCTCCTCGTTGTGGTTGTAGAGGAGAATGCGTGGGCGGGTACGATTAATTATGCCCTGCAGTGTGCAGAACATGACGCGCTCTACATCGCTGAGCTTTGCTGCATTCATATCCAACGACCTTACGGTTGAGGGTGGAAGGAAGAAAGGCAGCAAGCGGTCGTCGGGCCAGCATAGTTCATCGGCTTCAAGGATGCGATAACCGTCACTGTTTAGGTTGAATTCCGCATCCGTAAATGTAATCTTCTCCACCTCGTCAACATCTGTGCGAATGGCAGCGCCATTCGTGAGCTTGGTGATCATCGTGGTGGGTTGCTGTGCCAAGAGCTCCATAGCCCCAAGGAGAGCAGTTGCCAAAAGGAATATCTTTCTCATCACTTCAAAAGACAGATGTTAGGGATGACGGAGAATTAAAGCTTTAACTTAGTAGAGAAAGAACCTACCTTCACGATGAAGAGACCATGGCCCATTGTCGAGCGGTTCAGAAGCAACTCACCACCCTGGATGCGAGGAGTTGGAATGATGCGTCCATCGAGGGAGTACACGCGAGGCTTGATGCCTTTGGGAATGCCTCGGAGTAATGCGCCGCCTTCTTGCAGCACACAGGCAAAGCCTTTCAGCTCGTTGTCGGCAATGGCATCAGGTGCTTCGCCGAAGACTATTTCTGCTATGTCTGATATTTCAAACTCAATAGCATCTGTCGTGCTCGGCTTCACGGTCAACTTGCCATCGGAGGCGGTTACGACAGGATTTGTCTCAAAGAGCACGGATGCCGTTTCGCCGCCTACGGTTTTCACTAGCAGGCCTTTGCCGCCTTCAGCTACAATAAGAAAACTGATTTGGCTCAGATCTGCTACACGGGTTTGGGTACTTGTGCCATCCTTCTTTATGACGTTCATGACCTTCTCCTGAGCTTGGATGTATTGGACGCCGAAGAATAGAGCGGCTACAAAAAGAATCTTTCTCATTACCTAATACTCACTCAATTCACAATAAGATAATAAAATACAACTTGACGATCTTGAACCACAAAAGTGATTCATGAGCAAGTCGCTAAGCCGAACTGTTCTGTTGAACTTAGCACACGGGAATCTTGTTGATGCGCTTTAAGTGGCGGCCGCCCTCAAACTCCGTCGCAAAGAACTCATCAAGGCAAGCGGCTGCAGTGGCCTCGTCGATGAAACGACCGGGGAAAACTATTACGTTAGCATCGTTATGCTGACGGATGAGATGTGCAATCTCAGGACGCCAGACCAAACCTGCACGAACACCCTGATGCTTGTTCAAGGTCATAGATATTCCTTCGCCCGAACCGCAGACAGCAATGCCTGGATAGACAGTTCCATCTTCGATGGCGTTACCTAAGGCATGACCAAAGTCTGCATAGTCGCACGAAGCCTCGCTATAAGTCCCGAAGTCCTTGTAGGCAATACCCCGTTCTTCGAGGTACTTCTTCACATATTCTTTTAAAGGGTAGCCAGCGTGGTCGCTGGCTAACCCTACAATTATAACGTCCATAATCAAAGGATGGCTTTAACCTGCTTGTAAACATTGTCAGCCGTGAAGCCGAGTTTCTCATCGAGAACCTTGTAAGGAGCGCTGAAGCCAAAGCTGTTGAGACCCCAAACACAACCATCGGCACCTACGAGACCTTCGAGGTTCACGGGCAGACCAGCGGTGAGACCGAACTTCTTCACGCCGCAAGGCAGGATAGCCTGCTGGTAGTCCTTGCTCTGGCTGCGGAACAGACCTTCGGAGGGCACGCTGACGATGCGCACCTTCACGCCGTCCTTGCGCAGGAGCTCTGTGCCGGCAACGAGGGTCGAAACCTCGGAACCGCTGGCCAACAGAATCACATCAGGATTCTCGTCGCTGCCAGCCACGATGTAAGCGCCCTTCTCAGCCTGCTTGTAGTCGTTGCCTGCAGGCAGGTCGGCGATGTTCTGACGGCTGAGGATAAGGGCTGTGGGGCTGTCGGTATTCTCCATAGCCAGGCGCCATGCCTCGGTGGTTTCCTGAGCGTCGGCGGGTCGCAGTACGAGTGTAGAGTTCTTGCCGTGGTGGTTCTTCAGTTTCTCCATCAGACGGATCTGAGCTTCCTGCTCCACGGGCTCGTGGGTAGGACCATCCTCGCCAACGCGGAAGGCATCGTGTGTCCAGATGAACTTAACGGGCAACTCCATCAGGGCAGCCATACGAACGGCGGGCTTCATATAATCAGAGAAGACGAAGAACGTGCCGCAGGCGGGGATGACACCACCGTGCAGCGCCATGCCGATGCAGCAACAAGCCATGGTCAGCTCAGCCACACCAGCCTGGAAGAAGGCACCGCTGAAGTCGCCAGCCTTGAGGGCGTGGGTCTTCTTGAGGAAGCCGTCGGTCTTGTCGGAGTTGGAGAGGTCGGCAGAAGCACAAATCATGTTGGGCACCTGCTCGGCGAGTACGCTTAGCACGGCTGCGCTGGCGTTGCGGGTTGCATCGCCGCTCTTCTGGGCTACCTTTGTCCAATCGACCTTCGGAGCCTTGCCGCTGAACCATTCAGCCTGTGCAGCTGCGCACTCGGGATTCTTGGCAGCCCAAGCAGCTTCTTCGGCCTTGCGCTTGGCCACGATAGCCTTCAGCTCTTCAGCGCGTTTTGCGTAGAGCTCCTTGACATCGTCGAAGATAACAAACGGATTATCAGCATCGCCGCCGAGGTTGGCTACGGTCTTTCTATAAGCATCGCCACCGAGTGGAGCACCATGCGTCTTGCAGTTGCGCTCGTAACTGGAACCGTCCTCCTTAAGCGCACCCTTACCCATGACGGTCTTACCGATGATGAGGGCGGGCTTGCCCTTAACGGCCTTGGCTGCTTCGATGGCCTTGCGAATCTGAGCAGCATCATTGCCGTTGATCTCAAACACTTCCCAACCGAGGGCACGGTACTTGGCAGCTGTGTCCTCGTTCATGACCTCGGCACACTCGGTGGAGAGCTGAATGTCGTTGGAGTCGTAGAACATCACGACATTGTCCAATCCCAAGATGCCTGCGATGCGGGCAGCGCCCTGTGAGATCTCTTCCTGCACGCCGCCGTCGGAGATATAGATGTAGATGGTCTCCTTGTCGAAGGTCGGGTTACCGGTGTGAGCAGCCAGGAACTTTGCAGCGATGGCAGCACCGATACCGAAAGTGTGACCTTGACCGAGCGGGCCGCTGGTATTCTCGATTCCGCGCTTGGGGTCAGCTTCGGGGTGACCAGGGGTGGGGGAACCCCACTGGCGCAGCTGCTGCAGCTCTTCAAGTGAAAACTTGCCGATAAGCGCCAACTGGCTGTAGAGCATAGGAGCCATGTGACCGGGGTCAAGGAAGAAACGGTCGCGGCCTACCCAGCAGGGATCGGCGGGATCGTAGTTCAGGTACTCGCTGTAGAGCACGTTGATGAAATCAGCACCGCCCATGGCTCCGCCTGGGTGACCGCTCTTGGCCTTCTCGACCATCGATGCAGCCAGAATACGAATGTTATCCGCTGCGTGGTTTAGTAATTTAATGTCGTTCATAAAAAGGTAAAGTTTATTGTTTATTTGGTTGAGAATATACGTTTTGCGTCGGCAAATTTAGTAAATAATTCGTATACAATACAATCTTTTGCAAACTTTTAAGTGAAAAAGAATGATATTCAGGGCAGAACGGTGTATTTGGTTATGTATAAATGCGCTCGCCGAAGATCTGTGTGCCTATTCTTATGATGGTTGCGCCTTCGTCAACAGCAAGGTGCCAGTCGTCCGTCATGCCCATCGATAGTTCTTTGAAGGATTGTGGAAAGTAGTCGCGCTGCGCTTGCTCGAAGAAAAGACGTGCACGATGGAAATCAGCCTGTCGGTGGGCAAGGTCGTCGGTGTTTGTGGCCATGGCCATTACTCCGGCAAATTCGATGCCGTTGAGCTGCTGCCAGGCACCGCCTTCGAGAAAGGTGAGGCCCTCGTCGGGTGTAAAACCGAATTTGGTCTCCTCTGCTGCTACATGCAACTGCATCAGGCAACGGATAATGCGTCCGGCCTTCAGTGCCTGACGGTTGATTTCTTCGAGGAGGTGCAAAGAATCTGCTGAATGAATGAGCGAAACGTAAGGGGCGATATACTTCACTTTGTTCGTTTGTAGATGCCCAATGAAGTGCCATTCCAGTCCTTCTGCTTCGAGGTCGGCGAGCTCGGCGTGTTTCCGTTGCAGTTCTTGGGCATGGCTTTCACCGAAAAGACGCTGGCTGGCGTTGAAGGCTTCGCGTATGGCTTCGGTAGGATGGTATTTTGATACGGCTACCAATCGCACACCCTTGGGCAGTTGTGAAGTAATCTTATGTATTTCTTCTGCAATCATTTGTCTTATCTTACATCAGCTTTCTGCCTTCTGGTCCAATTTCTTGTATCTGAAAACATCCATGACGGCTGTTTCAGTAATACTCACGATAACCCAATCACCGAGAGTGCCTTGCATGGAATTGTCGAGGTTCTTCAGGGCATCGCGGAAATCGGTGGCCTGAACAAAAATCATGTGGTTTGTGCGTTTCTCAGCACCGCTCTTCTCGTCAAGCGTGATGTAGGCAACTTTGGCTTTAAACCAGCGGTCTGCGGCAGCATCTACGGCTTCAACAACCTCCGAGAGACGTGCCCGTTTGATGTCTGTTACAATGAACTCACCGCTGATATATGGTGTCATCTCTTCTATGAAGCGGCGCTCAGCTTCAGTGAAACTCAGCGCATCCACCATGTATGTTTCCGTAACTTTCTTAATGAGTCCGGTTTCTAATGTCTTATCGAAACGGACTTTGCATTCAAACCATTCGCTATTCATCTATTGTTTGAGTTTAAAGTTAATGATTAATTTTTTTGTTGTCTGCAAAGGTATACATTTTTATTGAAAAGTGAAAAATGGAAAAGTGAAAAATGTAAAATGACGTGATAAATGCAAAAAACTATATCCCTTAATCATTAATCCTTAATCTTTTTGCTATCTTTGCCCGCGCAGAATCTATAAGAGGTAAATGGATAAAGAACAAAGCACGAAGAAACCGCAACTCTCTGCTAAGCCATCAGGAAACAGTATTGAAGGTACTACACTCCAGCAGCAGTTGGAGTATGAGCGCATTCAGCAGCAGCTGGCTTTTCTGAACTATCAGATTAACCCGCACTTCCTGATGAACACGCTCAATAATATCCATGCCCTGATAGCCATCGATCCTGAGCGGGCACAGGACGCGGTCGTGGAACTGTCGCGACTGTTGCGTTATGTGCTTTATGAGGGCGACCACCAGTTCGTTCCGCTGCAGCGCGAGATAGATTTCCTTGGTCATTATATCCGATTGATGCGCATCCGTTTCACTGCCGACGTTGACCTGAAATTCAATGTACAAGTGGACCAGCCACACGCTGGCGTGCCGCCTTTGGTTCTTGCCACTTTCATTGAGAACGCCTTTAAGCACGGTGTGAGCTATGTAGAGTCTTCCTTCGTAGATATAAGTATTAGCACTAAGGACGGACACTTGTTCCTAAGCTGCCGCAACAGCAAGCATGCCATGGGCAATTCACTGTCGGTGGCTTCGGGCGGGGTTGGATTGCGCAACGCCCGTCAACGCCTCAACCTTCTTTTTCCCGACAGCCATAGGTTAGTAATAAACGAAACTGCGGATACTTACGGCGTTGAGCTTGAGTTGCCGCTTAATTTAGACCTTTGAAGCATGTTAAGAGTAATAGCCATAGACGATGAGCCGTTGGCACTGCTCCAACTGGCAACATATATACAGCGAGTTCCGGAGTTGACGCTGGTGGCTCGGTGCCAGAGCGCCGTGGAGGCTGCGGGCGTGTTGGCTCGTGAGCAGGTTGATGCCATATTCTGCGACATAAATATGCCCGACCTAAGTGGCTTGGATTTCGTGCGAGCGTTAGGACGAGAAGATGCTGAAGCTCCGTTGGTGGTGTTCACTACCGCCTATTCGCAGTACGCCCTTGAAGGCTTCAAAGTGGCAGCAGTAGATTTTCTGCTTAAGCCCTACACTATGGACGAGTTCCGCAGGGCATCCGGGCGCCTCATTGAACGCCATCAACAGCAGGAGGCCTTGCGTGAGAGCCAGAGTGCTCAGCAGGCAGAGGAGCCTGAGAGCGATGAGGTTCTATACTTGCGTGCCGACCATAGAACCCAAGCTATTCCCTTCCGCGAGATAAAATATGTTCAGGCAATGGGTGAATACCTCCGTGTGTTTACAGACTCCCGTGCAAGGCCGCTCATGGCGTTGCTCCCTTTGAAACGCATCGAAGGGATGCTACCTGCCGACCGTTTCATGAGAGTGCATCGTTCGCATATCATAAACCTCAACCGCATAGCACATTTCTCAAAGGGACGGGTGACTATGAACGATGGCGCGTGCCTGCCTATAGGCGACAGCTACCGGGCTGCCTTTGAACAGTGGTTGGCAAGGCGTAGGGCTTGAGCTTGCAAGCTCATTAAAGAATTATCGTATAGAGAATAATGAAAAAAGTTTTAGCCGTTACAATGGCATCCTTAGCAATGGTGTTCACAGCTTGCAACACTGGAAACAAAGATCCTATCCACCTGCGAATCCTACACACGAGCGACGTTCATGGTCGTGTTTTGGATTCATTGCAGCGTATCAATACTTATGTCGGTCTATGTCGAAGGGATTTCGGTAACGACAACATCATCTTGACCGATGGCGGCGACGTGCTCCAAGGTTATCCGGCAGCCTATTACTATAATTTCGTTGATACTACATCAAAGCATATTGTGGCAGAGGCTATGAATCGCGTGGGTTATGACGTGGCAGCTATAGGCAACCACGACATCGAAGCCGGTCGTAAGGTGTTTGACCGTTGGATTGACGACTGCAATTTCCCTGTGCTTGGAGCGAATATCATAGATGATAGCACGGGTGAGCCTTATTTGAAACCATATGAAGTGATTGAACGTGGAGGTTTGCGCGTTGCTGTTCTCGGTCTTATTACGCCTGCCATACCCAACTGGGTGCCGAAGAATCTCTGGGAAGGGCTTCATTTCGACGACATGATTACTTCAGCGCAGAAATGGGTGCCCATCATCAAGAAACGTGTAAGGCCAGATATCATCATCGGGCTCTTTCACTCGGGCATCGATGACAAGGGCGGCATACAGACCGACGACTATTGCGAGAATGAGTCCCGCCTCGTGGCTCAGCAGGTGCCAGGCTTCGACCTCATCCTTTATGGCCATGACCATCGCCGTAATATGGAATATGTGCAGACGCCCGACGGCGACAGCATACTCGCCCTTGGGCCTACCAGCACAGCTGCCTGTTTGTGCCAAGTTGATATCACAGTCAAGAAGAATTGGCTCGGCCGTGTGACCGAGAAATCTTTAGAAGGCAAGATACTCAGCGCCAAGGATATGGACGAAGCTTTGGACAAAGCTAAGAATGAGGGACTGCCCACAGCAAATGCCGACGAATGGTTCCCACGTGCTAAGCAGGCAGTGGAAGCATATATGAAAGAAGAGGTTGGCGTGTTCGACACTACCGTCCACGAGCGTGACGCGTTCTTTGGGCCTTCGGCATTCATCGACCTGATTCACGATTTGCAACTTGAACTCGCTCGGGGTGCTCAGATATCTTTTGCCGCGCCTCTCTCGTTCGATGCCACTATCGAGCAAGGCATGACACATGTGTCTGACATGTTTGCGCTGTACAAGTACGAAAATATGCTTTATACAATGCGTCTTTCAGGTCGCGAGATTCGCGACTTCCTCGAGATGAGCTACGACCTCTGGTGCAATACTATGCAGTCGGCCGACGATCATATAATGCTTATGGACTATGTACTCGACGGCGGCAAGCGTTTGGGGTTGAAGAATATGGCTTTCAACTTCGACTCTGCTGCAGGTATCTGTTACACAGTCGATGCCTCTAAACCTGATGGTGAGAAGGTGACCATCCTCTCGATGGAGGACGGCACACCCTTCGACCTCGATAAGGACTACCTAGTAGCAGTAAACTCATATCGCGGCAACGGCGGCGGTGAACTGCTGACCCGTGGAGCGGGCATCCCCCTTTCCGAACTGCCTTCACGTGTAGTAGCTTCCACCGACCATGACTTACGCTATCATCTCATCAATATGATTCGTCAGAAAGGTCACGTTGCTCCGCGAGCTCGTACAAACTGGCGCTTTATCCCGGATGCCTGGGCACCGGCAGCCATTGCTCGCGACCGTGCTATCCTCTTTCCAAAACGATAATAAATGAACATTGAATTTTACCATTCACTTTGCTCCACTGGCCATGCCAATTTATTAGGCCAACCTAACCAGAAAATTAGGTTAGCTTAATCGGGCAATTAGGTAGACCTTATCGAGCAATAAGGTTGGGCATATCAAGCTTCACAATAAAACATAATATACGACACCATCACACAGCAGATTATGAGATTCCGAAATATACTTATCCTCCTGCTTGCCCCTCTTGCCTGCTGGGCTCAGGACGTGACCGACGAACAATACGAGGCAGCAAACGCCTCTATTGTGGCCGAAGCGACTTATAGGATATTCACGTTCAATGATGGAACTGGCGAAGGCTCCATAAAGTATTATCTTACCGACGACGGATGGCTCGTTGCCGATGAGCAGAGAGCTGGCCAGTTTGTCTTCCATCGTATCGAAGGCGAGAGCCTGTTCAGGTCGCCGGGCTGGCAGTTTGACCAGTATTTCACCAATCCGGATTGTGGAGGTGGGCGCACTGACGATATGTGGCATTTTGGATATATTCGCACTAATGCGGGACTTGCCCGTGATGATTGGGAAGGACAGGTATGGTACAAGAGCGGCGACACTTATGCCGTACGTGCAACTAACTCAAATTACTCATTCGACCAATGGGGCTGCAACACTTTCTGGACTGTGGTTGAGGATATGGACGGCGACCATCTCCCGAATGCGGAATATTCGCTAACTCCGTTATTTACGTGGCGATTGGAGAAAATTGCTGATGCTCCAGAGCCCGTTGACCCGTCAATCAAGGATGTGAGTCGGTTGACCAATCTTCCACACGTGTACATTGACACTTTCAATGGCCGCGATGTTACTAACAAGGATAGGTATGTCTATGCCCGAATGTGGTGTGTCTATGAGAATGACAGCGTCGCATTCTTCGACTCCTTGGAGATTAGAGGACGTGGTAATGCTACTTGGGGTATGGCCAAAAAGCCATACAAACTCAAGTTTCAATCCAAGGAGAAGCTGTTGGGCAAGGGTTATGCCAAGACCAAGAAGTGGACCTTGCTCGCCAATCACGGCGACAAGACGCTCATTCGCAACGCAGTAACATCACTCATGGGTGATTATATGGGTCTGAAGTTCAACCCTGCAGCCAAATTCGTTGATCTTACATTCAACAACCGCTACGATGGCACTTATCAGATCTCTGATCAGGTGGATGTCCGTCCGCACCGTGTGAATATCACCGAACAGGATTTCCCGCTCACCGAAACCAGCGACATCACAGGCGGCTATCTATTCGAGAACGACAACTCCGGTGATTTCAGCAACGGTGTAGATGGTTTCTATTCTGAGTATGGCGGTTTGCCTATCCGCATTCATTACCCCGACATCGATGAGTTGGACCGCAAGCAGTACGACTACGCTAAGCAGTTCATTCGTCAGTTTGAGGATCACCTGTATTCCGAGCAATTCACTGATAAGGACAATGGCTACCGCCCCTTCGTAGATTCCGTGTCGCTCGCCAACTGGTATCTCTGCACCGAGATTAGTGCTAATGTCGATGGCTTGTACAGCACATATTTCTATAAGGAAGCTCAGGACGACCACCTCTTCTGGGGACCGCTCTGGGATTTCGACATTGCTTACAACAACGACAACCGTGACCGTGAGGGCCAGGGATATAATACAGTGCGCCAGCTTATGAAAGATGTCGGCTATGGCAATATGCGCAACTGGGTGAATAAGATGTGGGATGATCCTTGGTTTGCGCGCCTCATCAATCGCCGCTTCCACGAGGCGGTCGACGATGGCATTGAAGCTTATCTCAACACTCAGATCGACAGTTTGACGCAGCTCATCGACGCTTCGATTCAACTAAACTACCAGCGATGGAATATCAACCAAAGAACCCTGCGCGAGATTGTGCTTTACAACACTTACGACGAGTATGTAAGTGATCTCCGCAACTTCATTCACGATCATCTCATATACCTCAATGACGCCTTTGCCGAACTGAGTCCCGATGACCCCGGTCCTGGTCCAGGCCCAGGTCCTGATCCGGAACCGCAGCCTAAGGTGCCGGACTTCCCCGCCGACTCGTTGGTGTACTATGCTATCTCCAATCTTGGCACAGGCACCTTTATCGATGTCCGTGCTGATGATGATGCCATCGTTTGCAATGCCCGCAACGAGGAATCGCAGACCCAGTTGTGGCGTATCTATCCCCTCGCCAACGGTTACCTTTATATAGTAAATAATGCTACAGGCTATGCCCTCAATGACCCCACAGAGGGAGAACCTACAGCCACTACGCTCACAGGAACCCAACTTAATACCGCACCAGGCGATTCGCTCGATGTGCGTCAGCAGTGGGATTTGGTGGCACAGGCCGATGGCCGCTTCAACCTCGTAAGCCGTTTCTCAGAACATGCCGCCAACCTAAGCGGAGGCAACAGCGAGGATGGCACAGCCGTGCTCAGCTACACCAGCGATGAACGTAATGCCGTTTCCAACAATCGCCTTTGGCTCGTTGAGGTGGCAGGACAAGTGCAGCCTGAACCGGAGCCTGATGATATTGCCAGCTACGACTTAGATTATGCTTTAGCCTACGACCCTGCCAGTGGCCGCCTTCACTTCGGTGCCGACGATCTTTCGCAACTTACCTTCGCCGTACGAGTGTTCGACTCGGCAGGTCGCCTAATCCGCACCTTCCGTGCCTCCGAAGGCACCAACCTCTCGGCTTTGCCTCGAGGCTTGTATGTAATCACATGGACTTGGCAAGGTCGTCAACGTTCAGTGAAACTGACTCGTTAAGGCTAATCCCATATGTGTTACAGTTATAAACCTATAAACATTTTCCGATAGTATGAAAGCTTTGAAATGGATGACGGTTCTCGCAACCGTGGTATTTGGTGCCGTAAGTTGCGGCGCCAAGCAGGAGGCACAGAAAGTGCTGGTGCTTTACTATTCACAAACGTCTAACACCAAGGCTGTGGCCGAGGAGATAGCCACTCGCTTAGGCGCTGATATTGAGGAGATAGTTGCAACAACTCCTTACGACGGCGACTTCCAGGCAACTATAGCTCGTTGCATGCAAGAACGCGAACAGGGCGTGAAGCCTGAGATACAGCCACTGAAGTCGGATGTAACCAAGTATGACGTGGTGTTCATCGGCTTCCCGGTATGGTTCGGCACTTATGCACCCCCAGTGGCCGCTCTTTTGGAGAGTGTGGATCTTGCGGGCAAGAAGGTGGTACCTTTCTGCACCTTCGGCAGCGGAGGTCTGGAAGCCTGCACGAAAGATTTAGCTGCGCTACAGCCCAAGGCCGAACTATTGCCTGGTTACGGTGTCCGCGCTGCTCGTATGGCAGTCGTGCCGCAGGAAATCGATCAGTTCCTAAAGGCTGGCGGTTTCCTCGAAGGTGAATACACTAAGCTTGAGAACTTCCCCGAGCAGCAACCTGCAGGTGAGGCTGAGTCTGCAATCTTTGATGCAGCCGTTGGCGACTATCCCATGATTAGCGCTAAGGCAAAGACCGTTGCACAGCGCGCCTTACCTGATGGCGTTGAATACATGTTCACCGCTGCTGACCAACGTGATCCAGAGAAAGAGCTGACGGTCTATGTCACTGTCGTCAATGGCGAAGCCCCCGTATTCACACGCGTAGTGAGATAACTTGGCCTATCATAAAGCAAAAAGCGATGTGCCTCTGTAGAAGCACATCGCTTTTTTATACTCGCTTTTTATCTTGCTTAATACTTGATGTTCAATTGCCTCAGGATGTCGGATATCTGTTCCATAGTGGTGAGGCGGGTTGGAACGAGTGGCAATCGCAGCTGGTTCTCGATCATGCCCATGGCATGCAACATTGCTTTTACGCCTGCAGGATTGCCGTCGACGAAGAGCAGCTTAAAGAGCTCAGTGAACTTATGGTGAATGTGAAGCGCTGAAGCGTAGTCACCTTGTAATGCTAAGCGCACCATGCGCGAGAACTCTCGCGGCAACGCATTGCCTATCACACTAATTACACCTACAGCCCCGAGGGTGATGAGGGGGAAGGTAATGCCATCGTCACCAGAGATTACGTCGAAGCCTTCGGGCTTGTTCTTGATGATGTCGTCCATCTGCGTGATGTTGCCGCTGGCTTCCTTGATGGCAACGATTTTCTCAAAGTCGCGAGCCAGCCGCAAAGTGGTTTCTGCGGTCATGTTCACGCCCGTGCGCCCGGGTACATTATATAATACTACAGGAACTGGCGATGCCTTGGCAATGGCTTTGAAGTGTTGATAAAGTCCTTCCTGCGATGGCTTATTGTACATGGGGCAAACGCTGAGCACGCCATCGATGCCAGTCCAGTCGGTGGAGGTAAGCTCTTCGACAACGGCTGCTGTGCAGTTGCCTCCGCAGCCCATGAGCAATGGTACACGACCAGCCACTCGCTCAACGAGTGTATCACGCAGCCAGCGCTTCTCATCGCGAGTGAGTGTGGGCGTTTCGGCAGTGGTGCCCATAATACAGAGGAAGTCAGCTCCGCTACGTATCTGGTACTCCACGAGTCTTATGAGAGCCTCCTCGTCGATGCTTCCATCGCTTCGGAAGGGCGTTATGAGGGCAACACCCAAACCCCGGAATTTATTTTGTGCCATGCAGTTAGGGTCGCTTTGCGACGGTGAGAGCTGCTTCGCAGCGGTTAGAGCCTGTCAGTTGTCAATTGTCAACTCGTCGAATGTCAATTTTCAACTTGTTTTTTTAGCTTTTCTTGAAGAAATAGATGAAGGTGGCGACGCCTTCCAAAGCCGTCTTGCCTGTCTCTTTGATGTCAATATTGAAACGTATGCTCATGCGAATAGCTCCGCGCAAGTTAGCGAGGGCTTCCATGTGAGTTGTCATACGCACGCTTTGTCCAGACAATACCGGCTGCCCGAACTTCATCTTATCCATGCCGTAGTTGACCAGTCGCTCCAGATTATTAACCTGAATGATCTGATCCCAAAGGTAGGGTAGAAGGGATAGTGTGAGATAACCATGTACGATTGTCTGGTGGAACGGACTCTCAGTCTTGCAGCGTTCTTCGTCGACGTGTATCCACTGATGGTCGAGCGTGGCGTCGGCAAAGAGGTTGATTCTCTGCTGGTCTACTTGGAGATAGTCGCTTGAGCCTATTTCCTTTCCGAGCAGCTGCTCGAAATCCTCGTAGCAGTTGATGACTACTTTACTCATATCGTATGTTGTATTAGTTTCTGCTTAAAACTCTTTTGCGCTGCAAAAGTACATAATTTTGGCTTAAACTTCTTCATCTTTGCCGTTTTTTTACAATAAAACTTGCTAAAGCGGGTGATTTCGTGTAATTTTGCACGCCGAAAGATAGGTTTATCGTAAAACAGTAAATCGTCAACTCGCATATTCGTCAAATCGTAACTTTACAATATGTCTCCACTTTTTATCGCAGGACCTTGTGTCATCGAGAGTGCTGAAGTGCTCAATGAGGTGGCTGCAGAGCTTGTGCGCTTACAGAAAACGTATCAGCTCGACGTGTATTTCAAAGCATCGTTCGACAAGGCTAATCGCACTAGCATAACATCATATCGTGGACCGGGCTTGGACAAGGGCTTGCAGATGCTGGCCGACGTGAAGGCAAAATTTGGCTTGCGCCTGCTCACTGATATCCACGAATCCTATCAGGCAGCCCCAGTGGCGGAGGTGGTGGATGTGCTTCAAATACCGGCTTTCCTGTGCCGCCAAACCGATTTGCTCGTGGCTGCCGCCAAGACAGGCAAGGCTGTCAATATCAAGAAAGCGCAGTTCCTCTCAGGTCTCGACATGCAGTTTCCCGTAGAGAAAGCACGCGAAAGCGGTGCCAAGGAGGTGTGGCTCACCGAGCGTGGCAACTCGTTCGGTTACAACAATTTAGTGGTTGATTTCCGCAATATCCCTGATATGTTGAAATGGACATCCCGTGTAGTGATGGATTGTACTCACAGCGTACAGCGCCCTGGAGCTGCAGGTGGAAAGACAGGCGGCAACCGTGAATTCGTGCCTGCTATGGCGCTTGCCGCTAAGGCCTTTGGTGCTAACGGTTTCTTCTTCGAGACACACCCTGATCCCGACCATGCCCTCTCCGACGGGCCTAATATGCTTGCTTTGAAGGATCTTGAAAGAGTTGTCTGTTCGCTGATGTAAGATTAGTCATAGTTTGTTATTCATCGTTCATTCTAAGATGGTAAATAATATTAATGTGCATGATATAGCAGCCCGTTGCCTGCGCGACGAGGCCGAGGCTATTATGAATATAGTGCCGCAAATCAATGGAACATTCGACAAAGCAGTCGAATTGATTGTGGCATGTGCGGGCAAGGTGATTGTCACGGGTGTAGGCAAGAGTGGCCATGTAGCAGCTAAGATTGCAGCCACGCTCGCTTCTACTGGCACGCCGGCTTTCTTCCTCAATCCCTTGGACGCCTTTCATGGCGACCTAGGTATGGTTGGTAAGGACGATGTGGTTGTGGCTTTTTCCAACAGCGGTCAGACCGACGAGCTATTGCGTATTGTGCCTTTTCTTCATGAGCATAGGATTCCTCTAATAGGCATCTCTGGCAACGGAGATTCCTTGTTGGCTCGTAATAGTGATGTGCATATTCTGTTGCGCGTAGCGCATGAGGCATGCCCACTGAACCTCGCTCCCACGAGCAGCACCACAGTGCAACTGGCTTTCGGTGATGCCTTGGCAATAGCGCTGATGGAGGTCCGCCATTTTAATTCCCATGACTTTGCCGAACTTCACCCAGGAGGATCGCTGGGAAAGCGTTTGCTTTCAACTGCACGCGATGTCATGCGCACCGAGGATCTGCCAACCATCACCCCGGAGATGACGCTTGCCGAGGCAATTCTAATCGTCAGCAAGGGCATGATGGGTATGGCCGTGGCTATGGAGGGCGACCGCATCGTAGGTATCATTACTGATGGCGATGTGCGTCGTGCTATGGAGCGTTTGCACCAGGATTTTTACAACGTTCGCGTGGCTGATGTCATGACCCCGCAGCCTAAGTGCGTTGCCGAAAACACAAAGCTCACGGCTATTCAGGAGATCTTGCACAAGAACAATATCCATGCTGTGCTTGTCACGGATCAGGAACGTCATCTGTTGGGTATTGTGGAGTCGTTGAGTTGCATGATTTAAGAGGAACGTTGACGCGTGATGAGTCTGTTACGAACCTTCCTGTCTGCCTTTCTGATGCTTGTGCCTTGCTGGCTGCGTGCTCAGCAGAGTGGTGTACAGGCATCCGATGAATTGTTTCGTCAGTCGCTAGAGCAGCAGCTTGGCGTGGAATTCACGAAGGACAATAGCATTGTACTCTTACACACAGGCCAGGCTAAGTTCGACGCCATGTTCACGGCTATCCGTGCTGCTCGTCATTATGTTCATCTCGAATATTTCAATTTTCGCAACGACAGTATTGGGCTAGCGCTGTTTGACCTGCTCGGCCAGAAGGCCAGCGAGGGCGTTGAGGTACGTGCCATGTTCGACAGCTTCGGCAATTCAAGCAACGATTCGCCCCTTAAACGCCGACATCTTGAAGCAATTCGTGCCACAGGTGTCAAGGTTGAGGAATTCGACCCTCTTAAGTTCCCATGGTTCAACCACGCTTTTCATCGTGACCATCGTAAGATAGTGGTTATCGATGGCAAGGTGTGCTTCACGGGTGGCATGAACGTGGCCGACTATTACATACACGGGCGACCGGAATATGGCGAGTGGCGTGATATGCATATGCAACTCACGGGCTCTGCTGTGCGGGAATATGAACGTATCTTTGCCCGCATGTGGTGGCAGCAGACAGGCGAAGTTCTTCTCAACGAGAAATATCTAGATTTCAATACGTCATACGGCCCGCTGCCTGGTAGCGCAGACGTCTCACACGCTCAGTTGCCTCTGCTTGCAGATACCACTTCCACGTCAGGCAGCAAGGTCGTCGGCGTTGTGGATCGTCGTCCGTATGCCACTTCCAAGAATATGCGGAAGGCTTATGTGGCAGCCATTGATGCCGCCCAGCGTAATATTCAGATTGTGAATCCTTATCCTGTCAACGTGAAGAGTGTGCGGCGTGCTATGCGCCGTGCTCTCAAGCGTGGCGTTAGGCTCGAGATAATGGTCTCGGCTAATAGCGATGTGCCCATCACGCCTGATGTGGTTGCGCTGGAGATGCGTAACTTTGCACGGCGAGGGGCCGAGGTTTATTACAATCAAACGGGTTTCCATCATTCCAAAGTGATGATGGTCGACGATATATACTGTACCGTTGGCAGTACCAACCTTGACGCTCGTAGTTTTTTATTTGATTACGAGGTTAATAGCTTTATCCTTGACCGCTCCACAACCTCGCAGCTTCAACAGATTTTCGAAGCCGACAAGAAAAATTGCATCCCTTTCAAAGCCAGTGATTATCGCCGTAACTACAATTTCGGCCATCGCCTCACAGGCCATTTCTTCTCCCTATTCCGGGGATTCTTCTAGTTGTTTCTCCCCGCTGGGCGTGCTATGGTTTTAAGCATCCGCTTAACCACTCTTATCTATCAATCAATATTAATCTTGCTCGAAAAGAGTGAGTCGATAGTGTGTCCCTTTTTTATTTTGCCTCGACCTTGAAGCCATTTCAAAGCCGCTTCGGCATCGCTGCCCTTAGGCGACGACAAAGGTTGGAAGGGTGGCATACTGCCTATTACGCGACTGATTAGCGAGTCGGGCGTCTGACAAAAATCATTAAGAATCGAGGGTAGGCTATCACGTACTGCTGAATGCTTTGCATCGCGTGCAAGGGCTTGTGTGTAGCCTTTCAGCAAAAGCTCTATCTGCTGTTGGCGATCGGCATTGTTGAGCGCTTTTCCTGTAGCTAAGAGTACTACAAGCTTTGGCGATAATCCATTAGTACTGAAATTCTTATGATGCCCTCGTTGAAGTGCCTCTGTAGCGTATGGCTCAGGCAGGAAGGCGGCATCCATCGTGCCGTTGCAGAGCATGTCAGTGCGAATACGCACGTCGTTGATTTGCGGACGGAAGATGTCTGCTCGTCTAATTGTAGCGCTGTCGGTGAGTCGGTCGCTCCAATAGTCGGTGATGCTATGTCGAGCCACAGCCACCATCTTCTCTTTCAGTTGGTCGAGTTTGCGAACGCGTCCACGGCGTGGCGTAATAAGGTCTAAACGACCTTCAAAGGTCGCTATGGCGCGAACGTCCACGCTGTCCTGCTGCAGAAGTATGGCGCGGGCTAAGTCGCTATAGCCCACATCCACATGTCCTCGTGCCAGTGCCGTGTCGATATCGAGCTGCGCCTGATAAGTGTGCAATCGCACTTCCAAACCAAGACGCTCATAGATCCCCGTGCGTTCTGCAAGGTAGAAAGGCAGGCAATCGGCCACAGGCATTAGTCCAACATGCAAGGCAATAGAATCGCGCCTTGCCAACTCCTCACGCGATGGTCCAGTCTCCTTGTGGCAGGAGCAGAGGAATAAAATTAAGAATAAGAAGACCCACCACTCACACTCCCTGTGAGGGAAAGAATGGTTAATTATGTAGGTCGCTATCTTCTTCATCGTATGTAGGAGAGGTAACAATTATTTAAAATGGCCCTCCCTTCATCTAGGGTTGAGGGGAGGGCCTTTAAATTCCATTATTGAAGTAACCTCACCCTCCATTAATGAGGGCGGGGTCTGTTGTGGATTCGTTTCTTATCCCTTAATTGCAGCTACGCCAGGCAGTACCTTGCCTTCGATAGCTTCGAGGAGAGCGCCACCGCCGGTGGAGATGTAGCTAACCTTATCCTCAAGGCCGAACTTATGAACGCAAGCTACGCTGTCGCCGCCACCGATGAGCGAGAAAGCACCTTCGGCAGTTGCCTTAGCCACTGCATCTCCTACTGCGCGTGAACCTGCGCAGAAGTCGTCGCACTCGAAGCAGCCGGCAGGACCGTTCCACAGGATGGTCTTGGCGCCTTCGATAGCCTTGGCGAATTTAGCTTGGCTGACGGGACCTACGTCGAGGCCGTCCCAACCTTCTTCGATAGCGTTGGAGGGGAAGGTCTTGATTTGGGCACCGGGCTTCACGCAGAAGTTGGCGAAGTCATAGCCTGTGCAGCATACGCTGTCTTCAGCCAGCACCAGCTCCACGCCGTTCTTCTTTGCCATCTCCTCAACGCCGAGGGCAACATCGAGTTTGTCAAGCTCAACGATAGAGTTGCCGATCTCGCCGCCGTGAGCCTTCATGAAGGTATATGTCATGCCGCCGCAGAGGATGAGCTTGTCAACCTTGCCCAGCAGGTTCTCAATGATACCGATCTTGGTGCTCACCTTGGAGCCGCCCATGATAGCTACGAAGGGACGCTTGATGTCGGTGAGGACATTGTCAACAGCCTGCACTTCCTTCTCCATGAGGAGACCGAGCATCTTGTTGTCGGCATCGAAATAGTCGGCGATGACGGCGGTGCTGGCGTGACGGCGGTGAGCAGTGCCGAAGGCGTCCATTACGTAGCAGTCAGCATAGCTGGCCAGAGTCTTGGCAAACTCTTTCTGACTGGCCTTCATAGCCTTCTTAGCCTCGTCGTAAGCGGGATCTTCCTTGTCGATACCCACGGGCTTGCCTTCCTCTTCGGGGTAGTAGCGGAGGTTCTCCAGAAGAAGCACCTCACCCATCTTCAGGGCAGCAGCCTGATCGGCAGCCTTAGCGCAATCGGGAGCAAACTGAACGTCTACGCCGAGGGCAGCGCTTACAGCAGGAACGATCTGTTGAAGAGAGAGTTTGGGGTTCACCTTGCCTTTGGGCTTACCCATATGGCTCATGATGATGAGGGCACCGCCATCCTCAAGGATCTTCTTCAGGGTGGGGAGGGCACCGCGGATACGAGTGTCGTCGGTGATGTTGCCATTGCCGTCGAGGGGCACGTTGAAGTCTACACGTACGATGGCCTTCTTGCCAGCGAATTTGTAATCGTGAATAGTCATGATTGTTAAGTTGTTAAGTTTTAAGTTTATGAGTTTATGTGAGTTCTCCTCTAAAATCGTGTGCAAAAGTAGTAAGGATTCTTGAGATACGCAAGCAAATTAAGACTTTTTATTATAGTACGCGCATGTACTTTTTAAACCGCACGAAAGGCAGTCAGGTTTCAGCGCCTTGCACACATAACGTCCATGTAGGATGAGCCAGTGGTGGGCGCGAGGGATGATGGCCTCTGGAAGGTTCTTAACCAGCTCCAGCTCCACGGCCAGCGGCGTATTGGCCTTGTCGCTCACGAGTCCTATCCTATGGCTTACGCGGAACACATGAGTATCAACCGCCATGCGTGCCTGTCCGAAGGCGACGCTCATCACCACGTTAGCTGTTTTCCTGCCAACGCCTGGCAGTGATGTCAACTCGTCAAGCGTTTCCGGCACTTCGCCATTGAAACGTTCAACTAGCTGATGTGCCGTTGCCACCAAATGTCGCGCCTTGGAATTGGGGTAGCTCACGCTTTTCACATATGCCAACACCTCCTCTTCCGATACAGCAGCCATCGCCGCAGGGGTGGGGTAGGCCTCGAAAAGTGCCGGCGTTACCATATTCACGCGTTTGTCCGTGCATTGTGCACTCAGCATCACGGCAACCAGCAGCTGAAAGTTGTTCTCGTACTTGAGTTCCGTCTCCGCCACTGGCATAGCCTCTGAGAAATAGGCTATCACCGCTTTGTATCGTTCTTTCCTGGTCATCTCTTAGAACCGTTTTTCTACAATTAATAATCAATTCCCGTACTATCCGTTTGCAAAGATACCGCTTTTTCGTGAAAAGCAGCACTAAATTCTCACTTTTCATCCCTTATTTCTCATTCTTTATTGCTCATATTCGAGAATAATAGTTAACTACAGGGCATATAATGACATTGTACCACTCATAAGGCTAGTTGTCTGGCCCTATCCTTGTTCCTTTTTTGGTTTACAGATAGTTCAGTTATTCCTAATTCAGGTTTACTGGGCAGAGATAGGCTTATAAATAAGGGTTAGAAAAAATATGAATATGAGCTATGCTTCCACTAAATGCTTGATTTCTTGGTGTAATGCTCTGTATTTCACGTGATTGTGCCAGTGGAGGCTATTCATTTTGCTTCCACTCTTGTAAGTACCTCAACAATAATTGATTAAGGGCAAAAAAGCCCTAAAAGTGGAAGCGGGACTATAGTTCCATAGAAAAAAGTGTGCGGTCGTATCTTAATACACGTGCGGTCATGTAGGGGCTTATGACCGGTCTAATTCGGTTGTATGATGGGAGATAAATGTGTTAAGGCTTGGAGGCTTGTGCCTAGACGTTATAGAGGTTTGGCGAGGTCTGTATAGAGGGTAGATGTGGTTTCGGTAGAGGGTGGAAGCTGGCTCTATTTAGAGGCGGCGGGTTAACCCACCGCATGGCGAAACACTGTATGTGGATGATAAGATAGACCGCTCTTGTTGCTTGTTCGGTCGCGACCGAATGATAATTATGACTTAATACGTCAATTACTGAATAACGCTTATGAGTCTTGAACATATAGGTAACAAAAAGAGGCCGTGTCTGTTTGACACAGCCTCCAATTATGATGATAGGGAGGGGAATTAGTAGGCGAAAAGGGGGTAGGCCTTCATGATTTCATTGACCTCGGTACGGACGGCGGCGATGACGGTTTCGTTCTCGGGATCGTTGAGGACACGCTCTATGAGTTCGGCAATCTTGACCATGAGGTCTTCTTTGGCTCCGCGGGTGGTGATGGCAGGCGTGCCAAGACGTATGCCGGAGGTCTGGAATGCGCTGCGGCTGTCGAATGGTACCATGTTCTTGTTGACCGTGATGTCGGCCGCTACGAGGGCGTTCTCGGCAACCTTACCTGTGAGGTCGGGATACTTAGAACGTAGGTCTACGAGCATGGAGTGGTTGTCGGTGCCGCCGCTGACGATGTCGAAGCCGCGCTTGATGAGTTCTGCAGCCAGGCAAGCTGCATTCTTTTTGACCTGTGCTTGGTACTCGCGGAACTCTGGGGTGAGGGCTTCGCCGAAAGCTACGGCCTTGGCGGCAATGACATGCTCGAGCGGACCACCCTGAATGCCAGGGAAGACGGCGCTGTTCAAGAGAGCTGACATTTTCTTGACGACGCCCTTGGGCGTGGTCTTGCCCCATGGGTTGTCGAAATCCTTACCCATAAGGATGATGCCGCCGCGCGGACCGCGGAGCGTCTTATGGGTGGTGGAGGTGACGATGTGAGCGTACTTCAATGGGTTGTCTAAGAGGCCGGCGGCTATGAGGCCCGCGGGGTGTGCCATGTCGACCATGAAGATGGCACCAACCTTGTCGGCAATAGCACGCATGCGAGAATAGTCCCATTCGCGGCTATAAGCAGAACCGCCACCGATGATGAGCTTGGGCTTGTGCTCGAGGGCGAGCTGCTCCATCTCATCGTAATCCACGCGGCCGGTTTCCTTGTTGAGGTTGTAGCCTACGGGACGGTAGATGATGCCGGACGTGTTGACGAGTGAGCCGTGTGAGAGGTGACCGCCATGGTCGAGGTTGAGGCCCATGAAAGTATCGCCAGGGTTGAGGCATGCGAGGAAGACGGCGGCGTTAGCCTGTGCTCCAGAGTGGGGCTGAACGTTGGCGTACTCTGCTCCAAACAGCTCACAGATGCGGTCTATGGCCAGCTGTTCCACCTTATCTACCACCTGACATCCGCCGTAATAGCGGTGGCCAGGGTAGCCCTCGGCATACTTGTTGGTAAGTGGCGAGCCCATGGCCTCCATGACCTGTGGGCTTACAAAGTTCTCTGAGGCAATAAGCTCAATGCCTCTCTCTTGTCGTGCTCTCTCTTCTTGAATGAGCTCAAAAATTGTGTTGTCTCGTTTCATTTTGTTTTATTATACAAGTTTTACTTTTCTTATATCCTGTTCGTGGTTGCAGTAGTGGCAGCGAATTACGCCGTGCTGCTTATCGGTGACGTGGAAGAAGGTTTGCATGGGTTCGTTATTGGTGATGCATTTGGGGTTGTCGCAATGGACAATACCATGAAGCTCATCGGGTAGTGAAACGGGTCGTTTCTCTACGACCTCGTAGTCGCGTATGATGACGAGTGTCACGTTAGGCGCTACCACTGAGAGCTGGTTGAGTTCCTCGTCGGTGAAGAAACGGTCGGCAATCTTGATGATGCTCTTGGTGCCCATCTTGCTGGACTTGAGGTTGAAGCCGATGGTAACTTTGCTTGTCATCTGGTCGAGATGGAGCAAGTTTATGACCTCGAAAAGGCGGTCGCAGGGGATATGGTCTATGACGGTGCCGTGGTCGAGGGCGGAGACGATCAATTCTTGTCTTTTCATATCGAGATAATCCCGTCCTGGATACTGACGGGCGAAAACGTTATTTGATAATGGTTGGATCGTTTTGTATATCTTCGAGGCTGATGCCCAGCGCGTCGCAGATGATGGCTTGGCGGGCGTAGAGGCCATTGCGTGCTTGCTGGAAGTAGTATGCGTGGGGATCATCGTCGATGGAGTATTCTATCTCGTTGACTCGGGGCAGGGGGTGAAGGATGCGCATATTGTCACGGGCCTTGGAGAGCATGTCAAGTTTGAGAAGGTAACGATCCTTGACGCGCTCGTATTCCATGAGATCTGTGAAACGCTCGCGCTGCACGCGTGTCATATATAATATGTCTGCTCCGGCGATGACGTCCGCATCGAAATCCTTATGCTCGACATATTTGATGCCCCACTGGCGGCAGTAGTCCTTGTAGAGAGTAGGCATGGCCAACTCGTCGGGAGCTATGAAATGGAACGTGGGATTGAAATGACGCATTGCCATAAGGAGCGAGTGAACGGTGCGGCCGTACTTGAGGTCGCCAACCATGTATATGTTGAGGTTGTCGAGTGTGCCTTGCGTCTGATAGATGGTGTAGAGGTCGAGCATGGTCTGCGAGGGATGCTGGTTGGCTCCGTCGCCTGCGTTGATGATAGGCACGGGAGCTATCTCGCTGGCGTAACGGGCGGCACCCTCGAGATAGTGACGCATGACGATGACGTCGGCATAGTTGGAAACCATCATAATGGTGTCCTTTAGCGTCTCGCCCTTGGTGCCGCTGGTGACCTTGGGGTCTGCGAATCCAATGACGCGCGCTCCGAGGCGGTTGGCGGCCGTCTCGAAACTTAGGCGTGTGCGCGTGCTGGGTTCAAAGAAAAGAGTAGCTACGATGCGTCCCTGTAGTATCAGACGATTAGGTCGGCGTTCAAACTCTTGAGCCATTCGGATGAGATACTCTATTTTCTCGCGCGAATGGTCGGCTATCGTTACCAAACTTCTGTTCATTTCAAATGTTGTTTGTCGATGATATAATGTTGCATTATCCGCTAATCCCTGCGCAAATATATGCCAAAGTTCTGAATCTTTTCCACGCAAGGGCATAAAGATTACTAAACAAATATTTTTTTGTAACTTTTCTTATTTTCATTGCATACCTTTACGAGAAATGCAGTATATTTGCAACCTCATTTCCCCCTTCAATCAAACTCGTATGAGAAAAAAGATTATCATAACACTCTGGATACTGCTCTTTTTGGCGCTGGCGGGCGGCGTAGCTGCCTTCTGGGCTATAGCTAAGGGGTATATAGGTTATATGCCCGACCTGCAGCAGCTGGAGAACCCGGTGAACAAATTCGCATCACAGGTCATCTCGGCCGACGGCCATGTGCTCGGTACGTGGAGCTACACGCGTGCCAACCGAGTGTTTGTAAGCTACAACGATATTGCGCCTTCGACAGTTCAGGCCTTAGTGGCCACTGAGGATGTACGTTTCTATGATCATTCTGGCATAGACCTGAGAGCGCTGATGCGTGCAGTGTTCAAGCGCGGCATTATGCGGCAGAAGAATGCTGGCGGTGGTTCTACCATCACTCAGCAGTTGGCCAAACAGGTATACTCTGCACAGGCCACGAGCGTGGAGGAGCGCTTGTCGCAAAAGCCTATAGAATGGGTGATAGCTGTGCAGCTGGAGCGCCTTTACACGAAGGAGGAAATCCTGACAATGTATCTCAATTACTTCGATTTCCTGCATAACGCAGTGGGATTGAAATCAGCCGCAAAGACATATTTCAACAAAGAACCGAAGGCGCTGACAACAAACGAGAGTGCTTTGCTCATCGGGCTGTGCAAGAATCCATCGTACTACAACCCTGTGCGGTTCCCTGACAGGGCACTGGCCAGACGAAATACCGTATTGTCGCAGATGCTGAAGGCTGGCTACCTTACGCAAGCCGACGTAGACTCGCTGTCGGCGCAGCCCATAGAATTGGATTTCCACCGCGTGGACCACAAGGAGGGCGAGGCGACCTACCTCCGCGAGCACCTGCGCACTATGCTCATGGCCAAGCGTCCTGACCGTTCCGACTACGCTTCGTGGCAGCGTCAGAAATACTACGAGGACAGCCTGGCATGGGAAACCGACCCGCTCTACGGCTGGTGCAACAAAAATCGCAAGAAGGACGGTACATACTATAATATATACACCGACGGCTTGAAGGTGTTCACCACTTTGGACAGTCGTATGCAGCGATATGCTGAAGAGGCGATGCTAAGTCATGTAGTGACATACCTGCAGCCGTTGTTCGATGCGGAGCGCCGTGGCAAGGCCAACGCGCCTTATGGCTCCAACATAAGCGCCGAAAAGGCTCTTCAGGATCTTGAACGTTCAAAGCGTCAGAGCGAGCGTTATGTGACAATGAAGCGTGATGGTGCCAGCGACGAAGAAATAGAGCAGGCATTCAATTCACCTGTGGAGATGACGCTCTATTCTACCAGCGGCGATATCGACACCACCATGACGCCCATGGACAGCATCAAGTACACCAAGAGTTTCCTGCGCTCGGGTTTCGTGTGCATGGATACCCATACCGGTGCAGTGAAGGCCTATGTGGGCGGCATCAACTTCCGCCACTTCCAATATGATATGGCAGGCGTTGGCCGCAGGCAGGTGGGCTCTACAATAAAACCGTACCTTTATACGTTGGCCATGGAGAACGGCTGGAGTCCGTGCGACGTGGCGCCAAACGTGCAGCAGACCTATCAAGTAGGCGGCGGGCAGACGTGGACACCACGTAACGGAAGCCGTGCGCGCTACGGAGAGATGGTGACGCTGAAATGGGGCTTGGCGCAGTCGAACAACTGGATTTCCGCCTACCTCATGAGTCAGCTCAGCCCTACGGCATTCGTGCGCCTGCTGCATGAATTCGGTATCTTGAATCAGGACATTCACCCGTCAATGTCGCTATGTCTCGGCCCTTGCGATATTTCTGTTCAAGAAATGGTCTCGGCCTACACCGCGTTCCCTAACAAGGGCATACGCCTATCGCCTATGTACGTCACTCGCATCGAGGATGCCGACGGCAACGTGGTGGCTGAGTTTGCGCCTCGCATGAACGAAGTCATCAGCGAGGAGAGTGCTTACAAGATGATAGTGCTGATGCGAGGAGTTGTCGATGGCGGTACAGGCCAACGAATGCGCAACCGCTATAGCATTACTGCCCCTATGGGCGGCAAAACGGGAACTACTAACGACAATTCCGACGGTTGGTTCGTAGGCTACACGCCTTCGCTTGCTTTTGGCGCATGGGTAGGTGGCGACGAACGCGACATACACTTCAACAGTATGGCCAATGGTCAGGGTGCCTCGGCAGCTTTGCCTATCTGTGCCAAATTCCTGCAGAAGGTGTATGCCGACCCGAGTCTGGATTATACCCAAAGCGAGCAGTTCGACATGCCTGTCGGTTTCGACCCATGTGCCGTGACCGACGATGTACGCGAATACGAAGATGTTGAAGACGAGGCTGTAGGCTTAGACGATCTCTTTGCCACTGAATAAGCGACCTGACTTTTGATTTAGGACAAAAAAAAAAGGTCGCTAAAACTTGCGACCATTTTTCTTGATGAGCTCTTCCACACCTCGCTTGACATAGTCTCGCTCCCAATCAGTGGGGCGGAGTATATCGCCGTCGAACGTCAGCAGGTCGATATCCATTACAATGCGACCTTCATCGACTGTCACGCGGCGCAACTGCATCTCATCTTCGAGGTGACTAAGCAGAACTTCCAGCACTGGCTGTGAACGTTCGGTGGAGATCATCACAATCTGATTCAGGAACTTGTAAGGGTAGGGGTAGTCGATAGGCTCTGTCCACTCGGCATGGCTGAAACGGCACGACGTGCTGAAGATGGCTCGCATCTTGCGACGCGTCCATTCCAACACTCTGGGGGCTGTAGGCAAATTACTGCCGAGTGCTACAAAGGCTACGTGATTGCTCATTTCGTTGCAAAGTTATAAACTTTTCAGTGTGTAACCTAATAAAAGTTAAATTATTAATAAGATTTTACATTTACACATTCATATTTAACATTTAACGCTTAACATATACCAATAATATGCCAGACACTAACCGCCGCCCACGTCCAAGAACCAAGCAGGTAAACGTACCTGCTGAAGATGCATTCGGGCGCCAGCAACCACAGAATATAGAGATGGAGCAAGCGGTGCTCGGAGCAATCTTAATTGAGCAGGACGCCTTTGCCCGCATCAGCGAGGTGCTTCAGCCCGAATCGTTCTATGACCATCGCCACCAGATAATCTTCGACGCCGTGCGCTCGCTCAATGTTCAACAGCGCCCTGTCGACATCCTCACAGTGCGTGATTATTTGGAATCGCAAGGCACGCTTGAGGAAGCTGGCGGACCGGTCTATCTGGTGCAGTTGACGTCGAACATAACTTCGTCAGCACATATCGAATACCACGCTCGCATCATAGCACAGAAATATCTCGCCCGCCAGTTGATAACCTTTTCGAGCGAGATCTCGCGCGATGCCTTCGACACAACCATCGATGTCAAGGACCTCATGCAAAGCACAGAGGACAAACTGTTCAAGATATCGCAGCAGAACCTGAAGAAAGACTTCGTGCAAATTAATCCGGTAATTCACGAGGCCTACGAGGAACTGCAGAAAGCGGCAGCACGGCGCGATGGCCTCTCTGGTTTGCCAAGCGGCTTCCCACATCTTGACAAAATAACGAGTGGTTGGCAGAACAGCGACCTTATAATCATTGCCGCCCGTCCGGCTATGGGTAAGACGGCTTTCGTGTTGTCCATGGCAAAGAAAATAGCTGTAGACATGCGCGAGCCTGTGGCTATGTTCTCGTTGGAAATGAGCAACGTTCAGTTGGTGAAACGTTTGATGGTGAATGTCTGCGAGATTACTGGCGACAAGATTAAGAGCGGCGATCTGCTGCCATACGAATGGGGGCAGCTCAACAACCGCCTACGCGCGCTTTACGATGCCCCGTTGTATATCGACGATACGGCTTCACTGTCGATCTTCGAGTTGCGTACCAAGGCTCGCCGACTCGTCCGCGAACACGGCGTGAAACTGATACTAATCGACTATTTGCAACTGATGAATGCTTCTGGTACCAGCTATGGCTCGCGTCAGGAGGAGGTATCTAATATCTCGCGTGCATTGAAAGGTCTTGCTAAGGATCTGAACATACCTATCATTGCCCTGTCACAGCTTAACCGAAGCGTGGAGAAACGCGAGGGTGATGAGGGCAAGCGCCCACAGCTGAGTGACTTGCGTGAATCCGGAGCCATAGAGCAGGATGCAGATATCGTCTGCTTCATCCACCGTCCGGAATACTATAAAATATACAATGACGAGCAGGGACGCAATATGCGCGGCATGGCTGAGTTTATAATAGCCAAGCACCGTAATGGTGCTGTCGACACGGTGCTCATGCGATTCCGTAACGAATACGCTCGCTTTCAGGATACAGACGAGGACGACTATATTCCCATGCCGGGCGAGACAAAGTCCATGGATTCAGCTCTCAATACATCTGGCTCGGGCGCATTTTCATCAAACGCTCCTTCACATTCAGGTAACGAGCCGGATGCTCCGCTACCGCCATTGCCGCCTGCCACAGACAACGACTCACCTTTCGGGCCTCCAACGCCCATGAACGATGTGCCGTTCTGATGCTGATACAAGGAATCATTAGATGTCGCAATGTCAGGAAACATGATGTTGCGACATCTCTTTTTTGTGAGTAATAAGTCGAGGAGAAGAGGTGCTGATGCAGCGTTTTTGATTTGTGCTTAGCTTAAAACAACCTAAATTACGCGCGTGTGTGAAATATTTATTAAGAATGAATTGGTGATTGTGAATAATTTCGTATCTTTGCGCGCAATTATGGGCAATAATCACCCATAGGGACAGATTGTAGCAACTTAAAACATACAATAAATGAATATCTCTTATAAATGGCTTCGTGAGTACGTCGAGACAGACCTGACGGCTCAAGAAGTAGCAGCCGCCCTCACTTCGGGAGGTCTCGAAGTGGACGGCGTCGAAGAAGTCCAGACGATCAAAGGCGGCCTCGCAGGCCTCGTCGTGGGCGAAGTGCTCACCTGCGAACCCCATCCCAACAGCGACCACATGCACGTATGCACCGTGAATATCGGTACCGCCGAGGTGCAACAGATTGTCTGCGGTGCTCCTAACGTGGCAGCCGGACAGAAGGTCATCGTGGCAACGCTCGGCACCAAGCTCTACGACGGCGACCAGGAGTTTGTCATCAAGAAGAGCAAGCTCCGCGGCATCGAATCGAATGGCATGATCTGCGCAGAGGACGAGATAGGCATCGGCCACGACCACAGCGGCATCATCGTGCTGCCTGCCGACGCCGTCGTGGGTACGCCTGCTGCCGAGTACTACGGCATCGAGAGCGACTGGCTCATTGAGGTGGACATCACGGCCAACCGTGCTGACGCCTGCTCGCACTACGGCGTGGCTCGCGACCTCTATGCCTGGCTCATTCAGAACGGCTACAAGACAGCGCTGCACCGTCCGTCGGTGGACGACTTCAAGGTGGACAACCACGACCTCGAGATTCCGATCCGCGTGGAGAACACCGAAGCCTGTCCGCGTTACGCTGCCGTAACCGTCACCGACTGCGAAGTCAAGGAAAGTCCGCAATGGCTGAAGGACCACCTGACCACCATCGGTCTGCGTCCTATCAACAACATCGTAGATATCACCAACTACATCCTCATGGCCTTTGGTCAGCCCCTGCACTGCTTCGACGCCGACATGATCAAGGGTGGCGAGGTCATCGTGAAGACTATGCCCGATGGCACGCCCTTCCAGACGCTCGACGGCATTGACCGCAAGCTCAGCGACCACGACCTGATGATCTGCAACGCCGAGGAGCCCATGTGCATCGGCGGCGTCTATGGCGGCAAGGGAAGCGGCACCTACGAGACCACGAAGAACGTGCTGCTCGAGAGTGCTTACTTCAACCCCACCTGGATTCGCAAGAGTGCACGTCGCCACGGCCTGCAGACCGATGCCTCGTTCCGTTTCGAGCGCGGCATCGACCCCAACGGTCAGATCTACGCCCTGAAGCTGGCCGCCAAGATGTGTCAGGAACTGGCAGGCGGCAAGGTGTCGATGGAGATCGTGGACGTCTATCCCAAGCCCATGAGCGACTTCCCCGTGGATTTGAAGTACGACTACGTGGATAACCTCATCGGCAAGCACATTCCTGCCGAGACGGTGAAGAGCATCGTCACCTCGCTGGAGATGAAGATTGAAGAGGAAACGGCTGAGGGCTTGAAGCTCCTCGTGCCTGCCTATCGCGTCGATGTACAGCGTCCCTGCGACGTGGTCGAGGACATCCTCCGCATCTACGGCTACAACAACGTCGAGATTCCCTCGAGCATCAATTCGGCACTCGCCGTGAAGGGCGAGCCCGACAAGAGCTACAAACTACAGAACATTGTCGCTGAGCAGCTTGTGGGTGCTGGCTTCAACGAAATCTTGAACAACTCGTTGACCAAGGCAGCCTACTACGACAACGAACAGACGTACAAAGCTGAGAACTGCGTGCGCCTGCTCAATCCGCTCTCTCAGGATCTCGCCGTGCTGCGTCAGACGCTGCTCTTCGGCGGCTTGGAGAGCATCAGTCGCAACGTCAACCGTCGCCGTGGCGATGTGCAGTTCTTCGAGTTCGGCAACTGCTATTACTTCCATGCCGAGAAGCGCTGCCCCGACATCATCCCCGGCGTAAGCTCAAGCCGCGACCCCGAAGTGATCAAGCACGTGCTGGATGCCTACAGCGAGGACTACCACCTCGGCCTGTGGATGACCGGCAAGCGCGTCAGCGGCTCATGGGCTCATGCCGACGAGGACCAGACGTTCTACGGCCTCAAGGCTCACGTGCTGAACATCCTCACCCGCCTGGGCGTGCCCTTCGGCTCGCTGGTGTTCAAGGAGGGTGCCAACGATATCTTCTCCAAGAGCATCCTCGTCGAGAACCGCGGCGGCAAGACCATCGCCCAGCTGGGCATCGTGGCCAAGCGTCTGCAGGTAGCCTTCGACATCCCCACCGAGGTCTATTTCGCCGACATCGCCTGGCAGCAGGTGATGCGACTGATTCGCAAGGAGAAGGTCAGCTTCTCGGAGCTGCCCAAGTTCCCAGCCGTAAGCCGCGACCTCGCCCTGCTCGTGGACAAGAACGTCGAGTTCGCACAGATCGAGGCCATCGCCTATCAGACCGAGCGCAAGCTGCTGAAGGAAGTGCGCCTGTTCGACGTTTACGAAGGCAAGAACCTGCCCGCCGGCAAGAAATCCTACGCCGTCAACTTCATCCTGCAGGACGAGACCAAGACGCTCAACGACAAGGCCATCGACGCCATCATGCAGAAGCTGATTAACAATATAAAGAAACAGCTCGGAGCTGAACTGCGCTAAAAGCCTCACCCCGACCCCTCTCCAAGAGGCGAGGGGAGTATATACCTAAACAAGATTCATAAAAAAAACTAATAATAACCCTTATAAAAAAAGACCTCTATCCTCGAAAGTAATTACTCCCCTCTCCATTCGGAGAGGGGTTGGGGGTGAGGCTGTTTAACTATTATGGGAAGAGCATTTGAATATCGTAAGGCCGCCAAGCTGAAGCGCTGGGGCCACATGGCAAAGACATTCACCAAGTTGGGCAAGCAGATCGCCATTGCCGTCAAGGCTGGCGGTCCCGACCCGGACATGAACCCCACGCTGCGTGGTATCATCGCCACCTGCAAGCGCGAGAACATGCCTAAGGACAACATCGACCGCGCCATCAAGAACGCGATGGGTAAGGACCAGAGCGACTACAAGGGCATGACCTATGAGGGCTATGGTCCTCACGGTGTCGCCATCTTCGTGGACACCCTCACTGACAACCCCACGCGCACCGTGGCCGACGTGCGCAGCGTGTTCAACAAGTTCGGTGGCAACCTCGGCACGATGGGCAGCCTCGCTTTCCTGTTCGACCACAAGTGCGTGTTCACCTTCAAGAAGAAGGACGACGTCGATATGGACGAACTGATTCTCGACCTCATCGACTACGGCGTAGAGGATGAATACGACGAGGACGAGGAAGAAGGCACGCTCACCATCTACGGCGACCCCAAGAGCTACGGCGCTATCCAGAAGCACCTGGAAGAGAGCGGCTTCGAGGACGTCGGCGGCGAGTTCTCCTACTTCCCCAACGACCTCAAGGACGTCACGCCCGAGCAGCGCGAGACGATTGACAAGATGGTTGAACGTCTCGAGGAGTTCGACGATGTGCAGACCGTGTACACCAACATGAAGCCCGAGGAATAAGCTGTTTGCACGGAAACGTTTAACGGATAAACGAAAACCCTATGGGATTTATTGAAAGTAATTTGATGCAAGATGAGCAGGTGACTTATGAGGCACAGCTGCATCCCATCGTTTTTTGGGCTCCTATCGTTGTTGCACTATTGGGAATAGGTTGTCTGTTTCTGCCCTTCGAGCGTGTCGACGATCCTTGGTTTCAGTCGCATGCTTGGTTCCTGCGCATTGCACTCATGCTGGTGCTGTGGTTGATAGCCATCATCCGTGCTATTGAGGTCCATGGAGGCAAGCGTTACGTGGTCACCAACCGCCGACTGATCTTCAAGCGAGGTATCATCCGTCGTCGTAGTCACGAACTGTTGCTGCGTAAGTGTGAAGGTGTGCAGACGGAACAGTCCATAGTAGGCCGCATTCTCGGCTACGGCTCCGTAACCGTCACAACGGGCGAGGTCACCAATACTTACGACTTCATCCGCAATCCAATGCGTTTCAGCACGATGATCAATCAGATGATTGACGGCCTCTCGCGAGACAAAACGGAGTAACCACACTACTTTCAGCGAACAGAAAGGCGCAAGGAACTTGTTCCCTGCGCCTTTGTCGTTTGGTAGCCTCACGCACGACTCATAATGTTTCCACGAAATCTGTAATAAGGTGGAATAGAGGCTTGTATGAGTCAAAGCGAACGTTTTTGTAGTTGTCCTGAGGCGTATGATAGTAGGGGAATGCATCACCCTCCTCGTTCTCAAAAAAGATGCAGGGCACGCCACGCACGGCAAAGGGGTAGTGGTCGCTCTTTTCCTCCAGCGAAGCACGCTTCAGCCCACGGAAATATCCACTCTGGCTGTTGAGTCGTTCGAGGACAGGGAATGCCCAAGCACCAGCATCGCTCGGTTCACAATGCAAAGCAGGATTGTTGTCGCCGACCATATCTATATTAAAGAGGTAACGCACGCGCGTGAGAGGTACCACAGGATGGTCGACATACCAGCGCGAGCCCCGCAAATAGGCGTCCTCACCAGAAAAAGCTATGAAATATGTGTCGTACTTTGGCCGGTGTTGCGCATAATATTTTGCCAGTGTGATGATAGCTGCTGTACCAGAGGCGTTGTCATTGGCTCCGCCGTAATATACGTGTTTCCCAAGATTGCCCAGATGGTCGTAGTGGGCGGTGAAGATGATGCAACTGTCGTGGCGTTCGCCTGCAACCTTTGCTATGACGTTGTCGGTAGCGTAGTCTTTGAAGAACTTTTGATCTACGCGAGCCCTGATGCTCTTGGCATCTGAAGGCATCACAGATGCCAAAGTCCAGAATGTAGGCAACTCGGCCACCCGTTCGCCATATGCCTTGTAGAACTTTAGCGGCTCGTTCCAAGTGTAGAGCATACCGCTCACGCCGCTGCTGTCGCGATTCTGCAGCCAGGCGAAGTCGCTGCGGTGCTTGTATGGAAACCAGAAATCGCAGACAACGATAGCGCCGCGGTTTTCGGATAACAACAGATCACGCCGCACACGCTGGAAATCGTAGTGGAGGGTGTCGATGTGATATAGATGGTATTCGCCGTCAGTTGCGGGATTGTACTCGCGAACTGTGAAGTCTCGGCCGGCTTTCAGTCGCTTGCCGTCGATTGCTAACTCCATGCGCCCTGGGAAGGTGTTGATGTCGAGGGTGAAAGGCTGGTACATCACTTCGTCGACGCCTGATTTGCGAAACTCACGTATGATAAAGTCGCTTGCCTTGCGGACACCTTCGCGTGCATAACCGCGTCCCTGGAACTTGGAGGAACTGAGCTGACGAACCAGACGGCGATAGCGTGGTAGGTCCTGAGCTGATAATGAGCTGGCAGCAAACAGCAGTAGTGCTGCCAGCGTTCTTAACAAGATTCTGTTCATCTCTTTCTTGCAAATAGTTGTTTTCGTATGCAAAAGTAGTAAAAGTCTGAAATCTTTTCCTCTATTTTAACCTTTTCTTGCCTTTTTCTTTCCTTTTCTTTTATCTTTTTCATTTTTCGCTTAACTTTGCACCGAAGAACTAACTCAACAACACATAATCTCATTCATCCTATGAAAAAAATCATTTCCCTGTTGGCATTATGCACCTTGCTCGTTCCAATGAGTAAGCTCTCTGCCAAAGACGTGTTTGTGAACACGCCCAAGACCACCCTCATGCTTTCGGTCAACGAAGGTTCTACTCCCCGCATCCATTACTATGGCTCGCGCATCAACCCAAACCAGGCACAGGAGATATATGACGCCATGAGTATCAACTACGATGCATACCCTGCTTTCGGACGCAATAGCTTTGACGAAACGGCGCTCAGTGTGACCCATGCCGACGGCAATATGTCCACTGAACTGGCAATCACTGGTTCGCGTCAGGAGGGAGACCTCACTATAATCTCGCTCAAGGATAAGAAGTACGAGTTCTTCGTCGACCTTTATTACAAGGCAAACGACAAGAGCGATGTAATAGAAACGTGGACTGTAATCCGCAACGGCGAGAAAAAGCCCATCCGTCTGGAGCAGTATGCCAGCGGCGTGATGACTCTCCGACAGGAAGGGGCTTGGATAACCCATTTCCACGGCACATGGGGTGCCGAAGGTCAGATGACGGAAGAGCCTTTGACAGCAGGTCTGAAGAATATCGTTTGCCACGACGGGGTACGCGGCGGTATGGACGATCGTGCCGAGGTGATGATCTCGCTCGACGGCAAGCCGCAGGAGAACAGCGGTCGTGTGATTGGCGCAGCACTCTGCTGGACAGGCAACTATAAACTGCGACTTGAGACGCGCGGCAAATACCGCCATACACTCATCGCTGGCATCGACGATCTTCACACGGCCTATACCCTCAAGCCTGGCGAATCGTTCCAGACTCCAGAACTCGCACTCACTTATAGTACAGAAGGTAAGGGCGGCGTTAGTCGCGCCTTCCACCGATGGGGCCGCAACGTGAAGTTGCACAACGGTCATGGTCTGCGCGATATCCTCCTTAATTCATGGGAGGGCGTGTATATGAACGTCAACCAAGAGGTGTGCGAGCAGATGATGGACGGTATCAAGGAATTAGGCGGCGAGCTCTTCGTGGTCGACGACGGCTGGTTTGGACGTAAATATCGCCGCACCGATGATACACAGGGCTTAGGCGACTGGATGACAGATACGCAAAAGTTGCCTAATGGTGTGCCAGCCCTGCTGAAGGCTGCGGAAGATCGCGGTCTCAAGTTCGGTATATGGATTGAACCAGAGATGACAAACTCTAAGAGCGAACTCTACGAGGCTCATCCCGACTGGGTGGTGGCTCATCCCACGCGTGAACTCTCTAAGGGGCGCGGCGGCACGCAACTTGTGCTCGATATGTCCAACCCAAAGGTTCAGGACTTCGTATTCAGTATCGTGGATAACCTCGTCAAGGAGAATCCCAAGCTGCACTACATCAAATGGGACTGCAATATGTCTATGAATAACTATGGCTCCAGCTACCTGACCTCCGACAAGCAGAGTCACCTCATCGTGGATTATCACCGTGGCCTGCGCAGCACGCTGGAACGTATCCGTGCCAAATATCCCGATCTCGTCATCCAGCTTTGCGCCAGTGGCGGCGGACGAGTCAACTGGGGCTTCATGCCTTACTTCGATGAGTTCTGGGTGAGCGACGATACAGATGCCCAGCAGCGCCTCTTCATACAGTGGGGCACGAGCCATTTCTTCCCCACTATGGCCATGGCTCAGCACGTCAGCGCATCGCCAAACCATCAGACCGGTCGAGTTATTCCTTTGAAGTTCCGCTTTGACGTGGCTATGACAGGCCGCCTCGGCATGGAGATGAAGCCCAGCGACCTCAACGACCGCGAGCGCGAGTATGCTAAGAAAGCCGTGGCGTTCTACAAAGAGATACGTCCTATTGTCCAGCTTGGCGACCAGTATCGTCTCCTCTCACCTTACGAGGGCAATGGTTTCTGCAGCGAGATGTTTGTCTCCGAGGACAAATCAGAGGCTGTATTCTTCTGCTATAAGTTCGAACACTACGTGGATTTACACACGCCGCGCTGGCATATGGCAGGCTTAGACCCGAATGCCACTTACCGTCTCAACGAGTTCGAGCGTTCCGAGCGTGAACATTACTTCGAGGGCAAGACCTTCTCAGGTAAGTTCCTTATGGAAACAGGCCTTGATGCCAATCTCTCTCGCCAATTCTCATCGCGTGTAATCCGCCTGAAGAAAATCTGATAAATCAATAAAACGAATAAGCCGCACATCTAAACTAAGGTGTGCGGCTTTTTAAATATAGGCTTATTGCTTTGTATGACCGTTCATATCGCCTTGTATGACCGTTCATATCGCCTTGTATGACCGTTCATGTAGCCTTGTATGACCGTTCATTATTTTATGATGATTTTCCTATCATTGTAGATATATATTCCCTTGTTCATTTTTTCCACGCGCTGACCGGCAAGATTGAAGATAGCTGTATTGTTCATTTCCCATTGTTCATCGTGCATAGCTTTTATCCTGTCAGCGCCTACCACAAAAGGGAATCGCGGGGAGATTTCGGTGTAACCATTGTCTCCGAATAATACGGCGAAATATGAACCTGCATCGCTGATAGTGAACTGGAGTGTGCCGTTGGCGGCGGAGGTGTACTGCCAGGCATAAGAAGGATCGCTGTTGCCAGGGTGCTGACTATCCTTGTAGATACCGACCCAGGCGTTCTTGCCCACGGGGGCATTCTCGTAGCTCACCATGAGTGTGCCGCCGGGCTGCAAGTTAGTGGTGCTCAGCGAAATGCTTGGTGCCGTGGAGCCCGTCACACGTATGGCCTGCGGAGCAGAGTATTCGCTCCATTCGAGGTTCATCGAGCGGTTGCGGCAACGGATAAAGTATGTGCCTGAGGGCAGGTCTGAGGCAGCGAGTTCAAGGGTCGTAACGGGTAAACCTTCGCGAACGTTCTTGGGCAGGTATTTGTTATCGACATCATAGAAGTCCTCGAAGAGGAGGATACGGCTGAAGATGATGTCCGAGAACTCGGAATCGCGTGCTATCTGGTACTGGCTGCTGTGCAGCCCCTCGACAGCGGTTTGCTGCTTGATGGTGGCGGGCAGTGGGACGATGAATGTGGAGGACTCCTCACGGGTGAATCGTGAGGCGAAGTCCAAGGCGGGTGTGGCGGGGATGTCGGGTTGGGCGAGGCAGCGCGAGAAACGGTCGATGAGCACATTGTCGAGAGCTAGGCGGCGGTTGCCGATGGAGTAAGTCTCAACGGTCATCGTTGCGCTTGAGGGATCGAACTCCATAATCTGATAAGTCCATTGGTCGATGGTCTTCTGCACCTCATCGCGGTTGCGGTTGTCAGGCGTATTGCCCCACAGCTGCTCGTAGTCTTGAGCCGAAGTGCCTACGCCTCCGCCAGTGATGATGTGATAGACGGGCCATTGGGACAACTGGCCACGGGCGTAGAGATGATGGTGACCGGCGCAGTTGATTACGTGCTTTTTCGACGAAGATAGGATGGGAATTACCTCATCAGTCATCCACGGGTTAGTGTCGCCCGCCCATTGCTCGGCAAACATAGGGCGATGTTGTACGCTGACAATGAAGCGCACCGAAGGGTCGCTGTCGGCAGCTGTAACTACGCGTTGTACCCATTGCTTCTGTGCATTTGACGTGCCGTCGGTGTTCATAACGATGAATAGAACGGGGCCTGCCTGATAAGCATAGTATAAGGCTGTACCGCTCGTGATGCCTTGATAGGCGATGTCGCCGTAAGAGGCGTAATGACGCTTATAGAGTTCCAGTTGCTGATCCTTGAACAGTTCGTGGTTGCCCACGCAGGTCATGATAGGCAAGTGTGACATCACCTCGCGCGACTTATAAAGATGTGTAAACTCATACTGGCGCACGGAGCCGGAGTCTACCTGGTCGCCTACATTCATGAGCAGGCGCACATGCTCCTCCAATGGCGCTTCGCCATATTTAGCGTCGAGTGTACGCTTGGCCATGCGCAACAGCCATTCGTAGTCCGACCGCTCGTTGCGCTGGTGGTCGCCCACCATCAAGATGCGGAAAGGCTCCATGCTGTCGGCTTCAGGCTGTGTGCGGAAGCGGTACACTTCGCTAGTGCGGTCGCCAGCTATGACTTGATAGTAATACACCATGTTTGCTTCGAGACCTTCGAGGCGAGCCGTGTTCCAATAGTAGTTCGTGGCTACTAACCTCGTTGAGGCTGTGGCCTGACGGCTAAGCTGGTCGATGGCTGTACCATATCGAACGATGGCACCTTCAACCAGTGCATTGGACTTCCAACACACCTGTATGCTATGGGCTGTAGGCTCATTGAGATATGGCGCTGTCATGGCGGCTGGTGTCTCCACGGGCTTCACCGTCAGACGCATAGCTTTAAAAGTGTTGTCACCGTTGTCGATGTAGTAGATGTCGGGTTCAGACATGGTCACTCCGTAGGCGGTACGCGGTTCGCCTTCCGTGGTAGTGATATCCCTGATTGCAGAGATTTGTCTGGGCTCTTGGCTACTCAGTGGCGCAGCAACAAAAATCAGCGGGAATAGAACGCTTGCGATATGTAAAACTCTCGTTTTCATCATATGATTATTTTACAAGAACTTTCTTCGTGCTTCCATCATTATTCCGTATGATGTGAATGCCTCTCTGGATTGACGACTGATTATTGGTAATTGACGACGACTGATGATTAAGGATTCTTCCACTCAAATCGTATATTATGCCGACTTCACCACTTCTTTCAGAAGTTAGGGCAGGGGAGTGTATGCCATCGCTGTCGTCTTTCAAAGCCAAAGCCATTCGCGCAACGTTCTCCATGAGCGATGCACCGCTGACCATGGCACCCATCGATGGTACCTTGGAATCATCAATTGGCGAGCCCCAGTAGTAGTTGCAAAAGGTCTTGGGGTACTTGTCAAGCTTGAGGTTGTTCCATAGTGCATTGGCATTTGCTAACAGTGAATTGAGTATGCGCTTGCGGTAGGTGGCGTTAGCTTCCTCGTCGAGAACAAAGTTCACGAGGTAGGGAATAAGCACTGCTTTGAATATGCTTTGGTCCATGCTCGAACCTTCGTCGCGCAACAGCCCTTCGTGAGTGCAACGGCTGTTGGAAGTGGCATAATAAAGAACACGGTATGCCATAGTCATATATGAACGATCGTCTGTGATATGGAAAAGGCGACGCGCTGCCTCGCCGAAAGTACCTTGCGTGTAAGTTAGCGGAGGTTCCTCGACACGACCATCGTTGTTAAGTTTGGTCTTCATCACATTGGCTTGATAATCGTACAAGTCTTGGGCTACTGTCAGATAGGATCCATCACCGTAGCGCTCGTAGAGCTTGGCAGCAACCAAACAGCCTGGGGCATTCGTGCAGGCGTTATGATCGGAATCGCTGTCTTTCCAGGGTAGCGAGAAGAAACCGTCTAAACCACGGCTGCCTCGAGGCAAGATATAATCGTCGAAGATGGTACGTGCCATGTCTGCATAAGTGTCAACCTCCAACGCCTCGCTCATATGAAGCATCGTAAGGCATATCCAGCACATATCGTCCGTGAACTCGTTGTAGAAGCCTGTTGCGTCGCCCTCTTTGTGGTACCAGTTGTTGGCATGGCTCTTGTACCAACGCTCCATGATGGTCTTATAAGTCTTTAATCTGCTGTCGTCGCTGCCTTTCAGACGTTCATAGGCATAAACGATGACGTCTAACGCATGAGCTTGCTGCCAATAGATGTAATGGGTCTCGGAACTGGCATTAGAGTAGCTACGGGGTATGGCATAGAATATGCCCCTGGTGGTGTTGAGAAACTGATTCGTTAGGACATAGTCCAGCGAGTCAGCGCGTCCTGAATAGTCGCGGTCAATTAGGTCGGCAAGCTGATTGTTGGTCTGACTCATGAGTCGTACAGGAATCATATACGATATCACGAGCAGAAGCAGAGCGGTGTTCTTTCTCAAATTCATTGTTGCTTGTTGTATTGTTAAGTTTGAATTCCAAATGCAAAAGTATGGATTATCTGTCATTCCATAAAACGAAATGAAGGAAAAACGTTGTGGCGGAATGATAATGAACTGTATCTTATGTTATGCGACCTGATTATTTCCATAGAGGAAAACAAAAAGCCCCGATATCAGGCAAAACCGATACCGGGGTGAAGGATTATTTATGGCCTTGAAGCCACTGATATGATATGTCAGTTGCTCAACGAGCCGCCGCCGAGGGCCTGATAAAGGTCAATGGTGGCAGAGATGATGGCATATTGATTTGACAGTTGTCCGAGCTGGGCACTGAGCAGACCTGTTTGCGCAGTGAGCACGTTGAGGTAGTTGACTTGGCGGCTGACATTATCGCGGTAGAGGGCTTCTGTGGCGCTGACAGCGTCTGTGAGCGAATTGATCTGGCCGTCAATGAAAGAGCGCTTATCCAACGCTGTCTGCAGCTTCACGAGAGCTGTATTCACCTCGTTGCCAGCTGCAATGAGCGTCTGTTGAAAAGCCATAGCGGCTTCTTCCTGCTGCATAACGGCCACACGTTTTTGGGCGCGCAGGCGTCCGTTTTGGAATATAGGTTGTGTGAGTTGTCCGAGGACATTCCACAACCATTTGCCAGGACTAAGCTCCACACTGGAACCATTGTTGGTGAAGCCAAGCGTGCCGCTAAGCGTGAGTGCGGGGTAGAAGCTGGCCTGTGCGGCGTTGACATCATAGAACTTGCTTGCGAGGGCGAGCTCGGCCTGACGAACGTCGGGACGGTTTTGCAACAGTGCTATGGGCAGTCCGGTTTCAACGGCTGCGGGAGCTTGGAACTCATTAAGCGTGGCGCGGTCGATGTGGTGAGGTGTCTCGCCGAGGATGGTGCAGAGGGCGTTCTCAGCCTCAATAATGCCTTCGCGTAGGTCAAGGAGGTTTGCTTCAACGTTGAAGCAGTTAGCCTCGCTCTGCGCCACGGCTGCTTTATTGGAACGGCCTGCTGCCATGAGTTTGCGTGTTGTCTCCACGCTCTCACGCCAGTTCTTGGCAGTGAGCTCGCTGATGGCAAGCTGGGCATCGAGCATGCAAAGCGAATAGTAGATATTGGCGATATTTGCCACCAGGGCCTGCTGAACGGCTTGGCGTGCGGCGGCTACTTGTTCTACGCCAACCTCAGCCTTTTTCTTGGCATTACGTAGCTGCCCGAAACTGCCTATTTGCCATGAGGCGGAGAGGGGTACGGTATAGAACTTAAGCGGTTTCGACCAGTCGAAACTTGAAATCTGTCCCTGAGGCGCTATAGCCAGGCTTGGTATGTAGGCCAGTTTGGAGCACTTGAGGTATTCCTGTGCCTCCTGAATCTGTAAGTCAAGCTGGCGCATGCTCAGGTTTTGAGCTAAGCCACGCTCAATGAGAACTTGCAGCTTGGGGTCAGTGAAGAACTCGCGCCAAGCCTTAGCGCCTAAACCCTGCTCGGTGGTGCCTACTTGTGCTGAGCCATACAGACCGTCGGTCTTCACGTCGGCTGGGCGCTCGTAGTTCTTGTAAACGCCGCAAGAAGTGAGGCTGACTGCTGCTATTGTGATAAGAAAGAGATACTTTTTCATTGTGTAGTTATTATAATTCTTCTTTTTCAGCTTCTAACTTCTCTTGTCTGCTATGCTCCTGCTCCTTGAGGAACTGCTGGTCGGCTTCGACCTTCATGGCCGGACGAATCTTCTCTTGCATGTACTCGAAGAAGATGAAGAACACGGGAACGGTGAAGAGGATAGCAAGAGTACCAACTATCATACCGCCTACGACGCCTATACCGATTGTGCGGTCGCCGTTAGCACCTGCACCGCTGGCAAAGACAAGCGGTAACATACCGAGCACGCAAGTAAGCACGGTCATGAGGATAGGACGCAGACGGGCTTCCGCAGCGGCATATGCAGCCTGGACAATGCCCATTCCTTTGCGCCTACGCTCTAGGGCAAACTCAGTAATAAGGATGGCGGTTTTGGCTAACAGACCGATGAGCATGATGACACCCGTCTGCAAGTAGATGTTGTTCTCTACCTGACCGATGACGTACATGTCTGCCCCGGTGAACATACGTCCAAGGCCCACGCTGACCTGATTCCAAAGCCATGCGAGTCCGAAGGATCCCATAAGGCCGGCTGGCACAGAGAGGATAACGGCGAAGGGCACGAGGAACGACTCGTAGAGGCAAGAGAGGATGAGGAAGATGAGAATGACGCAGATAGCATAGATGAGTATGGTCTGGTTGGAGCCCATCTGCTCGTATTCCTCACGGCTGATGCTGCCGTATTCGTATGTGATGTGATCTGGCAACATCTCGCTGCGAACTTCGTCGATAATGCGCATTGCATCGCTGGTGGTGTAGCCCTGTGCAGGCTGAACCATACAGGTTATCTCAGAGAAGAGGTTGAAGTGCTTGTCAATCTCTGGGCCAAGAATAGGCGTCAGCTTGGCAAACTGGGAAATGGGAGCCATGCCAGTCTTGGTGCGGACATACATATTGGAGAGGTCGCTTTCTGCGGTGCGGTATCTTGGATCGGTCTGCATCATGACGCGGTAGACTTTACCGAATTGGTTGAAGTTGGAGGCATAACTGCCGCCGAGGTATCCGCTCATGGCAGAAAGGACAGCCTGTGGAGAAACCCCGGCAAGCTTACACTGTGCGGCATCCACCTCTACCTGATATTGTGGGAAATTGCGGGCATAGGACGTCATGGCCGTCTGAATCTCGGGATGTTCGTTCAGCGCGGCCAAGAATTGCTGTGTCTGCTCGAGGAAGACGCCCTTGTCGCCATCGGAGCGGTCTTGCAAGTGAAGGTCCACATTGGAGCCGAGGCCGTAGCCTGGAATCATACCAGGCTCGAATGCGAAGATCTGTGCTTCTGGTATTTCCTTCATAAACTGCCCCATGAGCATGAGCTTCTTGATGCTGGAATTGTGCTGAATGCCCTTACGCTTATCCCAATGGTTCAGGCGCAGGATGACCATACCGTTAGCAGCACCTTGACCACCCATCATGCCATAACCGGCAGTGCGGGAGTAGGTCTGTACATCCTCGTCCTGGTCAACGATAGCTTGTACGCGGTCGAGTACGCTCTCCGTGTAAGCCAGGTTGCTGCCTGGAGGACAGGTCACGTCGACCATCAGAACGCCTTGGTCTTCCTGCGGGACAAGACCCTTAGGCAGTGAGGTCATGAAGAATACGAGCAGCACAACAGCGATGAGCAACGTCAAGGGAGCCGCCCAACGATTGTTGATGGAGCGGTGGAGGTCCTTGCTGTACCTGCGAGCAGTGCTACCATAGACCTTGTCGTAGGCTTTGCGCGTACCTTTATTAAGTGAAAGGAAGAAACGGCTGACAGGATTCTTGGCCTGACGGTCGCTCTTAGCGGGGCGCATAAGCATGGCGCAGAGAGCAGGGCAGACGACAAGAGCTGAGACGCAGGAGATACCTACGGCAGTGGCAAGTGTGACACCGAACTGGGTGTAGAACATACCCGATGTGCCAGGCATCATCGTCACAGGGATGAACACTGCCATGAAGACGAACGTACAAGAAAGCACGGCCATCGTAACGTCGCTCATTGCATCCTTCGTGGCTTGATATGCAGAGGTGTAGCCTGCGTCGAACTTGGCCTGAACGGCCTCAACAACCACAATGGCATCGTCGACCACTGTACCGATTGCCAGCACAAGGGCAAAGAGCGTCAACAGGTTCAGCGTGAAACCTGCAACCTGAAGGGCGGCAAAGGTACCGACGAGTGAGATTATGATCGAAATAGAGGGAATTAGAGTGGCGCGGAAATCTTGTAGGAAGAAGTACACCACAAGTATAACGAGGAAGATGGCTATGATGAGCGTCTCCTCAACGTTAGCAATGGACTCCAGCAGGAAGTCGTTCGACGACATCATCTGTTCAAAGTGAAGCCCCTTGGGTAAAGTCTTCTCCATCTCACGCAAGGCGGCGGTGAAGCGGTCGTTGGTCTCCTTGGCGTTGGCACCTGAGAGCTGGAAGGCCATAAAGGTCACAGAAGGCTTGCCATTGAGCTTGCCGCTGAAACCATAATCCACCTGACCCATCTCCAGGTCGGCAACATCCTGAAGGCGCAACAGCGAACCATCAGGCTTGGCCATAATGACGATGTTCTTGAATTCCTCAACCTCCTTCAGACGGCCTGTGTAACGTAAAGTGTATTGGTATACATTATCCACGCCATCGCCGTGTCCGCCTTCCATAGGTTTCTCGCCTAGTTTGCCGACAGCTGCTTCGAGGTTTTGTTCGGCAAGGCAACCTGTGATGTCGCTAGGAACAAGGCCATACTGAGCCATGATTTCAGGCTTCAGCCAGATGCGGAGAGAGTAATTGGCGGCAAGGGCAAAAACCTCACCTACACCCTGAATACGCTTCAACTGCGGCGTGATATTGATGGCCATGTAGTTGCCCATGAAGTTGGCATCGTACTCAGGAACTTCACTAACCATGGCATCAATCTGCAGCATGGAAGTCTGACGTTTGAAGGTGGTAACACCAATCATGGTCACCTCTTGCGGTAGCAGGCCTTGAGCCATCGATACGCGGTTCTGCACGTTCACTGCGGCCATATCGGCGTTAGTACCTTGCTTGAAGAATACGGTGATGGTGGCGCCGCCGGAATTTGACGATGACGAGGTCATATACGTCATGTTCTCAACGCCGTTGATGCTCTCCTCGAGCGGCTGGATAACGGCCTTCGTGACCGTCTCAGCAGAAGCGCCTGGATAAGTGGCGCTGACAACGACCGTAGGTGGTGCAATATCAGGGAACTGCTCTACGGGCAGGGTGAAATAGCTGATTGCGCCCAAAAGAACGATGACAATGGCTATTGACATTGCCATCACAGGGCGCTTGATAAATATGTTTCCTTTCATTGTTTTCTGATTTTCATAGTATCCCTAGAGATATTATTAAGATTCTCTAGTTATTCTATATTCTTATTTCACAAGTGCACCATCCTTGACCATGCCTGCTCCATCGGCGATAATCTCGTCGCCTTCTTTCAGGCCGCTGAGGACGATGAATTCCTTACCCGTATTGTAAGGTGCAACTTCGATGTTGGTGCCTTCGGCCACACGCTGGCCATCCTTTTGCACCACTTTGAATACTTGGTGAACAGTCTGCAATTGCTTGACGGCTGCTGCGGGAACAACGATATGATTCTTAATCTCTACGGGGATGATGACATTACCCGTACTGCCAGAGTGGAGCAAGCCCTTCGGGTTGTTGAACACGGCGCGGAGGTTCACGCTGCCTGTGCCTTGATCCACAACTCCACTTGCTGTTTCTACGACTCCGCTCTCCTCGTATTCAGAGCCGTCGACCAACTGAAGGCGCACAGCGGGCATAGCCTTCACGGCAGCCTCGGCTGAACCTGCTTCGCGTATCTTTTCCAGCATCTGGGCTTCGTTCATGGAGAAATAGACATACATCTGGTGATTGTCGGAGACAGTGGTCAGAGGAGTGGGGATTGAGGGACCTACGAGCGCTCCCACGCGGTAAGGTAACGTTCCAACTACTCCATTTGCCGGGCTCTTAACAACGGTGTAAGAAAGCGAGTTGGCGGCATTTGTCACAGCAGCTTGAGCCTGAGCCACACTTGCTTGAGCTTGTGCGTAAGCGTTTTGAGCCGTTTGCAAGTCATATTCGCTAACCACCTGCTGCTCGAAAAGGTTCTTGGTGCTTTCGGCGGACAACTTAGCAGTGGCCTCAGCGGCCTTGGCGGCTTGTAAGTTGGCACGTGCGGTGTTCAGCGCAGCCTGATAAGGCACTTGGTCAATAATGAAAAGCGTCTGGCCTTTCGACACGCGCTGACCTTCAGTCACACAAAGGCGCTGAAGGGTGCCACTGACTTGGGGCAATACTTGTATGTCTTGACGACCGCGGATTGTGGCGCTGTACTTTGTTTCGATAGTGCGGTCCTCAGCCTTTACCTTCACGGTTTTGAAGGCTGCAGGAGTCTGCTGGGCACTCTGTTGTTGCTTGCCTTTGCAGGCGGTGAGCAGAGCACCTCCGAGAACTACAATCGTCAATGCTCTTAATAATGATTTGTGTGTCATTTACTTGTTGTTTTTTATACTTGTTTGCTTTATTATATCCCTGATAAACAGTTGATTATTAATCGTTGTTCGTGCATTGGTGGCCATTTCACCTCCAAATCGGCTGCAAAGGTACGGCTTTTTGGCCTAAACGCCAAGAAAAACACATCATCAAACCACTCTTTTTTTTGTTCTATTTTTCTCTATTTGTATTTACAATTACTTGCAGCCTTGCCTATTAAAAAAGCTGGCCGAGTTCACTATTAAGGTCATAATGACTCTTTTTCAAAATATTGTTGTCTACTAAAACCTTTTTGTCCTAAATAATAAAAAGGTCCGATCCCTCTTGGAATCCGACCTTTTCGTCTTCATTTGTTTTTGCTGTAAAACTTGTATAGCGATGAACAAAGGTGCATTATATCTGACAGCTGATGTATGGTCAGCTGAATTCTTGGTAAGGCAAGGCAAAAATACTATGAGTAAGCCGTGAGAAGGTACGTTCCATCAGTCATCCTCTTCCGCTCCAATAGTTGCGGAATAGCCGTCTTCGCTTCCTGTGTCGGTTTTGTAGACGTTGAAGTAGATGTCTTTCCAAGCTGTCCAGCTGTGACTGGTCTCCTCTCCGATGACGGAAATGGTGAATGGGCGTACTCGCACAGATATTCCGTCACTGCCTTTCTCTACGGATTTGCGATTGGAAACGAAATCAAGGTAGATGCGTTTGTTCCCGGATGTAAGTGTACCATAGACGCCTCTGCCAAATGTGACGCGTGTTGTGGGAATGAGTATATGGCTCTTGTTATTGTCGCGGAGCGCCTCAACATCGACGCCCCACTGGTCGATGAATGGTGCGTGTTCGAAATTGAGACTGAACCAGAATTTATAATAGTAGTAATTGTCGAGGACAAAGTCGTAGTTCTGAAGGATGTTAAGTTGTGGGTATATTCTGTCGAATTGATCCTTGAACATTTCAAACTTTATAGGGTCATCTAATTGCGACTCTTTCTCGTTGAAGTAATTGCGCAGTGTGATGCCTCTGAGTTGCCCGTATTTGTTGTAAGTGACTTTTGGTTTCGTCTTGCCGTAGGTCTTGGAGTGTGTGCGAAATTCGGTGGTGAGGTCATCAAGGGCGTCATAGAGACAGGGCACAACAATATACTCAGCCTCCTGATTGAGGAGGTCGTCCTGCGTGAAGACGAACTTATATTCTTTGTCTGGCTCGGCTTGGAGCTCGTTGTTGGTGTTGTGGCCACCAGTGGTGACAAAGTCCTTGTATGGACCGTCAGTGCTACCATGGTACACTCTAACTCGTGGATAAGTGTACTCTTTGTGGAACATGTTATTGAAGGTCCATAGTTTCGAGAAACAGATGGTACTGGTGTATTGTAGTACCTTGTGGTTTGGGTCGGCTGTGGATATGCCGTATGTGTATTTTGTTTTCTTAGTATCTACGAGTGGGTTTGTATGTGTCTTGAGATTAAGGATACTCTTGTTAATTAGTTCTATTCGTGGATTGGCTATGGTGACGCCAAGTGGAGCGAAATATACTTCGGCATCGGCAACAAAGTCTATAAATGCCCGGGCATAATTGTTTTCCTTGTCAATACAAGTGTGATTGGAATATTGAGCTTGAGCACTGACTTCTAAACCAGCTTTCAACCCCACGCCGATGGTGCTGCCAAGGCCTGCTCCTGGAATTTCTATGCCGATACCAGCCCTTACAAATGCCGACAGAGTAGCCTGGCCGCCAATAAAGAAGTCATCAAGCGTGGTTTTGGCAGGGGCCAGTGTCTCTTCTATTGGTGTCTTCTCTTCATTCTCGTATATGTAGCCATTCCGTGTTTTAGCGTGGTGATAGGTAACTACTGCATTACCATATATTGCACCTGTGAACGAGATGGAACCTTCAAATTTTATAACGAATAACAAGGGGACAGGTGCAGGGAAGATGGCTTTGATGGCTGCTATTTGTAGCTTCTTGTCTTTCGTGGGCAGATTCTTGTTTTTGAGAAGATCGCTCATTTCTTTGGCAAGTCTTACATTCTTCTCAACTCCAAGAGGTTCGGTGGTGCTTCCTCCGACAATATCCTTGGTGAAGTCCATTTCTGCTTTTATGTCGAAAGTGGTCTCGGAAGAGTCGTCGGTATAGCTTTTTTTGTAATCAGCGGATTGGTTCTCCTCGTAATAAATGTGTTCGTGTGTAGAGTGTGATATTGAACCCGACAGAGTAAGATTAGCCCAATCAGGACCGAATTTGATTGATAAGTTTGGAATGGTAATTGTAGTGTCTTTGTCTTTGATACTTCCTGCACGTGTAGCGAGTGTCCGTCGCTGCTCGAGGAAACGCTGTATCTTGGGGTTGTTGGGGCGGCAGAGCACGCGCTTGGGGGCTTTGTCGGCTGGCTCGCCATAGGCTGAGTCAACGAGCGAGAAGTCGTACTCGGCAAGGTCGTCGATGTCGATGCCGAGGCTGTCGAGATAGAGACTGTCATAGACTTCGCGCTGTGGCGCTAAATAATCGGTCTCGATTTTTATCTTGAGTTCCTTATATACTTCCTGGCGTTTGGCTAAGGTGGTTACGACGCGGTATTCGTCGCCTGTTCTTTCGACAGAGAGGACGCGGTGGTTGAGGCCTTCGGGAAGCAAGCGTGTGCAACCGGCGGCGAGGAGTCCTCCTCGCACGGGGAGCCACTTCTTGGGTGTGTCGGAACGGAAATAGATTATGGTGTCGGCCTCTACGTGGGTGATATATTCCTGCACATTGCGGGTGACGGGCTGAACACCTTCGTTGTACTGGTAGGTGATGCTGCCAGCCTCGCTCTCGACGGTTACGGGTTCGTCGAAGCCTTGCTCCTCCTCGGGGACAGTGTATTCGTCCAGGACGAGTGTGCATCCCGCTGTTATGAGCAGGATGAGCAGTAGCAGAAGAGGCAATGTGCTGAGATATCTCTGTTTCATGATGACGGACGTATGGTAGTGGTTGGCTTATGGTATCTGCAGTTGTAGCGGCTCTGATGGTGTTCCATGGCTCTCGCCGTCGAAAAAGATCCACTGTGGGAAGGTGAGCAGTTCGTGGTGGCTGCGGCGGAAACAGCGGAAGGCAACGCTCTGCTGGTCTAGCTCGTCGTCGTCCACGAAATCGCCTGCAATACGTATTCGCATGACGCTGTGTCCGCGCATCTCAAAGATCTGTCCTATGCCACGGACTTCACCTTCGTAGAAGGCTGCTATGATGTCATCGTCGGTTGGCGGCTGGCCGTGGATGAGCACGTTGGCATAGACTATGGTTTCATGTGGAAAGTCCTCGTCGGGCAACTGCCATCTGTCTATGACCTCTACGGCACAGGTATCTATCTGATTGTAGTCGGTGACGCTGATAGCCAAAGCCTTGGTGGTGCCTATCGAGAGCCCTACGAGGGTATCGCCCGAAACGAAAGAGGCAATCTCGGGATCCATCGACATCCAATAGACGACGTTGTTAGAGAGCGAGTCAGGGGTGAAGGTGGGCTTTATGACACAGGAATCGCCTAGCATGAGAGTCACAGCATGCGTCTCTAGCGTCATCTCTCTCGGCACTATTGCATCGTCCATGTCGAAGAGGTCGGCACATGAGGTGAGAGCCATGGCCATGCAGGCTATGACGACAACTCTGTGGATTATGTATGAGTGGTTTCGCATATTGCAGATGCTTCGATTATGGATATTAACCACTTGGCGTTTACTTGTTCGCAGGAGCGGAGACAGTGACGGTGTTTGATGGAGTGCTGACACGTCCGTCGCGGAAGCGTATCTTGACATAATAGTCGGCTTGCTGACCGGGACGGAGGAGGCCGTCGGAGTAGAGTGGCTCGCTGGGGTTGGCAGAAGTCATGAATCGGAAGTCCTTGTCTGCAGGTCCTTTGCGATAGACGACATAATAGTAGTCGGCATCAGTAGGCACGCCGCCAGTGTCCCACGTCAGGCGAGTATCACCTGTGGAACTATTGAATGCGCCGTGTAGCTTGAGGTCGATATCAATCACCTGTGGCCCGCGGAAGAGGAAAGACTGCTGCAAACTGAGACCTGATGAGATGCCCATTCGGCTTAGCGACTCTACTGCGTAGTAGTAGCGGCGGTCCTGTACGTAGGGCGGACGGTCCTCCATCAGGAAACGATGGTCGGGGCCGAGTGAGTCGGCGTCGACGATAGCCAGAAGCGTCCACTGCTCCTGCCCCTTGAGTCGGCGCAGCACGCGGTGCGTCTTGACACTGGCTTCAGGCGATCCTACCCACCAGATGCGAATGCAGTCTTCGTCCATGTAAATGCTGTCGGCGCGGCAGAACTGTGGCCGTGTGAGATCTGGTATGGGCACAGCCACGGCTTCTGAGAGCTCAGAGCTGTTGCCGCTGAAGTCAGTGGCCATGACCTTGTAATATATGTATTTCTGGTTAGCTCGCACTGAGATGCTGTCAACGAAGAGGGTGTCGCGCATATCAGTAGGAGAGATACGCCCGAAGACGTGGTCGAGGGCGTTAGCCTTCCAGATAGAGTATTCCATGATGTCGTTGTCGGGCGAAGGTTGCCAGCGCAGGGTGACGCGACCAGTGGGGGAGACGAGAGCCTTCAGACCCGTGGGTGTCTGAGGCGGCTTGACATCGGAGATACGAATGAGCATTGGAACAGAGTGTGCGATGTTGCCATTGCTGTCGTAGGCGGCGATGACTATGTGGCCCGTTGAGAGGCCTGTTACATTTACCATGCACACTGTGTCGGTGGGCGCGAGAAGGCTACTTGTGAGTGGAAGCCAGGTGCCTAAGGTCATACGCTCGTTGTAGTAGAGAGGCACGTACCCTGCGAGGTCTTGCTCCAATGTGTCCTTGCGCCAGTGGAGGCGGGCAAGTACAGCCGAGTCGGGGCGCTCGATTTCAATCAGCGTCAGCACAGGTATTGACGGCGGCACAAGGTCCTTCAGTTCTACGCGATGTACAGCCGATGGGTTTGTCCGCTGGCCGAAGGTGTCGTACGCGCGTATTCGGTATTCGTAGATACCTGTGTCGAGATCTTCGTCGAGGTATCTGTTCATGCCTGTCAGATCTTCGTCCATTTGAGTGGGCAGGTATGGGCGTTGGTTAAGTGTGCGCCATTCGCCACGCTCGTTGTCGCGTCGTTCTATGTCGAAGACGGTGTGCTTGTCGTATGGCCAGAAGAGTTCTATGGCCCGAGGTGGCCTGATAGAATCGGTGATTTCTGTGATGTAGTTGTCCGGTTGCGAAGGCTCGTTGATGATGCCGAAGGCTGCTCCCTGATACACGGGCAACACGCTGTCGGGCACAAGAGGTCTTACTATATAGTCATACTTGGCACCTCGACGGGCCGTGCGGTCGACATACATAAGGCCCATAGCCTCGGCTAAGTCCGGGCGCAACTCTGCAATGAGCATTCCGAAACCGAAGAGGGTGGCTTGCTCCTCGCTGAGTTCTATGATAGAACCCGGTGTGCCCGGCTCGGCCTGTGTCTCATTCATGCGTGTGCCACGTCCGAAGATGAGTTGCACGGCAGCGCCAGCAAGCGAATCGTTCTCTGCGAAGCGCCTCTGGAACTCCGCTCTGCGTATGGGATGAACGTTGGCGGCCAGAGTATCAGCGTCGTAGGTCTGTCGATCTAAACGTACCACTTGGTAGCCATAAGCATTAAGGTATTTCCATGGGATATACTCATCGGGAGCCCAGCGCACTACAACGCTGTCGCCATAGGCACGGGCCAGCACCTTGATGTTGAACCAGTGGCGGTCTGGCTTCGAGGTGGAGGCCGCTGCTGTCGAGGCGTCTGAAGTCGTCTGCGCGCTTGATGTTAGCGGCAGCATGGCTCCGAGGCAGCAAAGGACTATCTTCAGTATCTTGTTCATTATATTTCTGTTGTGCAAGTTCCGCTTAGTTGAGAGTTAATGGACTTCTCTTTCAATCGAATCCTTGATGCGTTATTTAATGGGTATTGTGAAATCAAAATCTTTGGCGTTGTCGGCACTGAACGGTGCATCGAAAGTCTCGAGGTCCACCTTGAGTTCGTACTGGTCGCCTGCGTTCTTCTGCAGGCAAACATCATAGATATAGTCCTCGGAAGTTTGCTTGGTGTGGAAGGCATTGAGACGGTAGCTCTGCAGCTTGAGCGATTTAATTCGGGCGGCCAACGAGGCGGCAGTAGTTCGTGTGAAGGTGCCGTCCTGCAGGCAGTTGTCCACGCACACCTGATGAGCTATGTTGCGCTCGAGACGCCAGCTGATCTCTGGATGATTATATATTACGCCGTAGTCGTGGTGGCCATAGATGGAACCTTGTTTAATGGCATTATCGTATATAGGACCTGTGCGGTTCCATAGATTGTAGTCGCCATAGATCATGATGGGAATGTTGAGGCAAACGAACGTGGCTTTGTTGTTGAAGATGAGTGTCCGCGACGACCGATTGGTGTAAGTGTAGCTGAAATAGTCGTCGATATTGACGGCCGTGTAGGCGTGATTCTTCTCAATCTTATTGTACACTTCCTCCGTCGAATAAATGCGGTTATTTTCGCTGATGCGAGCCAAGGCGGCAATGTCGTAGGCTGCATTGCGGATGGCGGCAGCCAGTCGACAGTCGGCATAGATGAGCCCCGTGAAGAATTGCTGGGCATCAGTTCTTGTGAGGAAATTCTGTGTTGTGAAGTTATTACCACTATCGCCGTAACGATGGTTGTCGTCGCGGTCGTCGTTATAGAACATGGCTGGCGAGAAGAACTTTCTGAACTTAACTAGCTCTGACCCATTGCCGCTTGGCAGGAGATGTCCGCCAGTGGTATATTTATGGTGATTGGAAGTGCGGTAGTTCGATTTGTCCATCTCGAGTTGCAGGCCGGGGAAGTCTTCTGCGCCTAATGGCGGCGCACCTCCTATCATAGCCCATTTGGACCAATAACCAAGGGCGAGGTACGGATCTCCCATCCATTCCTTGTTCTCAACGATAGCCTTGTCCGTCGACGATGGTGTCTTAGACCATGTTATCTCCATGAGGTGGTGGCGTACATACGGTCCTTGGACATCGCCCGATTCGGCAGTATAGTGAGCTTTGAAGTTCTTGTACTTAGGCATTACGAACACCTTAGAGTAGAGGCATTCTGAGAAGTCCTTGAGGTCGATGTTACTGCGTATCTTCTGCAACAGTATACTGTCGACCTTGGTGTCGTTCTCAAGTTCGCCGATGTATGAGTTGAGGTAGGCGTCCATATTCATAGAACCGTCGGCAGCCAGGAAGTTGTTCTCGTTGTAACCCTTGCCCATGGATGCTTTGCTGTCATATCCTTGACGCTCGCTGTCGCCCATCACCTCATCGAGTTTCTCAGCCTGATGGCCTATGTACTCGGCAATGACGGAGTCTGTGTGGTTGAGCAGGTCATCGAAGGCTTTCTTGTGCACGCGGTTTACAGATATTCGCATCCAGTTGTAGCCAAGCTTTTTCACTTGTTCAAGGAATGAGATATCGACATCGTTCTTGGTGCGTAAGAATATGAAGTCGCCAGGCTGAGTGCCAGTATACGTGTACTCGTCAATGGGTATGCGGAACGTCTTCGAATCCATATCACGCTGGTAGTCGGGCTTGTTGACAGTAGGCAGGTTCATGCCTTCGGTATCGCCATAAGTGGGCGGCACGGGCATCGGATTGGCCGGGTCATCGTAGAAGAACTCTGGCACGTCGTGGTCGTCGAGGAATGTCCACTGCTCTGATGTGATATCCAGACTGGCAGTGACGAAACCATTCTGCAGTTCCACGTAGGGTTGTCCGGCCTTGGTGAAGCTGTGGAAGACAGTTTCTTCGTTGCCGTTCTCGTCTACATATATTACTATATGTTGCGGGCCGTTGACACTCTTGTCGCCATAAGCAGGATTGTAGTGGTTGTAGATCTTGTATACACTCTGCATTGGAGTGTAGGTGCCTGCCAATGCTATTCCTTGAATATCAGACTCATTGAGTTTTTCCTTAATTACAAGTCCTGTGTTCGAACCGGTTACAGCTGCAACACGTCCAGGCAATCTCTGGACTGTGTAGTCATCAGAGTCAGACTGGTCAGTAGTATGCATTATCACGGCGCCTTCCAGTATTTTCTCGCTTGTAGAAGTTGCTTCAGATGTGCTAACCTTGCCTGCTTTGATGGCAGTATTTTGGTTAGACGTTACCACAGTGCCTTCCAGTACTTTTTGGCCCGTAGTATTCAGATCCGCTTGCTTAACAATTTGCGTGGCAGTATTTGTCGTTGTCTGCGTAGCGGTTGCTGTTCTTGTGGGAGTAGTGGTGGCCTTCGTAGTCGTAACTCTATTGATGGTAGTAGCTTGTGCCTTACGTGTTGTAACGGTATCAGGCATATATATGTCGATATCAGCACGCGGCCCAGGTGAGCGGCGCAGTGTAGATGTTGTCTGTCTGACAGAATTACCGACTCTACTGTCTATGTTGACATTCGTGTTGACATTCGTGTTAACGTTAGTAATGTTAGTATTTACGTTGGTGATAACGTTGCTGGTGTTGACGTTAGTGCTATTGTTGATGTTGCTGTTGTTGACGATTACATTCGTTCCCGTAACTTGAGCGGTCTTGTTTGGAACGTAAATGGTGGCGCTGTTGAAATCCCCGCCTGTTGCTATGATATTATTCACAGGGATTGTCAACTTATCATCAATTTGGTTAACACCAGGCGTCGTGACAACATCTGTAACAGGAAGCTTGGAACCGCCGGGATTTCTTTGTGTATCGCTGGGCAAGATAGTATTATTGTTGATATTGTTACCTTGATCTACTACATCGTCTATTACGCTGCCAAGCTGGCCGTCGATGATGTCCTTTATCTTGCCCACTTCGGCCTTTTCTTTGGCTTCATCTACGATAAGGTCTTTGATCTTATCCTCGTATTTTGGAGGCAGCACTATATGAGGTTCATCAGGTATTTCAGCTTCTACCACTGGTGGCTTATCCTTGTATTCCTTCACACGGACTATGAAGTCCCAGTCCTTCCAACCGGCATAATGCTCATTCATCCAAGGCTCGAAGACGGCGGCCACCCATTCATTGTGGGCTGCTTCCTTGACCTTGTTGTACTGCTCCATCTTCCGCTCATACTCTGCCATTGCTTCCTTGTAAGCCTTTTCATAGGCTTCATCGCGCTTGGCCACGGCAGCGTCGTACTTCTGCTGCTCTGCCATATTATGTATGATCTTGGATGGCGATTCCCAGCCGGTGCTTCCGTTGCGGCTGACCTCTATTCGCAGCGAAACGGGATTGTTGACGTCATCGTAGTTCTCGTAGACCTTACGCAGGCGTGCCAGAGCCATCGTCGGACGTTTGATGTCATCTTCGTAATCAGTATTGAAGAGCTTCACATCCTTCTCGAAGTCGGGGGCTTTGGGATCTGTGCGGAAGTAGTAGTACTGAGTCTGGTACCACTTGACGCGCTTGTCCACATTACCTGTAGTGGAATCGTTGAAGAACGGGTCGCCCCATTCGCCGTCGCGCCACTCCTGAGCATAACCCGAAAGCTTGAGGGCATAAAGCTTGTTGATATCAAGGGTACCTGAAGCTACCTTGAACAACTCATGGTCTTTAGTGGTGTAAGTCACCTTCTCGTCAAACTCACTCTTCGGCTTGTCTGCTTCCACCTGATCTACGTTGTAACGTATCAGGCGTATGCTGTCGGGCGAGAGCATGAATCGATAGGTGCGTGATGCCTGTTCAGAGTATTTCTCTAGTTCCTCGTCGAAGTCGGCCATAGCATATGCCTTGTTCTCGTCGAGCAGGCGAAGCGGGGTTTCCATCTCCATATTCGTGGTGAAGCTGGGATATACGGTGGCCTCGATTACGTTGTCCTTGTTCCAACCTGTGCTTTGGTTGTCGCTGCCTGGCTGTACTTCGTTGAAGATCTCTATGTCGTCGAGCGGGTTGCCGAATTCCGGTGTGCAAACCTCACCGGCCTTCAGCTGCACGCTTGTGCTACCTCTGATGAGGCCGCCCAGCAGACGATAGTGAGCCTTGGCCTTGCCATAGAACCACGAAGGATTGGGCATACCGGCTTTGAGCAGAGCGCCCATACCTACGTCGATGAGAGGTATATGTCCAGAGAACAGCCACATATCGATGTTCAAGCCTATCTCGCCTTTGAGCAGAGCGTAGACCTGTCCCATACCATACCAGCCGTTCTTACCTGCTAAGCCGCCGCCAATACATTTGGTGCCTTGCTTCAGTTTCATCAGCATCACATCGAAGCCGGCAATAGCGGTGGTTCTGGCATAAACGATGCCTGCGTTGAGGCCCATGTCACCATATACCTTTGCTCCGAACATTATGCCGCCTTCATTGCCGTCGGGCTTGAAAGTTGAGAACTGCTTAGTGCGGCTTGTCTCCATCTCGGCATTAAGGTCCTTTTCTTTGCCTTGGTTCAGGTTGCTGTTGGTGATGCCAAGGTAATCGCTGATTTCCTCAGGAATGGGCGGCAGATCGTCGATAGGCAGTTCGTTGCCCAGACACAGGTAGGCATCAGCATAAATTGTGGCCCACATGGCGAACGCGTCACTCTTCTTGCCGAGTGCGAAGTCGATGAAGGTGATGCGGCAACGCTCCTTCTCAGGCATAGGCTTGCCCACATAGACGTGCCACTTGGGTTGGTTCTTGCCTTTGCTGTTGGTGAGGGTTTTGCCCTTGTCCTTCCACGTTATCTTGAAGTTGACGTTTATATAGACTCCTGCGCTAAGGTGACCTTTGCTCTCGCCTTCTTTCTTCTTCTCGTTCTTCTCTTCCTCAGAGGATTCTGTGTTGCGTCCCTCTTCCTCGCCCATTTCTTCAAGCGAAGTGCGGGAGAATTCCTTTAACGACTTCACATAGTCCGAGCCAACGAACTCTGAAAGAGCATCGTCCATGTCGGCTTTCATATCTGCCGTGACGTCTACCTCGAAATATTGCTTTTCGTTTGTATCTTCGTAGGTGATGGTAGCATTAGCATTGATGAGTCCGTTCTTTGGGTTGTCGCCGTTTATGGCGTGGATGCCAGCCTTGATACGGATTGTTGACAGCCTCTTGTGGAACATGTCGTAGAACACGGTGAGGTCGCCGTCGGCCGTTATTGTGTGCTCGTCGATGCACGACAGTCCGATGCCTATCATGCCGCCAACCATGCCATATTGCGGCACTACGTTATCTGATGAGAATGACACGCCGAGGTCCTTCTTCCTGCAGTTCATGTAGAAACCGCCGCTCAGTTCTGTGATGCCAATAGGTTGAATTGCGCTCAAGGCTTTTGAGCCAACGGCTATCTCGAGGAAGGCGTAGGTATAGGTCTCGTCGACCTTGATCTGGTTGGCAGATGTCACCACTGTGCCGTCATCGTTGGTGCGCTTGTTTTCGGGCAGGTCTTCCATCTTGGCCCACCGCTTGTCCTGCTCGTAACTGATTTCGGAAGCTGTCTTCGCCGTTTCGGCATAAGCGCCTGAAGCCTTGAAGGAGAAGAGGCCGCCAGGCAACGTAAACTGCAGGTCACCACGGAAGCCCTTCAGCTTCTTTATCGTTTCGGATGCGGCTTGATAAGCTGCTTTGGCGGCTTCAACATCACCTGATACGTAATTAGAAACTTCTTCAGAGACACTGGTTCCTTCTGAATTGCCGGAATTGCCGGAAGATCCGGAAGATCCGGAATTGCCGGAATTTCCAGAACCTCCGCCAGAGTCGCCAACCAACGCTTCAGCTGCTTTGAAGAAGCTGCTGTTGTCGATGAGGCTGCCAGTTATCTTGATGCCGGCCATGGCGCTATGATCGGCATTAATGCGGAATTCGTCAAAGCTGGTATCTGAATAACTGATGCTCTTGTCGCTCCAATCTAATTTGGCCCAGACGGTGAACTTACCTCCGAACGACAGGGCACCATCAAGGAGCATCAGGTCGCCACCCAATTGCAGACCAACCTCACCCTTGGCAATACGGCTGAGGTTCAGCGACGGCCAGTTGAGGTTGAAATCCAAACCGCCCACCTTCTTCTTAGGTGATGCATGACCCCATTTGCCTATGTCGAAATAGACCGACTCGTTGTCGCTCATCTCCGTATCAGAGTCTTTCCCTACGTCCTTCAGCCATTTTTCATAAGCCGCAGCCTGTAGGTCGCTGCCTTTCGACTTCCAACGTGGGCAGTTGGCCAGTCGCATGTGACTGAACTCTATTTTAGGCAGTTTGAACCCTATCGACGTAGCTTTCTTTATCGTCTCGGATTCAGCTATTCGGCTGTCTACTGTAATCTCGCCGCTGAGGCACAGCTCTACGCGGGTGTCCTCGTTCTCGGGCTTTTCTACGAAGAAATAGGTTTGGTTGGGATCAAACGTCGCTTCGGCCAGGAAGAAGTCCATCATCACGTCTACCTCCTGCGATGTCTCGAAGCAGTACATGCGCTTGCCTGCCTTGTCCGACGATGGGATATAGGCTTTGTAGGCAATCTGTGCACGATTTCCTTCCTTGTCCTTGAGCAGAGGAATGGAGAACTTACCCCTGAAGCCTGCCTCTATGAAGTTGCTTTGGAGCATGTCCACGTAAATGGCGTCGAGTGAAATGCCCCAACCGCCCAGACTGTTGGTGGATGCTGTGAGCACCTTCTCCGTGTTGAGGTTGGCTTTGCATGTGAACAGTCCGTTGCTCTTCTCGTTGAATAGGTCTATGTAAAGATGGTCAAGCTGGAATGTGATGCGGCCTTCCTCCACTTTGACTTCAGCCTCAGTGCCGTCGGCCGTATTTGTGACCTTGCTGTTGGCAGCGCTTTTTGATTCTATGAAGTCGGGGATTGACACATAGAGGTCGCGCATGTACAGGCCTTGCCATTCCTCATCGCTGTTGATATTGCCAAGGGCTTTGTCATAGCCTTTGGGCATTGACATGAGCGGGTCGTTCTCTCCTGGGTGGTGGTCGATGAGCACAGTGCCGGGGCGGAAGGTGTAGCCAGGCAGGTCCTCAACTTGGAAGGCATCCATCGAGCCTGAGGCGCGCCAGTGCTCCCAGTCGTCGATGGTCGTCCTCACGGTGAGGATAGGTTTCTGACCTTCCATGGCCTCGCCGTCGACATCTTTCAAGAGGTTGGGGATACCCATCTCAGCATGCAGCTGCAGGGCGTGGAACTTATCGTCCTTCCACGATACGAAGCAACCGTCGACAGGCTCGCGCAGGTCGTTGGTGGCCTTGAACTTGATGTCGAAGCCGCTCTTGGGGTCTTTGAACTTGAAGTCGCCCAGCAGACACAGGTTGCCTGTCTCGGGCAGGAAGCGGTCGGGCGAGATGCAGAGGAAGGGTGCTCCGAGGATGAGTATGTCGTTGTCGGCGCCGTAGCTCTCGGGCAGTTCCATCTCGCCTATGAGATTCATTGTGGCGAAGGTGGGTCGGAACTGCATCTCCTCGATCTGTATATCCACTGGCGAGCCGTTGTATGCATCGCTGACGCTGATGGGCAGGTGCAGGTTGCCCAGGTCGCCGTCCTGCAAGCTCTTGCCGTAGGTCTTTATATATGTGTAGTAAGTGTTCAGGTTGTATTTCTCGGCGATGTCCTGCGCCTGATCCATAGCCACCGTCTTCACCACTTCCGAGTATGGTATCTCGGTATCAGCCATGATATTGTCGACACCCCATTCCGAGAAGATTTCCTGCACGGATTCTATGCCTGGCAGGTCGTTGCCAGGATAGCTCTTGGCGATACCTTCGTAGACAACGCCCTCAGTGTTGATCTTCAGGTTCGTGAACTTCACAGCCACCATAGCCCTCAGTCCCAGCGGATTCCATTCTACGTGTCCTGTGCCGGTGAAGCCGTTTTGGCCGTTGCCAGAGAGATCTCCGTCGAGTGTAAGCTGATATTGGCCTATGGTCACCGTCGTGTTTTTCAGTTCGTTGGCCGATTTGGTCGTAGGCTGCTTATTGCTTACTGCCACATTGTCGTCGCAGTTGAGCAGCGTGCGATACAGGTGCTCGGTCATCACGAAGTCCTTCACGTTGAGGTCGTCGCCCACGAAGGCCACAGAGGCCTTCTTATTCAGGCATACCGGCTTCACGCGCAGCACCAGATAGTCGCCTTTCTGTACGAAGTTCTTTATCTTGTCCCACTTGATATCATCCTTGTTGGTGTTCAGCCTCTGAGTGTAGAAGGGCTCGCCTTTGAGCGTTTCTTCGAGGTTGGCATTCGTATGGCCGTTGAAGATCTGCACCTCGTATTCAAAGTTGAGGGTATCAGGTTTCATGCCTTCGCCTCCCAGATGCCACACATCGCGCCATTCCACGCTCATATCGTCGTTGATGAACAGCTTACGCGCCACACCTTCGAGGAACGTCGGCGAAGTGATGGTTGGATTGCGGAATGTGTAGAGTGAGTCGGCATTGAGGCTGTCGCGTGAACCGCCCTTTCCGAAGAGTGCTACGTACTCCTCGTCATCTTCATCATCGTCGTCAGTACCAGTGCCTATACCCGTTCCAGTGCCGGAACCTCCTCCGCCAGGGGGATTGATGATTCTTGTGGTAGGTCCTGATATGCTGCCTAAGCGGAAGAGCTTGATCTCGCTCTTGCCATCGTTCTTGAAGGCCATGTAGTTGAACGCGCCGTCGACCGACGAGCATTCGGCCTTGAGCTGTGCCACGTACACAATGTTGGAGTACATCCTCTGCAACGCCGATTCGGGCAGCAGGCACTGCGTCACCATGAGGCCGGGCTTCTCGTACACCACGGCACCGTAATCCATGGCCTCGTAGGGCGACTGCCCAGGCATCATCTCCTTGATGGTGAGCGTGTAGGTCACGTTGTTGCCTATCAGTCCGCAGTTGTTGTAGGGATTGGTCCACGTGAACAGCGGTACCTCTTTCTTGAGCGTGGCCACGGATAGCGATGCCAGGTCGCTGCCGTAGTCGATGTTCGTTGGCATCGATGTTCCGCCTACGCTGATGCCTGTAGTGTTTATCGTGACGCCTGTTGAAGGCTTTATCGTCGGGGCGTTGGGAAGAGGTATTCCGCCCGTGGCACTTCTGATGGTTGTCGTAGCTGCTGTGTTACCCCTCGAAGTCAAGTCGCCGGTAGCGATATCGCCAGTCGAGGCAGCTATCTGTTCTGCCACGTTCATGAAGGGCTCCATGAACTGAGGCGCGTCGGAGAGGTAGCAGATCTGGAAGGTGCAGTGCCCCGACAGAGGGTTGCTCAGTGGGTAGGGCGACGTTAGTGCCGGGTCGTATTTATATGCCATTAGACGAGCCTCGTAGGTGCCTTCGGGCAGCAGTCCGTTCTTCACCTCGCCGCTGACGGATATGTCCGACATAGCAAGGTGATTGAACATAGTTCGCATCTCCACGGGGTTCAGCACCTTGGTATCGCCTGGGTTGATGGTAAACGGCACTTGGGGCATGCGTGCCGGTGGAGTTATGACGTGCAGGTCGGGCTGTGGCATTATCTGGTCGATCTGCATGCCCATATATACAAACTGGGTCTGCTCCGTGTTGTTCTTCAGCGTTAGTGTGAAGTACTTGCCTGGGTTCTCGAGATAATTGCCGAGGTGCGGAGGCAGCACATACTGAATCGGCGCTACAGTCACGGTGACAGCCTCTTGTGCCCAAGCCGTCAATGCCGTCGCCATAGCGATGATGAACATTAGTATATATCTTTGGAGCTTCATTGCTGTATATATCTTGGTTGTCGACTTTTTAGGAGTTGTCTTAGGGAGGTATCACTCCTTTCCCCACTTCACGCTCATGCCTTTTCCTTTCTTACCCTTCTCAGCCAGTCGTTTTATAGCCAGCAGGCTGAAGGTGTATGTGTAGTTGAGGCCGACGCTGATTTCTGTGTCGTCGAGTCCGGAGGTACGTTTGGTTACGTTTACGTCGCCGTACTTGTTCATGCCCGCATTCAGTCCGAACACGTGCACTTGTTTGAGTGTATAGCCCACCGATATGTCGCCTCCTATCGAGAGGCTCTTCATCTGGTGGCGCAGTTCGTTGTAGCATAGCGACATGGTGAGTGCCGCGGTCAGGTTCTTCTCGCTGAGGAAGGCACGCGAGGTGCTCAGCGACAGGATATCGCTGGTGTAGCGCCGCTTGTAGCCGTCGGAGCGTTGGTGGCTGAGGCTGGTGGTGAAGTCCATCTCCCAGGGCAGCACTCCGAGGTTGTACGAGAGGCCTGCAGCATACGTTGTCACGTCTGACTGTCCCGTGGCGAAGGGGTTGAGGTCCTCGTTGCGGGTGTAGTTGGTTGATAGCGAGAGGGTATGTGTGAGGTTGTCGGTGGCTACGGCATACGACGGCATGAAGAACACGCTGTGCATGATGCGGTCCACGCGTGTGGTGTCATTCACGCGTGCCGTGCCGTCGCGCTGTGTCTGACGGTAGCCGTTGTAGCCTGCCGTGAGGCTCACGTTGTTGCCTATGCGTGTCGAGGCGTTGGCATTGTAGACCAGGCCCCGTGTGGTGAACAGCTGTCGGTTGCTGAGGTTATCCTCTTGGCCTGAGAAGCTGCCCGAGAGTGAAATCCTACGGAAGAGTATGGTGCTCAGGTTGATGCCTAAGCTATGGTAGTTGTTGGACAGATAGTAGGTGCCCAACGATGTGTAGTCGGGTTGAATCATGCGGTAGAAGAGCTGCGCATTGAAGCCCTTCAGCGCCAGATTGGCACTTATGTCGCCGGCGAAGCGGGCCGACGATGTATTGCGCGGGGCAAACACCTTGTCGAAGCGTTGAAGGTCAGCATCCTCTACGAGGCGCGCTGTCTTGTCGGAGGTGAACAGCGACGTGGAGGCATTGGCTGTGAACGACAGGAACTGCTTCACGCTCACTGCTCCGCGCAGGCCCACCACAAGGTTTTCCTCTGGCGGTATCACGGCGTGCCAGCCTGGGTCGAGCGATTTCTGCTGGTCGTAGGCGCGCAGGAAATACAAATCGAGGTAGTTGCGGCGCGAGCCGTAGCCCACCTTGAAGCCCCACGCCATACGCTTATACTGTGGCGCACGAGCCATAGGATCGGTGGGGTCGTCGTTCACGGCCTTGCGCAGACGGCCGTAGAACATGCCAGCCCTGAGGCGGTCGCCCTGGTACTCCACGCCCACGCCCATAAACGGCATCGACATCACGTAGGAACTGAACGGCATGGAGCTCTGGCCCACGAACAGTTGCCAGTTCTTGTAGCGCGGACTTACGTTGAACGAAAAATGCGGATAGTTGAAGTCGAGGTTGTCGTTGGAGTAGTAGAGCGAGAAAGGCATCGAGAAGCCGTAGACTGAGACATTAAGGTTGGCGTAGACCATATTGCTCAACGGCGAGGAGTATTTGATGCTGCCAGAGGAATGATAGTAGGTATTGCGTGTCCCCACAGCGCCCGTAATAATCAGCGGGTCGCTCTTGGCTATCTGCGCTATGTCCTGTGCCGACACGTGGAGAGCCGACATCAACGCCAATAAGACTATCGATAGTCTGTTACGCATAGCTGTATTCCTCTATGGTAAAGTGGGGAAGGTGAATAGGTGTAAGAAAGCCGCTTTCAGCGGGTGGGGGGAGAGATAGACGTGCGCGGGAGCGGAAGTCCCCCTCTCCCGCGCACGCATATATAATTAATGTGTGTCTACTTGACCACCACCTTGCGGCCGTCGATGATGTTCACACCCTTCTTGAGTGTGTTCAGGCGCTGGCCGGCAAGGTTGTAGATAACCTCCTTGCCCGTGGCAGCAGCGCGCACGTCGCTGATGGCGTCGACATACGGAGCGCTGATATGCAGCGGAGCCTTGGCGGAGCCTGCCACCTCAGCAAATGGGATGCTCTCGGCGCCCTCGATGTCAAGGTCGGCAAAGCGGTCGGCCCTGCGGTCGTACAGTCGTAGCGACACGCGCTCGCCGTTCTTGGCATGTGCCACCACGTACCAGCGGCCTTTCTGCAGAGTGCCCTGTCCACGGCATTCGTCACCCACGAAGGCGCCTATGGTGTAGCGCTCGCTGTCGGCCAGTTCAGGTGCTTCGGCTATGATGCCCATGGTAGTGGGGTAGAGGCCTGCGTCGTACTGCCATACGCTGCGTGCCTTGATGCCGCTGGGACCACTGGTGCCGTTGATGCGTGCATTGATGTAGTCCTCATCGTCGAAGCAGAAATTCGGGTTGTAGGTCACGGCCACGCCCTCGGCTACGCTCTTGTACAGGAAACCTTGGTGCTCGCCAATCTCCAGCGACGAGCTCCAGCCGTCGCCTTCGGTGTATGTGGCCATGCCGTCGAGCGTCTTCACTATGTCGCCGTCGTTGGCTTCATACACGATCTCATCTATCGTCGTGGCACGTGGCATCTTATTGCCCAGCCAGTTCCAACCCTTGGTTGTCGTCAGACTGGTCTCCTCCCATAGGTATGCATCGCCTGTAGGCTCCATTGTGAAGTCCGAAGCGCCGTTCACCTTCACCTTGTAGCCTTCGCCTGCAGCCAGGGCCCACAGGTCGCCGAAGTTGCCGTACATTGGGTCGTTGTATATGAGCTGTGTCTTGCTGCGAGCCTCCACGAAGTTGTCGTCGAGAGCTTCGTACACTACGTTGGCGTCAGCTATCTCATACGGCAGGCCCATCCAGTTCCAACCGCCGTCGAGATGTATCTTGTCAAGCACCTTAACCGTGAACTCGCCGCCCACGTAGCCTGCCTGGCCCTGCTCGTATTCATACGAGACGATGTTATCGCTGTATGGTGTGAAACCAATCAGTGCATTGTTGTTGTCCACCACCCATACGCCAGCCAGGCCTTCGGTGAGGCGTTCATTGTATTGGAAAGTCAGGTTGTTGATGTCGAAGTCGGCATCGGCTGGTTCCACAGTGTACATATCGGCTGTGATGGGCACCTTCGTGTCGCGCACTATCGTAATGTCGTTGAATTGAATGTCGGTCACAGGCTGCTTCACTGTCACGTTGTACACCAGGCTGAAACCGCCATCCTCCGTGGTCACAGTCACCGTGGTGGTTCCCTTGCCCACGCCTGTCAATGTGTTCCCGTCGTTGGTCACCACTGCCGTGTTGCCTATGGTGTATGTCACGTTCTTGTTCGAAGCGTCCTCTGGAACGATCTTGAAGTCCATGTTAAAGCCTTCGCCAACGTAGAGCGTCACGTCGGTGCCATTGTCGCCGGCTTCGATGCCTTCAACGCTCACGTCAGGAGTCAGCACCCTGATTACCACGCTCGTCTCCCAGGGCACGTTGGCTCCTTGTGGGCGCACTCTGATGATTACCTCATCCTCACCCTTGGCCAGACCGGCCACCCATAGGCTTTCGGGGTGCAGATCGAAATAGTCGGTGCCTGAGTCGTAGATATATTCCTTCTCCATCTCAGTCACGGGGGGCGTGTAGCCCTCGGGCAGATAATCCCAGCCGAAGCCGGTCATCTCGCCCACCATCACCTCTATCGGGTTTTGTCGCGGGGCGATGCCGGTGATAGGCACGAACTGGAACTGCAGGGGCTTCGACGGCTCTCCGAAGGTGGGTTCCTCGGCAAAATTCACCATCTCGCCGCCCAGCCAGTATTCGATTCCATTATCCTGAACTCGGAGCACGACATAAGTATCTTCGCTCACGTCGCCCCATACGCGGACCTGGAACACGTATTTGTCCTGACCAACGGGCATGGCATAGCCCGCGCCTCGGATCTCATCGTTGATGAATGCACCTATGGCGTATCTCGTCCAAGTATCTTCTGCGAAGTTGGCGGTAATGCTTTGGCCGTTGGCATCTACGAGGTCAACGTAGAACACTGCCGAGGCATCATATTTCTCAGGCCATTCCGGGTCCGAATAATATTGGGCCTTGGCCCCTGAACTCGCACACAGCAATGCGAGTGTCAGTGCTAACAGAGATAATAACTTTTTCATAAGGCGTATATTTTTTGGTAAAGAGTAAATATAAGTTATAAGTTCGCTTCAAATTTAGTAAAACTTTTCTTGCTTCCAAAAGATTTTCGGGATTTTTTGTTTAAAATAACGATTTTTCTTCTAATTTATGGCAGATAATGTGAATTTTGCACTTCTAGTTACATTTTAAATTAGTTGTTTTCTCCTTTTTCTTCCTCTTTTTCTACTTTTCACTTCCCCTAATCCTTCCCTTTTCAGTTTACTCTTTTCTCTATCCCTTTCTTCTCTTTTTCAATTGCTGCGAAAAATATCTCGCCGAAAAAGTGTGATGTTACACAATTGTTTTGTATCTTTGCAAACGAATAAACAAACCTACTGAATAGGCCGATGAGGGCGTCCATACCATATATCCAGCAGAAGTTCGACGAGTTCAACGCGCTATGCTTCGATGGTCAGCTGCAGCCGCTGCCCATTCGGCTTAGCCGCGCTCGCACATTCCTTGGCAAGGTGGAGTATAAGCGGCGCCGGCAGCCCGACGGCTCATGGTATTATTTCGATTTCGTGTTCGTCATCAGTACGTTGATCGACATGCCTGACACCTTCGTAGAGGACACTATCCTGCATGAGATGATTCATTATTATATCCTTCAACAACAACTTCAAGACACATCATCTCATGGCGTGATTTTCAGGCGAATAATGAATGAACTGAACGAACGGTTCAATCGTCATGTCAGCGTGCGTCACAAGCTAACGGCTGCCGACCATGAGGCTGACACTCAACGGCGCCAGCATCTGGTCTGCGTGTCGCAGTTGGCCGACGGCACAGTGGGCGTGACGCTGGCTGCTCGCACGCGTCTGCTCTATCTCTGGGATGCCTTGCCACGAATTGGAGCGGTGAAGGAATGCCGTTGGTATGTGACCTCAGATCCTTATTTCAACCGTTTCCCCAGAGCACGTGTGCCTAAGGTGTATGCTGCTGATCCGCAGGCGCTGGAAGAGCATCTCAAGGAGGCTCGCATGCTGGTGCGCCATGGCAGGACAATCCATGTGGTTTCGCAACATGTCGGCTAACGCCCATTCATCGGCTGGCATCTACTTTATGAAATCTTTTCGGCCCTTTCTGCGACTTGGCACAAATTTTGCAGTATCTTTGGCGTGAGGTCTAACCGTTGCGAAGCAACTCTAACCGCCCATAGGGCGCTAACCGAGCCACAGGCTCCCTAACCGCTGCGAAGCAACAATGATGACCATACTTGGTGGTATCGTCTTGAACTCCTGCCCGAAGGGCGAGCGAAGCGATAACTCCTTTAACTTCTTTAAATCCTAAAAAATAATAAATATGTCTGAAGAATTAAACGAGAAAGACGAGAACCTGCAGGAGCAGGAACTGAACGAGAACAACGAGAACACAGAGACTGCCGCCGATGTCAACACTGACAAAGAGGAGACAACCGAAGAGGCAGAGGAACTGACACCCGAGCAGCAACTGGCTCTGGCTCAGGCAGAAATAGAGGAACTGAAGACGCAGGCCCTGTACAAACAGGCTGAGTTTGAGAACTATCGCAAACGCACCATTAAGGAGAAGGCCGACCTTATCCTCAACGGCTCCAAGTCTGCCGTAACGGCTCTGCTGCCCATAGTGGACGACCTGGAGCGCGCCTTGCCGTCGATGAAGAAGGCCGACAACGTCGAGGCCGTGGCTGAAGGCGTGGAACTCATCTACCAGAAGTTCCTCAAGGCACTGGCAGGGCTGGGCGTGAAGCAGATAGAGACCGAAGGCAAGGACTTCGACGTGGATCTGCACGAGGCCGTGGCGCAGGTGCCGGGCGTGCCCGACGAACAAAAGGGACGCGTCATAGACTGCATCGAGAAAGGCTACACACTCAACGAACATGTCATAAGGCATGCCAAAGTGGCAGTTGGAATGTAATTTTGGCGGATTGAAAGCATAAGGAATTCAAGTTTCGCATGTTATTGAAGTTAAAGAAGTAAAGAAATAAAAGACGTAACCTGTGCTGCCAGAGTCATACAACTTGCAGAACATTCGTCTTTAACTTCTGCCCGTAGGGCGAGCGAAGCGATAACTTCTTTAACTTTTTTAACTCCTAAATATAAACGATATGGATCAGAAACGAGATTACTACGAGGTCCTTGGCGTCGCTAAGAATGCTACCGAACAGGAGATCAAGGCGGCGTACAAGAAAATGGCCATAAAATACCATCCCGACCGTCAGGGCGATAAGTCCGAGGCCGAGAAGAAAGAGGCTGAAGCCAAGTTCAAGGAGGCGGCTGAGGCCTATGATGTGTTGCACGATCCGCAGAAGCGGCAGCGCTACGACCAGTTCGGCTTTGCCGGTGTGAGCGGCGCTAGTGGCGGCTACCAGAACATGTCTATGGACGACATCTTCTCGCAGTTCGGCGATATCTTCAGCGACCTGTTTGGCGGAGGTGCCTCCTTCGGAGGCGGCTTCGGCTTCGGAGGTGGCTTTGGCGGGTCACGCGGACAGCGTAAGCCCCAGCATCGGGGCGGGGACCTGCGCCTTAAGGTGCGCCTCACGCTCAAGGAATGTGCCACGGGCGTTACCAAGAAATTCAAGGTGCGCAAGAAAGTGACATGTAACCACTGCCACGGCAGCGGAACGGAAAACGGCAGCGGCGACACCGTGACTTGCAACACCTGTCACGGCACAGGTTATGTGCTGCGCTCCCAGCGCTCTGTCTTCGGCATGATGCAGACGCAGAGCGTATGTCCCGACTGTCAGGGCGAAGGCTCTATCATCAAGAACAAATGTCACCTCTGTGGCGGCACTGGCGTCATGACAGGCGACGAGGTGGTGGAAGTGAAGATACCCGCTGGCGTGCAGGACGGCATGGTGCTCAATGTGTCCGGCAAGGGTGACGCAGCCATTCGCAACGGCGTGCCTGGCGACATTCAGGTGTTCATCGAGGTGGAGCAGGACAAGGACTTCATACGTCAGGGCAACGACCTCATCTACAACCTCTTGCTCGACCTGCCCACGGCCGTGCTCGGAGGCAGCGTAGAGGTGCCTACGCTCGACGGCAAGGTGAAGCTGAAGATAGACCCTGGCACACAGCCCGGCAAGGTGCTGCGCCTGCGTGGCAAGGGAATGCCTGCCGTTCAAGGCTATGGCTACGGCAAGGGCGACATCATAGTGAACATCGCTGTCTACATCCCCGAAACACTCTCGCGCGACGAGCGCGAAGCCTTCGAGAAGATGAAGCAGAGCGACCATTTCAGTCCCGACCAGAGCGTCAAATCCAAGATCTTCAACCGCTTCAAGCAGATGTTTGATTGAAGACTTCAATGAGTTTAAGGTTTAAGGTTTAATGAGGTTTGTTTCGAGCTTAAGGCATAATGCCAAAAACTTATGGCCTCTTTCCTAATGCACGCATCGCTCAGGGAAGAGGTGTCTGCATTAAACTTTAAACCTTAAACATTAACTTTAAACAACTGTCACCTGTCACCTCAATAAGCCTGTCAACTGTCAGCTGTCAACTCAATAAGCCTGCCACCTGTCATCTGTCAACTGTCAACTGTCAACTAAAAAAGCCTGTCAACTTGTCAAATGGACTACCCCTCAACTATCAACTACCTCTACAACTCCACCCCGATGTTCTCCAATATCGGGGCTGGTGCATATAAGGAGGGACTGGCCACGACGAAGGCCTTGGATGCTCATTTCGGTCATCCCCATCGCCACTTCCGCACCATCCACGTTGCTGGCACCAACGGCAAGGGCTCTGTGTCCTCGACGCTGGCGGCAATCCTCCAGGCGGCAGGCCTGAAGGTGGGCCTCTACACCTCGCCACATCTCGTGGACTTCCGCGAGCGCATCCGTGTGGACGGCGAGATGATAAGTCAGGATAGGGTAGTGCGTTTCGTGGAGGAAGAACGTGCGTTCTTCGAACCACTCTCACCTTCGTTCTTCGAACTCACTACGGCTCTTGCTTTCAAATACTTCGAAGAACAGGGCGTGGACGTGGCTGTGGTGGAGGTAGGCCTTGGCGGACGCCTCGACTGCACCAATATCATTCGTCCCGACCTTTGCGTCATCACCAATATCTCGTTCGACCACCAGCAGTTCCTGGGCGACACTCTCCCTTTGATAGCTGGCGAGAAGGCTGGCATCATCAAACGGCGTGTGCCAGTGGTCATTGGCGAGACCAACGGCCATGCTGATGTGCGCAATGTGTTTGCCACTACGGCTCAGACCAAACACGCCACCATACGCTTTGCCGACGAGGAGCAGTTTGAGCCCGTCGCATGCCAGCTCAAAGGCGACTACCAGCAGGCCAATATGCGCACTGTGCAATGTGCCGTGGACTCCCTCCGTCGCCAGCGTTTCTATCGTCCGTTGCTTACAGATGAAGCCGTAGCCTATGGCATGCAGCACGTCATGGAACTCACTGGCTTTCAAGGCCGTTGGCAACAACTTCATGAGCATCCCACAATGGTGTGCGATGCAGGTCACAACGCTGCCGGCATAACCTACGTGGCAGGCCAGTTGGCACACGAACTCGAGCGCTTGGAGGCACAAGGCAAGGGCATCCTCCGCATCGTCTTCGGCATGGTGAGCGACAAGGATTACCAGTTCGCCATCAACGCCCTGGAGTCCCTTCATACCCGCGCCGTATATTACTTCACACAACCATCGTGTAAACGTGCCCTGTCAGCAGATGTCCTGGCCTCCACCTATCGCGCCAAGGGCCTGCCCGTCAGCACCTATTCCTCTGTACGTGAAGCCGTTGCCGCCGCCCTGGCCGATGCCACTTCCGACGACTTCATTTTCGTTGGCGGCTCCTGTTATGTCGTAGCCGATCTGCTCACCCACATCGACTCCCTTATCAGTCGGCACAACTGATGTTTTAGGTAATATTCTCACAATTTTTTTTAAAACGCCTCAAACACTCCGACATCCCGAAACCCGCTCCAGCAGCGGGTTTCAGTGCCCTTAGTGACGCGGAGTGTTACAATCGGGAATCCTTCAGCGGAAAGAGTAAAGAGTTTACTATCTGACAAATGTACTATTTACGATTTACTGACTATTTGATTATTTGGCAATCCAACTTAATTTACGATTTTACAATTTACGATTTACAATTTATTTACGATGGGATTTATTTACAAATTCTTCAAGCTAAACTGTCAAATAATGAAATTGTACATTAACAGTAAATTGTATTTTTTTTAATTGTAAATATAGCTCTTCAGGTAGTTGAGAAAATGCAGTGGCATTTTATGGTCATAACGATAATTTGTTTCAACAAAACTATTTCTGTGTTTTCCATGATTTCTGTGTGACCATCCACTCAGCACGTATATAACCGAATGAGTTTAATCCGTGTTCTAAAACAATTCATGGATAATTCATGGCAATAAAGGTAATTCGAGCCTAAATATAATCAAAACCACCCCTTGGTTCCTACAAACCACTCGGTGGTTTCTACAATCCACTCCTTGATTTCTATAAATCACTCGGTGGTTTATAACTTTTGTCTGTTCTTTTGCGTATTTATGTACGGAAATGAAGAGGTTTTTGACTGGGCGTTCATAGTTTCACTATCGCAGCTACTCCTAACGATGAGTGTCACTTTGTGACAGAAAACTAACATATTTATTCAAAATATTTCAAAATATATTTGTTTGATTTGTGAACATTTGCAGGATTTCTCGCCGTAGGCGACTAAATAAGTTGTCTCAGCCACAACACTCCGCGTCACTAAGGCCCCCGGAGCCCACTACTGGAGCGGGATTCGGGATGTCGGAGTGTTTGAGGCGTTTTGAAAAAAATGTGAGAATCTTCTTTGATGCTTGTTGCCATAATCGACATAATTAATGGCTATTATATACTGTTTGACCCCAACGCCGAGCATAAGCATTCCTCTTGTTTTTTCAACGCAGAGGCGCCGAGCCGCAGAGACTCTGGAGATAATGAGAGAACGCGAATACATAGCCATTGACGCTCTCGCGTGAGGCCGCAGGGGCGCACTAACGGCGCAAGCGCCAACCTTCGTGCTCTCCAGAGTGCGCAGAGGCCATCCGGATGATAATTTCTTGTTTAACGTTTAGCGTTTATTTGTCCACTGTCAGCTCGGCGCTTGCGACGCTTGACACTTCAAGAATCCATACGTCAATCTCTTTTAATACCCATACGATACACCTGGGTGAATGAATAGATTGACGAAAAGATTGACGATGATTGACGTAGAATTCTCAAGTGTCAAGCTTATAATCTCGAGGACAGGTGTTATTATGGACGAAGAATTCGAGTCCATTTTTCGTTTATTTAGTGTATTTCGATGTTGAAAATAAAGCAATGGTATGCAGATGATTCAATGGCCAAGTCTTATCTTTAAATCACATCATTAAATGCGCATACGTGTACGCACGTTAGCACCCCAAATTCGCATATTTTGATTATTGACTATCTCTTTTTCGGTATTCTTTCGTTAGAAACGCAAATTAATCCCCTTTTTATTTGTCAGTTCCAACTATTTACCTACTTTTGCCCCGATTTACGTGTGCATCACACACTTATTCGCATATATTTACACCAAGATCACTCAAAAACAACTAACATATTCATTAACTAACAAAAACTCAAATGAAGAAACTAAAACTCTTCTTGGCCGCTATGGCGGCAATGGTCACGATGGGCGTGCACGCTCAGTCGTGGACAGGAAACGCTCCTGCGGAGGGAACCTTCTTCCTTTACAACGTGGGTGCTGGCAAGTTCCTTAACAATGGTGACCCCAATTCTGAATGGGGTACGAATGCTTACCTGCAAGCAGGCTTTGGTATGGACATTAAACTTGAAGCAGCGACTGGTGAGAATGTTTATAATCTGAATACCAATGTTAGCAATGGCGGAAACAGTAATTATTTAGCTAATTCGACATGGTGTGATGGAGATGCTACACCTTGGACATTCCGCGCAGTTGACGGCGAACCCAATGTCTATCAGATTATCAACAACGGCCAATATATTATGGCCAATGAGGCTGGGGACGACGTGGAAATGGTAGGTGACCCTGCAGGTCGCACGATTTCCAACACTTACTGGAAGTTAGTTTCGGAGAATGACTTCAAGGCTGCTATGCAGGCTAAGGCTTATTCCGCTACTGATCCTATGGATGTTTCCGTCTTCATCAAGGGTCGCAGCTTCGCTCGTAATGATGGCCGCAACAGCTTATGGACAACCACTCACAATGGAGGCAACTGGACTTGGATAGGCGCATCAGAAAATAAGTACTATGGTAATGAGGCTTGGAACAACACTTTTGATGTTCATCAAGAAATAACTGGACTTCCCGATGGAACATACGAAGTTCAATGCTCTGGTTTTGGAACAAATGGAACTACTTATATTTACGGCAATACAACTTCCAAAGCTATTCAGACCGACAATACTACTTCTTATGGCGCAAGTAAGGAAGCTAAGTGGAAAGCTATTCACGAGGATAATGCCTTTGCTGGTCAATCCACGGGTAAATTTACACTTTCAGGTGGCAACCTGACCGTTGGTTTGAAGCGCGAGACTAACACAGGTGGCGACTGGTGCGTTTACGACGAATTCCGTCTGTACTATTATGGTCTCGACCTGTCTGAGTTTGCTGCGACTTTGGCTGAGGCTGTGGCTGCTGCCGAGGCTGTAGAAGGCACAGTTCCCACAGCTGCATACAATGAGCTTGCTGCCGTTGTTGAAGAGCAGAATCAGACTTATACAACTGCCGCTGACTACACAGCTGCTGCCAGTGCAATTGAAACAGCTACAAATACAGCTAAGGCTTTGCAGCCCAACTATGCGCGATACATTAATGTGCGCAATGCAGTTCTGGCCATCAATAATAGCATTAATGTTTCTGAAGCAAACTCACAAGCTGAAGCAGCGACAACTGCCGAAAGTTTAGAAACTGCCGTACAGACAGTTCGTACAGCTCTTGCCAACTACCTTCCCACTGCTTCTTTGGGTGAAGGTGAGACCATTGACCTGACTGACGCATTACTTGATAATGCAGCTCCAGGTGTAAGTGGTAACACAGACTATTGGACTAATTCTAATAATCCTGGTTTACAGTATAATTTGTTTGAGTTCTATAATATTTCAGGTGCAACCACCAAGCAGATTATTGCAACGTCATTGCCAAAGGGTAATTACATATTAAGTGCGACAGCTTTCACACGAACTGGTTACGTGGCAAAGCTTAGCGCAGGTGATAACAACACCAATATAGTAACTGTTGCTTCTGGCACAGTTAATAATCGCCAACAAGGTGACGCGTGGATTGCCCAAGGCAATGGTGTAACTAACCTTGTATTCAATCTTGCAGAGGCTACTCCTAATTTGGAAATCGGATTGACAGCCGACAATGCCAATGGTGACCATTGGATGTGCTGGCGCAGCTTCCGTTTGGTCTATGGCGATGTTTTTGAACCCTATACACTTGTTGAGGGCAAGATGAACGCAGATGTTGCAGCTGCTCAAACAGCTGCTGATAACGCATTCCAAAGCAATCCTTCGCCTGCTACTTACATGGCAGTACAGGAGGCCATCGCAGCCGCTCAGGCTTCAAAGGATGCTTACGTTCCCTTCACAACGGCTATTGATAAGATTGATGCTGCTCTCGCAGCCGCTACAACTGCAACTGCTAGCACTGATGACTATGATGCTGTGAAGGCTACATACACTGCTGCTTCTGTGGCAGATGCTGATGTCCGCACTGCCATTGCAAACGCTTACAATGCTGTTATTCCCGTTATAAAGTCTCAGACTGCTGCCAATGCTGACTTCACTTTGGCTATTCAGAACCATTCATTCGAATATGGAAACATGACAGGTTGGACGACTACTGGTTCTTCAGACGACACAGGTGTCCGTGAAGCCTCGAATCCAACATACGCAGCAACAGGTTCAGATGGCTTCTATCTCTTTAACACATGGTGGCAGGGTGTACCTTTGACTCAAGCTCTTGAGGAACTTCCCACTGGTGAATACACACTAACAGCTTCCGTCGCATCTGATGGTGCAACAATCTATCTGCTTGCTAATGGTGAGCATAATGAAGGTACCGAAACTGGAAGTGAAGAAGTTACTACTTATCCCACAAAGGACACCTTCCAAGATGCAACGTTTACTTTCCTTGTAAAGGATGGAAACCTTACTATTGGAGTTGTAGGTGGTGCTGGTGGTGATGCTGGTGTTCACAAGGATTATGTAGAAGATGGTTACTGGTGGTACAAGGCTGACAACTTCCGTCTGGTAAAGAATCGCGATCTTACTGAGGATGAGTTAGCTGTCATCCCCACAGCTATCGCTCTTTACAATGGTGAGGTTGAAGTGACAGAGCCTATTGCTCTTGATGCTACCAACGCTTCCGTTACTTTGACTCCGAACTTTACCCCTGCTGACGCAACTCAAACCGTCACTTGGACAAGTTCTGACGATAACGTTGCTACCGTTGCTAACGGCGTTGTAACTGCAGTTGCTCCTGGTACTGCAACCATCACTGTTACCAGCACCCTTGCAGAAGTTAGTGCTTCCGCTACAGTTAATGTAACCTTCCCCGAAACAGACACGCCCGGCAGCTACTTCGTAAACGATAACGCCATCCGCACAGTCTATACTGTTGGCGAGAACCTTATTAAGAACGGTGCATTTGAATATGGTAACAATTTCTTCGGTTGGACTGTTGCTAGTGGTGCTTCTATGAGTGCAGACAACTTCGATCTCATTACCGAAGAAAACAACCATTATATCAAAGCTAAGGGTCATACTGGTGCTAGTGGTGTGAACTCCATCGGAACAGGTTGGGCTATCGAGGCTGGTAAGACCTATGTATTTGGTTACAGGGTGAAATCCACTTCTGCTGGTAACTCAGAGTTCCATAAGGTATCTCTTACCAACACGCTTGGAACGGAAACACTGCAGGTTTCTGACAATGCTACTGCTGTAGGTACAGACTGGACGGATGTCAAGTACACCTTCACCAATACTGACAATTATGCATACGTCCAGTTCCGTGCACGTTGGCTGAACAGCGCTAACAGTTTCGACGACTTCTATCTCGCAGAGGTTACATCTACAACCGAAGGTAACGTTGAATATGCTACTGCTGCTATTCCTAACGCTAACATTGGTACAGGTGCCTTCCAGTACAGCCAGGATGCCATTAACGCTGCTAACGGCCTCGTTCAGGGTGAAGCTACTGTTGAAGATGTTACGAATGCATACAATGCGCTGCAAGTTTTGAACGCTCCTGCCGATGGTCAGCTCTTCAATATTGTTAACATCACAAGTGGCTTCGCACATAATGGCAAAGCTCTGACCTTCAAGTCTGCCTCTAATGCTGATCTCGCAGCCAATACTACCTCCATGGCTTGGGAAGCTCAGCCGGGTTATTACATGCCTCAGGCTGTGAAGTTCACTGCCGTTGAAGGAACTGTGAATGGCTACAAGTTGAGCTACACCCGTGCAGACGGTAATGTGGTTTATATCTCTACAGGCACTTTAAGTGGTCTTGGTGATAATCACAACCAAATCCGTCCAACTACGGATGCTGGTAAGGCTCTTACATTCGTTGTAACATCTGTTGCAGATAATAAATGGTATTTGTATAACACAGAAGCTGGAAATAATGTTGGTTCAAATGGCGACGCGGGCTTCTATACGGCTGGCGGTTCCAATAAGGATATGAAGATCCAAGAGGCTGTCAACAATGAGGTTGCTCTTAACATCAAAGCAGAGAACAAGTATGGCACTATCATCCTGCCGTTCGATGCAGAAGTTCCCTCGGGGGTAACTGCTTATAGCGTTAGCGAAGCTGATGGAGCAACGCTGACTCTTGTTGAGGCTAATGAATTTAGTGCGAATACACCATATATCGTTTTTGCAGAAGAAGGTGCAACCGCTTCCCTCGTTGGCCTCGGCTCAGCTTATACTGATGCAAGCTACACCGCTGGTCTGCTGACTGGTGTCTATACTTCAACTCTAGCTCCCGTTGGAAGTTATGTTCTTCAGAAGAAAGATGGTGAAGTGGGATTCTATGTTGTAGCTGATGGTAAACAACCGACGGTTGGCGCCAATCGTGCATATGTTATTAGGCCTTCTGAAGGAGGAGATGTTAAGGCATTCTACCTCGGAGGTGGCGCAGATGCTATTCAGAGCCTCTTTGACGGCCTCGTAAACGGCGATGCTTACGACCTTGGTGGTCGCAAGGTAAGCAAGCTCCAGAAGGGTGGCGTATATATCGTCAACGGTAAGAAAGTCATTGTCAAATGACAAATGTAAAATGTAAATTGTAAAACATAATTAATTATCATACGACAATGAAAAAGACATATATTGCACCCGAACTCGATGTTCAACTCATTCAGCTTGAAAGTCTGGTTGCCCTCTCTTTCAAAGATGGAGAAGCAGATCCCGATGGCGAGGTTCTCATCAAGGAAGACCGCGGTGAGGATATCTGGGGCTCTTCTAAGAACGTCTGGGACGACGACTGGAGCAAGTAGTTGTGCAGTACGACGATGTAAAAGTCTGAATAAGAGGTAATTTCTCTGAACAATAATATGGCCCTGCGGACATTAGTCCGCGGGGCTTTTGTATTAGGTAAATAAATAAAAGTGTGGTGGGGATAATTTGGTCTCGCAGATATCGCGGATCTTACAGATTTATGGAGATTTCGCAGAATAATTACACAAGAAATGCAACCCTCTAGAATTTGAAAGCGAGCTTTCATTCTATCGAATTGCATTTCTTGTGATTCCGTTGAATTGACTGCGTCGATCCCTGACCCTGCCACGGGCCAATTACACAAAAAAGGCATCACATGAAAACCTGAAAGTAAACTTTCATTTTCCTGCAATACCTTTTCTGTGATTCCGTTGAATTGACTGCGTCCATCCCTGACCCTGCCACGGGCCAATAACACAAAAAGATGTCTCCAAAGAACTTTGAAAGCAAGCTTTCAGTCTTTATAGACATCTTTCTGTGATTCCGTTGAATTGACTGCGTCCATCCCTGACCCTGCCACGGGCCAATTACACAAGAAATGCAACCCTCTAGAATTTGAAAGCGAGCTTTCATTCTATCGAATTGCATTTCTTGTGATTCCGTTGAATTGACTACGTCGATCCCTTACCCTGCCACGGGCCAATAACACAAAAAAGGCATCACATGAAAACCTGAAAGTAAACTTTCATTTTCCTGCAATACCTTTTCTGTGATTCCGTTGGGATTCGAACCCAAGACCCACAGCTTAGAAGGCTGTTGCTCTATCCAGCTGAGCTACGGAACCGACCTTGGACGGAGCCTTACTAAGCTGAAGCCTGTAGAGGGCTCTATGTCGGGGCGACCCGACTCGAACGGGCGACCGCCTGGTCCCAAACCAGGAGCGCTACCAACTGCGCTACACCCCGGAAAGCGGCTGCAAAGATAAGCATTATTTACCATTTAGCAGTTACCTAAGGCAAGTTTTTTTCATTTTTCTCTCATTTTTTTTGTTTTTTCTTCGTCGAAGACCCTCCTTTGTATGCTAAAGATATTTAAGAAATATCTTATATTTTAAAAAAACTTGTTCTTTCGAACACAATTGTCTATCTTTGCAAGCGTTTAGGCGAAAGCCCAAAAGTGAAGCCACCCAAGGGTGGCGGTTAGAGAGCCTTCGGCTCGGTGAGAGGTGATAGCGCCTTCGGCGCGGTGAGACATAAAAGTGAAAAGTGAAAGAGTGAAAAGTGAAAAATGAAGAATGAAGAGTGAAAAGTGAAGACCCACCCAATGGTGGCGGTTAGAGAGCCTTCGGCTCGGTGAGAGGTGATAGCGCCTTCGGCGCGGTGAGACAATCCTTGAAACTTGAAACCTGAAACTTGAAACTTTGAACTTTGAACCTGAAACTGTCAACTATCAACTGTCAACTATCAACTGTCAACTATCAACTAAAATAATGGGACTATTTAATTTCTTTTCTAAAAACAAGGAACAGCAGAAGGAGACTCTTGATCGCGGTTTGGAGAAAACCAAGGAGAGCTTCTTCAGTAAGCTGACGCGTGCCGTGGCAGGCAAGAGCAAGGTGGACGATGATGTGCTGGATGATCTGGAAGAGGTGCTGGTAACCTCTGACGTAGGCGTGGACACCACCTTGAATATCATACGTCGCATAGAGGCGCGCGTGGAACGCGATAAATATGTAAGCACGAGCGAACTGAACGCTATCCTGCGTGATGAGATTGCTTCGCTGCTGACTGAGAATAACACGTCGGACACTGAAGGCTTTCAGATTCCTGAGGGCAAGAAGCCTTATGTGATTATGGTGGTCGGCGTGAATGGCGTTGGCAAGACCACTACGATAGGCAAACTGGCATGGCAGTTTAAGCAGGCCGGTTTGAAGGTGATGCTCGGAGCTGCCGACACGTTCCGTGCTGCCGCTGTGGAGCAGATAGTGATCTGGGGACAGCGCGTAGGCGTGCCAGTGGTGAAGCAGCAGATGGGCAGCGACCCTGCCAGCGTGGCTTTCGACACATTGTCGAGCGCTGTTGCCAATGACGTCGACGTGGTGCTGATTGATACGGCAGGCCGTCTGCACAACAAGAAAGGCTTGATGGACGAGCTCTCGAAGATCAAGCGCGTGATGCAGAAGGTGGTGCCCGAGGCTCCTCACGATGTGATGTTGGTGCTCGACGGCTCCACAGGTCAGAACGCCTTTGAACAGGCTAAGCAGTTCACGGCAGCCACAGACGTCACTTCGATGGCTATCACCAAACTCGACGGCACAGCCAAGGGCGGTGTGGTGCTCGGCATATCAGACCAGTTCAAGATTCCCGTGCGCTATATAGGTCTGGGCGAAGGCATGGAAGACCTGCAGCCGTTCAACAGGAAGGAGTTCGTAGATAGCTTGTTCGGATGAAACCAGTTACTATCGACATAATAACGATGGGCTGCTCCAAGAACCTCGTGGATTCGGAGCGGCTTATGGCGCAACTGCAGCACGCCGGCTATCGTGTGAACCACGATCCCATTCTGGCGCGCGGCAGTATATGCGTGGTGAATACCTGCGGCTTCATAGGCGATGCCAAGCAAGAGAGCATTAACATGATTCTGGAGCAAGGGCAGCGCAAGGCCGAAGGCAGGTTGAAGCGTCTGTATGTGATGGGCTGCCTGTCGCAACGTTACCTCGAAGAACTGAAAGAGGAACTGCCTGAGGTGGACGGTTGGTATGGTAAGTTTGACTGGCCCCAACTGCTTGCTGACCTCGGACATGCGTGGGACGATGCCCTGACGCCTGGTCGCACAGTAACCACCCCCAAGCACTATGCCTACGTTAAGATTTCCGAAGGATGTGACCGTCGTTGCTCGTACTGCGCAATACCGTTGATTACAGGCAAGCACGTGAGCCGTCCAATGGAGGAGATCCTGGATGAGGTGCGACAGCTGGTGGCGCAGGGTGTGAAGGAGTTCCAAGTAATAGCACAGGAACTGACATACTATGGCATAGACCTGTACCATCGTCGGGCTATCGCTGAGCTGATAGATAAAATGGCAGAGATAGAAGGCGTGGAGTGGATCCGTCTGCACTACGGCTATCCCACGGATTTCCCTTGGGAACTGCTTGAAGTGATGGGCCGCCACGCTAACGTCTGCAAGTACCTTGACATAGCTCTTCAGCATGTGTCAACACCAGTGCTGACAGCTATGCGCCGTCGTATCACCAAGGAGGAGACCTACGCCTTCGTGGAACGACTGCGCAAGGAACTGCCCGGATTATGCATTCGCACTACGCTGATGGTGGGTCACCCAGGCGAGACAGAAGAGGCCTTTGAGGAACTGATGGAGTTCGTGAAATGGGCCCGCTTCGAGCATATGGGGGCTTTTGCCTATAGCGAGGAAGAAGGCACTCACAGCGCTACGGCATACAACGACGATATCCCTGAAGAGGTGAAGCAAACACGCCTGTCGCGTCTGATGCGCCTGCAACAACGAATATCTTCTGAGATACAAGAGGAGCAGGTGGGCAAGACCATGAAGGTGATCTTCGATCGTATAGAGGGCGACTACCTGGTTGGCCGCACTGAATTCGACTCGCCAGAGGTAGACCCCGAAGTGCTGGTGCCGCTTAAGGGCCTTCCAACTGAACCAGAGACAATGATCGGTACCTTCCACAATGTGAAAATCACATCGGCAGAGTATTTTGATCTGTATGGGGAGGTTAAGAGTGAAAAGTGAAAAGTGAAGACCCACCCAAAGGGTGGCGGTTAGAGAGCCTTCGGCTCGGTGAGAGGTGATAGCGCCTTCGGCGCGGTGAGACAATCCTTGAAACCTGAAACCTGAAACTTGAAACCTGGAACTTGGAACTTGAAACTTTGAACTTGAAACGCTAAACGTACACATATAATAATATAATGAACAATAAAGAATTTATAGCAGCTTTGTCGCAACGTGAGGATTTCCCCATGAGCGATACAAGGATGCTCGTACAGCACCTGATAGCCGAACTGACATCGCAGCTCGAAGACGAGAATGTGGTGATGATATCAAATTTCGGCTCCTTCGAGGTGAAGAAACGCCTGGAAAGGGTAGTGGTGAACCCGGGCACAGGCCAGCGTATGCTGGTGCCCCCGCGTTTGGCTCTTACCTTCCGTGCCAGTACCACCTTACGTGATAACACCCGGAAAGGAGGTGACGCAGTATGAACAGACGCGTAAATATCGCAGAGCTTGCCGATGGCATTGCCAAGCGTGCCACTATCCCCGTGAGCTACGCGGAGAAATTCGTGCAGTCGTTCTTCGGTGTGATAGGGGAGGCTCTGGTAAGAGAGAAACTTGTGAAGGTCAAGGGATTAGGCACCTTCAAACTGGTGGATGTGGAAGCACGCGAGAGCGTAGACGTGAACACCGGTGAACGTATATTGCTTTCGGCTCATTCCAAGGTGTCGTTCACACCGGATGCAGGACTCCGTGACGCCATCAACCGTCCCTTTGCCGACTTTGAAACGGTGTTGCTGAATGATGGAACGCCCACCGAACTGATGGAGAAAGAAACAGCAGCCGAGGTGGAGACGACATCTGCCGAGGCAGAAGCATCTCCTGCAGAAGCAACGGCAGCAGCGGTTGCAGCGGTCGCAGCACAACAATTGGCATCACCCGTTGAAGTAGAAGCATCTACGGTAGAAACGGAACCGGAACCTGTTGTGGCTGAAAAAGAAGAGGTTGAAGCAAAGCCTGAAGAGGCAGAAGCTACACCTGCAGAGGATATGCCAGCAGAAGAAGAGCCAACGGAATCTGCACCAGCAGAGGATGTTCCTGCAGAAACAGAAGTAGAAGTTGCACCTGTGGAGCAAGAGCCTGTTGAGGCAGAGCCGGAAATTATTGATGTCGACGAGCCTTTGAAAACAGAACCGGCAGAGGTTGCAGAACCGACAACTGAGGCTGTGGCTGATGAGGCAGCAGCGGAAGTCGAGGCAACAGACGACCAAACGCCCGAGACACTGGCAGAGATTAACAATAATGAAAGCGAAAACGAAATAGAAACGAGTAAAACAAATAGTATGAACAATATAATAAAGAATATACTGGCAGCCTTGGTATGTATGTTCATCGGCTATGCCATATGTTATTATTTCCGTCCGTTTGAGTTGCCTACGCTTAGCCCTGCAACACAGACAGAGAAGAACGAAGCACCAACTGATGATGAGCAGGCCAATGATGCTGCAGCCACAGAACAAACAGAGGCGACCGCAGAACCTCAGGCAGCAAAGCCCGCGCCTCAGGTCAAGAACGACTATCCCCAGATTGAAGGCGGCGAATACATGATAGTAGGTGTGCTGGCTAATGATACCATGAAGGCTGGTAAGATGCTTACCAAGATGGCCATTCAGTACTACGGCGACAAAGACCTCTACACTTACATCTGCAAGATGAACAATATCGAGAACCCCGACATTGTTCCTCTGAATATGCCGCTGGTCATTCCTAAACTGGAGAAGAAACAATAACAAGTTAACACGTTAACACGTTATCGTTTTAGGATTAAAGAATAAAAGATTAAAGATATAAATACATTATAACAATGGCAGAATCAATTGATATTCGCGCACTGAACGAGCTCATAGAGCGTCAGAGCGCTTTCGTGACTAATCTGATGACTGGCATGGACCAGGTGATTGTTGGTCAGCGTCATCTCGTAGAATCATTGCTCATCGGCTTGCTGTCCGACGGCCATGTGCTGCTGGAAGGTGTGCCTGGCTTGGCCAAGACCTTGGCTATCAAAACCCTTGCACAGCTTATCGATGCCAAGTTCAGCCGTATACAGTTTACGCCTGACTTGCTGCCCGCCGATGTCACAGGAACGATGATCTATTCGCAGAAGGATGAGAAGTTCCTGGTGGAACAAGGCCCTGTGTTTGCCAACTTCGTTCTGGCCGATGAGATAAACCGTGCTCCGGCTAAGGTGCAGAGTGCACTGCTCGAAGCAATGCAGGAGCGCGAGGTGACGATAGGCAAGCAGACCTTCTCGCTGCCTTCGCCTTTCCTGGTGCTTGCTACTCAAAATCCGATAGAGCAGGAGGGTACTTATCCTCTGCCCGAGGCTCAGGTGGACCGTTTCATGCTTAAAGTGGTTATCGACTATCCGAAGCTTGACGAGGAGAAGAAGATTATCCGTCAGAATATCGGCGGCGAGCGTCAGGCTGTGCGCCCCGTGCTCTCGACACAGGATATTATGGAGGCCCGCAAGGTGGTGCGTCAGGTTTACCTCGACGAGAAGATAGAGCAGTATATTGCTGATATCGTGTTCGCTACCCGCTATCCCGACAAGTATGGACTGAAGGAGATCAAGGACTTCATAGAGTTCGGCGGCTCACCCCGTGCCAGCATCAACCTTGCGTTGGCAGCTCGTGCTTATGCATTCATCAAGCGTCGTGGCTACGTTATCCCCGAGGATGTTCGTGCCGTGGCTCACGATGTACTGCGCCATCGTATCGGTCTCACCTACGAAGCAGAGGCTAACAACGTCTCATCCGAAGAGATTGTATCCAAGATCCTCAACAAGGTGGAAGTGCCTTAATTGATTATTTGTTTAACGTTTAAGGTTTAACGTGGAAACATCTGAATTACTCAAACGCGTCCGCCATATCGAGATAAAGACTCGCGGACTCTCCAGCAATATCTTTGCGGGCGAGTACCACTCTGCGTTCAAGGGACGCGGAATGGCTTTCAGCGAGGTGCGTGAGTATTCGTATGGCGACGATATCCGCGACATAGAATGGAACGTCACAGCGCGCTTCAACAAACCTTATATCAAGGTGTTTGAGGAGGAGCGCGAACTGACGGTGATGCTGCTCGTGGACGTCAGCGCAAGTCACGACTTCGGTTCGGCTGTACAGACGAAGCGCGAGATGGTGACAGAGATAGCTGCTACGCTGGCTTTCAGTGCCATTCAGAACAACGATAAGATAGGTGTTGTGTTTTTCTCAGACAGGATTGAGAAGTTCATTCCGCCAAAGAAAGGACGTAAACACATCCTCTACATCATTCGTGAACTGCTGGAATTTAAGCCCGAGAGTACCCGCACCGACATAAAGATGGCCGTGGAGTACCTCACTCAGGTAATCAAGCGCCGCTGCACATGTTTCGTGCTGAGCGACTTTATCGACGAGCAGGATTTCCGTCAGGCACTGACTATAGCCAACCGCAAGCATGATATGGTGGCCATTCAGGTGTACGATCGTCGTATTGCCGAATTGCCCAATATAGGACTGATACGCGTGAAAGATGCAGAGACAGGTCATCTGCAATGGATTGACTCGTCGAGCAGCCGTGTGCGCAACGCCCATGCCCGTTGGTGGCAGGAACGTCAGAACGTGCTTGCCGACACCTTCACACGAAGTAATGTCGACCACGTGAGTGTTCGCACCGATCAGGATTATGTCGTTGCGCTTCGAAGTCTGTTTGCACAACGGTCATAATATTACACCCTTTCAGGATACTCCTAATCTGTAGGGAGTGAAAACCTCAAAAAGGTTGGATTCATTAAAAGAGTTATGAGATTAGATATCAAAAAAACAATAAGAGAGCTACTTGGCAAGCTGATTGCTACCTCCTTCCTTTTTCTACTATTGCCATTGCCGGGCATTGCACAGGTTGTGTTCGAGGCACGCATTGATACTCTGGTGATGGTGATAGGCGAGCAGCGGGAGTTGACGCTTGACCTCACTTGCGATGCCAAGCAGAAAGCCAGAATGCCCGAGCTGCAGCCAGGACAGTTGATAGCAAATGTGGTGGAGGTGGTAGAGCGATTAGGCTCCGACACCATTGAGGTCAACGATGGCAAACGCAAGCAAGTGGTGGACCGCTATGCTATTACAGCTTGGGATTCAGCCTTCGTGCTTGTGCCTCCGTTTGAGGCTGAAGTAAATGGTGAGAAGTACCAGTCTAAGGCGTTGGCACTTAAGGTGTTAATGATGCCTGTAGATACGCTTCATACTGACCAGTTCTTCCCTAATAAAGATATTCAGAACAACCCGTTCTCGTGGGATGACTGGAAGCCTGTTATCTGGCTTGTGGTAGTGAACCAGCTGCTTGCACTGCTGTTGCTGTGGCTCTATGGTCATTGGCGCGAGAACAAACCGCTCATCCAACTCATTCGCCGCAAACGCAAGCTGCCTGCCCATCAGGTGGCCATGAATGAGATAGAGCGTATCAAGAGTGAACGCAAATGGACTGAAGAAGACAGCAAGGAATACTATACCGAGCTCACAGAGACGCTGCGTAACTATATTCACGAGCGCTATGGTTTCAATGCCATGGAGATGACATCGTCTGAAATCATAGAACGCCTGCTAAAGGAGCAGGATGAGGAAGCCTTGCGCGAGTTGAGATCGCTGTTCCAGACGGCCGACCTCGTGAAGTTTGCCAAGTACTCAACAATGATTAACGAGAACGATGCCAACCTTGTGTGTGCAATAGATTTCATCAACCAGACAAAACTGGAGGAAGATCCCAATGCTCCACAGGAAGAGATTATCGTGCCCGAAGAAGTGAAGCAGAGCCAGACACGCTCACTGACAATGAAGATAGTAATGGGCGTCTGCGCTGCGATAGCCTTTGCCTTGGCCGTTGCAGCCCTCTATTTCACCATAGATTTAATACGTTAAACACCAGCTTATGCAATTCGCTAATCCATATTATCTTTTGTTGCTGTCGCTGCTCATACCATATATCTTGTGGTACGTGCTTAAGAGTGGCGACAAAGACCCTTCGCTGCAAATATCGTCAACGCTGGCTTATCGCAATGCACCCAAGACGTTCAGGCAGTATATGGTACACGCACCGTTCCTGCTGCGCTGTATGGCCTACGTGATGATAGTCTTAGTTCTGTGTCGGCCCCAGACCAGCAATTCCTGGAGCGACCGCACCATCGAGGGTATCGATATCATGCTTTGTGTGGATATCTCAACCTCGATGTTGGCAGAAGACTTGCGCCCAAACCGTATCGAAGCGGCCAAAAAAGTAGCTTCAGAATTCATTTCCGGACGTCCGAACGATAATATCGGTCTCACGATATTTGCTGGAGAGTCGTTCACACAATGCCCGATGACAACGGACCATGCCGTGCTGCTGAATATGTTCAACGGTCTCAGCTGCGATATGGTGCAGCGTGGACTGATGGACGACGGCACGGCTATAGGTATGGGATTGGCCAACGCCATCTCTCGCCTTAAGGATTCCAAGGCCAAGTCGAAGGTTATCATTCTGCTTACTGATGGTTCAAACAACGCTGGTGATATCTCGCCTCTGACGGCTGCAGAAATCGCCAAGAGTTTCGGCATTCGCGTCTACACTATCGGTGTAGGTACCAATGGCACAGCGCGTTATCCTTATCCTGTAGGTGGACGTATAGAATATGTGAACATCCCTGTCGAGATAGACTCGAAGACGCTCGCCTCCATTGCCGGAACTACTAATGGTGAGTTCTATCGTGCTACAAACAACAACAAACTGCGCGAAGTATACCAGCAGATTGACAAGCTTGAGAAGACAAAGATGAACGTGAAAGAATATTCGAAACGTTACGAGGCTTTCGCTCCGTTTGCGCTTGCAGCCTGTCTTCTGCTCCTCATCGAACTGCTCCTTCGCGAGACATGGTTAAAGACTGTGCCATGAGGATGAGTTTTTGAGTTCAAAGTTCCAGGTTCAAGGTTTCAGGTTTCAAGTTAAAAGGTTCAAAGTTCAAGATATTAAGAGAAGATGTTTAGATTTGAGAGCCCTATATATTTATATGTGTTGTGCGTCTTGCCTGTGTTGGCGTTATTGCACTTCTGGACCAACTATCGTCGGGTGCGCCGTTTGCGCGAGTTCGGCGAAAAGGATTTGGTAAAGCCGCTTATGCCGGAAGTGTCACGTTGGCGTCGCGAACTTAAGTTCTGGTTGCTTCTTGCGGCACTGGGTATGATGATTGTCTGTCTGGCACGCCCTCAGTATGGCACCAAGATAGACACCCGCAAGCGCCGTGGTATCGAAGCTATCGTGGCACTCGATGTGTCCAATTCAATGCTTGCAACAGACGTGTCGCCCAGCCGCTTGGATAAGGCTAAGATGCTCATTAGCAACCTTGTCGATGGCATGACAGACGATAAGATAGGTCTTATCGTATTTGCCGGCGATGCCTTCACACAGTTGCCCATAACTTCAGATTACGTTTCGGCTAAGATGTTCTTGGACAATATCTCTCCTGCGATGATCAACGTACAGGGCACGGATATTGCTCGAGCCATTGAGTTGGCTACACATAGCTTCACCCAGCAGGAAGGTGTGGGGCGCGCTATCTTTGTCATCACCGACGGTGAGGACAACGAGGGTGGGGCAGAGGAAGCTGCTGCCGCTGCTCTGAAACGAGGGATGAAAGTCTACGTACTGGGAATAGGTTCAACAGAAGGTAGCCCCATTCCGATGCCTGGCCGTAGCGGTTATATGACTGATAATGCAGGTAATACGGTGGTGTCTAAGCTTAATGAAGAAATGTGCCGTTCGATATCACAGGCCGGCGGTGGCGCTTATATCTACGTAGACAACAGCTCATCGGCAGTATCTGCACTGCAGAAACATGCCGACAAACTGGCAAAGGCAGATATAGAGTCAGTGCTCTACAGCGAGTTCGACGAACATTTCCGTGATTTCGCGTGGGCAGCACTGGTGCTCTTGATAATAGAAACCATTATCCTTGCCCGTCGCAACCGTTTGTTCAGTCGCTTCCGCCTGTTCCCATCGGCAAAGGCTACGATTATCACACTTGTTTTGCTCTCGCCATTGGCTGGCGAGTTTATGCCAGGCATGTCGACACAGGCCTTCGCTCAGAAGAAGAACGATCGCTACTTCATTCGACATGGTAATCGTCAGTACCGCGACAGTCTTTTCACCAAGGCACAGGTGGATTATCAGAAAGCCATTGAGAAGGACAATGCTAATGCCGTGGCTCATTACAACCTCGGCAATGCTCAGTTGGCACAGGGACTGCCTAAGGATGCGATGAAAAGCTTCGAGACTGCAGCGCGAATGCAGACCGACAAACTGCTTGCTGCCCAGGCATACCACAACATGGGAGTGATACTGCAAAGTCAGAAGCAGTTCAAGGAAGCCATTCAATGCTATCAGAATGCTTTACGCCGTAATCCTAAGGACGATGAGACACGTTACAACTTAGCTCTTTGTATGCATCAACTGAAGAACCAAGACCAAAACCAGGATGGCGGTCAGCAAAACCAAGATGGTGAAAATCGGCAGAAGCAAGACCAAAAACAGGACCAGCAGCAACAACAGCAACAGCAACAACAGCAGGAGCAACAGGAGCAGCAGCCCGAACAGCCTAAGATGTCGAAGGAGAATGCCGAACAACTCCTGAAGGCTGCTCAGCAGGAAGAGAAACAGACACAGGACAAGGTGAACAAAGCTCAGCAAAAGCCCCAACGCCGTCAGCTGGAAAAGCAATGGTAAGGAAACATACAGAGCACATATAATTGAATATTGAAAATTGAAATAATATATGAATAAGAGTTTTCTTTCGTTTATTCTTTATTATTTATTGTTTAGCTTCAGCATTTCAGCGCAAGTTAACGTTCGTGTGCAAGCACCTTCTGAGGTAGTCGAGGGCGACAGATTCCGTGTTGCCTACGTCGTGAACACGCAGGACATTGACGACTTTAGCGTTGGCGAGTTTGAAGGTATATCAGTAGACTTCGGCCCATCCACGAGCCGTTCGTCGAGTTATTCCATGGTCAATGGTAAGACCACATCATCATCAAGCACGACATTTACTTATACCGTAACAGCCCAGAAAGCCGGCAGCTATCATCTGCCTGCTGCCACAGCAACTTCCGGAGGCAAGACATATAAGTCCGCATCGCCCGCTATCACTGTGCTGCCAGCTGGTTCTGCAAGTTCAGGCTCGTCGGGTTCGTCTGGCAATTCAGGTGGTGCCGCTCAGTCGCATTCCCAGGCCGATCGAATGCATACTCAGAACGTAGGCGACAAGATTACGGGTAAGGACTTGTTTATTGCTGTTACCGCATCCAAGCGCAAGGTGTTTGAGCAGGAAGCTGTGCTCCTAACATATAAGCTATATACCCTCGTTAATGTCTCCAGCCTCGAAGGCAAGATGCCTGAGCTCGACGGTTTCCACGTTCAGGAACTCAACCGCCAGCGCCAACCTGAACTCAAGATGGAGCATTACAACGGCAAGAACTACGGCACTGTGGTTTGGAGCCAGTATGTAGTCTTCCCGCAGCAGACGGGCGCGCTTACTATACCAGAGATAAAATACGAGGCAACAGTCGTTCAGCAGAATCGTTCGGCAGACCCATTCGACATCTTCTTCGGTGGAGGCAATATGGTGCAGGAGGTACGCAAGACAGTGATTGCACCGGCTGTTACGCTGCAGGTTGATCCTCTGCCAGCCCCCAAACCCGACAACTTCTCTGGTGCAGTAGGTAAGTTCTCTATCGCCTCGTCGCTCACGCCTCAGAGCCTTAAAGCTAATGATGCAACCACGTTGCGCCTTACGGTTTCAGGTACTGGCAACATGAAACTCATCAAGGCGCCAGAGGTAGCATGGCCAAAGGATTTCGAGCGCTACGATCCAAAGACCGAAGAGCATACGAGCATCAGTGCTTCAGGATCATCAGGCAAGATTATCTACGACTTCATAGCCGTTCCACGTCACGAAGGCAAGTATGAAGTGCCCGCAGTGGAATTCTGCTATTTCGACCCCGATGCCAGACAGTATCGCACCTTAAAGGGTGAGGCATACCAAATAGACGTGGCCAAAGGCAAAGGAGGCTCTTCCGCTGCTTCAGGCCTTTCAAAGGAGGATATACAGTTGCTTAATTCCGACATCAGATATATCCGGACCTCTGAACCATCATATCAGACAGGCGCATCTTCATTCTTCGGATCTATGCGCTACTGGTTGACCTATGCCGGATTGTTTGCTGCTTTCCTCGCTCTTATCATCGCTTTCCGCCGTCGTCTTGCATTGAATGCAGACGTAGCACGTCGCCGTACTCGTGGAGCCAATAAGATTGCCAACAAACGTCTTCGTGCAGCACGCAAGCTCCTTCAGCAGAATAATCCAGAAGCCTTCTACGATGAGACGATGAAAGCGCTATGGGGCTACGTGGGTGATAAACTGAATATTCCTACAGCACAACTCTCAAAGGACAACGTGTCGCAACAGTTGCAAGAATGCAACGTAGCACCTGAAATCATCACCCAGCTCATTCAAACACTTGACAACTGTGAGTTCGCTCGTTTCGCTCCAGGTGATCCAACAGAGAATATGGAAAAGATATACGCCTCAGCCGAACAGCTCATCACCAGTCTCTCAAACATAACCGCAAACCGTTAATCCGCATGAAACGCTCATATTTATTATTTATTTGTTGTCTGTTAATCAGCGTTAGCGCAAGCGCAGCAGCACTCGTTTCCAAGGCCGAAGCAGACTCTGCTTACGCCAAGGAGCATTTCGTTCAGGCTGCAGCAATATACCGTCAGCTCACCGACTCACTTGGCGAGAGCGCACAGATATACTACAATCTTGGCAATTGCTACTATCGTCAGGACTCCATAGCTCAGGCTATCCTCAACTACGAACGTGCTCTGTTGCTTGACCCGTCGATGGATGATGCCCGGTTTAACCTCGATATAGCACGGGCCAAGACCGTAGACAAAGTAGTGCCGGCGTCAGAAATGTTCTTCGCAAAGATCTTCCATTCCCTGGTGCTCTCGCTAAGCATAAACAGATGGGCACTCATAGCTGTAGTGTCGTTCCTCCTCGCTCTTATAGCATTGGCTCTATACCTGTTCCTGCCAAGCATTGCAGCCAAGAAGGCTTCCTTCGTTTTTGCTTTGGTAATGTTCTTCATTACAGCCTTCGCAAACATCGCAGCTTTGCAGCAACGGTCGCACATCAACAACCGCACAGGCGCTATCATTATGGCGCCCTCCGTAGTCGTCAAGAGCACTCCAAGCGCCTCCGGTACTGACCTCTTCATCCTACATCAAGGTACTCATGTGGACATCCGCGACAACTCAATGAAGGATTATGTTGAAGTCCAGCTTACCGACGGCAAGCAAGGATGGATCCAACGTAGCCAGATTGAGATAATATAACTTCCACTCCCTCCTTCCTCCATGGAACATCTTGATCAGCAGATACTGCTACTGTTGAACGGAAGCCAGTCCACGTTTCTCGACAACTGCTTCCTGCTCATCACACGCACGTCCACTTGGATTCCACTTTTCCTCGTCCTGTTATTCATAGTCTTCAGAGCCTTGTCAAAACTTCAAGTCTCGAGAAGTCGGACGTGTGTTCTTGTCATCCTTTTCATCATTGCCTGTGCTTTGGTGATCGTCATCTGTGATCAAACGGCAAGCACCATTTGCAAGCCATTGTTCTCACGGCCTCGGCCAAGTCATGAGCCCGCACTCTTAGGGCTCGTAGACCTTGTCAATGGGCGTCGGGGTGGAGCCTATGGCTTTTTCTCAAGCCACGCCGCCAACACCTTTGGCCTCGCCACATTTGTTGCACTAACGTTCCGTAATCGTATTGTCTCATTCACACTCTACACTTGGGCAATACTTAGCAGCTATTCGCGCATATATCTCGGACTTCATTATCCCGGCGACATCCTTGTAGGCCTGCTCTTTGGCATCCTTGTCGGCTACATCATATATCTTTTATTCAGTAGGGTGATAAAAGTAAATAAAGAACTACGGAATAATAATGTCACACTCCAAACGGCACTGCATGCTTCATCGCCAAGCCTTCCGTATTATCTCCCTATAACCTTCCTTCTCACACTCTTGTTTATAGCCATTACCTCCATATAACCCATGCATTACGGTGAGATTCTTTCAATCCTCGTAGCAATAACGTGGACCATAACAGCGCTCTGTGCAGAGGTAGCAAGCCGGCGTATGGGACAATTGCAGATGAATGTCCTGCGAATGGGCGCCTCCTTGGCTATACTTGCCATCATACTATGGGTTGCCACAGGGTCGCCTTTTCCACAGGGCATGAGCAGCAAGGCATTGCTATGGTTGTTGGCTTCAGGAGCTATAGGTTATGTGTTTGGTGACTACTGCCTGTTCTCCACTTACGTTCTCATAGGCAGTCGCTTCGGACAACTCTTCATGACATTGGCGCCACTTTTCTCCGCGCTTACTGCTTGGGCGCTTCTTGGCGAACGTCTTGGCCTGCAAGCGTTGGCGGGCATTGGACTCACACTCTTCGGGATAGCTGTAGTCGTCTATCATCGTAATAGTGGGCAAACCAAATCATCTTCAGTAATAGACCCAAGCATTTTGCGTCGCGGCATACTATTCGGTATAGGAGCAGGAATGGGGCAGGGCGTAGGTATTGTGCTTTCCAAGGTCGGTATGGGGCTATGCGATGCTACGCCATTGTTGCCGATGGCTGCCACTATGGTGCGTGCCGTAGCAGGTCTTATAGGATTCGGAATAGCTTATTATCTGAAAGGCGATAAAGAGCGAATGCGTAAGGGGCTGCGTGACCGCACAACCATGGCCGTTGCGGCAGGAACCATCATCACAGGACCAGTTATCGGAGTGTCATTGTCGCTACTTGCCGTGCAGCTTGCACCGGCTGGCATCGCCTCCACGCTTATGGCATTAACCCCCGTCTTCATACTCTTTCCCTCCTGGTGGCTTTTCCATCAGAAAATCACGGCACGCGAAGTCATCGGATCATGCATTGCCGTAGCAGGCGTCGCCCTCTTCTTCCTATAATCCCTAATCCTTCTTCGGCATCAGTTCTATATGCTTCATCTGTCGCATAATCCAAGTCTGCCGTTTTAGCATGTATGCCGATGGATTTGCGCTGTCGTATCGCAGTGGATTAGGTAGTGTCGCAGCAATCAGCGCACAGTTTGCACGCGTCAGGTCTGCAGCCTTGCATCTAAAATGTAATTGGGCCACTGCCTCAGCACCATAAATACCATCGCCCATTTCTATTGAGTTAAGGTATACTTCCATGATTCTTTGCTTGCTCCAGCAGAGCTCAATCAATGCTGTGAAATACGTCTCAAGGCCCTTGCGCAACCATGACTGACGTGGCCATAGAAACACATTCTTTGCTGTCTGTTGGCTGATAGTGCTTCCACCACGCTGACGCTTACCTGCTTGACGCTCCTTCACAGCTTGTTCAATAGCATTAAAATCGAAACCATGATGCTCCATAAACAACTGATCTTCTGACGCCATGACAGCAACGGGCATGTATTTGGAAATAGAGTCCAGGGGTACCCAATGATGACGCAAACGAATCTTCTCACCATGTCCAACCTGTTGCATGCATCTGATAACCATCAATGGAGTTACGCTAACAGGCAGCCACCGATAAGCTACCACTGCAAGAATCGTTGAGGCAAAGAAGAAAATCACTATGCCCCGAAGCCATTTCTGTATACTCTTTAGTATTTTCATAACCAAACTTTCATCGCTCAACTCTTCGCTCGGCATTGCTGCTTCTTTGAGCGAAGCGAGTCAAAAGAGTTACAATAATTTCCAATAATAACTATTATCTGCAGGCTTTACCTGCTTGTTCCTCCTTCCTCAGGAAGGGGTATGCTTTATGGTTAGGGCGTGTGTTTCTTTACCCTTATCACCCTAACACCCAACTGGCTAGGATGCTTGCTCATATATTCAGCCAATGTCATAGGTTCCAGCACCACCTTTTTGTGAATCTGGCTCGCATTCAGCAAGTGCAACTTGCCGTCGCGGCCCCATACAGCCAGGCCAAGATGCGACACATCCAACCCCGCCTTCTTCGTCACAATAGCCAGAATATCACCGTCCTCAATGCCAGGCAGCTCCTTACGTGAGCGTGAAAGCAGGCGGCGAGGAACATAACGTACTACCTTACCGTTCACACGATTTTCGTTCGCCTTGATAAGGCGTAAGGCCTCGGTGTCCCCCTTAAGCATTGGATATTGGTTCGGGTGTTCACTCATATAAGTGCACGACAGTTTCTGCGAGTCCACGAAAGGATAGTAAGCTCCACGCTTGTCAGCCTTAGCTCCTTTAATCTCATGCACAAAACCCTGCTGCTCGTTGCTCATTATCCACTCGCTGAAATAATGGTTGCGCGAGGCATAACCATTTAGACGGCCATCGCGGTAGCGAATCTGCTCCAGCTTCTTGCAGAAATCCGAAAAACGAGTGCTGCCGTCAAGCGTTGTCAGAACCAAGGCCACTACATTCTCAACCAGCGTAGTGCAGTCCAACTCGCGCAGATTTACGGCCAGCTCCTCCTTCGGGTTCACTTCCAATGTCTTGCCAACGTAAGGAATGCCTTTCAATTCATTTGCATAAAACAACATTAGGTTAGCACCTGCAGGCTGCCGGCTACCTTTCGTGAGCAGGCTTACTACCTTGATGCTATCGGCACGTTGGTATGTGAGTGCAGCCGCATCGCTGGCATTAAAGAATAAACAAGAAACAAAAAATAGAATAAAAGTGTGTCGCATATCGTTAAGTTCTCCTTATTTTTCGCAAAAGTACGGCAAAAATTAGTAACCAACGAAAAAAATACATTATTTTTGCGCCGTGAAACGTTTATTAATACTTTTCTTCCTTTTCAATGTCTGTTCGCTGCAGGTTGATGCTCAGCAGACTCGTAGCTTAAGCGATGATATCCGTACAGTTCAGGTTATCGTTGCCGATGACCCGCTATTGCCACCTGTTGCTCGTTTAGGTACACCCGTCGAGATTTCATTCGATGCCCTCACGCACGTGTACGCGCGCTATATAGTTAATGTGCAACTGTGCAACGCCGATTGGAGTGAGAACGACGAGGTGTTTGAAAGCGACTACATCAGCGGCTTCAATAACCGGCCTATTGAGGACTACGAGAACAGTTTCAATACAACAGTGTTGTATACTCATTACAGTTATTGCTTTCCAAACGAAGATTGTCGACTGTTGCTACCAGGCAACTATCGTGTCAGGGTCTATGAAGAGGAATTCGATTCGGATGCTGAACCTGTGCTTGAAGCCTTTTTCTCTCTATATGTTCCTGAGATGAGTGTGCGCATGACGGTGAGCCCGAATACAGAAATAGATTTTAATCAGCGGCATCAGCAAGTATCACTTGATGTGGCCTACGGACAGCGCCGTGTGGTAGATCCGCAGCGTGAGCTGCATACCATAGTGATGCAGAACCGCAGACTTGATAATGCCGTTGTTAACCTGCCGCCTAATATCCTTAAGGCCAATGGCGCCGAGTGGACACACCGGCGTGAACTGATCTTTGATGCCGGGGCAGAGTTCCACAAGTTTGAGATCCTGGATATACGGCTCAATGGTATGAACGTGGACCGCATGGAGTGGATTGACGAGCAGCACCATGCCACATTGTTTGCTAATACTCCTCAGCACAACTATACATACGATCCAGACGCTGACGGAGCTTATGTCATTCGTCATTCAGGCGATGAGGATAATGCCACGATGAGTGAATATCTGTTTGTACACTTTTTGCTGCAAACGCCCAAGTTGGAAGGCGGAGATGTGTATGTGGCAGGCCTTTGGAACAATGGCTATCCTGATCCAGAATGCGTGATGCACTACGATGAACGGCTCAAGGCATACGAGACAGCAGTGCTGTTGAAACAGGGCTACTACAACTATCAGTTCCGTCAGATAGACGGCGATGGCGTAGGACGAACGCTGCGAACCGACGGTGATTTCTACCAGACTGAGAACGAATACATAACACTCGTATACCACCGTCCGCAGGGAGCTCGTTATGATGCTCTCGTAGGCTTTGCTAAAGCGAAGAGTTCAAATCAGTAAATCCGAATGTAATTAATGGAAATAATCAAGCATTTCTTTCAGGAGATGGGCACCTTGCTCAGTATCCCCTGGTCCTTTGTTATCCTTGAACTTGTCGGCACCCTTGCAGGTGCAGTGTCAGGAGCTCGTCTGGCTTCTGCCAAGCACTTCGATTTGTTCGGCGCCTTCATCGTTGGCATAGCTACAGCATGCGGGGGCGGTACCATCCGCGACCTGCTTATCGGCAAGGTACCATTCTGGTTGGAAGACCCTATATTTCTGCTCACCTGCCTTTTCGGCCTCGTTTGGGTGATTATCTTCCGCAAGATGCTGGTGCGTCAAGACAATACATGGTTCCTGTTCGACTGCATAGGTTTCTCGCTTTTCAATGTCATTGGCATACAAAAGTCGTTGGGTCTTGGCTTCCCCACTTGGGCTGCCATTGTTCTTGGTGTGGTCACAGGTGCTGGAGGTGGCGTCTTGCGCGACATTCTTATCAACGAAGTACCTCTCATCTTCCGCAAGGAGATTTATGCCACTTGCTGTCTGGCTGGTGGATTGGTCTATGTCGGTGCCTTGCACCTTGGGTGGAAGATTGAAGGTGCAGCTTTGCTCTCGTGTATAGTTGCCATAGGAATTCGTATGTTAGCAGTGAAATATCACTGGAGTTTGCCATACGTGAAAGGTTTGGAAGAGTAGAAAGGCGTTCCCTAACACATGCGTATATGTAGCTTAATACGACCGGACGTGTAGCTTAATACGACCGTACATGTAGCAGGATATGACCGGACGTGTAGCAAGTTATGGCCATTCGTGTACCAGTATACTATTGGGCGTGCAGTAGGGCACGACTGGCTAAATAGCCGATAAGGCATTCTGAATGGCTAGTGGCCATCAGATATTTCGAAGAAAAAAGAAGAGGGACATCCAAGCGGATGCCCCTCTTTGTTGTGATTAAATCAGATGATTACTGGAGCGTGCCAGCCTCGGCAGCCTTGATCATCTCGTCGCTGGCATAGAGGTAAACCTCCACGCGACGATTCTGAGCCTTACCGGCAGCGGTGCTGTTGTCGGCTACGGGGTTGTCTTCGCCCAGGCCTACAACTTCCTTGATCTGACCATTGGCAACGCCATTCTTGAGAAGGTGCTTGCTTACAGACTGAGCACGGTCTTCAGAGAGCTTTTGGTTCTTCAGCTTGCTCTGCTCTGCGGTGCTGTTCTTCCAGCCCGCATTATCGGTGTATCCGATGATACCTACACTCATGTCTGAATTAGGAATAAGCACATTGGAAGCGAAATTGTTAAGTGAGCTCTGAGCTACAGCGTTCAGGGCCGACTTACCTGTCTGGAAGAGGATACCGCTATCGAAGGTAACCTTAACAGCCTGATAGCCATTACCGTCGGTAACGCTTTCTACCTGTGCGTTAGCAATCTTCTCAGCTTCAGCCTTAGCCTTGTCCATCTTGCGGCCGATGAGGATACCGGCTGTGGAGCCTGCTACTGCGCCGGCAGCACCTGCGATGCCTGCCCACTTGCCCTTGTTGCCGTTCTTGGCGAGGATAGCACCGAGAGCTGAGCCGAGAGCTGCACCACTCGTACCGCCAATCACACCACCCTTAGCGGTGTTTGACATGTTGCAAGAATTGAAAAGCAGTGCGGCGCAAAGGCCGAGTGCATAGAACTTTAATCCTTTCATAGTTTCGTGTTTTAGTTAATAATAAGAGTTGATAATACTACTTTCAGAGTGCAAATATAAAGAAAATCTCGTTACGATAAAGCAAAACACTAAAAATTATTCGTTGCTTTAGCAATATTTCACTAACTTTGCGCCGCAAAATATAAAATGACACATAAATTATACTATGGCTAAAGAATTAAAAAACTTGACGAAACGAAGCGAGAACTACTCGCAATGGTATAACGAACTTGTCGTGAAGGCCGACCTGGCCGAGCAGAGCGACGTTCGTGGATGTATGGTTATCAAGCCCTATGGCTATGCCATCTGGGAAAAGATGCAGGCAAAGCTCGATGCTATGTTCAAGGAAACGGGTGTGCAGAATGCATACTTCCCCCTCCTCATCCCTAAGAGTTTCCTCTCACGCGAGGCCGAACACGTTGAGGGCTTCGCCAAGGAATGTGCTGTGGTAACGCATTATCGCCTGAAAACCAACGAGACGCACGATGGTGTAGTAGTTGATCCCGAGGCCAAACTCGAGGAAGAACTTATCATTCGTCCTACTTCGGAAACGATAATATGGAACACTTATAAGAACTGGATTCACTCTTATCGCGATCTGCCTCTGCTAATCAACCAGTGGGCTAACGTAATGCGTTGGGAGATGCGTACTCGCCTTTTCCTCCGCACCTCAGAGTTCCTTTGGCAGGAAGGCCATACGGCTCATGCCACACGTGAGGAAGCAGAGGAGCGTGCTCGCCTGATGCTCAAGGTATATGCTGATTTCGCCGAGAAGGTGATGGCAGTGCCTGTGATGCAAGGTGTCAAGAGCGAAACGGAGCGCTTCGCTGGAGCTCTCGACACTTATACCATCGAGGCTATGATGCAGGACGGCAAGGCTCTGCAGAGTGGTACAAGCCACTTCCTCGGTCAGAACTTCGGTAAGGCCTTCGATGTGCAGTTCCTTAACAAAGATAACCAACCCGAGTACGCTTGGGCAACCTCTTGGGGCGTTTCCACACGCTTGATGGGTGCTCTTATCATGACGCACTCCGACGATAACGGCCTCGTGCTGCCTCCAGCTCTCGCGCCAATCCAGGTGGTCATCGTTCCTATCTACAAGACCGAAGACGAACTGGCACGTCTGCGCGAGAAGCTCGGTGCCATAGCTGATGAGCTCAAGGGTATGGGCATCAGCGTCAAGCTCGATGACAACGACCAGAAGCGCCCCGGCTTCAAGTTTGCCGATTATGAGCTCAAGGGTGTGCCTGTACGCCTCGTAATGGGACCGCGCGATATGGAGAACAACACCATCGAACTGATGCGCCGTGACACTTTAGAGAAGGAAACACTCACTTGCGACGGCATTGCAGCCCACGTGAAGTCGGTGCTCGATGATATGCAGACAGCCATCTTCGAGAAAGCTCGCAAGTACCGCGATGAGCATATCTATGAGTGCGACGACTACGAGGAATTCAAGAGCCGTATTAAGGACGGAGGCTTCTTCCTCTGCCATTGGGACGGTACTCCTGAAACCGAAGCTCGCATCAAGGAGGAGACGCAGGCCACTATCCGCTGCGTTCCCTATGACTTTGAGCAGACGCCCGGCACCGACATGGTCAGTGGCAAGCCTGCCAAGTACAGAGTCCTTATCGCAAGGGCTTATTGATAAATCAGTGATTGAACGATTAAGTCATTGAAAGAGAACAAGATTAATAGGGTGGAGGCTTAACCATATAACTTTAGTCCTTAATCCTTAATCTTTAATCTGATGATGCGTTGGATTCCCACCCTCTTCGCCGCTGAGGCCATTCCCAGTGCCATGATAACCTTCGTGGCACTGCTGATGTTCCTGCAGCTGGGTATAGGGTGGGATTATTGTACTCTTTTGTGCGCATTGCTCTCCTTGCCTTGGGTGCTGAAGAGCTTTGTTCGACAAAAAGTGCGGCAGGTTGGCCACTTCTCGTTGGTGCTTCGCGGCATTGAGTTGAGCATATTCATTATTATCACGACTCTGGCTTTCTGTTGCACTTCGTCTGTCCATCGTCGTATATTGGTCTTCGCCTGTCTCTTTGTGCTTTGCATGTTGTGTGCTTGGCACGAACTTGCGGCACGCATGTATTACGAACGAATGTTGCGTCCTCGTGAGCAACGCATCTTCAATGGCCCAAAGATGTTCTTCTCGCAGGCCAGCGTAGTGATGACTTACGGTGTGATGATCGTGATGGTGGGCTTCCTTGAAGTGTTCTATCACAACCGCCGCAATGCCATCGCTCTCTCGTGGAGTTCAGCTATTTACCTGCTGGCAGGCTTTTATCTGTTGCTTGTACTTTACAATTTCTTTGTGCTGAAGCCACCTCATGTCGGTGATGCTGGCCGCAGTCAGTCTATTGGTGGTGCCGTTAGGGCTGAAATGCGCGTTATTGACCGTATAGCTCATAAACCTAATTGGTTGGTGGTCATCCTCTGCCTGACACTCTTCCTGCTGCCGCAGTCGCTGATGTTCTACACGCGCGTCCTCTTTCTAATGGCTACTGACGCTGAGGGAGGTTTAGGGTGTTCGCTGCAATGGGTAGGTCTGGCGCAAGGAACCGTGGGTGTTATAGCCTTTTCCTTAGGCTTAGGTCTTGGCTATCGTCTGAACCGCAGTCGCCGTCTTCTGTGGCCTCAGGCTCTTGCTATGCCTCTTTCGCCCATGGTCTATTTTGTGATGACACAGTACCCTCCGTCGGGCTTGTTCCCACTCTGCGTCGCTACCTTTGCGGCCCAGTTCTGCTTCGGTCTCGGCCTGAACGGGTGCCTTGTCTTCATACGTTATATCTCTGGCGAGCGTTATCGCAGCACTATCAACTACCTCTACATCCCGCTCGTCTCGCTTGTGATGCTCCCGGCACTGGCCGTTTCAGGCTGGCTCGTTGAGCGTACAGGCTTCGCAACCTTCTTTCTCATCGATTCTCTTCTTGCCATACCCGCCTGGGCCGCATTCTATGCCGGCTCCCGCGTATGCCAATAACAATTCCTATGAAGAATAAACCATATGCCTGGGTGCCGTCGCTTTATCTGGCCGAGGCGCTTCCTTATGTCGCTGTGATGGTGATTGCAACGACGATGTACAAACGGCTTGGACTCTCAAATACAGATCTTGCCCTCTACACCTCATGGCTTTATCTGCCATGGGTCATCAAGCCCTTGTGGAGCCCTTTTGTTGCTGCCATTAAAACGGAACGATGGTGGGTGTTGCTGATGCAGTTGTTTATAGGTGCAGGCTTTGCCGGAATTGCTTTCACGTTGCCCACAAGTTATTGGTTACAAGGCTCGTTGGCTTTCTTCTGGCTGTTGGCATTTGCCAGTGCTACCCACGATATCGCCGCCGACGGCCTGTATATCCTCGGTCTTGATTCGCATGACCAAAGCCTCTATGTAGGCGTCCGCAGCACATTCTACCGAATCGGCACAATCTTCGGGCAGGGCTTGTTGGTTATGCTTGCCGGTTGGCTTGAGCGTTCCAATACGATTCCCATGGCTTGGAGCATTACGTTCTTCGTTCTTGCAGGCGCATTCCTGGCTTTATGGTTGTGGCACATCTTGTCGCTCCCGAAAGTAAAATGCCCTGCCGAAGACACTGCAAATGCTGAGAATAGTCAGTCTGTTGGAGTGCATATGGGCGAGGATATAGCTGAGCATCGTCAGCAGTCAATGTTCACGGAATTCTGGTTAGCGCTGAAAACCTTCTTTACCAAACCCCATATCCTCACGGCACTTCTCTTCATGCTCCTTTTTCGTTTCCCCGAAGGGCAATTGGTGAAGATTGCCAATCCCTTCCTTTTGGATTCGGCTGAGGCTGGAGGACTGGCCCTGTCAACTGAGGCTGTGGGTTTTGTCTACGGCACTGTGGGTATAATAGGCCTCACTATAGGCGGCTTGTTGGGTGGCTGGTGCGTATCGCGCCACGGACTGAAGCGCTGGTTGTGGCCTATGGTACTTAGTATTTCGCTGCCCGACCTCGTCTACGTTTACCTGTCTTATGCAGCTCCTTCATTTTCTGCTGTTTTCGCCGAGGCAAATAGCTTTTCTATTTTCAACCTTCAGTTCTCAATCATCAACCTCTGCGTCTTCATCGAGCAGTTCGGCTACGGCTTCGGCTTCACCGCCTATATGCTCTATCTCGTCTATTTCTCTCAGGGCGAGCGCTCTACCGCTGTGTTCAGCATCTGCACTGCTATGCAGGCTTTGGGCATGATGTTGCCGGGTATGATTGCGGGTTGGATGGCCGACCGCCTTGGCTACCTCGGTTTCTTCTGGTGGGTGATGGCCTGCTGCCTCGTTACATTCGCCGTCTCAGCCTTCATCAAGATTGACCCCGACTACGGGAAGAAACAGAAATAGGAACAGACCTTTGAATCGGCCTATCAAGGGACTTCCGCCAATACGTCCAGACTTGTTGTAGAACACATACGTTCAAATCGGTTGTTCGGTCGCGACCGAACAACCTACATGACCAGTCATATTTCACGATACTTTTGGTCTTAATCCGGATTTAGATTGTTCAGATACAAAGAAACGGGCGGACGCTTTTTGGTTAGCGCCCGCCCGTTTCATGATTCTTGACTTAATTGAATACGATTTTTCTGGTTTTATGCTTGCCGGATTGGATGAGGTAAATGCCTCGTGGCAGGCGAGGGATGGTGTTGTAGCTACCGCGATATAGCACGATGCCTTGGGTGTTCACAACGCTGACGATGTCCGAACCGGCGGGCTCTGTCTGCATCTTTGGACTGAGATCCACGACGCCGTCGGGCACTCCGTGGAGTGCTATCTCGCATTGAAGCAGGAGCTGACGCACATCCTTGTCGGCTGGTGATAAGGCGTAGTTGTTTCGAAGTTCGAACATACAAGCTTGGTTGTGACGTGAAGAGCGTATGGTCGGCACTTCCTCAGCAGGCTGCAGCTGAATTCTGGAACGCTTAATGCCGATGTTGAAGAAGCCGGAGTCAGCCGTAATGTCGATGGCAACAGGCGTGTCCGAGAGGTATATGCTTGTGTTATCGATGCAGAGGAATTTCTTTGCACCAAGATTGTAGATATAGTACTCTTTATATTCTTCGGAACGGAGAACAAGCCAGTTGTCGTAAGGATTGGAAACAAGGGTATGCCTACGGTAGGCTTCACGGGCCTCTTCTTTGGTTGCGCCGGCGAGTGTGAGGTGCCCTTCGGCGTCCACGACAAGGTCGCCATAGCCGTATGGATTGTGAATCTGGTAAGCTGTGAAAGATGTGATGTGGTAGTTATTATCGACATTGCCAAGCGTTAGGGGCTCAGCCGTCTCACCGAGTGAGCGTATAGCTTCTACGAGAGCCTCGGCGTTATCGGTGTTGCCGTTGTTGTACACGCTCTTCAACTGTTGCAGGGCTTGAGGCCGATAGCCGCCGAAGCGGTCCTCTTGATTAAGAATCTCAGCCGCGAGGATCTTGAGGTCGGCGAGTCGGTAGTCTTTTTTGAAATAGATTTCGTTGATGGCAAGGTTGTGCCCTGCTCCGTGACCTCGGATGAAACGCAGACGGAAATAGCGAGCGCTGATTGGCGTTTCAAGAACGGTAGTGGGGGCGTCATCGTTGTCGAAACTGATAGTGCCGGCTGCCGTAAATGTTTGACCGTCATTAGAATATGAGAGTTGGGCCTGACGTGCACGGTAGTTAAGGTCGAATGACTGATAGAGCCCGATGCTCTTTACCGTGACTTCTTCGCCGGCATCAAAGACAAAGGTATGGGGGTAATTGGAATAAGCTTTCATGCGATAGTAGCTCGACGTGTTGCCGTCAAGAATCTGTGCCGCACGTCCATACTCGCCTTCCTCCTTCGTCTCCTCGTCAGAGAAGGATATAAGCTTCCATGTCTCGGGGTCGGAGATAACTGCCGTAGACTCCAGACGCATACGCATATCTTTGGTATAGCCTTTGAGTACGGCCTTGTCTATACGGTCGCGCAGAGCCTGAACATTAATGGTGTCGACCCATGGCATCTGACCTTGAGGCACTGGAATGTAGCTATCTGCGCTGTCGCGCACGCCGAGCAGACCTCCAGCCTCAATGTAGAAACTGTTGTCGAATACGCTTGTCACGCCGTGACCATAGTCGTCGCGCGAGTTACGTTGCGTTTCCCAATGCTGTGTACTCCCGAAACCAGCCTTGTTGAGGCTATACCATTTGCCGCTGGCTGTGGAACGCATGGCACCGTTGCGATAGTAAACACGACGATAACGGTCGCCTCCGAAGCCGCTCCAGTTCTCGAGGAAGCTGTAAAGCCCCGAGGCCTTGCCTTCCATACGGTAGGTGCCTGCGGCACGCAATGTGCCGAAGTAGTGCCATTCGCTTTCTTCTGCTTGCTTATACCAATAGGAAAGAAGCGTGCTGCGGAAGGGCTTTACCACTGTGTTGCCCGATTCATCCACGGTTTCGCGCTCAATGTAGTCGGGGCGCTCATACATCATCATCTGTACCCAATGGTCGGTTTGCCAGCGCTGTCCCTCGGGGTAGCGCAGGCTGGCACCGGTGCCTTCTCCTCCGAAGCGCACGGCATAGGCTTCATCGCCCACGTCAAGGGCTCCAGAACGCATATAGTCGGGCAGCGACTTGTCCTTGTCGGTGTCGCCGGCATCCCAGGCTGAGAAAATGACGGCGTGAGTCCACGTGTCGTTGTTCAGCAGGTGATTGGTCTGTATGCCCGAGTAGAGCCCGGTAGAGCCAATGGTCATCTGATAAGTGCACGACTGCTTGTAGACCTCGGGTATTAGGGCCTCCATGTATATCCAATCGAATGAATCGCCTTCGGGTGCCTTGGGATCGGTTGATGTCCACCAGAGGTGCACGGCAGGTGCCATCATCGAGTTGGCTGCCGTAACGCTCTTTGTGGAGGTGCGTTGGAAGTTGAGGCATTTCATCTGATTGAGGTTTGAGCGGGCATCGGGGCTGGTTATCTCGATGAAGTACCAGCCGTCGGCCGGCATTTCAGTGTCGGGCAGAATCTCAACTTCTTGCATTCCTGACACTCCGGACTGGGTCTGAACGGTGTGGTTGATGACCTCTGTGCCGGTGACGGGGTGAACGATCCGGACGTTCAGCGTTACCTTACGGCCTGCGTTAGGCTGTAGTACGATATCAGCACGTACGTGTCCGTCGGGCATGTGAACGGCAAAAATCATTTTCGTGTCAGCTTCGAAGTTCCAGCTGATTGCATTGTCGCTCTCGGAATAACCGGAAGCTAAGCCCTTCAGTTCGCGATAGTGTCGACCGGCCCATACGACATCCGTCGTCGCTTGCCAGTCAGTTGCACCGGCCGTTGCGGTGAACATGAGGCCGATGCATGCAATGATGTGTTTAAGCATAGTGTTTATTTTGATTATTTGTTGAGGTTTTCCATTTGCCAAACGCGTACATAATCTATTTCATAGACAAGGGGGAAGGCGCTGTCGTCGGGCGTGCCTCCGCTGGAGCCTATGGCCAGATTGAGCAAAATGTAGTGCCCGAAGCCTTCGCGGTCGTTGTGGAACGGGTTGAAGCGCGGTCCACGCTGGCGGCCCATGCGTGCTTGCGGCTCAGCAGGCTCTACAGGATTGGCCTGCGAAGTTGGGATGTCGTTGAGCAGCTCATCGTCTAAATAGAGGCGTATTGCTTCAGGCGTCCAGTCCATGCGCCATACGTGGAACTTATTTGCCCAATCGGCATCGCGCTCGGTGAAGTGGCTGAAGGGAATTCGCCCGGTGTTCCAAGCATCACGTCCATCGGGTCCTCGCCAGCATGCATTTGCTAAAATTATAGGAAAGGTGCGTTCGCGCGAGGCTGCGTCATGGTGTATGCCCATTGTCTGGGGAGGTACTCGGTAAAATTCCATAACGTCGATCTCGCCGCAGGCTGGCCATCCGCCCTGATTACCCAGTGTCCAAATGGCCGGCCATGAGCCTGAGGCTACGGGTATACGTGCTTTCACTTCGAGTCGTCCATAGCGGAACGAGAAGCTTTTGCGGCTTTCGATGCACGAGCTGGTGTAGTCGGCCACTTCGCGGTTGCGGCGCCAGTCATTGCTCTGAGCGTCGAAGTTGGGGTTGGCGACCTGTTCCTTTCGTCCGGTAATCTTTAACACGCCGTTTTCGCAGCGTGCGTTGTCCTCTTGGTACCATTGGAGTTCGTGGTTGCGGACTAAGCCGTGTTCAAAGCTCCACCGGGTGGAATCTGGTGCTCCGTCGGTATTGAACTCGTCAGCCCACACGAGTTGATAACGAACTGTGTCGGTAGGTTGAGCTGTAGCTGCTTTACACCCTACGGCGCAAGATAAAGCGCCAATAATAAATAATAGATGTGTGGTCATGCTCTTAAGGTGTGTTAATTTGCTGGCAAAGGTAATAAAAAGTTTAAGTTAGCACTCTAAAGTAGAAAGTTTTTATTACTTTTGCAGCGCAATAAATAATCAAATTAGCGAAATGAACTTAAAAATTCGTTTGTCAATACTCAATTTTATTGAGTTTGCGGTGTGGGGAGCTTACCTCACATGTATGGGAAATTATCTGGGCTCCGTGGGCTTAGGCGGTCAGATAGCATGGTTCTATGCTATTCAGGGCATTGTCAGCATATTCATGCCTACGATAATGGGCATTATTGCCGACAAGTGGATCCAGCCACAGCGGTTGCTGGGCTTGTGTCACTTGGCAGCAGGTGCAGCGATGCTTGGCTGCTGGTGGATAGGCCTGCGTTCAGGCTTGGGTAATGACTTACCTAACAAGGCTTTGTTCATAGGCTTGTACACTGTTAGCGTTGCCTTCTTCATGCCTACGATTGCATTGTCCAATACCACGGCATTTACCATATTGAAGGACGGCGGCATGGACACTGTCAAGGACTTCCCGCCTATAAGGGTATTGGGTACTGTCGGTTTTATTGCAACTATGTGGTTTGTCAACTGTGCCGCTTACGACGCTGATGGTTTCCACTTCACTTTGGCTGAGAATGCGATGAAGTTCCAGTATACCTACATGCAGTTCTTCGTCTCGGGTGCGTTGAGTTTGCTGATGTTCGGTTATTGCTTTACTCTGCCTGAGTGTAAGATTGAAGCAAAGCCTCAAGGAACGCTGTCAGATCAATTGGGACTCAGCGCGTTCCGCTTGTTCAAGACTCGCAAGATGGCTTTGTTCTTCATCTTCTCTGCGATGCTTGGCATGGCTCTTCAGGTCACTAATGGTTATGCCGGTCCGTTCATTACGAGTTTCAAGGGCTCCGCAGATCCGGTTGTGGCCTCGTCGTTTGCCGCCAACAATGCTACTTTGCTTACTTCTCTGTCGCAAATAAGTGAGGCTTTGTGCATATTGATGATACCTTTCTTCCTGCGCAGGTTCGGCATCAAGACCGTGATGTTGATGTCGATGTTTGCTTGGGTGTTCCGTTTCGGGTTCTTTGGGATTGGTCATCCTACGATGCCTGGCGTGCTGTTCTTCATTCTTTCCTGCATTGTGTATGGTGTAGCCTTTGACTTTTTCAATGTTTCTGGCGGCATCTTTGTGGATCAGGAATGCGATGCTTCGGTAAAGGCGTCGGCCCAGGGCTTGTTTATGTTGATGACAAACGGTCTTGGAGCAACAATCGGCACGCTGATTGCCGGCCAGATAGTGAATAAATACTGCAGCTGGCAGGACGGTTTCTTGGTAGGTGAATGGCAGACTTGCTGGTTTATCTTCGCAACTTATGCGTTGGTAGTGGCTTTGCTGTTTGCTGTGCTGTTCAAGAATCCTTCGCCGAAAGATGCGAAGTGAGAAAGGTATAGTTGAATGCTGACTAATGTGAGGAAGCGATGCTTATAGAATTGGAAATTAATGCTTTGGCGCAGACCGCAAACAAGGATGGCCGAACTATGGTAATCTTGCGAGAGAAGGGTGGCGAGAGGATTTTGCCCGTGATGATGTCGACGCGCCGTGCTGCGACATTGATGATGCGTTCGCAGATTCCTTTGCCTATGCCTGTGGCCGCGACTGTGGCAGATGCATATAATCTTTTGCTGATGAAGTGTGGCGTTAGCTTGAAGCGAATAGAGTTTTATGGTATAGCTAATGGAACGTTTTTGTGCAAGATAGTGGGTGAACAGAATGGTGAAGAACGTGTCGTAGACACATGCCAAGCTCACGATGCACTGGTAATAGCTTGCACTGCAGTATGCCCTATAACTATCGACAGCGCTTTGTTCGAAGCTCAGTATATGCGCAAGACAGGCGAGAATTCCTTTGCTATAAATATTTCCACGCTGACTCGTAAGATGTTGGAGGAAGCGCTGGAACATGCTGTAGCTACGGAGCAGTTTGAGATTGCGACGCAGATTCGCGACGAGTTGGCCCGTAGGGATCAAGCCCCAAACCCGATTGAGGATGCTAATCCTTACGGTGAGGAGGAGTAAGAAAATGTTGAAAGCTGACAATTGAGAGTTGAAAGAGATTAGATATTTCTATGTTCCGGAGCCTGAGCTGTCCGAATTGCCGGGTGATGAAGCCCAGCATGCTATGCGCGTGCTGCGGTTGGGCGTTGGTGATGAGCTGGTGCTTGTCGACGGTAAAGGCTGCCTGTATGATGCTGTAATTACTGAGGCGAGCAACCATCATTGCCGATACCGCATCACTCAATCCAGGCCTCAGGAACCTGAATGGCATGGATCGATACACTTGGGCATGGCTCCTACGAAGAATATAGACCGCGTGGAATGGATGGTGGAGAAGGCTACTGAGATAGGCATGGACCATCTGTCGCTGCTCGACACACAGTTTGCAGAGCGGCGTGTGGTGAAGACGGAACGTCTGGAGCGCGTAGCTGTGGCTGCGATGAAGCAGAGTCACAAGGCTTGGAAACCGGTCATTGACGAGCTGGAGGCGTTTGGCTCCTTCGTTAAGCGCGATGACCTGCCTGAACAACGTTTCATAGCCCATTGCTATGAGCTGGGCTCAGAGGCTAAACCTTTCTTGGGTGACGTACTTGCAAGTAAGCAACCGGCTCTCGTGCTGATAGGGCCAGAGGGTGATTTCTCGGTTGATGAAGTTCGAAAGGCCGAGGCTGCTGGCTTCCGCTCCGTGTCGCTTGGCACGAGTCGCTTGCGCACAGAAACAGCTGCGCTGGTAGCTGTTCATCTGATGCGTCTGGCGAATAGATAATTATGTATATGAAAAAGTCAAAAATACTACTCATTGTTTTACCGCTCATTGCAGCGATAGGTGCAGGAACATATTTTTATGTTCGGCTTACGAGTAATGCTTATTTGAATGTAATATCTATTGACGCTGTCGGCGTGGCCCGCATTGATCTGAAGACATGCCTTGAAGAGGCCGAACTGACCGTGGCTGACTGTGTGAAGATGTTGGAGCGCTCACAGGATGTTGACGCGGAAAATCTAGGTTTGGACCTGTCGCGCCCGGCCTATGCTTTTGCCTCTGCCACAGGTAATATCGGTTTTGTTGCGGCAATGGACGATGAGGACGATTTCACATCGTTGTGCGAAGGTTTGCATAAGCAGGGCCGTGCATCGGTCATAGCCCGTCAGCGAGGAATGTCGTGGGTGGTGCTTGAGCAGCAATGGCTTTGCGCTTTCGACGGTACGCTCGCTTTAGTACTTGGCCCCGCCGTGGGAGCAGCGCAGGATCAGTTGCGCTCGGAGATGGCCAGGCTTCTCAAGCAGGACAAGGACGAAAGCGTGCAGAAAAGCGAACTGTTTGCCCAACTGCGCCGCAAGGACGGTGCTGTAGTGGCCGTGATAGGTCCTGAGTTGCTACCTGCCAAGGCTCGCATGTTCCTATATAAGTTCGATATCAATAAGAGTGAAGATGCTCTGTTGAGAATGCGCCTGTCAGCAGACAAGAATGTGCTGAAACTAAATACAGAAATTGTCGCCTTGAAAGATAACGTGAAAGAGCAAATCAAGGAGTTGGGCAAGCGTCTTCGTCCGATAAAGGGGACTCTTATAGGCCATGCTCACGACAAAAACACAGTATGGATAGGTGCAAACTTTGAAGGAAAGAGCCTTTTGGGCATGCTTCGTTCTACGAAACAAGTTCGCATGGCGTTAGCTGCGATGAATCTGGTCTTGGATTTAGATAGAATTATCGAAACCATCGACGGCGACGTGGCCTTGGAAATGAGTAAACCGACTTTGTTCAATATGCGAAGCCTCTTGTCCTTAGACCTAAGCAATATCTATCTCACGGCTCATGTGGCCAATAGTGACTTCTTCAAGGAAGCTGGGGCTTGGGGCAACGGTCTGATTGCTTTTAATCAGCAGGCCAATAGCCAATACGCCGTATCTATGGGTTCGTGTCGCTTTTATCTTGGTGTGGACAAAGGAATCTTCTACACTGGCGATGAACCCGGCCTGGCAAATGGAGACAACGCCTTGCTAAATCAGGAGAAGAGCCATATCAAAGGTTCTCGGTTGTACGCCTATCTGGCGCTACCCGAAATAATAAACAAAGTATCACAACAAGTGCCTGTGCCCGATATGTTTAGGAAATTCGAAAGTCTGACCATGGAAATGACGGAGCCCGACCAGTTGGTGTTCCGACTGAAAGCCCCCGAAGGTACTTTAATAGCCAAAGAATTGTTGACAAATGAATAAGATAACACTTCAAAACACTTTGCCCCGCGTGTTCGCAGGACGTACGGATATCTGTTCCGACACCTGGCAACAGGACGTAGTCTTTGAGCGCGGCCACCTTTACTTGGTAGAAGCTGCTTCGGGCACTGGCAAGTCGTCGTTGTGCAGTTACCTTATCGGTTACCGCAATGATTACGAAGGAGATATCCTGTTTGACGAGCGTAACATCAAGAGCATGAAGATGTGGGAATGGACCCTGCTCAGGCAGCACTCTTTGAGTTATCTGTTTCAGGAGCTGCGGTTGTTCCCCGAACTGACAGCTTGGGAAAACGTAGAGGTGAAGAACCAACTGACAAATCACAAGACAAAGGCAGAGATAGAGGCTTGGTTCGACCGCCTCGGCATCGCCGACAGGCGTACTACCAGGGTCGCTCAAATGAGCTTCGGGCAGCAACAGCGCGTGGCTTTCATGCGTGCGTTGTGCCAACCCTTCGACTTCATCTTGGCTGATGAGCCGGTGAGCCATCTCGATGATGACAACAGCCGCATAATGGGAGAGCTGTTGATGGAAGAGGCTAATCGTCAGGGAGCAGGCATCATTGTAACAAGTATTGGTCACCACATGGACCTTCCTTACGAAAAAACATTCCGACTATGAAACTGATTTGGAAACTTTTGCGCCGTCATATCAGCGCAGGACAGCTTGCGGGCTTTTTCCTTGCCAACCTTCTCGGAATGTTGACAGTGGTTCTCAGCGTGCAGTTTTATGAAGATGTGCTGCCCGCCTTCGGTGGTGAGGACAGCTTTATCAAGAACACATATATTATTCTTTCAAAGCGTATCGCTGCCGTTTCATCGCTCCAAGGCGAGACTCAAACGTTCGACGAGGCTGAAATCAAGGAACTTGAGTCTCAGCGATTCGCGAAGCGTGTGGGTTCGTTCGAGGCTTCTCAGTATCAGGTGTACGCCTCTATCTCGATGGGCGGTTCGCAGATGGGCACGAGTATGTTCTTCGAGAGTGTGCCCGACGAGTTCGTTGATGTGACCTGGCCCCCGATGCAGGAGGGTGAGGTGCCAATCATCTTGCCGCGCACTTATCTGGCTCTTTACAACTTTGGCTTTGCCGAAAGTCAGTCGCTGCCTAAACTCTCTGAGGGCGTAGTCTCGATGATTCAACTTGATTTACGACTTCGTGGCGAGGGTGGGGCAGAGCGTGTGATGAAAGGCCGCGTAGTAGGCTTCTCCACACGACTGAACACAGTGCTCGTGCCGGCTGCTTTCATGCAGATGAGCAACAGCCAACTGGCACCTGGTGCCGAGCCTAAACCTACTCGTTTGATAGTTGAAGTGAAGAATCCGGCCGACGATGCTATAGCGCGTTTCATTGAGGATCATGGCTACGAGCTTGAGGACAATAGCCTCGAAGCCGGGCGTATGACTTATTTCCTCAAGATTGTTGCTGGCATAGTAATGGCCGTTGGTCTGCTTATCAGTGCTTTGTCGTTCTACATCCTCATGCTGAGCATCTTTCTCTTGGTGCAGAAGAACTCCGACAAGCTTCAGAATCTGCTGCTCATTGGCTATACCCGCGCCCGTGTTTCGCTGCCTTATCAGTTGCTAACGATAGCTTTGAACGCATTAGTGCTGGTGCTGGCTATAGTTCTGATGCTGTGGATCCGACATTTATATCTTGAACGTCTGTGGCAGATCTTCCCGGCTATGAGCGAAGGTCCCCTTGCCCCGGCCTTGCTTGTGGGCGTAGGCATCTTTGTCATTGTCACGTTCTTCAATATGCTCGCCATTAGGCATAAGATTAACGTTCTGGCTAAAGCACAACAGTAAATATGGAAAGACTACGTGAGTTATACAGGCGTTTTGCTCAGCAAGACCCGCTGACAGAAGAAACTATTACGGGCTCGGGCAGTAACCGTCTGTATTACAGGTTCACAGCGGCCAATGGTCAGAGCGTGATAGGTGTGATAGGAACGTCGTTGGACGAGAATCATGCTTTCATATATCTTGCCCGTCATTTCTACAGTCTCCATTTGCCGGTGCCTCGTATACTGGCTGTTTCCGACGATGGCTCGCGATACCTCCAGGAAGACCTCGGTTCGAGGTCGCTGTTTGATGCGCTGAAAGGCGGACGCGAGGCAGGCGGCCGATACAACGAGGCTGAGAAAAGTCTTTTGCGTAGCACTATTGCCGAGTTGCCGGCGCTGCAGATTCGCGGCGCCGTAGGCTTGGATTTCAATGTGTGCTATCCGCAGGCAGAAATGGACGAGACGAGCGTTCTGTTTGACCTCAACTATTTTAAATATTGCTTTCTCAAGGCCACCGGCATAGATTTCCACGAACTACGCCTTGAAGCGGCCTTCAAGTTGTTTGCCAAAGACTTGACGGCTGAAGCCCAGACAGCCTTCTTATATCGTGATTTCCAGGCTCGTAATGTGATGCTTGACGCCCATGACAAGCCTCATTTCATAGACTTCCAAGGTGGGCGGCGCGGTCCTGTGTGCTATGATCTCGCGAGTTTCCTCTGGCAGGCTTCGGCCCGCTACAGCACCGAGCTCAGAGAGGAACTCATAGAAGTCTATCTCAAGAATCTGAAGTTGTATATCGAAGTTGATGAGAAGCATTTCCGTCGCCGCTTGCGCCGCTTCGTGCTTTTCCGCTTGCTACAGGTCCTTGGTGCCTACGGATTCCGTGGTTATTTCGAACGAAAGAAGCATTTTCTGGAGAGCATTCCGCCAGCAATGCAGAACTTACGCGAGCTGCTGGCGCAGGAAGACGGATGTCCTTACCCATATCTGCGAGAGCTGCTTGAGTCGCTGGTCGCTTTGCCTCAATTCCAACCCGAGGAGCCGCAGCCGCAAGAACGAAGCGACGGCTACCGCACGGCTACCGATAACGTTTATAAGGCTCATCCTGCCGACGGCCCGGCTACGTTCTCGAAGTACGATGGCAAAGGACCTCTGCGCGTTCGTGTCTTCTCGTTTTCATACCGCAAAGGCATTCCTGACGACGAGAGCGGCAACGGAGGCGGTTATGTTTTCGACTGCCGTTCCACCCATAACCCTGGACGCTATGAGCCGTACAAGCAGATAACCGGTTTGGATGAACCTGTTATCCGTTTCCTTGAGGACGACGGTGAAATCCTGACCTTCCTGGATTCCGTGTATCGTTTGGCTGATGCTCACGTTGAACGCTATCTTCAGCGCGGCTTCACAGACCTGATGTTTTCGTTCGGTTGTACGGGCGGGCAGCACCGTTCGGTCTACAGTGCTCAGCATTTGGCAGAACACCTGAATGCGAAATATGGAATAGAAGTGGTCGTTGAACATCGTGAACAGGGCATCAAGAGTGTGCTCCCTGCTCATCCCGTCAAGCAATAAAAAAGCGCGTGTCCTGTACAATATAGGGGACGCGCTTACGTTATATTAATGTAGTATTATCCATTCAACCCCGATCGGTGAAGCATCTTATAGCTTTTGTCAGTTTTTTGAGCCTTACTCTTGCGGCTTTGGCGCAAGAGGTGACTAATGTTTCCCAGGATAGTTCCTCGGTAGGGGTTGACAGCGTTAAGGTCAAATCCGTCAGTTGTACTTTAAGTGGCCGCGTTACCGACGAGGACGGCAAGCCTCTGCCCCTTGTGGCTGTTAAGGTTGAAGGCCAGATGGCAGGCGGCGTTACAAATCTCGACGGACATTATTCATTTGATTTCCAGTCGGGTGACTCTGTAGTCGTAGGCTATAGCCTTATGGGCTTTGAGCGCAAGAAAAAGGTCCTTGTGCGGCCTCAGGGCAAACTCACTTGGAATGTGAGCCTGCGTTCATCGGGCACAGATATGGGCGAACTGACCGTCACGGAAGTACGTCGCCAGATGGGTAGCACCCAGGAATTATCGACAGAAGATTTGAAACGCTTGCCTTCGACTTCAGGTAATGCCGTCGAGGAACTGGTTGCGACGCAAGCAGGCGTTTCCACTCATAACGAATTGTCATCGCAGTACAATGTCCGAGGCGGTTCGTTTGACGAGAACTGTGTCTACGTCAACGGCGTTGAAATCTATCGCCCGTTGCTCGTTTCCAGCGGTCAGCAGGAAGGTTTGTCGGTCATCAATTCCGACATGGTAGAGCGTGTACAGTTTTCGGCAGGTGGTTTTGCCGTGCAGTATGGCGACCGTATGTCCAGTGTTCTCGACATAACGTATCGCAGGCCTGAGCGTCACGAAGGTTCAGTCAGCGGTAGCCTCTTGGGTGCCAGTATTTACGACGGTTTCAAAGCGGGAAAGATGTCGCTGTCGCAAGGCCTAAGGTTCAAATCAAACCGATATATGCTCGGCTCGTTGCAGACAAAAGGCGAGTACGATCCTTCGTTCCTCGATTATCAGGCCTATCTGTCATGGACACCTTCCAAGAGCTGGACTATAGATGTTATAGGATATATCTCGCGCAACAGTTATCGTTTCAAACCTAAGGACCGCACTACTAAGTTCGGCGCAATGGACGACCCGAAGACATTGAACGTCTTTTTTGATGGCAAAGAACAAGACCTTTTCCGTACACTTTTCGGTTCGCTGTCCCTGACGCGCGCCCTGGGCAGTCGTTCCAAACTGATGCTTGGCGCTTCAGCGTTTTATACCAAGGAGCGTGAAACCTATGATATCCAAGGCCAGTATTGGTTAGACGTGGCAGAAGTGTCCGAACAATTAGGTGTGGGTACCTATATGGAACATGCCCGTAACTTGCTGACATCTAAGACACAATCGGTTCGGGCAACGTATAGTTTCCATCCTGGCGAGCATCAGATATTGTCGGGACTTCAATGGAAACACGAAGTAGTGCGCGAAAACACCCGCGAGTGGGAGTTTCGCGATTCGGCAGGCTATTCTATACCTCACACCGAAGACCGCTTGCCGCTCATATATAATCTCAAGAGCAAGCAGAGCATTGCTTCCAACCGATTGGACTTTTTCCTTCAGGACACTTGGCGCCACGAAGCTTCTGCCGGCATTTTCTCGATCAACTACGGAGCCCGATTGAGCCACTGGTCGTGGAATAAAGAGACTATTATCTCGCCCCGTGCCTCGATAGGATTTGTGCCGGCCGCCAATGACAACCTTACATTCCGCTTGGCAACAGGTATTTATTACCAGGCACCTTTCTACAAGGAACTGCGCGACACTATAACTGCCGACGGCGCAACGATAGTTGAACTGAACAGAGACATTAAGAGCCAGCGATCGTTCCAAGTCGTAGCAGCTACTGAGTATAAGTTCCGTGTGGCAGAGCGGCCTTTCAAGTTCACCACCGAAGCCTATTATAAAGCCCAGAGCCGATTGAATCCTTACAATGTTGACAATGTCAAGGTTGTGTACTATGGCCGCAATGAAGGCTCCGGTTATGTTGCCGGCATAGACTTCAAGGTCTTCGGTGAGTTCGTGCCAGGCACGGACTCGTGGATTTCTTTCTCGCTGATGAAAGCCTCCATGAAACTTCATGGCAAGACAATCCCTCAGCCTACGGACCAGCGATGGAATATCAACTTCTTCTTCTCGGACTATTTCCCGGGTACTGAACGCTGGAAGATGACAATGAAGTTGGCGTTCGCTCACGGTCTGCCTTTCGGCCCGCCGCACTCTGGTCTCGAGCGTTATGCTTTCCGTGCTCCGGCTTATCGCCGTGTAGATATAGGCATGAGTTATCGTCTGCTCAGACCTGTGGAATCGCGCCGCAGAACTGGGTTTGGCCGCAACCTGCGCGATGCGTGGATTGGGCTTGACTGTTTCAACCTATTTGGCCTCAGTAATGTGTCGTCGTACTTGTGGATAACCGACATTACTAATCAGCAATATGCCGTGCCCAATTACCTGACAGGCCGATTGATAAATGGCCGTCTGACGATTGAGTTCTAATAAAGGCGTTGTATCGGTTGTCTTTACAGGAACACGAAATAAACCGCAAGCACCAGACAGACGAAAGCTGCGATATGGTTCCAATGCAGGCTTTGCCCCTGAAACAAAAGGCCTACGATGGCTGTGAAGATCGTAAGCGAGATCACCTCCTGAATAACTTTCAACTGCACTAAGGTGAATGGACCACCGTTGCCTGCGAATCCAATGCGATTTGCCGGAACGGCGAAGCAATATTCTATGAAGGCAATGCCCCATGAAAAGGTGATTACACCTATGAGAGGCCAGGAAGAACTGATGCCTGCCTGCTGCAAACGCAGGTGGCCGTACCAGGCAAGAGTCATGAAGATATTGCTCGTGAGCAAGAGAAGAATAGTCTGAAGAGCTGGCATGGAATAAAGCTTTTATGTTCAAATTTGGCTGCAAAGGTACTGAAAAGATTAGAGATTATAGGTTAAAGATAGTACTTTTTTGAAGAAAAGTCGTTATTCTGGCTTGTGGAAATGAAGTTTTTCGTAACTTTGCGCTCGATAAACAGGCAAAGATATGCCTGATTGCCCACAGTACACATTAATTATATAATACAGGTAAGCCCCGTGGCAAGCAATAGTCCCAAGTGGGATGAACAGAAAATCGTAGAGCAGTTGCGCGACAGCAGTCAGCGTGAGCGCGCCTTCACTATCCTTGTTGACCACTTCAAGGAACAGCTCTACTGGCAGATACGCCGTATGGTGTTGTCGCACGACGATGCCGATGACGTGCTTCAGAACACGTTCCTCAAGGCTTGGATGGGGCTTGATGGCTTCCGCGCTGAATCCAAACTCTCCACCTGGCTCTTTCGTATTGCCAACAATGAAACGCTGAACTTCCTTGAACGCAAGCGCCAGGCACTGAGCATTGACGATGAAGCGGCTGCAGGTGTTGCGGCACGATTGGAAAGTGATCCGTATTTCGACGGCGATGAAACCGCTCTGCAGCTTCAACAAGCCGTGGCGCAACTGCCTGACAAACAGCGACAAGTGTTCAATCTGAAGTATTACGAAGAGATGAAATACGAGGACATGAGCGATATGCTCGGCACCAGTGTCGGTGCACTCAAAGCCTCGTATCACCACGCTGTAAGAAAAATTTCTGATTTTTTCCATTCACTCGATTAAACCTTTATGGGCTAAGCGAGTCAATATAAGCAGAAAAACGTAAAGATTATGAAAGAAGAAGAATTCATACAGCACCTCAAATCCGACACGAACCCCTTTCGAACGCCCGATGGCTACTTTGAAGGTTTCACCGCTCGGATGATGGATCGCATACACCAAGAAGGGCTTACCACGCAGCAGACAACGGCCAAACGCGTGGAGATGTCGCCTTGGCGTAAGTGGGTGCGTTACAGTGCAGCGGCCGTTGTGGCAGGTGTTTGCGTGGCAGCCGGCACATATCTTTATGTGAATCGTGATTCTTCGCAACTCTATGCCACATCTGACCAGACCACAATCGTCCTTACCGACGAGGAACTCGACGAGGCTCTGAACTATGAGATGACGTGCGGCCTCGTAAACAATCACCAGATAGAGTACTATCTGACTGAAGCCTACTAATGATATTGGATACTAATCAATGTGAAACACAAACATTCAGCACAATGAAAAAGCTTATACTTGGCCTTAGCCTTATTCTTTTATCCGTAGCCACTTGGGCACAGCCTGCCCAGCAGCAGAACCGTCAACCACGTTTCGATCCGCAGAAGTTTCAGCAGATGATGGAGTTCGAACTGGCTAAGGCTGCCGAACTGACTGCCGATGAAGCCAAGGCTTTCTTCCCACTATACAATGAGTTGCGAAAGAAACAGCGCGATATGGGCATGCAGATTTACCAGTTGAAGGCCAATGCCCCTACAGATGCCAAGGCTGCTGCCGTTACCGTCAACAAGATCAACACCTTGAAAGTGGAGATGGCCGAGCTGGAACAGGAATACTACAAACGCATCATGAAAGTGGTTCCCGCCAACAAGATAATAAAAGTGATGCGGGCTGAGGACAACTTCCATAAGCGCATGGTCCAGAACAACCGCGGTCATCAAAACGGCAGGTCAGGCAGGCAATTCCAGCATCCTCAGCGCTAACGCTGACACAAGACTAATTTAACGACAAAACAAAATAGGTCTCGTCAGGTGTCCCACCATAGGTGATCCACCTGACGAGACCTTTCTAATAACGCAATACGACCGGTCGTATCTTCAAACATGTCCGTACGTGTTTGGCTTTACGACCGGTCGTATTGTTGTGCTTGTCTGTATGTCTTTGCAGATTTACTCGCGCATCAGATTCTCAAGGAACTGGTCAAGCTCCTCATCGAGTCCTTTCAGCAGCTCGGAGTCGAGGATTATGGCATCATCGTCGACCAAATAGATATCCTGCAGCGTCTCGCCGTCCTCGCCCATCATAACGAACGAGAAGGGGTGCAGCACGCTCATCTTGTCAACCATATCCTTCATCCCGCTGATGCTTTGCTTGATGGCAATGGCGGCCACGTCATAGAGGTCTTCCTCTGTAGGCTCCAGCCATTGGTCTACAACGATGCGCGTGAGTTCGTCCATGTCATCGTTGTATGCCAGCAACTCACCGCTCTCAGGCTTCACCTGAAGATGTATGTCCGTGAGTACAGCATCGGCCGTAGGCGGGAACTTCTCGGCTACCTTGCGCAATGCGCGTTGGATTTGTTGGATTGTCAGCTGTGTGGCTTTCATAGGTGGTTATGGTTGTGAGCGTTTTTAGTTCTTTAGAAGAAAGGGTCGGAACTCAGGAGTCCGACCCTTTCTGATTCCTTCTATTGCAAGATGTGAGGAATGGATTTAATTAGTTAATTAAAAGGTAATATTCGGTTATCGGATTGAAACCTTGCGGACCACCTTTCCTACCTTGAGGATGTAGCAGCCTTTGGCGAGGTTCAGATTGAGCGTTTTATCGTCGCTGTCTATCTTAAATGTGCCTACGCGCACACCTGCGACGTTGTACACCTCGAGTGTCTGGCCGGCAGCACCGGTCACGTGGACCTGATTGCCGTTGATGCTGATGGCAACGCCCGTAACCTCCACTTCGGAGATATCATCGAACTCGCCGTACTCTCCCGCACCTAACGCAGTGGTTGTGAGGGCGGTAGCGAATAGCAACAAGAGGTAATATTTCTTCATATTGTATGGATTTACGTTTATTCGTGGGCAAATATAGGAAGATTTCTCGTTTCACACAAATTTTTTCCAAGAAAAATACAATAAATCTTGCATTTTTTAGTTATGGCCTTTCTGGTCATGGTGTGATTTTTAGGCCTTCGTGTGCGAGAATAGTGTTTGGAAATACGCTTTGTGCCTCTTGGAGCAGGACGTTTTCGTCCTCGTAGCGCGAAGAGAAATGGCCGATCATCAGACGTCGTATGTTGGCTTGTTTTGCTACCGTTGCTGCTTGTAGGGCAGTGGAATGTCCATATTTCTCGGCCAGCGCAGTTTCTGTCTCAGCGTAGGTTGCTTCGTGATAGAGCAGATCAACGCCTTCAATCCACTCGATAAGGTCCTGACGGGGCATCGTATCTGAGCAGTAGGCATAAGCTCTGGCGCGGTCGGGCGGCGTGGTCAGACGCTCGTGAGGCACTGCCGTTCCATCAGGCAATTCCCAACCGGCACCTGCCTTAATGTTGTTGATTGCCCAAACAGGAATTTCATAGAAATCAATCATCTCGCGGCGGATGTGCGGCAGACCGGCTTTCTCACGAATTAGATAACCGCAACATGGTAAGCGGTGACTGAGCGGCAACGACCATACTTCCATCGAACGGTCCTCGAAGATGATGGTGTGAGCTTCGGTGTCGACGGCCTGAAAGTGAACTTCATAGCCCAGATCCTTGCAGAAATTCGCGAGGATGCATTGGACAAACGGGCGCAGCTGAGCTGGGCCGTGGATGAATAGGGGAGATGTGCGACCAAGAAGACCCATAGTGGAGACCAGTCCGGGCAGGCCGAACACATGGTCGCCATGGGCATGTGTAAGCAGTATGTGAGTGATGTTCTGCCAGTTAAGGCCGGTCTTGCGCCACGACAGCTGAGCTCCTTCGCCGCAATCTAACAGGAGGAGCTTGCCACGGACATTGACAGCTTGGCACGAAGGGAGGTGCTTGCGTGTGGGAAGCGCCGAGCCGCAACCGAGGATGTGAACATCAAATGGCTGCATTTATTCTCCCAGCAACTCGCCCAACTTATTGCCTAAAGCCTCGCCACGAAGGTTGGTGGCAACGATGCGGCCTTCTTTGTCGAAAAGGATAGTGAAGGGGATGGCGTGGACGGCATACTTCTGTGCAGCCAGGCTCTTCCAACCCTGAACGTCGCTAAGCTGGGGCCAGCTCATGCCGAGGTCGGCAATGCCTTTGAGCCACGCCTCGCGTGTGTTGTCGAAGCTTATGCCGAGAATGTCGAAGCCTTTGTCGTGGTATTTTGCATATGCGGCCTTTACGTTGGGCATCTCCTGGCGGCAGGGACCGCACCAGCTGGCCCAGAAGTCCACGAGGACGTAGTGTCCTTTGCCTACGTACTCGCTCAGGGCGTGCTCTGTGCCGGCCTCATCTGGCAAAGAGAAGTCAATAAGCTTAGCTCCGGGCTTCTTCTGCTCTTCAATGGCCAACGTCTCGCGCAGAGATGTCAAGGCTTCTGCGTCTGCATGCTTGTATGTAGACATGAATTTGGCCAGATAGTCGAGGCCGAGCTCGCGCTGGTATTTCGTGATGAGCTGCACGCTGGCGGCATCGTCGCTGTGGCTCTCGAGCTTAGCTTTCACGTCCTGAATGGCTTCATTATAAGTCGTCATATAGATCTGATAGATACTGTCGGCCTTGGCGCGTATCTCCGGGGTAATCTCCTTGCCCTGTTGAACCAAGGCGCGCAGCTCGGTCTCTTTCTCCTTTATAACGTTCATGCGTTGGCCAAAACGAGCGTTCACCTCATCCACAAAACTGGTTGCACCGGTCTGTGCGGCCGCGCTTATGGCAGCGAGGGCGAGTGCACATGTGAGTATGGTCTTTTTCATAATCGTAAAAATAGTTGTTTGTGCTTTGAATTTATTGTTTCTGTTTCGTTGTTAATCTCCTGTGATGCAAAGGTATATAAAAAAAGGCTTTGTTTCCAAAGCCTTTAACAATATTTATACACGAGAGCGTATTTTTAGGTACTTTTCCAGTCCTTCACGACGTAGTTTGCATGCAGGGCACTCACCGCAGCCGTCGCTTGGGATGCCATTGTAGCAGGTTAGGGTGCGATATCGTACTATATCGAAGGCTCCGAGCTCGTCGGCTAAAGCCCACGTTTGCGACTTGTCAATCCACATAAGCGGGGTGTGAATCACAAATTGCTCGTCCATACTGAGGTTAAGGCTAACGTTCAGCGACTTGATGAAAGCGTCGCGGCAGTCGGGGTAGCCGCTGAAATCGGTTTCTGACACACCTGTGACCAAGTGACTTATGCCATGCTCGCGGGCAAAGACAGCGGCTATCGACAGGAAGAAGAGGTTACGTCCCGGCACGAAGGTGTTGGGAGGCCCGTCGGCAGGCTTATCTTGATCCATGACGACTGAGCTGTCGGTGAGCGAGTTGCGGCCGAGCTTACCGATGAACGAGACGTCCATCTTATGCCATGGAACGCCGGCTTCCTTAGCTATCTGTTCGGCTATCTCAACCTCTGCAACATGTTTCTGGCCATAGATGAACGTGAGGGCTTCAACGCTCTTGAAGTTCTTCTTTGCCCAAAACAAACAGGTTGTGGAGTCCTGACCGCCGCTGAATACTACTAGAGCTGTTTCTTTATTAATAGGTTTCATTGTATATGTAGAGCTATTTGATTTGAAGGTTGGCTCGTTTCAATATGTTTCACCTTCGGTTAGATGATGGTGTATTTGATGCCTTCATCATATACATCGCTCCCTTCGGTCTTCTTCAACCAGTCTACTACCCTGATGGTGATAGGAAGCATAATTACTTCGTATAACGTTTTGAAAACCACTTGAGAAACTATCATCAGTAAAAGGTTTTCTTTAGGCACGATTCCGCCGAGTGCTATGGGAAAGAATACGAGCGAATCAGACAGCTCACCGACTATCGTAGAAGCTATTGCACGCAGCGAGAACTTACGGCCTTTGTCGCGAATCTTCATACGGCTCATGACATAGGCGTTAAGCAAAGAACCTACGATGAAGGCTGCAAATGAGCCTAAGGCAACGCGCGGAGCCAGACCGAACAGGGCGTGAAAGCCCTCTTGATTAGTCCAATAAGGAGCTCCGGGGATGAGGTCGGCCAGCCATGCCAGCAGCACGAAGGCAAAGTTCATGACGAAGCCCGTCCAGATAATCAGTTTCGCACGCCGGTATCCCCATACTTCTGTAATGCAGTCGTTGACCACATACGAGATAGGGAATACGAGTACTCCTGCCGTGAGATTAATACTTCCCCATTGGATTTGCTTAGTAGCAAGCAGGTTTGCCAGGATAAGGCAAACGCAAAATGTGACGCCCATGAGCATGAACGTCACACTAACTGTTTCGTTTCTTTTCATCAAATCTTGTTTTGATAAAGGGGGTTGGTCAAGAAAACCCCTATCGTTAATAATTTATTTAACAAGCACTTTACGTGTGAGACCGTCGCCGTCAACAACAATATTCAGGCCTTTCGTCAAAGTATTCTGGCGCATACCTGCTATATTATATAATGTGTTAGGCTTGGCAGTAGTCTTGTATTGAGGATTGGCAATGCCCGTAAGCGTTGATTCATAGTCTTCAATACTCACGAAGAGCATAGTTGCATTGACCTTTACGGCTTTCTCTTCGGTCTTGAAGATAAAGCTTGCATGGTACTCAGAACCTTCATCGCATCGATAACTACGGGTGTATTGCTTAATCGTGCCGTCTTCTTCTTCCCAATCCCATACAACCTTGTAGTAATGAGTCTCGGGAGCACGGTGTGGAGCACGCTGTTTTACATTGCCGTCACCTCCCACGATCGGCACTTCACCTGGGTCGTCAGGATTGTATTCTTTCCAAGAATCATAGTAATAGTACTTGATACTATCGCATGTTTCGTTGATCTTCATGCAATACACAGCAGGGTAGGGCTGATGGCCTATGAGGTTGCGTCGTTCTTGGTTGTCATAATTTAGCCAGAAAGTGAAATCGCCATCTGCGTCATGCCAGCCGTCATAGACGTCGTAACCATATTCATCACTTATGAATGCATTATTGTATGAGCCGTTAGCGTTGAGACCTATAAGCTTAGCCTCTGTGATATCACTGATGCCTAAAGTGGCGCAAATGTCCTCGGTGTCTAATTCAGAAAAGGTGAGTTGCTCTTCCTGGTTGAGGATGGCCAAGGACATGATAGCCTTATAGTCATAGGTCTTAACCAACTCAGGACCGTTGATGCGGAAACTGATGGTGTAGCTGTCGGTACAGGTTGATAGGGTGTCGGTGGAGTATGTGGCAAGAATAATATGACAGAGCTGTTCTTCGGTCGTGACTATACGATAATCATGCCCTTCAACAAAGGGGTAGTCCAAGGCCACTTCTGTACTGCCTTGAGACATCGAACTTGCGTGAATAGGTGTCGTTGCGTCATCCATAAAGATGTCGTAATGAACAACAACGATATCGAAGAAGGTCAGCGTGTAGCCTGTAGGGTTAGGGAATGAGAGTACAGCAGGACTGGCATTGTATTCCAGTATGTTCTCATATACACGTCCGTTCTCAATGTTCCATGAAGCCGTGCCCCATTCAAACTGAATCTGTGCCTGTGTAGTGATGGCTGCGAGAGCCAAAAGTGAAGTGAGTAGAAGTTTTTTCATACGCGTATAATTAATAGATGTGTTGCAACTGCGCTGCAAAGGTACGAAATAATTACGAACGAACGCTTTTTTTCTCAAGAAAGTTTGGCTGCAAGCGCGAAAACCCGTATCTTTGCGGTATCGAAAGCACATAAATCAATTAATATTTACTCACAAATCCCTATGAAGAAGTACAATTTCAATGCCGGTCCCAGCAAACTTCCACGCGAAGTAATGGAGGCCACGGCTGCTGCTTGCCTCGACTTTGAGGGCAGCGGTCTTTCTTTGATGGAGATGAGCCATCGCGCTAAGAACTTCCAACCCGTCGTAGATGAGGCAGTAGCTCTGTTCAAGGAGCTCTTGGATATCCCCGAAGGTTACAGTGTGCTGTTCCTTGGCGGTGGTGCCAGCCTGCAGTTCTGCATGGTTCCCTATAACCTCTTAGAGCACAAGGCCGCTTATCTGAATACCGGCGTTTGGGCTACCAAGGCCGAGAAAGAAGCCAAGCTCTTCGGCGAGGTCGTAGAGGTGGCTTCCAGCAAGGATAAGAACTTCACCTACATCCCTAAGGATTTCGTGATTCCTACGGATGCTGATTATTTCCACATCACTACTAACAACACTATCTACGGCACTGAGATTCTCAAGGACTACGATAGTCCCGTGCCTATGATTGCCGACATGAGCTCGGATATCTTCAGCCGTCCTATCGATGTGAGCAAGTACGGTCTTATCTACGGCGGTGCTCAGAAGAACCTGAGTATGGCCGGTGTGACCTTCGTCATCATCAAGGAAGACCTGGTAGGCAAGGTAAGCCGTCCGATCCCAACGATGCTCAACTATCAGACTCATATCAGCAAGGGTAGCATGTTCAATACACCTCCTACTGTACCTATCTACTGCGCACTACAGAACCTTAAGTGGATCAAGGCTGCAGGCGGTGTCAAGGAAATGGAACGCCGTGCCATTGAGCGAGCTGAAATCGTATATGGCGAGATCGACCGCAATAAGCTCTTCGTCGGCACAGCCGAGGAGGACAGCCGTTCGCGCATGAACATCACCTTCGTACTCAAGCCCGAGTATCAGGACCTGCAGGACGAGTTCATGTCCTTCGCCACCAGCAAGGGCATGGTAGGTGTGAAAGGTCATCGCGATGTAGGTGGCTTCCGCGCAAGTTGCTACAACGCTATGGACCTCGAAGGCGTTAATGCCCTCGTTGCTTGCATGAAGGAGTTTGAAGCAATGCACTAAAAGACCCACCCCCGAACCTTTCCCGAAAGGTAGGGGAGGGCGGTCGTTTTTCAATTATAGTGAACAAGAAGTTTAATCATTAATAAACAAACCCCATAGCCGCAAGTGGAAAACATTCCACTCTCCCCTTGAGAAGGGTGCGGGGTGGGGGGCAGATTATGAAAGTATTAATCGCAACAGAAAAGCCTTTTAGCGGCGTGGCTGTGAAAGGCATTAAGGAGGTCTTCGATGCCGCTGGCTATGAAACCGTCCTGCTTGAAAAATATACCGAGAAGGCACAACTGCTCGATGCTGTCAAGGACGTTGACGCAATGATCATCCGTTCCGATAAGGTTGACGCCGAGGTCCTGGACGCTGCCAAGCAGCTGAAGATAGTAGTGCGCGCAGGTGCCGGTTATGATAACATTGACCTCGAAGCCGCAACGGCTCACAAGGTTGTTGCTATGAACACGCCCGGCCAGAATGCCAACAGCGTAGCTGAGCTCGTGTTCGGCCTTTTGGTCTTTGCAAAGCGTAATTTCTTCAATGGTACCAGCGGCACAGAGCTGAAAGGCAAGCGCCTCGGCATCCTCGCATTTGGTAATGTAGGCCGTAATGTGGCTCGTATTGCCAAGGGCTTCGATATGGACGTTCTGGCCTACGATGCTTATTGCCCCGCAGAGGTTATCGAGGCAGCCGGCGTAAAGGCTGTAGCTTCGCAGGACGAACTCTTTGAGCAGAGCGACATCGTCAGCCTGCACATCCCTGCTACCGACGAGACCAAGCAGAGCATCAACAAGGCTTTGGTAAACAAACTGCCAAAGGGCGGCATTCTTGTCAACACAGCACGAAAGGAAGTTATCAACGAGCCCGAACTGCTTGCTCTCATGGCAGAACGCGAAGATCTGAAATATGTTACTGACATCAAGCCCGATGCTGACGCAGAATTCGCCAAGTTCGAAGGTCGTTACTTCACCACACCTAAGAAGATGGGTGCTCAGACGGCCGAGGCTAATGTCAATGCAGGTATCGCCGCAGCCAACCAGATTGTTGGCTTCTTGGAGAAAGGCATCACTAAGTTCCAGGTGAACAAATAAGGAGGCCCCATTCCTCCCTCTCCTTGTGAGGGGGAGGGTGGTCGCTCCCAAGAATAGTTATCAATTCGTCTAACCTTATAAAAGTAAAACCCTCAAACTCATAGTGGTGATACATCCCACTCTCCCTCTTATGTGGAGTGCGTGAGGGGGTCTGATTATGGCAACAATTAAACCTTTCCGTGGCTTGCGTCCTCCTAAGGACTTGGTAGAGAAGGTGGAGAGCCGTCCCTACGATGTCCTCGATTCCGAGGAGGCACGTGCCGAGGCAGGCGACAATGAGATGTCGCTCTACCACATCATAAAACCCGAGATAGACTTCCCCGAAGGTATGAGCGAGTACGACCCTGCCGTCTATGAACGTGCAGCCGACAACTTCATGCATTTCCAGAAGAAAGGGTGGCTTGTGCAGGACAAGGACGAGCACTACTACATCTACGCCCAGACGATGAACGGCAAGACGCAGTACGGACTTGTCATCGGAGCATACGTGGACGACTACATGAACGGCACCATCAAGAAGCACGAGCTTACGCGTCGCGACAAGGAAGAAGATCGCATGAAGCACGTTAGAGTGAACGATGCCAATATCGAGCCGGTCTTCTTTGCCTATCCTGACAATCCTGTGCTTGATGCCTTGCTGAAGCGTTATGCACAGACGGAGCCCGAGTACGACTTCATAGCTCCTATCGACGGCTTCCGCCACCAGTTCTGGGTTATCAGCGATGCTGCTGACATCGCCCTCATAACCGAGGAGTTCCGCAAGATGCCGTCGCTCTACATCGCAGACGGCCACCATCGTTCGGCGGCTGCTGCCTTGGTAGGAGCGGAGAAAGCTCGGTTGAACCCCAACCACAAGGGCGACGAGGAGTACAACTACTTCATGGCAGTAGCCTTCCAGGCTTCGCAGCTCACCATCCTCGACTACAATCGTGTGGTCAAGGATCTTAATGGCTTGTCGAGCGAAGCGTTCCTCGATGCTCTGCGCAAGAACTTCACTGTCGAGGACAAGGGCACGGACATCTACAAGCCTCAGCGCTTGCATGAGTTCTCGCTCTACCTTGATGGCCATTGGTTTGCGCTTACGGCTAAGCCTGGTACATACGACGAGAGCGACCCAATCGGTGTGCTCGACGTAGACATCTCCTCGCGCCTTATCCTCGATGAGATACTTAATATCGGTGACCTCCGCTCATCTAATCGTATCGATTTCGTAGGCGGTCTGCGCGGCTTGGGCGAATTGAAACGCCGTGTTGACAGCGGTGAAATGCGTGCAGCTCTTGCCCTCTATCCCGTTTCTATGAAACAAATCATGGACATCGCCGATAGCGGTAAGATCATGCCTCCGAAGGCTACTTGGTTCGAGCCTAAGCTAAGGAGCGGGTTGGTTATTCACAAACTTTAGACCCTCTCCTCACTCCCCCTTTTAGGGGTAGGGTGGATACCCTCAAATGTTGCTGTCATTAAGTTGTAAGAATTGAATCAGAACCTGTCCACAAAAGATACTACTCCCCTCTCTACAAGGGAGGGACAAGGGGGTGGGGCTGATTCCTACCTTACTATTTCCTCGCCCTCATCGGGCCAATATACGGAGAAGCGAAGCAAGTTCCTTGCCTTCGCTTTTCCTGTTTCTACGGTCGATGATATCAAGGCGCTGGTCGAAGAACATCAAAAGAAGTATTATGATGCCCGCCACGTGTGCTATGCATATATGCTTGGGCATGAGCGTTTGGTGTTCAGGGCTAACGACAATGGCGAGCCAAGCGGTACAGCCGGCAAGCCTATCTTAGGACAAATCAATTCGAATGAGCTTACGGACATCTTGATTATTGTAGTCCGTTACTTCGGAGGAGTGAAACTTGGCACCAGCGGCCTCATACAAGCATACAAGGCAGCAGCAGCCGAAGCCATTGCTGCGGCAGAGATTGTAGAACGCACAGTAGATGAGCGCATTCGTATACACTTTGAATATGTGCTCATGAACGCTGTCATGCGCGTCGTTAAGGAGGTGGAACCTGCCATCCTTTCGCAGACGTTCGACAATGATTGCATGATGGAACTCTCAATTCGTGCCTCACAAATGCCCCTTCTTCGCCAGCGGCTTGAGAAGATTGACGGCTTGCGCATAGATGATTGACTGCAAGCCTTTTCCCACGCGTCGCAAAATCCTTTCCTGTGCGTCGCAAAATCCTTTCTTGTGCGTCGCTAATTCCTTTTTCCTGTGCAACTAACACTTTTCTCATGCGCAACTAATACTTTCTCCTTGAGTCAGTAATTTCTTCTCTTTGCGCCACTAATCCCTTTGGTTCTTGGCTGCAATAGAATAAATGTATGCCCGCAATAGAATAAATGTATGCCCGCAATCTGTAAATTACATGACTGCGGGCATATATTTTCCATCCTTTGGTTGTATTCTTAAAATCTCATTGTGATTTCTATAAATCACGTCGAGATTTGTATAAATCACAACGTGACGTCATCAAATCACATCGTGATTTATAGAATTTATTTGGTCAAAAAGAACTTTGAGATAGAGATAAAAGAAAAACCCTTAAGGACTCGTGAGCGAATCCTTAAGGGCTTATTGGGGTGATTAATCGGCAGCGCGGGGACTGCCGGCTGGATTATTGACGCCACGTTTCGTAGATATCTTCGAAGAGTGATTCGTAGGTGTCGTGGATGCGAAAGCGCAGGTGGGATCGAACGTCATAGCCAAGGCGCTGATTTACCGCGTTGTAGTGCTCGTCGATTACAGCGGCAAGCCTTCTTGCGTCCTCTTCGCTCGTTCGCCATCGCCAGGGCATGTAGAAGTCGGTGTAGTACGAAGGCACTTGTTCGTATCGTTCATAGTATCGCAACTGGTTTTCGTCTACGCTGATCAGGTGCGAGAGAGCTGCGTTCATGAGCGTAAGCGCGAGCCTCGGATGCCCGGTTCGTTGCAGAGTGTTGCCTACTTGTATGGCTATGTCGGCAATGTGCCTTGGATTCTTGCGCTGAGCGATGTCGCTCATCTGTTGTTCGTAGAGTTGCTTAGCCTCTTTCACGTTCATGGCCACGATACCTTGTCGCGGCGTACATCTGCAGATGCAGTTGACTTTTCTTTTTTTCATAGTTTGCAACAATGTTTGACAATAAGACAAAGAACGCTGTAGGCTTTGACTGCGGCGGCGCGGTCAGCCGCTTGATTGCTGCAAACGAAACGACGCAACAATCCCGCGTTACCACTCGTCGTGGCCTGACAGGATTGTTGCGTCAACTATTTGTTTTCGGCTGCAAATGTCGTACTAATATCCGACATGAGCAAATTTTTTGCTACTTTTTTTCTTTTAATGTAGGCCAACCGTCCTTATCCCATTCGATAATACGCTTTATGAGAATGGCCTGACCGTTGAGTTTGATGTTGTAACCGTGGCAGATAAACAGGTCGTAAGGCTGGGCTCCATCGATATGGTAAACGGCGCAATGGCCGGCCGCCTCGAATTCTCGGTGGTCGCCTTGAATGACGAGTCTGCCTCCACCTGCGTTCATATCACGCCCTTTGTCGTCGAGATATGGTCCTTCAACCTTTTTGCTTCGTCCTACTACTACTTTATAATTACTGTCGACGCCCCGACAGCAGTAGTCGTGACTCACGAAGAGGTAGTAGAAATCTCCGTGACGGAAGATGAACGGAGCCTCGATAGCGTTGCGACCAGCATGACGTGAAGTGGGATTCGGCTCGGCCGAGAGCGTGTCGCGCATGGCTATGCGGCGTGCTATGGTCATAGGTTTGCAGCCATCAGCCACGTGCATTGTCTCGGGATTAAGGCGTATAAGTTGAATGCCGTCCCAGAACGAGCCCCAAGTAAGCCATGGTTGTCCATCGGCATCGATGATGAAATTGGGGTCTATGGCATTCCATTGGTCGCGCCGCTCGCGGGAGCAAACGAGTGCTCCTTCGTCGCGCCAGCGGTAGTTGAGCGAGTCATTGAAATCAAGAGTAGGGGAGGACGCGAGTCCTATGGCTGATGTATTGCGCCCGAAGGTCGAGCATGAGTAGGCCATCCACCAGCGGTCGCGGTAGCGGATGATATCGGGTGCCCATACGTGAGAACGGAAGCCAGGCACGCTGTCGCGCGTCCAAGCGGGCACTTCTGTCAGGGCGCCATGCGGTTGTACTGTCCACGTAGTGAGGTCTTTACTAGTGGCAAGTTGAACGCCCATGCCGGTTGCATAGAGGTAGAAGGTGCCGTCTTGTTGCGCCATTACCGGGTCATGCACCATCATAGTGTCGGTGGTGAAGGCTTCGCGGCGCCAGCGTCGCTGTGGCTGAGCATAGATTGTGCCGACAAATAAAATGGCTAAGAGAATAAATAATGTGCGTCGCATGATGAGATGTGTTTGGTGTTACATTAATTATTAGCATATTACCATGTCCATAGGCTGGTCATGTGGCTCGGCAGGGAGCTCTTCAACCAATTGGAACGGCCAGCAGAGGCCTACTTTCAATGCCGTTTCCAAATGCGGCATCAAACGGTCGTAATAGCCCCGGCCCCGGCCGAGTCGCTCGCCGTCGGGTGTGAAAGCCATGCCGGGGATTATGGCGAGTTCGATGTCCTCGTAGCGCGTGAAAGCCTTCCCTTGCGGTTCATCGATATTGAAAGCTCCAGGGCGTAGGTCCTGTAAATCGGAGCATTCGCGTAACTCCAGTTCATCGCCTTGTACCACAGGCAGCAGCACCGTTTTGCCTTCGTCAAGAGCTTCTGCAATGAGGCCCTGTGTAGGAACCTCGTCGGGCAAGGATGCGTATAGGAGTATGGTAGTTGCAACATGCCATTCAGGCAGTTGGCGCAGGTGTTCTAATGCAGCGTCGGAGAATTGCCGGAGCTGCTCTGGTGTGCACTCTTTCTTGAGTTGTCGGATATGTTGTCGTATCTCTTGTTTGGTCATTGCCTGTTGAATGAAGGGCTGATGTCTTAAGCCTTCCGGAAATAAATTTGCGCTGCAAAGTTAGTAAAATATTTGTAGCAAAGTGAATGTTTTTGAGTCTTTCTTTGGCAGGTTCGCCAGAAAATAGTAATTTTGCAGTCGTATTTGAAGAAACTAACCCTTTAAACAATATTATTTTACTATTATGAAGATTTCAAAGATTGAACATCTGGGCATCGCCGTGCAGAGCATCGACGAGGTACTGCCGTATTTCGAGAACGTTTTGGGCCTGAAGTGCTACAAGACCGAAGTAGTTGAGGACCAGAAGGTAAAGACCGCTTTCCTGAAGGTTGGCGAGGTTAAGCTGGAGCTTCTTGAGCCCACTTGCCCCGAGAGCACCATCCAGAAGTGGCTCGACAAAGGCAACAAGGGTATCCACCACATGGCTTTCTGCATCGAGGACGGCGTAGCTAACGCTCTGGCAGAGGTCAGCGAGAAGGGCATCCGCCTTATTGACGAGGCTCCCCGCAAGGGCGCCGATGGTCTGCAGATTGCTTTCCTGCACCCGAAGTCAACTGTTGGTATCCTCACAGAGCTCTGCGAAGATCCTAACAAGTAAACAGACGACAATCCTTTAGCCCCAGAACGGGCTTGGCGATACGTCCCAAGACATTGAAAGACACTTCCCTTTTGCTTACGCAAAGCAAGGAGTGTCTTTCAATGTCTTGCTATTTCTAATGACTATACATCTTCTCTTCCATCACAATATATCTTGCTACTCATCACCATATGCGTAAGTATTTGTTTGTCAGTATCCTCGCTTCGTTATTAATCCTTTCAGTTCATGCTCAGCGTCCTACCGATACTTTGGACCGAGGATTGGTAGCCGTAGAACTGCAACAAGGCGTATTCGTCAGTTGGCGTGTGCTGGCAGATGAGTACTACGGCGTAACGTACAATGTCTACAGAAACGGCGTAAAGCTGAACGCACAGCCGCTGTTGACGAGCAATTATACTGACACAAGCGGACAGAAGACGAACACTTATACTGTGCGTGCTGTGGTTGGAGGCGTAGAGCAGGCAGCTTGCGCATCAGTTACGCCTTGGTCCACAGGGCGCATCGACAAGAGCAAACAGGTACTTTTCCCTTGCCCCGCCTACTTGCCAATAAGGATGAAAGACGTAGTGGACCGCACGGGCACTACCGTTTGGTCTTCATCAACGGGGACTCCTGTCTTTACGCAGAACTATACACTCAATGACGTATCGCTCGGCGACCTAAATGGTGATGGACGTATAGATCTGCTTGTGAAGCGTATCAATCAGACCGATGCAGACAACGGCTACCTTGAGTCGAACACAACTGCTTATACTTTGTTCGAGGCCTACGAGCTCAATGGTAACCGGCTATGGTGGATTGACTGCGGCCCAAATATGGTGAGCATGAACTGTACGGAGCTAAATGCCGTTTGCTACGACTGGGATGAGGACGGACAAGCAGAGGTACTGCTGCGCGGAGCCGACAACATGATCATTCACATGGCAGACGGCAGTACATATAACGTGGGTAATACCTCGGTCAACACGCGAGGCGCACTGAATTCCCACACCAATGCTCAATATGAATGGACGCATACGGGTGCCGAGTACCTTATATATCTTAACGGCAAAACGGGCAGCCCATATTGGGTGAAGACCTATCCGTTGCCGCGTCTGGAGAGTGGCGAGAGCTCTGAAAACTCTGCCTGGGGCGACAATTACGGCCACCGCTCGAGCAAGTATTTCATGGGTGCTCCGTTCCTCGATGGTCGCCATGCCAGCATCTTCCTCGCCCGTGGTATATACACACGTCATAAGATGATTGCCTATGACGTCAACCCTGCGACTCATGAACTGACTGAGCGTTGGCGATGGACGTGCAACACCTCAGGCAGTTCGTGGTATGGTCAAGGCAACCACAACTATAGTATAGCCGATGTCGACGGCGATGGCTGCGACGAGATAATCTATGGTTCCATGGTCATTGATAATAATGGTCGCGGCCTTTCGACCACAGGACTCGGTCATGGAGACGCGTTGCACGTGGGAGATCTTGACCCCTTCCGCAAGGGTATGGAAGTTTTTGCCTGCAACGAAGAGAAGCCGAGCAACAACTTTCGCAATGCCACAACGTCGGAAATCTATTATCGTGACCAAGGGTCAAACGACGACGGCCGCGCTATGGCAGGTAACTTCACGAACAATTATCCAGGCGGTATTGGAATGTCTACTCAGTCTGGCGTGATATCCTTGGCGGCCGACCAAGTGATTGACGGGTGGGTAAACAATTGGAATGTTAATACTGCCGATCCTGCTGCACTGAACTTCCGCATCTACTGGGACGGCGACCTGCTTGATGAGAGCGTGAACAGTCCTGGCACGGAGCGCGAGTGCATAGTCCTGAAGGCTGGTTATGGTCGTGTGATTCAAACAGGAGGCATTGCCATGATCAACGACTCAAAGAACAATCCTTGCGCTCAAGGCGATATTCTTGGCGACTGGCGTGAGGAACTTGTCCTGAGAACTTGGGATAACGCCGAGTTGCGTATCTATACGACAACTGATCCAACCACCTTTAGGATGCCTTCGCTATGGTTTGATCATGCATACCGTCAGGCTATGGTATGGCAGCCCTTGGGCTACAACCAGCCGCCCCACGTGAGTTACTTCGTAGGTGAAATGGAGGATCTCACCGTGGCACCTCCGCCTTTGACTAACGCTGGCCGAACCGAACTGCCGACCAACGGCGTCATTACATCAGCTATGAACGGACAGCACGTTATGGTGTGCGAAGGCGGAAATATAGGCATCGACGAGGGCGGCGCCAGCCCTGCGGTGCTGACGATGAATGTTCGTTCCACAGTCTCTGGCAGCGACAACATCGCAAACATCAGTTATAGCTATGCTTCATGTCAGCTTGGTGCAACCATCAGCGGCACAACCTGCAAGGGTGACCTCACGGGAGCGATGCAACTGGTTAAGCAAGGCGACGGCTTGTTAAAGCTCACAGCCCGCACTTTCACTTATACAGGACCGACCGATATCTGGGCGGGTTCTGTTTATTTTCGCGGTACGTTGGAGTCCAGTCCCGTATGGATGAATCGTCACACAGCGCTTTACACGGCAGCTACATATCATCGTCCGTTGACTTTGGAATACGGTGCAACGCTATATCCCAGCTACAATGCCTCCACAGCTTCAGCTCTTGACTACGCTACTGCCACTATAGATACGCTTAATCTACACGAAGGAGCTCGCGTAGTGCTTCAACTTGCTGGCGATCAGAGCGATGCCATTGTGGTGAAACAGTTGAATCTGCGCACTCGTTCCTGGTCCTACGGCCCCATGTACTTGGCTCCTGTCTTCGAGATCGTCAGCGCTACGCCTCTGGCAGATGGAATGTACCGTCTGGGTTCGCTTGAAGCAGTGGGGCAGGGCAGTCTTGAGGATATCGTTGTGGAGTGTTCAAATTTGCTCAATAGCACGAGCGCTTTGCAGATTGTTAGCGAGGGCGGTAAACTCTATCTCGTTGTGGGCGAGTACGTTGACCCTGATGAACGTGATGATTCATTCTATGAGACGGTCTACGAACTCGACTTCGAAGAGGAGAGTAATGATAACTACGGTTTCCGTATAGCAGCAGGCGGCGTCGGAATGATGAGACGAGAGACGTTAAGTGATGAGAGTCACTACTTCCACATTTATTTGGACAATAACAACGACCGCATCGTTAATCTATCCCTTGCCGACAATCCGCTCTTCACAACCGCTAAGGACTATCAGTTTGAGCTTGACCTTGCGTGGGTAGGAAGCAATCAGAATCCCAGCACAACAACCATCATAGGGAACAATGGCACACTCTTCACCATCACGCTTAATGCTTGGGCCTCGGAGGCTACCATTACCGATGCTGACAACCAAGTCGTAAGGACGATTGCAGTAAATCCTTACGTGAAGAATGTCACGCTGACACCTGATTATCAACCTACGGCTTGGAATCACTTTGTCATCACGGCAAATGCCATCGAAGGTATCTTATTGTCTGTCTATCACGATGGCGTTCCCATTATGGATAAAGTGCAGATTTGCGCTACGTTTGACACCGTGGCCTCAATCAGCAACAAACTTGGCCGTTACTATTCTCATGTTGGCTTCGATAACATTTGCCTATCTTACAAGTGTGCAGGTCTGGGTGATGTGAACCTTGACGGCGTCATTACGATAGCAGATGTTACGGCGCTCGTGAACATCCTGCTTGGCAAACCTCTTCCCTTATATTCCAACAAAGCTGCCGATGTCAATGAGGACGGCATTAAGACCATTGCTGACGTGACGGCTTTGGTCAATGTCATCTTAGGTAAGTAAGATATAAAAACGGAGTAGGCTAATAGCTTAAAAGCCCGAACCTTTAGGTCCGGGCTTTTAATGTGATTGTCGAAATCAAAGAGTTGAGTGTTCGTCTGCAAGCAATAGTGCAGCCAAACGGTTCAACCGACCAAGTGGTTGTGCTCGTCGGGGAAGACAACACAGGGCTTGAAGGCCTTGGCCTCGTCCGGTGTCATCTGGGCGTAAGCCATGATAATGACAGTGTCGCCAACCTGCACCTTACGAGCTGCAGCACCGTTCAGGCAGATGCATCCACTCTGCCGGGGACCGGTGATGACGTATGTGTCAAAGCGTTCGCCATTGTTGTTGTTCACGATGTGTACTCGTTCGCCGGCGAAAAGCCCTGCGGCGTCCATGAGGTCCTCGTCGATGGTGATGCTGCCCATGTAGTGGAGGTTGGCCTCGGTGACGGTTGCGCAGTGGATTTTGGATTTCAGTATTTCAACAGTCATAGCTATTACTTTAATCTTCTTTAGTCCCTTAATTTAATAATGTATGTGGTCGATGAGGCGGATGGGCTTGCTGCCGCAGTAGACTGTGATGCAGCCTACGATTGTAGGTGCTTCGTCCCACGCGCGAACATCAAGCAGTGAATCGGCATCGACGATAGAGAAATACTCAACATCAAGGCCGTCAACTGCATTAATGCGGTTCACTACATACTGGATGGTAGCCGTTACACTATGGCTCTTGGCAAATTCCTGACTGGCCTTGAGGGCTGCATAGATAAGAGGTGCTATTACACGCTCCTCGGGAGCAAGTAATGTGTTGCGGCTGGACATTGCCAAGCCGTCGGCTTCGCGTACCACAGGGCATGGTACTATCTCCAAACCGAACCCGAGATCCTCAACCATACGGCGGATTACGGCAATCTGCTGGAAATCCTTCTCGCCAAAGTAAGCCCTTGTTGGTTCAACCCAGGAAAAGAGCTTCGACACGATTTGGCATACACCATTAAAATGACCTGGACGGCGGGCACCTTCCATGACTGCATCGGTAGGTGGGTATGAGAAATGACGTGTGTCAGGCTCCGGATAGGCTTCTTCTACCGAAGGCGCAAAAGCCAGTTGTGCTCCGCAAGCCTCAAGCAGCTCGCAGTCTTTGTCGAGCGTGCGGGGGTAGCGTGCCAAGTCATTTTTGTCGTTAAACTGAGTTGGATTGAGAAAGATGCTGACCACGGTGACATCGTTGTCGGCTACAGACCGACGAACGAGTGAGGCGTGACCTGCATGCAGGGCTCCCATGGTAGGAACCAGGCCTATACTCTTGCCCTCGTTGCGGGCGGCAGCGAGTTGGGCCTGAAGGTCTTTGATAGTTGTTACTACTTTCATTTTGTTGTTGTTGGTCGTTATTTAATGCATCGCTGTGCAAAAAACGCTGCAAATTAACATAATAATTGCCAAACAGCGAAGTAAAAGTGCAAAATTAATTGAAAAAATCACCTTTTAGACCGCTTTCGTCGGCTAAAGTTTGCAAATACCCCAAATTTTTTTTATATCTTTGCAGTGTGAAATAAGTGATAATAGCATTTTATGACACCAAAACGCATTTTATTCATCACCCAAGCTATCACTCCGTTTGTTCAGGAAACGGAGACTTCCTTATGGGCGAGAAAGGCGCCGCAGTACGTTCAGGACCGAGGCAGCGAGATTCGTGTGTTCATGCCTAAATGGGGCACTATAAATGAACGTCGTTGCCAGTTGCATGAAGTGAAACGACTTTCAGGCATGAACCTCATCATTGATGAGACCGATCATCTGCTCATCATTAAGGTGGCGTCTATCCAATCGGCACGCATGCCCGTTTATTTCATCGACAATGACGAGTGTTTCATGAAGCGCCTTGAGGTGACAGATGCCGATGGCAATGAGTATGCCGACAATTCCGAGCGTGCTGTGTTCTATGCCCGTGGTATTATCGAAACGGTGAAGAAGATGCGTTGGAACCCAGATGTAGTGATATGTCAGGGTTGGGCTTCAGTGGTGGCGCCAATATTGATTAAGAAAGCTTTTCACGAGGAACTGGCGTTCCGCGACAGCAAAGTGGTATTCGTGCCTTCTGCACCCGACATACTGAAGCTGAAGACAACACCGCAGTTCCGTAAGGACATCGTCTTCAAGAGCTTAACGGCCGATGAGCTTTCGGCTTACCCAGAACAGCTTGACATCACAGACCTGTATCATTTGGCAATTGACTATAGCGACGGCGTGTTCTTCACACCGGAGTCGATGGACGATCAGCTGATGGAATATGCCAAGGCAAAGAAACTGCCAGTCGCCGGTCCTCTAGATCTCGAAGCCGACGGCTTAGACCGCATGTTTGAACTACTTGAGAATTTAGGATAACAAATGGAAACGCTTGATTGGCGTCTTCCAACATATTAAGACTATAAGATTCATACTGAAACGATGAAATTCAGATTAGCAATCATTGCAGTAGCGGCTACTGCAATCCTCTTTGCTGCCTGCGACGAGGATACTGGCTCGATGGGCATTATTATTGACAACGACGCCATCACCTCGACTACTGCAAGCTACCAGATATATTCGCGTACGACATCAATAGACTCGGTAGTGGCAAACACCACGAAAAGCTATATAGGACAGGTATACGACCCTGAAACCGAGGCTTTGGTTAAGGCTGAGTTCGTGGCTCAGTTCCATACCTTTGAGGATTACAAACTGCCTGATGTGTCGACTATAGTAAAGAACTCAGCTGGCGAGATAGAAGCAGACTCAGTGGAGCTGCGCCTTTATTTCAGCAGTTTCTTCGGCGACGGTACCAATCCCACTAAGCTTTATGTCTATGAACTCGATAAGGATAACGTGCTTCGCGAGGATGAGACTTACTATGCAACCGACCAACTGGAACAATTCATCCCTGAAGGCGCTAAGCCATTGGCGGAGAAAGTGTTCACGCCCAAGGACTATAGCCTTACGGAAGTGGAGCGTGCATCAGCCACTCATTATGATAACGTTCGTATACGCCTGCCTAAAGCGTGGGGGTCAAACATCCTGCGGACAGCTGTTGAACACCCCGACTATTTCAAGGACTCATGGCATTTCATTCACAACGTCATGCCTGGTTTCTACTTCAAATTGCAAAGCGGAATAGGCACGATGCTTACGCTTGATGTTTCGGCTTTGAATGTCTATTTCCGATACGTGGTCGATGATTCCACTTACGTCGGCATCTCACGTTTCTCGGCAACGCCTGAAGTAATTCAAAGCTCCTTCTTCCAGAACGACGGCCTCGAGCGTTTGATTAATACTAACGACCAGCCGTTTACTTATCTGAAGTCTCCCGCGGCTCTTATCACAGAACTCACTCTTCCTGTGGAGCAGATTTATGCCGGCCACGAAACAGATAGCATCACCCGTGCACGTGTCATATTGTCGAAGTACAATAGTTATAAGCAGTCGCAGTATAACCTTGGCACACCTTCACAACTGTTGATGCTGCCTAAATCGGATCTTTATGCTTTCTTCAGAAACCATAAGGTAGCCGACGGAGAAACGTCATTCACTACCACTTTCGCCAGTTCTTACAATACATATACTTTCGAGAATGTGGCCCGCCTCATAGCTGCACTGCATCGCAAGAAGACTGAGACAATGCGTACGGAAGGATTGTCATCGGCGCAGTATGTGGAGAAATACCCTGACTGGAACAAGGTTGTTGTTGTGCCGGTTACAGTCTCAACTTATACAGATCCGCAATCCGGTGTGGCAAGGCAGACTTCAGTAACCCACGACTTCAGCCTCTCAAGCATTCGTCTTAAGGGCGGAACGGAGCCCATTGACATGCAAGTAGTATACAGTTCCTATCATTAATAAAAAGTAAGCCCAGTCTAATCGCGGGATAAGGTCAGCCTTAAATAGGAATTAGGCCAGTCTAATGGCGAGATTAGACTGGGCATATATATAAATACGACCGGTCGAAACATATTTTCGACCGGTCGTATTTTTTGTCAACTAAAGTTGAGTGGCCTACTTCTTTTTGGGAGCAGCCTTCTTAGCTGGAACCTTTGCCTCCTTTTTAGCTGGTGCTGCCTTCTTGGCGGTAGCCTCCTTCTTTGCAGGTGTAGCCTTCTTAGGTGCAGCAGCCTTCTTCGGCTCTTCTTTCTTTGCTACAACAGGTTTCGTAGCAACAGCCTTTGCTGGAGCAGCTTTCTTTGCAGGTTCAGCTTTCTTAGTTGGAACAGCTTTCTTAGCCGGAGCAGCCTTCTTTACAGGTGCGGCCTTCTTCTCTGCAGGTTTCTCTTCAGCCTCATCCTCATTCTTCTCATACTTCTGCAAACGAGCCTGCAGACGTGTAATCTCAGCATCCTTGACGTTAATCTCGTCGGCTTGGTTGCGGATAGTAGTTAGCAGGGCGTTGAGCTCATCGTTCTCTATGTCAAGAGGATAGAGTGAGTTCACACGGTTGATGAAGTCGCCAAGGATGTTCATGTAGTTGGTGAAAGCATCGTAGGGACTGTCGTAGATACCGCGGTAGAAGCCTACGCCCATGTTCTTTGTCGTCATGAAACGGAAGTTGTTTGAGGCTTGAATGCGGTCCCAATCTTGAGTGATGCGACGATCCTTACAGATTAGCACACGCTCTGCAACGCTATAGAGTTTCTGGAAAGCTTCACGCTGCATTACATTACCGAGCCAGCAGCTGGTGTCACGCTCTTCGTCGTTCCAACTCATGGGATAAGGTACTTCCATGGGTGCGACGCTCTTCGACTTCGATACAATCTCAGACGGGAAAGCGAAAGTAATACCACGTTCCTTGGCCACAGCAGGCAGAGCCTTGATGAACTCGAGAATGTTAGACGACAGTGGCTGATAGATGCCAAGGGCGCAGAGTTCCATGAAGATGTTGATAACCTTCTCCTCTTCTGGCAGCTGTGCAATCCAATCCATGTAGGTGTCTGCAAAGAGAGGATATTCGTTCCATGATGAATCGTTGAAACGTAGTGATATATCGTCGCTCAGCTTGTAGTCACGGAGTAAGAGCTTGAGGTTGGGATTCTGTGCGCAATGATATACGAAGTGAGGTGACTTCCAACCGAGGATGTGCTTGGCGCCTTCAGCAATCATTCCCTTATAGCCCATGTCGGCCACGAGGCCGCCGATATCGTCGCTATAGATAAGCGAGCTGTTGCGCAGTACTGTGGGTTTCTTGCCGAAGAGCTCTTTCATCTTTTTGGCCTGACGGGCTACCTCATCGCGGAAGACATCCTCATTGGCCAGGGAACTGAGGCCGTGGCTATAAGGCTCGGCGAGGAATTCAGCACAGCCTGTGTCGTTCAACTCTTGCAGCAGCTCGATGACCTCGGGTGCGTATTGCTCCAGTAGTTCGATAGCGCATCCGCTGATGGAGAAAGCGACCTTGAAAGTCTTGCCATAGAGTTTAGCCATCTCGATGAATGTCTTGATAGCTGGGATATAAGAACGTTCGGCCGTTTCTGTTATGCCGCGTTCGTTCTCGTAGTCGTCGAAATAGTAGTGATCCTTACCAATCTCGAAGAAACGATAGCGCTTGAGATGTACGTTTTGGTGAATCTCGAAATATAAGCAAATTGTTTTCATAATAGGAAGACCCACCCTCTGCCCCCTCCCGCAGGGAGGGGAGCGGCTGGCGCGTTGTTAGAGGGTGTATTGGGTCATTGTTAAAAGTTATTATTCTTATTTATTATGTGATTACCATCCCCAAGACTTCCCCTCCCTCGGGAGGGGTCGTGGGTGGGTCTTAGTAGCGTGCGAGGCACTGGTCATAAAGTTTGCGTATGCGCACGCCAACCTTTTCCCATGTGATGCCGTCGACTTCCTTTTTACCTTCGACCTGCAGATATTCGTGCAAGGCGTCGTTGGTGCAGAGGCTGTACATGGCATCAGCCATGGCATCGATATCCCAGTAGTCGGTTTTAATACACTTGTCGAGAATCTCGGCGCAACCGCTTTGCTTGGAGATGATACTTGGCACACCGCTTTGCATGGCTTCCAAGGGGCTGATGCCGAAAGGTTCAGATACGGAAGGCATAACGTAGACATCCGAGTCTCGGAATATCTCGAACACCTGCTTACCCTTCATGAATCCTGGGAAATGACAACGGTCTGCAATGCCATAAGCGGCAGCCATGTCAATCATGGCATCCATCATATCTCCAGAACCGGCGAAGCAGAAACGGACGTTTTGAGTACGTTCCAGCACTCGCTTGGCGGCTTCAATGAAGTACTCAGGCCCCTTCTGCATAGTGATACGACCGAGGAAGGTTATAACTTTCTCCTTGCGGTCCTTGTAAGGCTGTCGTTGGTCTACAATCTCCTGCAATTCTGGAGCCAATGGGTAGACGGCATTGTGCATGGCGAAGCATTTGGCAGGGTCTTGGCCGTAGTGGTTAATTACTGTCTGACGGGTGAGTTCGGATACACACATGATGCAGTCGGCATTATCCATGCCATTACGCTCAATGCCATAGACTGTAGGATTCACGTTGCCGCGCGAGCGGTCGAAATCGGTAGCGTGAACGTGAATCACGAGTGGACGGCCACTAACCTGCTTGGCATGTATGCCAGCTGGGTAAGTTAGCCAGTCGTGGGCATGTATTATGTCGAACTGCTCGGTGCGTGCCACTACACCAGCGATAATAGAGTAGTTGTTGATTTCCTCGGTGAGGTTCTTAGGATAACCACCTGCAAACTCCATACAACCTAGGTCGTTGACGTGCATATAGTTGAAGTCTGCATATAAGTGATCACGGTAGCGATAATAGTCCTCAGGAGACATGATGCCTTCGAGGCGCTGACGAACGTAGTCGTAGTTGACGTCGCGCCAAGCAATGGGTACTGAGTTCATGCCTATAATCTTGCAAGCGTCTTGTTCTTCATCGCCGAAAGGACGAGGCAGGCACAAGAGCGTTTCAATATCACCTTGGGCTTTCAATCCGTGCGTGATACCATAATTGGCAGTAGCGAGACCGCCGAAGACGTGAGGAGGATACTCCCAACCGAACATTAATACTTTCATAGTATGTTTCCTCCTTTCTTTATTCCATTATATATTTATCAAGCAATTTCACTACGCGCATAATCTCGGCCACATTGGCTGCGAAAGACATGGCTCCTCGTCCGTGGAAGGGTGGGTTGCCATCGAATACTTCGGGCAGGGTGCCGATACAATGGTAGAAGAGTTCCTCTTCGTAACCTACGAGCTGGCGCTCTACGAAGCTTACGCGTGAATAACCGAACACCTTCAGGCAGGCTTCAAGGTAGAAACCGGCGAGCCATGGCCAAGCAGTGCCTTGGTGGTATGCATAGTCGCGCTGTGCTTGCGGTCCGACATACATCGGGTTATAGCCTCCGCTTTTTGGCGAGAGGGTACGTAGGCCCTTGGGTGTTAGTAGTTCCTTCGTGCACATATCGAGTACGCCTTTCTTCTGCTTTGCGTCGAGTGGAGAATAGTCGAAAGCGCAGGCGAAGATCATATTAGGACGTACACTCCAGTCGACATTCGTGCCGTCGACATAGTCGAGCAGATAGCCGTAGTCGTTAAGGAAGGTGTCGATGAAACTCTTCTTCGTCTTGGCAGCCAATCCTTCGAGCGGAGCGGCTTCAGATTCATCGTTCATCGTTCTGCACACGTTGGCGCTGAACATCAGAGCGTTGTACCAAAGCGCGTTGAACTCTACTATATAGCCTGAGCGCGGCACTATTGGGTGTCCGTTTTGACTTGAGTTCATCCAGGTAATGGCTTTATCGCGGCCATTGCTATAGACGAGTCCGTTTTCGTGGAGGTAGAAGTTCGAATGCTTGCCGCCATAGAGGAAAGCCATGATTGCGTGTAGCAGCTTTCCATACTTCTCAATGCCCTTATCCATGCCAACGAACTTGCAGTACTGCTGAATACACCAAACAGCCCACAACAACACATCGGGATGTTCCATCTCGTAGATACGAACGCTCAAAGGCTTACCCTCGATAAATTCGCGGATGCCTTTCTCTGCGGTAGCCATCACTTGTTCGAAGTGTGCAACCTCATTGTTGGTCAGCGTCAGGCCAGGCAGTGATACAAAGAGGTCGCGTGCACGACATTTGAACCATGGGTATCCAGCCAGAATATATGTCTCGCCGTCGCGGTAATTAAGGAACTGGTGTGCGCTGTTGACGAGGCAATGATAGAAATTATCGCGGGGCGTGCGAATGTTCACCTCGTAGTCGGCAAGATCCTTTAACTTGGTGGGGTTACATTCCTTGGTACCGGCTGCAAACACGATGCTCTCGCCTTTCTTGATGTCGAACTCGAAGTAGCCTGGAACGTAGAGATCCTCGTTCGAGGCATAGCCGCGTTCGGTTTCCTTGGGGTAGTCTACGCCTCGGTACCAGTCGGGGCGAAACACCCATTCGGCCTTCTTGTTCAGCTGCATGAACAGCTCGGGATAGCCTGGGTACATGCATGTCTTGATACCATTCTTCACCTCCTGATAGTCGCGGCTTGCACGCGGGTTCTCGTGTGTGAACTCGCGAACGCTGCGGAAAGCGAGCCATGGCTGCAGTCGTAGCGTGGTCTTGGAGTGGGCGTCGAGCAGCGTGTAGCGTATGAGTACGCGGTCTTCGAAGTGCTGGAACATTAGCTCCTTCTTCAGGATTACACCGCCGACGCGATAGATGGTAGTGGGTACTTGCTGACAGTCGTACTCGCGAATATATTTATGTCCGCGAGGGCTGTAGTTGTCGCCTTGATACTTGTGGAGCCCGAGGTTGAATTCGGCGCCGTGCTGTATCACCGTGCAGTCGAGTGACGAGAGTAGAACATGGTTCTCGTCGTCGAGCTCGGGCACTGGAACAACAAGCAGTCCGTGGTACTTGCGTGTGTTGCAATCAAGGATTGTAGAACACGAATAAGCACCCGAACGGTTGCTTCGCAGCACTTCCTTCTTGAGAGCCTCCTCCAGGTTTGTCATCAAGGTCTTGTCAAACTGTAAATAGCTCATAAGTTAGTAATGGGTATAATTAAGGTAAATAATCGTGCGAAAAAAGCCGTAAAACGGCCTTAAGGCAGTCCAAAGTTAGCAATTTATTTACATATGCAAAAATATTTCATTTAAAAGTTGCTTCTTTGTTTTGCTAAATAATCAGAAATGGTTATTTTTGTGCCGTAAAACATAAAAACAAAGCAACGATTGATGAAAAAGGACGCAAATATTAACGACTTGCTTGGCAATCTCGGTGATATGATGTCGCTGCTAACAGAAGCACAGCGTCTGAGCTTGTCCAAAGTGGCAACGCTGCACAAGTTCCGCAAGAATGAACTCATCTATGCAGCAGGGGCTCATCCTGAAAGCTTGTACTGTCTCGTGTCAGGTAAGGTTAAGATATGTCGCGAGGGCGTAGGAGCTCGCACTCAGATAGTCCGTGTGATACGATCCATTGAGTATTTCGGCTACCGTCCAGCTTTTGCTGGCGAGGATTTCCTGATGTCGGCAATAGCCTTTGAGCCTTCGATGATAGTGTGTTTCCCAATCGACATAGTTATGGCTATGGCCAAGGAAAATCCTTTGTTGGCTTGGTTCTTTGTGGAGCGACTGGCCACTGATCTCGGCCAAGCCGACGAGCGCACTGTAACGTTGACACAGAAACATATTCGCGGCAGACTGGCCGACGCCCTCCTATTCCTCAAGGATCACTATGGTCTTGAGGAGGATGGTTACACTCTGAGTATCTATCTAAGCCGTGAGGATCTGGCAAACATGTCGAACATGACCACCGCAAACGCTATCCGCACTCTCTCGGCTTTCGCTTCAGAGCGTATAGTAGCCGTGGACGGACGCAAAATAAAGCTTCTCGATGAGGCTCGTCTTTCCAAGATAAGCCGAATGGGCTAAGTTAAAACAAACAACATATAACACGCCTCCTTTTCCGTCTCTGCCAATCAGCAGAACGAGACACTCTCCAATTGGTAGGAGAACAGGAATAGAGACTTTAAAACCTCACAACATGATTGCCAACAGCCGATGGGGCATCATTTATTGCCCAAAACCAGGAGTCCGCAGGACTCACAAACGCTGGGAGCACATCAAAGAGCTTCTGGATGCTCAGGCTATCGCTTATGATTTCGTTCAGAGCGAAGGCCCCGACAGCGTGTTGCGATTGACCAAGATGCTTATTACCAATGGCTACGACACAATAATTATTGTTGGGGGCGATTCGGCCATGAACAGGGCTTTGAACGGGCTGCTCTCGTTCGACGATGAGGTGCGACAGCGTACTGTACTCGGTGTAATCCCCAATGGTCGTGGCAACGATTTTGCCTCGTTTTGGGGCTTCGACGACGAGAAAGACGAGCAGACCATCGAGTGGCTTAAGGCCAGGCGCATCAGACAGGTGGACGTTGGAGAGGTAGTGTACACCGATGCTGATAACAACGTTCAGTCTCGTTATTTCTTCAATTGCTTGAATGTGGGTTTGGTGGCCAATATCATGAAGCTTAAGTTCAAGACCCGTCGTATCTTCGGCCTAACAACGCTAACGTATTTCGCCAGCATGCTGGGACTTCTGTTCAAGAGGTTGGAAACCAGAATGAGTCTAAAGATCAACGAAGAGATTATCGACCGCAAGGTGATGAGCGTGTGCATAGGGAACAGCCGTGCCTACGGGCAGACGCCAAACGCGGTGCCTTACAATGGCATGCTTGACGTCAGTGTGATAGCTTATCCTGGGATACGTCAACTGCTGGAAGGACTTTGGATGCTTTTCACTGGCAAGTTCCTAAGCCACAAGAGCGTACGTTCGTATCGCACTCCTCGCAAGGTCATCTTCAACGATATTAAAAAAGCCAGTGTAAGCACCGACGGTATAGTGCTTGACAACGTTCAAGCCCCCTTCCGTGTAGGCCTCAAACAAGAATACATCAATCTCATTATTCCTTCGTAAGCCTCTTTATTTCCTCCACTATCTCGTCAAACGGTTTTGTGGCATCAATCCAGTGAATCGTCACACCACGACGTTCCATCCCTCGGAAGTAAGTCATTTGTCGTTTGGCGAACTGATGAATGGCAATCTCAAGCTGTTGTACCATTTCGTCGTATGAGATTTGATTTGTAAGGTAGAGCGTGAGATAACGATACTCGAGGCCATAACTTATCAGCGCTTCGGGCTTCACGCCTTCGTCAAGTAGGCGTTGTACCTCATCCACCATCCCTTCGTTAAGTCGTTTGTGCAGACGGTCGGTTATACGTTGACGCCGTAGGTCGCGCGGAATATTAAGGCCGATAGTCAGCGAGTCAACGGTGGGCGAGGGGAGTGTTTTGTCCACGCCGTGCGTTCTATAGTACTCTTCTATCTCTATGGCCCTAATGGCTCGTCGTGCTGTGTCAACGTCTGTTGTGTTGTGCAGTTGTTTATACGATGCCAGTATTTCCTTCAGTTCTGCCAACGTCTTACCTTCGAGGTCATTGCGCGTTTCGTGGTTAGCGGGCACTTCCACAAGGTTGTAGCCTCTGAGCACGCTTTCAATGTACAAACCAGTCCCGCCACAGAGTATAGGTTGACGGCCTCGCGAGCAGATATCCTCATAGGCTTTGAAGAAGTCGCGTTGGAAATGGAACACGGAATACTTCGTGCCGGCCTCGGCTATGTCAATTAGATGGTAAGGGATGTGCAGTGTCCGCGTACCGCTGGCATCACTCACTTTGATGTCATAGTCAGCAAGATCCTTGCCGGTGCCTATGTCCATGCCTCTGAACACCTGGCGGGAATCGGCCGATATGATTTCACCGTCGAGCTTGGCTGCCAGTTGTGTGGCTACAGCCGTCTTCCCACAGGCCGTGGGGCCGAGGATAGTAATGATGCGAAGTGACATGTTTGTTTTAAGGACTTAAAAGTGGTGAGGCTGTATAAAAAAGGCCGTACGATAAGCATCGTACAGCCTTTTTTGTTGCATTCTATAAGAATATTACTTCAGCTCAGCGAGGTACTTGATGGTGCGAACCATCTGGCTGGTGTAGCTGTTCTCGTTGTCGTACCAAGCAACAACCTGAACGAGAGAGTTGCCATCACCAATCTTGCTGACCATGGTCTGGTTGGCGTCGAAGAGAGAACCGAACTTCATACCGATGATGTCGCTGGAAACCAGCTTCTCCTCAGTGTAGCCGAAGCTCTCGTTGGTAGCGGCCTTCATGGCAGCGTTGATATCCTCAACGGTAACCTCGCCCTTAACAACAGCGTGCAGGATAGTGGTGGAACCGGTGGGAGTGGGAACGCGCTGAGCAGCGCCGATGAGCTTACCGTTCAGTTCGGGAATAACCAGACCGATAGCCTTGGCAGCACCAGTGCTGTTGGGAACGATGTTCTGGGCACCGGCACGGGCACGCTGAACATCACCCTTGCGCTGAGGACCGTCGAGAATCATCTGGTCGCCAGTGTAAGCGTGAACGGTGGTCATGATACCGCTCTGGATGGGAGCGAAATCATTCAGGGCCTTGGTCATAGGAGCGAGGCAGTTGGTGGTGCAGCTGGCAGCGCTGATTACGGTGTCGGCAGGAGTCAGAGTCTTGTGGTTAACGTTGTAAACGATGGTGGGGAGGTCGTTGCCTGCGGGAGCAGAGATGACAACCTTCTTGGCACCAGCGGTCAGGTGAGCAGAAGCCTTCTCCTTAGAGGTATAGAAACCTGTGCACTCCAGAACAACGTCTACATCCAGCTTGCCCCAAGGCAGCTCAGCAGCGTTAGGAATAGCATAGATAGTGATCTTCTTGCCATCGACTACGATGAAGTCCTCGCCTGCTTCAACAGTGTGCTTGTTCTCGCCGAACTTGCCGCAGAAACCACCCTGAGCGGTGTCATACTTCAGAAGGTGAGCCAGCATCTTGGGGCTGGTCAAGTCGTTGATAGCGACTACTTCATAACCTTCAGCCTCGAACATCTGACGGAAAGCGAGGCGACCGATACGGCCGAAACCGTTAATTGCAACTTTTGTCATTTCTTTTTTTTCTTTTTGGGTTAAAAAAACTATGTTGACTGTATCTTTTGTTTATCGTTAAACGTGAATGTTTAGCGCTTATGGTTTCACTATCCGCAATTACAGTATTCTGCACTCTTACATGCCACCAAAAGCAGCAAATTGAGCACGATTATGATGAAAATTGCGGGTTTCATAGACATTTTTTTCTATTTTCGCTGCAAAGTTACGAAAAAGGTTTTATATTTGCACTATTCAAACCCCAAAAACTTTAAATTATGGCAAATTTTCTTCAAGAGTTTAAGGACTTCGCAATGCGAGGCAACGTAATGGACATGGCAGTCGGTGTTATCATCGGCGGTGCCTTTGGTAAAATCATCACTTCGTTGGTCGACGATGTGCTCATGCCCGCCATCGGCATGCTAACCGGCAACGTAGACTTCACGAACCTTGTCTGCAAGATTGGCGACGGTGAAGGTGCAGCAGTGCTCAAGTATGGTACATTCATTCAGAACGTCATAGATTTTCTCATCGTGGCATTCTGCATTTTCCTCATGGTTAAGGCCATGAACAAGCTCTCAAAGAAGGAAGAGCCCGCACCCGAGCCCGAAGCTCCCGCAGCACCCACTCAGGAAGAGCTCCTCACCGAGATTCGTGACCTGCTGGCCAAGAAGTAAACCCTCGCGCGCGTACATTTATTTAATTATACGTTTCGCACAAGTGCATCCTCAAATGGCGGTGTCAGACCTCGCAGGCCTGGCGCCGCCTTTTTAAGAAACAACCTACAAGCAAACCTTATCATGCAGAAGATTTATGATTTTAAAGCCCTCACGAGCAGAGGCAAGGAACTTGATTTCGCTGATTTCCAGGGAAAAGTACTGCTTATAGTCAATACTGCCAGCAAGTGCGGCTTCACTCCTCAGTTTGCTGGTCTTGAGGCTCTGAACCAGAAATACCGCGACCGCGGCCTTGTCATCATTGGCTTTCCTTGCAATCAGTTCAAGGAACAAGACCCAGGTACCGACGGTGAGATAGAGGAGTTTTGCCAACTGAACTACGGCGTCACTTTCCAAATTATGAAGAAGACTGATGTCAACGGTCCCTCCGCAGAACCCATCTTCGAGTACCTCAAGGCACAGGCTCCCACTGAAGACTACTCCGGACTGAAGGCTAAGGCAACGCATGCTCTCCTAAAAACACTTAGCAAGAGCGTGGAGAAAGATAGTGACATACTTTGGAACTTTACTAAGTTCCTTATCTCCAAGGACGGAACCACCATTCATCGCTATGCCCCAACTACCGAGCCTAAGGACTTTGAGCAAGACATCGAAGCCATGCTCAACGCATAGCATTCAACCTTGTCACATACGCAACACGGCACTTCGTTGAATATATTCGTTCAATAAATAGCCCAAAATAATTCTTCCCACCATTGGGAAACACTTTTCCCACCAGTGGGAAACTCATTTCCCACCAATGGGAAAGACCTTTCTCACTGGTGAGAAAGGTCTTTTATTATAATCCTTCTTGCGTCTCTACTTGTTCTAGTAGCAAATAGCGTATGAAAAGGTTGGGGTGCTATTCCCACTCGATGGTGGCAGGTGGCTTGGAGGAAATGTCGTAGCATACGCGGTTGACGCCACGGACATGATTGATGATGTCGTTGGACACACGAGCCAGGAAGTCGTAGGGCAGGTGTGCCCAATCGGCTGTCATGGCATCGGTGGAGGTGACGGCACGCAGGGCTACGGGATGCTCGTAAGTGCGCTCGTCGCCCATAACACCAACGGAACGGGTGGTGGCAAGCAAGATGACGCCGGCCTGCCATATCTGATCGTAGAGCGACACTTCCACTTCACCGTCGCTCATCTCTGCAGGAACGCCTGCTGCTAATACTCGACGGGCTTCGTCACCGCTCAGACGCACTTTGTATTCACGTAATGCACGGATATAAATATCATCAGCTTCTTGCAGAATGCGAACACGTTCGGGGGTAATTTCGCCTAAGATGCGGACTGCTAAACCAGGTCCTGGGAATGGGTGACGAGTAATGAGATGTTCGGGCATACCAAGCTGACGCCCAACGCGTCGCACCTCATCCTTAAACAACCACTTTAAGGGCTCACACAACTGCAGATCCATCTCTTTGGGAAGGCCGCCAACGTTGTGGTGGCTCTTGATGACTTTGCCTGTAATGTTGAGTGATTCGATACGATCGGGGTAGATTGTGCCTTGGGCAAGCCAGCGGCATTTACTCTCAGAAGAGTTGCCATTTACGATTTTCCTTGCTTGCTCATTGAATACTTCTATGAAGTCGCGGCCGATAATCTTGCGCTTCTCCTCCGGTTCGGTAGCTCCTGCCAGATCGGCGAAGAACTTGTCGGAAGCATCAACGCCTATCACGTTGAGGCCAAGCTCTTTGTAATCGTCCATGACTTGCGTGAACTCGTTCTTGCGCAGAAGGCCGTGGTCCACAAAGATGCATGTGAGGCGGTCGCCGATAGCACGGTGAATAAGAACGGCGGCAACGGAACTGTCAACACCGCCTGACAGGCCGAGGATTACTTGGTCGTTGCCAAGTTGCTGTCGGAGCTCGGCTACAGTTGTTTCCACATATGATGCAGCGCTCCATTCCTGACGGCTGCCGCAGATGTCGACTACGAAATTCTTCAAGAGAAGTGTGCCTTGGGTGGAATGGAAAACTTCGGGGTGAAACTGAACTCCCCAAATTGAATTGAGATCAGAGGAATTACTACTTGCGCTCCCGTCTGCAGGGCAGTAGAAGGCTGCGTATTTGACTGAGTCCGTGGAAGCAATGCAATGGAAACCGTCGGGTAGGGCAGTGATGGTATCGCCATGGCTCATCCACACTTGTGAGCCTTCATCGAAGCCTTTGAATAGTGGGTTGGAGAGGTCTATGGTGGTGAGGTGCTGACGACCGTATTCGCGCGAAGGTGCCGGTTCTACTCGGCCACCAAGGTTGTGACTGATATATTGTGCTCCATAACAGATGCCAAGAACTGGGTATCGACCACGTATCTCATCGAGGTCAATGCGGAAGGCTTCCGGGTCGTAGACGCTAAAAGGGGAACCGCTAAGGATGACGCCGATGACATCGGGATCGTCCTTGGGAAACTTGTTGTAGGGCAGAATCTCGCAAAACGTATTTAATTCACGTATGCGCCGGCCGATGAGCTGGGTGGTCTGTGAGCCGAAGTCCAGAATGATAATCTTTTGCATTGGGCGGTCAACTTTTAATTGTTATTTCTCAACTCTCAACTTTTTTATGAAATTCTCTGCAGCAACGAGGCTGTCAAGCTTCCCGACATCGAGCAGACGGAACTCGGCCATCAAGCCTATTATTGGACATACGCTGCAGGCATTGAGATAGAAATCGATTATGCTGAAGCGGTCGGGCCAAGCGTCCATGAGGGGAAAAAGCGATGGGTGGAAGGCATGAATGCCGGCGAAGGGCGCTTTCAAGCGTGCAAGGCTTAGGGCATCAGTGAATGGAGACCGTACTTCTCCCGTACGTTCGTTGGTCCAACCCACGAGTCGTTGATCTTCATCGAAAAGCAGATAGCGGCCGCTGGCGCTCTCGCGCCTGGAAATAGCAAGGACTGCCGCACCTGTGGATGCAGATAAATCTGTGAGCTCAGTCAACGGTGCATCAGAAAGAATGTCGACATTATGTATGAGGATAGGGCTCGCGGGGTCGAAAAGCTGACGTGCTTTCTTGAGTCCGCCGCCAGTGTCTAACAGCATCTCACGTTCATCACTTATATGTATGTCAATCCCGAAATTGTCGTGTTCGTTGAGAAAGTCTATTATCTGCTCGCCGAAATGATGAATGTTTACCACGATGCGTTCGAAACCTGCGTCGCGCAACTTTAGGATATTGTGCTCTAGTAAAGCGAAACCGCCCACTTTCACGAGCGCTTTAGGCGTCGTGTCAGTGAGCGGTTTTAGTCGTGTGCCGAGTCCTGCGGCAAACACCATGGCCTGTTTCATTCAGCCATCATGCTTCTGCTACGGGTTCTACGGACACTGTGGAGCGGTCGAGGCGACCCTTCTTGAAGATCACAACGCCGTCGATGAGAGCATACAAAGTATGGTCGCTGCCCATGCCGACATTCTTGCCGGGATAGTGCTGCGTGCCACGCTGGCGAACGATGACGTTGCCAGCAACACACTGCTGACCACCAAAAATCTTCACGCCGAGTCTTTGTGCTGCAGACTCGCGGCCGTTCTTAGAACTACCTACACCTTTTTTATGTGCCATGTTTCTTAGGGGTTTTAGTGGTTAAGCAATAACTTCCTTGATATTCAACTCGGTGAACTGCTGACGATGACCGTTCAGCTTGCGATAGCCCTTGCGGCGCTTCTTGTGGAAGACAAGAACCTTGTCGCCCTTAACAAGCGGGCAAACTACTTCGCAGACCACCTTAGCACCTTCTACCACGGGAGCACCCACGGTGATTGCGCCGTCGTTGTCTACCAACAACACTCTCTCAAATTCAACAGTCTGCTCAGCCTCAGCACCCTGAATGTGGTACACAAACAGCTTCTTGCCAGCTTCTGCCTTGAACTGTTGACCGTTAATCTCTACGATTGCGTACATGATTGATTATTATGTATTTAACGGATTTTACCGGGAGGCGTGTACCTTCGTGGTACCTCTTTGATGAGCCCCGTCGGTCTCAAATCGGGCGCAAAGGTAATGCTTTTCTGCTTAACAGCCAAACCTTTTCCCCGTTTTTTCACATATTTATTTAGAAATAATCAGTTGTTGGAAGAAGAAATACACGGCTGCGTAGTTCTTGTTGACGTCCTTGGCGTAGCCTAACGTGCGGCTCTCGCTGTCGCGTATCGAACCGTCGAACCATATCTTGCCAAGGTAGCTGCTCTGGAAATTGTATACGCTGCCGTCGCTTGCTACCTTGCCCAGATAAGTGTTGTTTTGGTCATATACGCTACCATCGCTTTCTATCTTGCCTTTGTGGACATTGTTGCTGTCGCGTATGGTGCCATCGCTCTCGAAGCGGGCAATCACGGCATTGTTGCTGTCGGTGAGCGTGCCGTCTTTCTCCACCTGTGCAACTACTAAATTGTCGGCATTGCTTATCGTCTGAGCATTGACTATGAGGGGCATGCCCAGAAGCATTATTGCAAAGAGTATAAGCTGTTTCATGATGGTTGAAAGTTGAGAGTTAAAAGTATTTTTTGAGGAGTTGAGAAATTCTACACACTAAAACTTCCTTTTTCCTTTATTTCTCTTCCTATTCTTTAATCTTGTTCTATCCAGTCATCGATGAGTCTGCGGGCGATTGAAGCTTTGCCTGGGATTGGGGGCATTTGGTCGCGTGAGAACCATCCTCCTTTAGAAAGTTCAGAGCGTTGTAATTGTATCTCGCCGGATGCATAGTTGGCCGTGAAACCTACCATGAGTCCGCAAGGGTATGGCCAAGGTTGTGAACCGAAATAGCGTATGTCGGATATCTCAATGCCTGTCTCTTCGCGCACCTCACGTTGCACGGCCTCTTCCAATGTCTCGCCTGTTTCTACGAAACCGGCTACTAGACCGTAGTATGGGCGACGGAAGTTGTTGGCATGAACTAAAAGGACCTCTTCAGAGTTGTTCCTTGTAACCCTAACGATGACTGCAGTGGCCAGTTGCGGCCAAAGTTCCTTACCACAGTTTATGCAGCGTTTCGATATCTCTGTTTCAAACTTCATCGGTGCGCCACAACAGCCGCAGAACTTACTGTTCTGATCCCAATAAATGAGCTCGGCTGCTTTGCCTGCAAGGTTGTACTCTTCTTCAGAAAGGACGTCGAAGGAGGCCCGGAGGTTCATCATCTCAAGGCCTTCGATGCCTACCACTGGCTTGTCCAGACGGACAACCTTGGCCTCTCCCGCGGCCCCTCTCCCTAAGGAAAGGGGAGAGAGGACGGTGACTACATTCCAGGGATGCAGTGCTAAGGGCGGTTCTTCACCTACAGGGAGTGAGAAAACATTCTCAGCTCCCTCTCTTCTTAACAATATGTCGCCGCCGCAAAGGCATAGCCAAACGGAGAGCTGCCCTCCGCTCTTATTGTTGGGGCGAGAGCTGTTGCCTTTGCGCAAAGTCATCTCTTCTGTAGTCATTTCATTTAGTTATTTCCCGTCATTTGCGGGAGAGAGGTAGAGGTCGGTTCTTTAGATTCCAAGATCCTTACACACGGCTTTGACTTTCGCCATGCCTTCCTCGCATGCTGAGTTATAGCATTTGGGGCATTGCATCTCGGCAGGTGCTTCAATGTAGAATTTAATCTTAGGCTCCGTGCCAGAGGGGCGTACGCTGACCTTTACTCCTTCCTCGGTAAACCATTGCAAGACGTTGGATTTAGCTGGCATGTCGAGTGGGAATACGTTGCCATCGCCGTCGGTAGCCGTGAGTGCTTGATAGTCCTTGGTGCAAATGACCTTTGAGCCCCCGAGCATCTTTGGAGCCTTGGCGCCGCGGAAGTCAATCATCATCTGTTTGATCTCATCAGCGCCGGTCTTGCCTGGACGAACCACGTTGACGGTGTGGTTCATTGTGTAGCCATATTCAAGGTAGATGTCCATGAGGAGGTCGTATAGCGTTTTACCGTTGTCCTTTGCCCATGCTGCAATTTCGCAAATGAGGCAGATGGAGGCAGGGCTGTCCTTGTCGCGCACCTTGTCGAACGGAAGGAAGCCAAAGCTCTCCTCGCCACCTCCAATATACTTCTTGATGCCTTCATTCTCGCGGATGAGGGCTGCGATCCATTTGAAGCCGGTGTAGCAGTCCATCATCTCTACGCCGTTCTTGTCGGCTATCTTCTTGATAATCTCGGTGGTGACGATGGTCTTGACAAGAAATTCATTACCCTTCAACTGGCCGAGTTTCTTCTTGTTGGCAATGATGTACCAAGCAAACATCATGCAGGTCTGGTTCCCGTTGAGGATTTCCCATTCGCCTTTGCTGTTGCGGCAGACAATGGCAAGGCGGTCGGCGTCTGGGTCAGAAGCGATGACGAGGTCGGCGTTGAGCTTTGTGCCGAGCTTCATGCCGAGGGTCATGGCCTCGGAGTTCTCTGGATTGGGGCTGACCACAGTGGGGAAGTTTCCATCGATGACCATCTGCTCGGGCACCACGTGGATGTTCTGGAAGCCCCACGAACGCAAGGCTTCGGGAATGATAACGCGGCCAGTGCCATGGAGCGGAGTATAGACAATGTTGAGATCCTTCTGACGTAAGATAACATCCTGATCGACCATGGCTTCCTTTACGGCCTGGAGGTAGTCCCAGTCCATCTCGCCGCCTATTATTTGGATGAGGTCGGGATTGCCTTCCCATTTGACGTCTTCGACTTTAACCTTGTTCACTTCATCGATGATGCCGGTGTCATGCGGGCTGAGCACCTGAGCGCCGTCGTCCCAATAAGCCTTGTAGCCGTTGTACTCTTTGGGATTATGGGAGGCAGTGACGTTGACACCAGCTTGAGCCTTGAGTTGACGTATGGCAAAGGATATCTCTGGGGTGGGGCGTAGGCTCTCAAAGAGGTAGACCTTGATGCCATTGGCCGAGAATATGTTGGCCACCGTTTCAGCAAATTCACGGCCATGGTTGCGGCAGTCGTGACCTACGACCACAGCCAAGTCTGTACGACCGGGAAATGCCTTGAGAATGTAGTTGGCGAAACCTTGTGTGGCTGCGCCGACTATGTAGCGGTTCATGCGGTTTGTGCCGGCACCCATAATGCCGCGCAAGCCGCCAGTGCCGAATTCCAGAGTCTGGTAGAATGCGTCGACGAGGGCTGTGCTGTCCTCGGCATCAAGCATAGCCTTCACTTCGGCCTTGGTCTGTTCGTCATAAACTGGTGAGGAGAGCCACTGCTGTGCTATGGCTCTGCATTTCTGAACTAATTCGTTGTCCATAATGATAAGTTTTATGTAAATTATATGATTGTACACATATTTAGCTTTGCAAAGATAGTGTAATAAGTGACATTTATTCCTAAAAGATAAAAAAATTAAGATTTATTAGCCTCTCGTGTACATATTATTAAAAAAGAAGCCGAAATGTTTTGCCATGTCGGAAGAAAGCAGTACCTTTGCGCCCGCTGTCACGAGTTGGCAGCATAAGTTTCAAACCTATTAACTCATTATTAAACATTTATGGCAACAAAAATCAGATTGCAACGTCATGGCCGTAAGAGCTACGCTTTCTACAGCATCGTCGTTGCTGATGTAAGAGCTCCGCGCGACGGTAAGTTTACAGAGAAGATTGGAACCTACAATCCAAACACCAATCCTGCCACTGTAGATTTGAAATTCGAACGTGCCCTGTATTGGGTAGAGACGGGTGCACAGCCCACGGACACCGTGCGCAACATCCTCTCCGGTGAAGGCGTTTACCTCATGAAGCACCTCCGTGGTGGCGTCAAGAAAGGCGCATTTGATGAGGCAACCGCACAAATCAAGTTCAACGCTTGGAAGGCTGACCACCAGAAAGGCCTGAAGGCTGTTGAGGACAAGGTCGCTGCTGACAAGAAGGCCGCTGCTGCTGCTGCTCTTGAGGCAGAGAAGAAGACCAATGAAGAGATCGCTAAAAAAGTAGCCGACAAGAAGGCTGCTGAAGCTGCTGCTAAGGCAGAGGCTGAAGCTGCTACTGAGGCTGAAGCTGCTGCTGAACCCCAAGAAGAGGAGGCTCCCGCAGAAGCTTAAACCAACAGCTTCCAACAATTACAATACTTCCAAACAAGCATACAAGAGGCGTGGCTGTGAAGCCGCGCCTTCTTTTTGTCTACTAAATTCATTTTAGATGTCTCCTTGTGTTAAAATTCTTAAAAGCTCACACTTTTCTTTCTTCGCGCGCGTGTACATATATTAATTATTATTAACTTTGTGCCGCTTTTGTAAAGTTACGTTCACATAATTCAATGAAAGAAGAGCTTATTTTGCACGATGGGGTTGTGAAACTTGTTGACGGCCAAAAGGTTGTGGTTACCATACTGCAGACTGCTGCCTGTTCAGCATGTGCCGCTAAAGCTATGTGTTCCAGTGCCGAAGCCAAGGAGAAGGACGTGGACGTCTTCACTCCGCAGGCTTCGTTATATCAGGTAGGTCAGAAGGTGGTCCTCGAAGGACGTCTCACCGACGGCCGTCGTGCAGCAATCATAGCCTACGGACTGCCGCTGCTGCTCATGTTGCCCGTGCTATTCGTCGCTATCCGACTTACAGGCAGCGAGCCGCTTGGCGCACTTTGTGCTTTGATTACCGTTGCCCTCTACTACGTCGTCATCTATCTCTTCTTCCGTAAACGTTTGCAACAATCCTTTTCATTCCGCATCAAACATTAAACAATAAACTTTTAACACAAAACAATTTATGAATGTAATCCTGATTGCAGTGATTGTTCTTGGCAGCATCGGACTGGTGGCAGCGCTAATCCTGTTTCTTGCCGGCAAGAAATTCGCTGTGCATGAAGACGAGCGCATCGGTCAGGTGCAAGGCGTGCTTCCTGGTGCCAACTGCGGCGGCTGTGGTTTCCCCGGCTGTGGCGGTTTTGCCGGAGCTTGCGTGAAAGCTGCCGATAAAGGCTCGCTCGAAGGGTTGCTCTGCCCTGTAGGCGGACAGCCCGTGATGGAACAGGTGGCCGACATCCTTGGCATGAAAGCCGAGGCTAGTGCCCCGAAGGTGGCTGTCGTGCGATGCAACGGCACATGCGAGAGCCGTCCGCGTATTGCAGAGTTCGACGGTGCTCAGAGCTGCCGCGTTCAGCAGATGCTGGGTTCGGGCGAAACGGCTTGTGCCTTCGGTTGCCTCGGTTGTGGCGACTGTGTTGCTGCTTGCCAGTTCGACGTCATCCACATGAACCCCGAAACGGGACTGCCCGAAGTGGATGAAGAGAAATGTACCGCTTGCGGTGCCTGCTCCAAGGCTTGTCCGCGCGGCATCATCGAGATTCGTCTAAAGGGCTTGAAGAACCGCCGCGTTGTGGTGCTTTGTAACAGCAAGGACAAGGGCGCACAGACACGCAAAGCCTGCAGCGTAGGTTGCATCGCTTGCCAGAAGTGCGTGAAGGTCTGCAAGTTCGAGGCCATCACCGTAGATGCTAACCTCGCCTACATCGATGCCGAGAAGTGCAAGCTCTGTCGTAAGTGTGAGGACGAATGTCCGCAGAACGCCATCCATGCCTTCAACTTCCCGCCAAGGAAGCCGAAGGTGGAAGCACTTGCAGCAGAGAAGCCTGCCGCTCCCGCTACAGAAAAGCCTGCTGCACCCGCAGTAGAGAAGCCTGCCGCAAAGGAAGCCACTGTGCCCGTCGGTTCTCCGACTGGGAATGTTGAACCCGCTAAAGAACAAGAAAAAGCATGAAGACATTTAATATTGGCGGTGTTCATCCCGCAGAGAATAAGCTTTCAGCTGCTTCGCCAATCAAAGTGGCAGCGATCCCTAAGCAGGCTGTCTTTTCTATGTTCCAGCATATCGGTGCTCCCGCCGTGCCTGTCGTCAAGAAAGGCGATGAGGTGAAGGTAGGTACGCTGCTTGGCGAAGCCGGCAAGGGTCTTTCCGTACCCGTCTTCTCAAGTGTCAGCGGCAAGGTCAGCAAGGTTGATGCCGTGTTAGACTCAAGCGGCACACGCCGCATGGCCGTTGTCGTCGACGTAGAAGGCGACGAATGGGAAGAGAACATCGACCGCTCAGACAAACTCGTGACGATGAAGGATCTTGGCAATATCACAGCCGAGGAAGTCGTCAACCGGATTAAGGCCGCAGGCATTGTGGGTATGGGTGGTGCCACCTTCCCCACTGGTGTGAAACTCATGCCCCCTCCGGGAACGAAGGCAGAGGCCATCATCGTCAACGCCGTGGAGTGCGAGCCTTACTTAACAGCCGACCATCGCCTGATGCTCGAGAAGCCCGAACAGATTCTCGTAGGTGTTCAGCTCATCAAACATGCCGTGAACTGCGCGAAGGCTTACATCGGCATCGAGATGAACAAGCCCGATGCTATCAAGCTGCTCACCGACCTCCTCAAGGAGAAGGCTGCCCAGTACCCCGGCATCGAAGTAGTACCTCTCAAAGTGAAGTACCCGCAAGGCGGTGAGAAGCAGCTCATCGATGCCGTCATTGGACGTCAGGTGCCTGCACCTCCTGCACTGCCCATCAACGTGGGTGCCATCGTGCAGAACGTAGGTACGGTTTATGCTATCTACGAGGCTGTTACAAAACGCAAGCCGCTCATCGAGCGCATCATAACGGTGACTGGCAAAAGCGTTGCTCAACCCTCCAACTTCCTTGCGCGCATCGGAACACCCATGCAGCAACTCATTGACGAAGCAGGTGGTATGCCTGCAGACACAGGTAAAATCATTGGCGGTGGTCCCATGATGGGACGTGCGCTGATGTCGCTCGAAGTGCCTGTCACCAAGGGCTCCAGCGGTCTGCTCCTTATGACGGAGAAGGAAAGTCGTCGTGGTGAAGCTTCGCCTTGTATCCGTTGTGGCAAGTGCGTCAGCGCCTGCCCCATGGGTCTCGAGCCTTACCTCCTCGCTGCTTACACCCGTCTGAAGGACTGGGATGGTTGCGAGAAGAACGACGTCACCTCCTGCATCGAATGTGGTTCCTGCGCCTTCACCTGCCCCTCCAATCGTCCGCTGCTCGACAACATCCGTGTGGCCAAGCAGACCGTGATGGGCATCATAAAGGCAAGGCATATGGAGAGTATTACAAAGAAATAATAGCCCCCCCTCATTCCCCTTAAGGGGGGAGGGTGGTCGCCTTTCATGAATTGCATACATTTTTAATTTTAAAAGAATGACCCTATTAGCCTCATCCGCTCCATTACATTAAAATCTCCCCCTTGAGGGGGAGCGGGGAGGGGGTCTCCTCTTATGAAACCAATAATTTCCCTATCACCTCACGTCCATGGCGGCGACTCGGTGCAAAAGAATATGTACGGCGTGTGCATCGCGCTGGTGCCTGCACTCATCGCCTCGCTTTATTTCTTTGGACTGGGGTCTGCCATCGTCCTGGCGACGTCTGTGGCAGCTTGCGTGTTCTTTGAGTGGGCCATCACACGCTTCATCCTCGGTCGCAAGCAGCTGACGATCTGCGACGGCTCTGCCATCCTCACGGGTCTGCTGCTTGGCTTCAACCTGCCCTCAAACCTGCCTATCTGGATTATCATCATCGGCGCTCTCGTGGCCATCGGCATCGGCAAGATGACGTTTGGCGGCTTGGGCACGAATCCCTTCAACCCTGCACTCGTAGGCCGTGTGTTCCTGCTCATCTCATTCCCCGTACAAATGACTACTTGGCCCGTCAGCGGTCAGATGGGTTATGTGGATGTCGAGACGGCTGCTACGCCGCTGGCCCTCATGAAGGAAGCCATCAAGACGGGCGATGCCAGCCTGCTCAGCAATCTGCCTTCATCCATCGACATGCTCATTGGTCAGACGGGCGGTTCCCTCGGTGAAGTCAGTGCGCTTTGCCTGCTCATCGGCTGCTGCTTCATGCTCTGGCGCAAGATCATCACTTGGCACATCCCCGTGTCCATCCTCGGCACGGTGTTTGTCCTCGCCGGTCTCTTCCATCTCATCGACCCCAGCTATGCCAATCCCCTTCAGGTCATCCTCTCGGGTGGTCTCATGCTCGGTGCCTGCTTCATGGCTACGGACTATGTCACCTCACCCATGACTGGTAAAGGCCAGATCATCTATGGCGTGGCTATCGGTGTGCTGACGGTGCTCATTCGCGACTTCGGCAGCTATCCCGAGGGCATGAGCTTCGCCATCCTCATCATGAACGGCTTCACACCGCTCATCAACACTTATGTCAAACCTAAACGCTTCGGGGAGGTCAAGAAATGAAAAAGTTACCATCTACACTTCCCAATATGCTCTGTGTGCTGACCCTCATCTCGGTCATCGCAGCTGGAGCTTTGGCCTACGTGAACAAGATTACAGCAGGCCCCATTGAAGAGAACAAGGCTCGCACCCTTGCCGAAGGCATCAACTCGGTGCTGGGCGTTGCTGACGCCCAGGTCCAGCAGACTTCCGAGGCAGAGGATGCCAATGGCAATCCCGTCATCATCTACACGACGGACAAGGGTGTTGCCGTGCAAGCTATCGACCCCAACGGTTTCGGCGGCAAGCTGAGCGTGCTCGTCGGCTTTGCTGAAGAAGGCACCATCAAGGGTTACACTGTCCTCGACCATGCTGAGACCCCAGGTTTGGGCGCCAAGGCTGGTTTCTGGTTCCAGAAGGGTGAAAAAGGCGACATCATTGGAAAGAATCCTGGAGAGAAGGAATTGACCGTCTCGAAGGACGGTGGCGACGTGGACGCCATCACCGCTTCCACCATCACCTCCCGTGCCTTCCTTCGTGCGGTCAATGTAGCTTACCATGCTTATGCCGGAGCGAGTGCTACGGATGCTCAATCTGGTGCTTCCGCTCAGCAAAATGTCAAATCATCTACTTCGGATAGTCCTGAATCTCCGGCAAATCCGGAATAACCATTGGAGGAAACGAATATGAAATATATTAAGATTCTTTGGAACGGCATCCTCAAGGAGAATCCGACCTTTGTCCTTCTTCTTGGTATGTGCCCCACGCTCGGAACCACTTCCAGCGCCATTAACGGTATGTCGATGGGCTTGGCGACGATGGCTGTGCTCATCTTCTCCAACCTAATCATCTCGTGCATCAAGAACCTCATCCCCGATCAGGTTCGTATCCCCTCGTACATCGTTGTGATTGCCTCCTTGGTCACCGCCTTACAGATGGTCATGCAGGCCTATACACCTGAAGTCTATAAGACGCTCGGCCTGTTCATTCCCCTCATCGTTGTGAACTGCATCATCCTCGGTCGTGCTGAAGCCTTTGCCGCAAAGAACGGCCCCATCGAGAGCCTCTTCGACGGCATCGGTATAGGTCTTGGCTTCACCATTGCCTTGACGTTGCTCGGTGGAATCCGCGAGCTTCTCGGCACCGGCAAGATATTCGATGTGACCATCTACTCGGAGAACTACGGTATGCTCCTCTTCGTCCTTGCTCCCGGAGCTTTCATCGCCTTGGGTTATCTCATCGCTATCGTTAAGAAGGTTGCTAAAATCTGAAGAGACCCCCTCCTCACTCCCCCTTTGAGGGGGAGGGTGGTCACTTTCAAGAATAGTATACAAATTATTAATTAAAAGAATGACCCTAATAGCCTCATCCGCTCAAAAGCATTCTACTCTCCCCTTGAAGGGGAGCGGAGAGGGGGTCTGATATTATGGCTTACTTACTAATCTTCTTCTCAGCCATCTTCGTCAACAACATCGTCTTCTCGCAGTTCCTCGGAATCTGCCCGTTCCTCGGTGTGTCGAAGAAAGTGGACACGGC
>JAEESE010000044.1 GCA_016286165.1 Bacteroidaceae bacterium | reverse complement strand
TGTCACCGCTGTAATGACCAGGGAATAGGAAGCGGATGTCGTTCTGCTTCATGTAGCGCTCAATCCGCTCGGCAGTGTACATCTCGGTCGAGAGGTTGGTGAACACCAGCAGATTGGTCGAGCCGAAGGCATCGCCGCTAAAGCCGTAATGCCGGGCCTTGTCGAAGAACGTGGCGCTGCCGGCAGTATGGCCAGGCGTAAAGATGACCTCTATCTCGCGACCGCCAAGGTCTATCACCTCGCCGTCGAAGAGATACTTGATCTGACCGGTGTAGCTACGCATGCTGTTCGAAACGAGAGGCATGTCGCCCGCATTTAGATAGACCTCGGGGAAAGGCCCTACCCCACCCGCATGGTCGCCGTGGGCATGGGTCAGCATCATAGTGACGGGCTTGGAGGTGATCTTTGCCACGATCTTGTCCAGCCCGGGAATAACCGTTCCTGCATCAATCAGGATTGCGCGGTCATTACCCTCAACAAGGTAAAGCGACTCATTATAGCAGAGGTGTCCGTTGCCTATCCACGTATGCTCGTCGAGCTGGCGGAACACCACTTCGTCATCCTGATAAACCACCTGGCCGCGAAGGTCACGGCTGTTGATGTCTGTGTCCTGTGCCCCGACTGTAAGGGGCATCAGGCTAAGCAGCAAGGCTGCAATAATCATGTTTTTGTAAGTCATAGTTTATCTGATATAATGCGTTTCAGTTAACTCTTCCTGAATCTTCGGCGAGCCGAACTGCTGGAGACCGAGGCGGATGGACTTAATCATGAACGCCATGTTCAGTCCGAGTTGTCGCATGGTCTGCATGCCTTCCTCGTCACGGACGACCTCCCCGGGATCCGTGCCGTGAGCGATGCTCCAGTATTGAGAGGGAATGACGGGCATGTTCGTCTTCAGGAAATACTTGTTCAGCACGTCCATCGTTGTTGTGGCTCCACCACGGCGAGCGATGCTCACCGAGGCTCCCACCTTCATCGTCCAATCGGTATGTAGGTTGGAATAGAACAAACGGTCGAGCAGTGACAGCAATGTACCGTTGGGCGACGCGAAATAGACGGGCGAGCCGACGAGCAGTCCATCGGCCTCGCGCATCTTCTCTGAAATCTCGTTGACGATGTCGCCAAAGGCGCAGACTCCCGTCTTCCAGCACTTATTACACGCGATGCAGCCGTGAATCTGCAGGTGCCCCACGTGCATCCACTCCGTCTCGATACCCTGCTGCTGAAGTGTCCGCTCCACTTCGTGCAGCGCCGTCGCCGTATTGCCGTGCGCCTTCGGGCTGCCATTAAGAATAATTACTTTCATTATACCGTTGTTAAGTCTCATAATCTCTGTTTTGTTGGGTTTGTTTGTAACCTATCATAAATTTCGTTGCAAATATAGTAAAAAGTCAACAATAATTCGTATCTTCGCAGCAGATTTAATATGTTTTGTGAAATATAACCAACAAAAACTATACGATTATGAGAAAAGTGTTTTTCTGCCTTATGGCAATGATGATGGGCGTGCTGACCCTTTCTGCACAGAGTGTATATGATTATTCGGTGAAGGACGATGCTGGCAAGGATGTGTCGCTTGCCGAGTACAAGGGCAAGGTGTTGCTGATAGTGAACACCGCCACTAGATGCGGATTCACGCCTCAGTACAAGGAACTGGAGACGTTGTATGAGAAATATTCGAAGGACGGCTTCGAGATTCTTGACTTCCCCTGCAACCAATTCGGAGAGCAGGCTCCTGGTACCATTCAGGAGATTCACTCGTTCTGTACGGCCAACTTCGACATCCAGTTTCCGCAGTTCGATAAGATTGAAGTGAATGGAGCCAATGAGCATCCGCTATACACTTTCTTAAAGGCACAGAAAGGATTCGGCGGCTTCGACACCAACGACCAGCGAGGGAAATTTATGGACGATATGCTCCGCAAGAAGGATGCCAACTACGATAAGAAGAGTGACATCAAGTGGAACTTCACCAAGTTCCTAGTTTCTCGCGACGGACGAGTACTGAAACGCTACGAGCCAACGGACAAGTTGAGCGACATCGAGGCTGACATGCTGATGGAGGTGAATCCCGTTTTGAGCAATATTATGGCACGTCGC
>JAEESE010000038.1 GCA_016286165.1 Bacteroidaceae bacterium | reverse complement strand
AATTCCTCACTATAGATGGTTTCGCCAGGTTTAACATCCTGTAAGAATCTCGCATACCAGTTGTTCAGGTCGCCCGCATGGAAGATACGATGCCCCTCAGTCTCAACAATCCATGAAACGCCGCTGTCCGTGCTGCCCATTGCCCATACGGATATGTTGTCGTCAGTCCATGTGCCACCTTTGGCCAACCACACATCAGCATCTTCTTTGCCGGCTCTACGATGCTTGTAGATGTCCTTGGAGAGAATGTATGTTATATTCGGTTTCTGTTTCTTCCACTCAAAGATCTCATTCGTAAAATGGTCTTCATGGAAGTGGCTGGAGAAGACATACATGGGCTTTTCGCTCCTCAGTACGCTGTCCATTACACCACTGGGATCCAACCAGTAGTCGAATACCAGGATGGACTGCTCCGTTTCGAGCACAAAACCACTATGAAAGATGTAGGTCAGCGTCATTTTCTTTTAGTTATTCTCGCCAAATAATCGTAATGTTCACCTTCTGCCACCACTTCAACAGCATATCCACATCTTCCTGCTTTCTCTCTCAGGGTGTCAGCATCGATATATAGCCAATTGAAAGGTTCTCCGATGGTGTCCTTATACTGCATTCGGAAACTGTGCTCGCCATAATAGTCCATTTCGTTGGGAATATCAATCATCCCGTTTTCGTCCTCAAATACATAACTGATATCTGAGGAATCACACAGTAACTGACCCCCTGGGGCAAGTATTTTGTCAAGCTGGAGGAAGAATCTGGGCAGACGCTCTAAAGTTCCGACGATGCCAATACCATTCATTAGCATCAAAACGGTATCGTACTGCCCCTTCAAGGTAAAAAAGTCTTGTTCTATAACCTTCTTGACTCCACGCTCTTTCATGGTCTCAACAGACAATGGGGAGATGTCAATGGCGGTTACATCGATGCCCTTTTCCTGCAAGACAAGCGAATGGCAGCCAGAGCCAGCACCCACGTCAAGCGTCTTTCCATTTGCCATGTCGAGTGCCTTGCGTTCTATCTCCGGCATTTCCTTATACTTACGGAATAGAGTACTCAAAGGAATCTCGTCCTCCTCAAACATCGGGGAAAACACTCTGAGCTTGTTTGCTTTTTGGGTCTTATAATAATCGGCAATTGCTCTGCCCATTGGATCCTTCTTACTATTCATACTCAGTTAAAACACTGTCTCAATATTCAGATGTTACTCTTTGAGTTTTCCTTTCATCCTAATACTCATCTTCAATCTTTCTTTTCAGCATTTTTTGGGAAGAATTTTCGTGGTTGTTTTACACTTTTTCAAACGAATAACCAATATTTTTTTATGCTTTTTTTCTTGACTCTCCGGTAAACTATATGTTATTTGCATCAAAGAAATGATTGAATCATAAACTCTCCTTCAGAATCTCTGTCACGTCCTCCTTCGTCAGGTTCAGATAACCGGTAGGATAGACAACGGTGGTTTCGGTGATGCCGGGAATCATCTCGGCCGTGGCACCCAGTTCGCTGATGGTCAACGGCAGGCCAACCTCCAGCATCCAGGCTTTAAGGGCTTGCAGGCCTGCTTCTGCGGTCTGCTCGTCGGTCATATCCTCGCCACTGATATTCCACACGTTCTTGGCAAAGCGCACGAATTTGGGCAGACCGTTCTGCATGGCGCGACGATAATAGGCCATTGAAACTGAGGCGAGGGCGAAGCCGTGAGGGGCGTGCGTCCAGGCACCCACGCTGTGCCCTATCATATGAACCATCCAGTCCTCCTTCTTGCCCAGTCCGATGAGGGTGTTCAGCGCCCAGGTGGCCGTCCACATAATATTGGAACGTGCCTCGTAATCCTGCGGATTCTTCACGGCAATGCGGCTGCTGTGGATGACAGAACGCATCAGGCCCTCGGCCAGATAGTCGCTCGTGTTGTCGTCGAAATCGCTGAAATACTGCTCCATGACGTGGTTCATGATATCGTAGATGCCAGCCTTCATCTGGTTCTCGGGCACGGTCATCGTGAACTTCGGGTTGAGGATGGAGAACTTCGGCATCAGGCGGCTGTCGAACACGTGGCCTACCTTGAAGGTGTGCTCGGCATCGGTAATCACCGTGCCGGCGTTCATCTCCGAGCCTGTGCCTGCCATCGTCAGAATGCAGCCTACAGGCAGCAGTCGCTGATCCTCGGCGGGGTTCTGCTGCTTCAGCCAGAACTGATCCCAGTAGTCGCCATCGTAGAACACGGAAGCTGCCACCGCCTTCGAATAGTCGCATACGCTGCCGCCGCCGAGGGCAAGAATCAGATCTACATCATTCTCGCGGGCTATCTTCACGCCCTCGTGCAGCTTCTCTAAAGTGGGATTGGTCATCACACCAGGGTTCTCGACAATGGTCTTGCCAGCCTCTTTCAAGATGGCTACCACCTGATCGTAGATGCCGTTGCGCTTCACGCTGCCGCTGCCGTAGTTCAGCAGCACCACGGGGCCGTAGCCCTTCAGTTCGTCCTTGAGGAAGTTCAGGGACTCATCACCAAAATAAAGTTTGGTGGGGTTGTAATAAGAAAAGTTGCCTAACATAATTCTTTCGTGTTGGGTTTCTGGCTGCAAAGATACACACATTATTATAAATAGGTGTTACATATATTGGCTGAATGTATACCAATTTCGCAGAAAGTACTTAAAAAGCATAAAATAAATACCATTATTAGACTATTTTCCCTTCCTTTTTATACCTTTGCTGCACAATAGAGCCTTTTCGCCTGCAATGAAGAAGATTCTGAGAGTTAATAGCCCCAATGACTATGCACGGTTCGTGGAAGCGCCTGTGCTACACCCGCTGGTCAGCATCATCCACTACGACGAACTGCAGCCCTTCCGCCATAGCCTCAACAACTATGGCGTGTATGGCCTGTTTATCCAACGACAGTTTCCCCATAATCTCTCCTACGGCATGAGGCGATTGCAGGTGAGCGACGGCTCCATCATCGCCGTGGAACCCGGACAGATAGGGGGACTGGAGGACAACGACGAACGCATCTCGCTGAGCGGATGGGTACTAATGTGGTCGCCCGAACTGCTGCACGGTTCGGAGCTGGAACGTCAGATCGACAGCTATCAGTTCTTCTCGTATTTTTTCGCAGACTCGCTGAGAATGGAGCCCGATGAATGGCTCAGCATCACGCAGTTGGTGGCTCAAATGAGAGAGGAGCTTATCACACATGAAGACTCGCCATCATTAAGAAACATCCTGCTCGGGTATCTGCGCCTGATCCTCGAATACTGCAACCGCATCTACCTGCGCCAGCTTTCCGAAGAGGACAAGGGCGCCAACGATCTGCTGAAACGCTTCCACAATCTACTTCAGACCTATTTCCGCGAGAACCGACAACTGACGCGCGGCCTGCCTACCGTAGCCTACTGCGCCTCCGAGCTGGCCTATTCAGCCCGTTACCTCGGCGACATCATTAAAAAAACTACGGGCGGCACAGCCATCAGCTACATTCACAAATACGTCATCAACCAAGCCAAGAGCCTGCTGATGAACGGCCACAACGTCAACGAGACCTCCCGCCTCCTCGGCTTCAATTATCCCCACCACTTCACTCGTCTCTTCAAACGCATCACGGGCCTCACGCCCAGCGAGTTTCTGAGAAAATAGCAGATGTAACCGAATTGTAATCGCCATTTTTAGGGTGTTTTGAATGTTTTTGCATACCTTTGCGGCGTCATCATAAAACAGACAATTATATGACGATTGAATTGTTATTTCGTTTGCTCGGTTCATTGGCATTGCTCATCTACGGCATGAAGACCATGAGTGATGCCTTGCAGAAAATGACCGGCCCCAGTTTGCGACACGTTTTAGCCCGTATGACAGGCAACCGATTCAGCGGTATGCTGACAGGAACCATGGTCACTTGCGCCGTTCAGTCCTCCTCGGCAACGACGGTGATGACCGTATCGTTCGTTTCAGCAGGCTTGCTCACGCTGGCACAAGCCATCTCGGTCATCATGGGAGCCAACATCGGTACTACGCTCACAGCATGGATCATGTCCCTGGGCTACAACCTCGACCTCACAGCCGTCGTGTTTCCTGCTTTCCTCGTTGGCATGGTTCTTATCTACAAGAAGCGCCACCGTGTGGCAGGCGATTTCCTCTTCGGTATTGCTTTCCTGTTCTGGTCGTTGGTCATGTTGAGTAGTGTAGGGCGCGATATGGACTTGGCTCATAATGAAGATGTGGTCAACTTCTTCGCCTCATTCGATACCAGCAGCTATTTCACCATCCTCGCCTTCCTGATAGCCGGTACTATCATCACCTGTATTGTTCAGTCGTCGGCCGCCGTGATGGCCATCACCATACTGTTGTGCTCCACAGGCGTGTTGCCCATCTATATGGGTATCGCCTTGGTCATGGGCGAAAATATCGGCACTACGGCCACGGCCAATCTTGCCGCTCTTGGTGCAGGAACTGAAGCCCGACGAGCAGCACTTGCCCACCTGCTGTTCAACTTGTTTGGCGTCATCTGGGTGCTCGCGGTGTTCTATCCCTTTGTCAATATGGTGTGCCATATCGTCGGCTACGATCCTGCGGCGACAGGAGAGGCTGCGCGGATTCCCGTCGTACTGGCTATGTTCCATACCTGTTTCAACATCTTAAATACAGCTCTGCTCATCGGTTTTATCCCGCAGATGGAGCGAATCGTATGCAAGCTACTGCCCATAAAGAATCTCGAGGCGGAACTCCCTACCACTTTGCACTTCATCAGCAGAGGTGTCATACAGACGCCGGAAATTGCCGTGCTGCAAGCCCAGAAGGAGATTGTGCATTATGCCGAACGCATACATCGAATGTTTGGAATGGTATGCGCCATCATTGACGAGAAAGACAAGAAAGAGCTCGAGGGCCAGTATGCCCGCATCGAGCGCTACGAAACCATTGCCGACAACATGGAAATGGAGATTGCCGACTATCTGGAACAGGTAGGCAAGCAACACCTCTCAGACGATACAAAGGACAAGACGCGCGTGATACTCCGTCAGATCGGCGAACTGGAATCCATCGGCGATGCTTGCTATAAGATAGCACGTACGGTCAACCACCTGCGCGAGAACAAAGAGGACTTCACTACCGAGCAATACGTCAAATTGCATGATATGCTGCGGTTGGTGAATGAGTCTGTAGTTCAGATGATTGTCGTGGTGAGCGGTAGACGAAAGGATTTATCATTGGCCGATTCTCTTGCCATCGAACATGACATCAACGAACTGCGTAACCAACTACGGCGCGAGACCGTCGAAGGTGTCAACTCCCATCAGTATTCCTATGCGCTGGGCACATTCTACAACGACATCATATACGACTGCGAGAAGATAGGTGATTACGTAATGAATATCGTAGAGGCCCGTCTTGGCAGGCGTCTGCTATGTTATAATGGCTTAGAGCTGAACCTCGACAAGAAGACTGCTATCGTAGACGGTAATCCCGTAAGCCTCACGCCCACAGAGTTTGCCCTGCTCCATCTGCTCTTGGCCAACCGCGGGAAGGTGCTCTCGCGTCAGCAGTTGATGGATACCATCTGGGAAGGAGTCATCGTAACCGAACGTACTGTAAACGTCAACATCACCCGCCTGCGCAAGAAGCTGGGCCCCTACGCCCAGAACATCGTCAGCCGAACGGGCTTCGGCTATGTGTTTGAAGAATAAAGCATATTTCCATAATGGTTTCGTAAGTCGGCTTAACTGTCGCTATATCCGCGAGAACACATGAATGGTTGTGCTCAATAGAAGAGACAAAAGCATACCATTGGTAATGCCTCCAGATGATCCTTGCACATGGATGCCACGTTCCTCGTGATGGCCGTCATCCAAGCCTCTGCCCGCCCGACATCGCGCAGCCTGTCGAACGAAGTGAAGATAATCACGAAAGCGTCATGCAGCACATCCTCCACCGTCTGCTCGTCGTTGATATAGCGTCGGCATACACCCCTCATCTTCTGGGCGTATGCCTTGTACAGTTCTCCGAGGGCATCTGCATCCCCCCGTCTACACCGTTCTATCAGCCGTGTTATCTCCATCGTAAACATAACGTCTCTATTTATATAGTCCTACAACGGAGAAAAAGACTGCACCAATTCCCACATTTTTTCGATTCATTTATTGTTTCTGCCGCAAAGATACAGAAAAATACATGAAAAAGCCCTCGGCGAGACGGGGAAATATCTGCCGAGGGTGGAAATACGTTTCCGTTAAGTCAAATGCGCAAAGCCAACTGTACTTGAGCATTCTTGCTCTGGCAAGCTACCAAAGTAGAGCGGCTATGACGTGGACATGAAAGATGAAATCCAACAAATGTTCAGGGGTTAGGCTATCAGCCCAGTTTGTACTCGCCTGTGCGGATACTGGCGATGACACCGCCGTCGATGAGCAGGTCGGTGCCGGTGATGAAGCGTGCATGTTCGCTAAGCAGGAAGGCAGCTGCCTCGGCGATCTCGTCGCTGGTGCCTGTACGCTGCGCGGCAGAGGCATCTATCATGCGCTGATAACCCTCGCCGTTGGCATTGAACTCGTCGTAGGCCAAGGGCGTGACGATGATGCCTGGTGAGATGGTGTTGATGCGTGCTCTACGTTTACGCCATGAGGTGGCTGCGGCCCGCTGAGCCTGCAGGTGATTCATGCGCTTGGCTATCATGTAGGCGAAGCCGCTGTTCTGCATGGCCACCTCTTGAATGAACTTTACGTCCTTCAGCTGCGACGTCGGCGTCTGCACCAGTTGCAGCTCTATCTCGTTGGGGATGGGGTACATATATGCAGCCTGGCTCGAGATGATGAGCCCTGCCCCACCCTCGGCCATCACTTCGCCAAAGGCATCAACGGCATAGCCCGTTCCCACCATGTCGAGGTCTACGATGTGTTCTGGATTGGCTTGATTAGGCGATGCTCCTGCCGTATCGATGAACGTCATCACGGGTCCCAGTTCAGCGGCCTTACGTGCAAAAGCTTCTACGCTCTCTTTCTGCAAGGCATTCACCACCATCGTCTCTACATCATAGCCACAACGTCTGAAGTCCTCACCTACGCGCTCCAACGCTTTCTCGCTGATGTCGCCTAGCAGAATCTTCTTACCAGCACCAATACGGCGCACGATGGCTGTTCCCATACTACCGGCACCCAAGAGTGCCACTACTTGCTTCTTCTCGTTTCTGTCAAAAATCATAATCATAAAGTTTTAATTGTTCTAACTGGGTGCAAAGGTACAATGAATATACTCTTTTCTAAAAAAGTTAATACGATGCAAAACGGTGGTTACACTCCAGGGCGTTGATACGCTTCATCTCGTCAGAAGTCAGTTCGAAGTCGAAGATATCGTAGTCCTCAGCGATATGGGCTGCGTTGGAAGAGCCGGGGATGGCGATGGTTCCGCATTGCAAATGCCAGCGGAGCAAGACCTGATAGGCTGACTTAGCGTGGGCTTCAGCAATACTCGTTATGGTGGGGTGTTTCGAAAGCGTCTGGATTCCAGTTCCGCGACCGCCTAGCGGGAACCATGCTTCGAGAATGGTACCGAGTTTTGCGATATGGGCCTTCACGCTGCGGCTCTGGTGGTAAGGATGTGTCTCGTTCTGCAACACAGCTGGCTTGATGGTGGCAATCTTCATCATGCGGTCAATGTCATCTTCGTAGAAATTTGAGAGGCCGATGCTATGAATCTTCCCAGCCCTTACGCCACGCTCCATGGCCTGATAGGCTTCTTCATCGTAGGCTGCAGTATGATGCAGCAGTAGCAGGTCAATGTAGTCCAGCCCAAGACGTTCCAGTCTTTCATCCACTTCATAGTCGGCGTTATTGAACGACGAAGTCCAAAGTTTTGAGGTGACGAAAATCTCCTCACGCTTGATACCGAAATCCTGCATGGCACGACGGATGCCACGACCGACGCCCACCTCATTGCCGTAGATGTCAGCCGTGTCTATGAGTCGCATACCGACTTTCAGCGCGTTATAAACTGACTCTTCTGCCTGGGCGGTTGAGAGATAGAATGTTCCAATACCGATGATGGGCATGTAGTAGCCGCTGTTCAGTTTTACTGTTCGGTTCTCAAAATTGAATGGGTTTGTCATACTGAATGTGATGCTGTCAATATCTTCTACAGGTATTTCGACAGTCGTTCCGTCGTTCTTGTGAATCTCTGCCTTCTGGCACTGCACGTTCAAGCAGGCCGTACAAAGCAAGGTGAGCATGCAGAAAGCCTTTCTGATGATATTCATCTTGATATATATTTTTTGTTGTTTCTGATGACGATGCCTTTATTGCCAGTCGTGCGGATGCCGCCAAGCGTGTATTCAGCCGAATCGGCGTGAGTGGCAGAACGAACGGAGCGCACGGCACTGGCATCTTCACGGTTTACCCTGATCCAGCGCCCATTATGCTTGGCCAGACGCATGTTATTATGCAAGGTCCAAGTGCCACGACTGCCCCAGATGGTGGCAGTAATGACTGATGTGAAAGAGAGGTCGGCTGTCAGGCTGTCGATGAGTGTAATGTTGACATCGCGATTCTCAATCTCATGGTAGTCCATGGAGCCGCCAGCCACTTCCTCCAGCCATTCCTGTTTGGTCTGAGTCTGCCCTGTAATGTGCGTAAGAACGATGTCATCGGCCATCATGCGGCCCAATGCTTCGGTGTCAGCAGCTATCATTGCCGCACTCCACTCGCGCAGGAATTGTGCTATTTCTTGTCTTGCCTGTTCCTCCATGTCGTAGTTTGTTGATTTTTTGTCCAGTCCTATTCTCTTAAGCCATTCGGCCACTATCGTTTTCGATGAGTCCTTGCGTATATCCACGCCGGCAATGCCCAACTGTTCGAGAAAAACGGCCGTAGGATAATATTCACTGACAAGTGAGACGTAACTACCTACACCACTACCGCCATGCGTACCGAAGGGGATAACTGTCTTGCTGGTCAATTCTCCAGCATGTTTCTCGAAGAAAGTGCGGAAGATGTAGGGAGGCTGCCCGCACCAGATGGGACCGCCAATAAAGATATTGTCGTAATCGGTTATATTCTCAATGTCGCCCTTATATGCAGGACGCAGATTCTGCGGGATCTCAACGTCGTTCACATAATTCACGCACTCCATGTAGTTCGACGGATAGGCCACCTCGGGGACAATCTCAAAGACATCCACGTCGGCAAACTCTTGAATATAGTCAACCATGATGGCTGTGTTGCCTCGCTCCACGTTTCCAACTTGCCAGTTTTCACCGGCTCTTGAAAAGAATATCACCAGCGACCGCTTTCCTGTCGCAGAACCATTACCTTCACCGTTTTGTTCGTTGGCACTTGTAACACCGTCTACCTCCGGGTCATTGCTCCCGCAAGCGAGAGCAACAACCGTGAGGCAGAGGGTCATCCAAGTCATGAAAACTTTCTTCATATACTAATATCTAGTTTTAGTCTGTGGGATTAAACTGTGAGAACCACTTCACCTGGTCTTCGTACGACATATTGAAGTAACGCTTCTCCTTGTTCAGCTGGTGTATGCGCTCCATCTCATAGTTGGATAGTGCGAAGTCAAAGGTCTCAATGTTCTCGTGGATATAGTCTGGATTTGAAGCTCCAGGAATGACCGAGAAGCCCATCTGCATGTGCCAGCGGATAATGATCTGTGCAGGACTCTTGCCATGAGCCTTGGCTATTTCGTTTATAACCGGGTCACGCAGTAGTTCGCCCTTCGAGTCGCGTCCGCCGAGTGGGAACCAGCATTCTATCTGGATATTGTGCTTGGCTGCCATCTTCTGCCAATACTCGCGTTGGGCGTAGGGGTGGCACTCTATCTGAACAATCTGGGGAACGATACTGCAGTTCTCAACAATGGAGTTCCAGATGCTGTCATTCACGTCGAAGTTGGAGATGCCGATGGCGCGAACCTTGCCGCTCTCCAGCGCCTTCTCCATTTCCTTCCAGCCGCCCACGAAGTCGCCTACAGGCTGGTGGAAATATACAAGGTCGATATAGTCAACGCCCAGTCGTCCGCACATGCGGTCGATAGCTTTCAACGTCTTGCCCTCGCCGTACTCATTGGGCCACAGCTTGCTTGTAATCCAGATTTCAGAACGGTCGATGCCGCTGTCCTTCACTGCTCGTCCCACGCTGCGCTCGTTCTGATAAGCATGTGCTGTGTCGATGTGGCGATAACCGCACTTCAAAGCGGTCATCACTGAGTTGTAGGTCTCGTCACCATCGGGGATGCTATACACCCCGAGTCCAAACTGAGGCATCTGAACGCCGTTGTTCAGTGTCAGATAAGTCTGCTTTACTTGTCCGTCCATTACCAATACTGTCATTAATGCGATTAAACTTAAAATAACTCTCTTCATGATAATTCCTCCTAAATGTTTTTAATGAATTTTGCGGGATTACCGCCTACGATGGTGTTCGGAGTCACATCCTTGGTAACCACGGCACCGGCAGCAACAACGGCATTTTCGCCAATGGTTACACCAGGCAAGATAATCGCCCCCACGCCAATCCAGGCATTACGGCAGATGTGTACGGGCTTGCAGCGCAGCACCATGCGGTTTGCAAAGTCATGGTTGTCGGTAACGATGCGTACGTTGGGACCTATCATCACACCGTCGTCGATGGTGATGCCGCCAGCGGCCATGCATGTCAGTGAATGGTTCACGAACACGCCCTTGCCAATCTTCATCTGACAGGCAAAGTCAATCTGTAGCGGAGGCATCAGATAGCTCGTCTGGTCGAGATTACCGCCAAAGAGTTGCTCCTCTAACGGACGAATCTGCTCAGGCTGTGGAGCCGTTG
>JAEESE010000013.1 GCA_016286165.1 Bacteroidaceae bacterium | reverse complement strand
ATCACAGCGCTTCGCGAGGCTGTGATTTTGGGGCGAAGAGGGCCTTTAGAGGATTGCCCTTGGGCCATCCGTGCCCGATGAGGGGAGCCAGAACTCCTCTGGCGACGGAGGGGAAGAGGCCATCCGGCGGGGAAATTCTCTGCGAACTCTGGAGAGCATGAAGCTTGGCGCTTGCGCCGTTCGTGCGCCCCTGCGTCCTCACGCGAGAGCGTCAATGGCTATGCCTTCGCGTCCTCTCCATATCTCCAGAGCCTCTGCGCCTCTGCGGCTCTGCGTTGAAAATTGATGAATGCTTTTGCCCTTTCAGGGCGAATATGTTGGGTGCATACGTACCCAGGGCGCTGCCCTGGGCGAAGAGGGCCTTTAGAGGATTGCCCTTTGGCCATCCGTGCCCGATGAGGGGAGCCAGAACTCCTCTGGCGACGGAGGGGCACTGCTTGCTGCCCCTTCTTCAAGTGTGAAGCGTCCCTTTGGGCCGAGCGCAGGGCGCTTTTCCCTCGGCGCTTCCACCGCCTATTCGAGCGGAGCGAGGCCCTCTCCCCAACAGGGGAGAGCGGGGAGAGAGGCCTGTGTCATTATTTGAAAAGTTTTTGGGCGAAGAGGGTGAGGTAGATGCGCCAGTTGCGCCAGATATGTCCGCCGTCGTTCTCGTAGTATTCGTAGGGGTATTTATGTTCGTCGAGATAGGCGCGGAGTTCGGTGTTCTGCTGAATGAGGAAGTCCTCCTTGCCGATGGCTATCCAGTAGAGCTTGGGCTTGGAATCGAAGAGGCGCTTCATCTGCTCGTTGAACTTGGCGTCGTCCTTGCGGAAACGTGCCGCTGCCGACTGCAGGCCGTAGTAGTCGAAGGTCTCGGGGTAGAGACGCGAGATGCCGAAGGTGTGGCCGCCGCCCATGGAGAGGCCTGTGACGGCGCGCCCCGAGCGTTTGGCTATGGTGCGGTAGTGGCCGTCGATGTAGTTGACGATATCCATGAAGCTCTCCTCCATAGAGGCTTTGGCGCCGCGGTCGCGGAAGGCATTGCCGTCGGGGGTGTACATACCCTCGTGCCACCAACCGGGTGCTGCGTCGCAGGTGGGGTTGCCGTTGGGCATGACGACAATCATAGGCACGCACTTGCCTTCGGCGATGAGGTTGTCCATAATCTGCGAGGCACGTCCGAGATCGCCCCAAGCCGTCTCATCGCCGCCGTGGCCGTGGAGCAGGTACAGTACGGGGAACTGCTTCTTGCCGTCGTAGGCGGCAGGCAGGTAGACGGTCATGCGGCGCTGGTTGCCGAGGGTGGGGCTGTCGTACCATACGCGTGCGAGTGTGCCGTGGGGCACGTTGTTGACCTGGTAGAGGTGTCCCTTGTCGGCAGCGTCCTTAGTGACTATGAAGATATTGCTGAGTGTGGAGATGTCGCGGTTGACGTAGCTGTTGGCGGGGTCGATGAAACGCTGGCCGTCGACACTGATGCTGTAGGAATAGAGCTCCGGCGCGAGGGGTTGGGTGGTGGCGGTCCAGACGCCGTTGTCCTGCTTGGTCATCGGCAGCCGCTGACCGCGGATCTCGTTGAAGTCGCCCGATACGACGACTTCCTGTGCCTTGGGGCTGTAGAAGTTGAAGGTGACGGTGCCGTCGGCATTAACGACGGGTGATTTCACGCGGGGGCGCTGTCCGAGCTGCTGCTGAGCGAAGCTGCCGGCAGCCATGAGGCAGCTAACGAAGAGGAGTGTGAGGTGTTTCATTGTGGTGTGTGGATGAGGTTTGGAAAAGTGAAAAAGTCTCCCGAGCCATCCGGTGGGAGCAGGCTCGGGAGACTTTGTAGAAAGATGCGGAATTACTCGTAGTAGAAGAGTTTCAGCAGGGTGAAGCCGTTGCCGGTGACGAGCAGGTGCTGCTCGTCGAGCGAGCCGACGATAGGATCGTCGCCGAAGTTGACTTCGATGCCGAACGTTCCGTCGCCATTGTCGATGATGCGCTCGGCCATGTTCCAAGGAGCGATATCATTGTCGGCGCCCATCCACTGAACGCTCCACCAACCGGTAGTGAAACGCACCTGATAGGAGGTCGGGTCGCCGGCAGCGTACTGTATGTAGAAGGTGCCGTTCTTGATGACGTTCCACTGGTCCTCGGGGAAGGTAGCGATGCACTCGTTGTTGCCGTCGTGGCCCTCGAGGCCGAAACGATACGTACCACTCCAGCTGACTACGCCGGCTGAGCCGTCGTTCTCCCAAAGGACAACCTCCTTGGGTGCGCCGCCGCCACCGTGAATAATATCGATGAAGTAGATCTCCAACGGGGTGAATCCAGCACCGGTGATGAGCATGTGCTGCTCGTCGAGCGAGCCGACGATAGGATCGTCGCCGAAGTTGACCTCAATGTAGTAGGTGCCGTCGCCGTTGTCGATGATGCGCTCGGCCATGTTCCAAGGAGCGATGTCGTTGTCGGCACCCATCCACTGAACGCTCCACCAACCGGTAGTGAAACGTACCTGATAGGAGTCGGCATCAGGACGGAATCGCATGTAGAAGGTGCCGCCCTTGATGATATCCCAGATATCCTGCGGGAATGTGGTGATACACTCGTTGTTGCCGTCGTGGCCCTCGAGGCCGAAGCGATATTTGCCGCTCCAGTTGATGGAACCGTTGCCCTCGGGATCTTCGTTGGTCCAGAATACGGTCTTCACGATTTCCATGTGGCCGTTGTCGGCAGCAGGCTCGTAGGCGAGCTCAGGCATCGGAATGCGCTGTCCGTCGTAGGTGAGTAGATATCCCACGAAGGAACCTGTGTAGATATTCTTCTGCGGGACGCGGAAGATGAGGTTGCTGGTGCCTTTGCGGTAGAAGTCCTTGTGGTCGATGACTTGCGTAGCACCGTCCTTGTCGAGCAACTCTACGGCATTGATGAACTCAAGGTCGGAACCGAAGACGGTGATGAGCTCGCCGCCAGTGGCTGTCTCGCCGGGCTGCTTGGAGAAGCCTGACACCTTGGTGTGTCCGAGGGTGAGTGGGAGGGGTGATACTATCTCACCGTTGTCGGAACGTATGATGATATGTCCGCCCTCTTCGGGAATGCCAGCAGGTGCGTTGACACGAATCATGTCGTCGCTGACGACCTCGAAATCGGTCACTTTGGTACCGCCGGGGAATTCAATCTCAGTGGCGCTAAAGAAGCCCGAGCCGTTGATAGTCATCGGTTGGTTGGTGACAACCTTGGTGGGGAAGAAGGTCTTGATGCCCAAACCGAGGTCGGCCGACAATAGCTCGTCGGCGTCCTTACAGGAAGTAAAGGCCGTTCCGATGAGAGCCACAGCCAGTAGCGCGCCTAAATAATTGATTATATTTTTCATAACCTTTTATTTTTTATCTTTAGTGAATCGTTAATCTGGCTCTTACCATCCCGGGTTCTGGGTGAGGTTGGGGTTCTTCTTCAGTTCCGACTGCGGAATGGGATAGAAATTGAACTTGTCGTCCCACTGGCGGGCAACGGTAGAGCGTGTGAGCTGCAGGCTGGGGCTGATAGTAGCCACCTGAATGTTCTTGAAGTACTGAGCGCCTTTCTTCCAACGGCGTACGTCCCAGAAGCGATGGTTCTCGAAGGCCAGCTCCACGAGGCGTTCGCGCTCGTAGCGTGCCACCCATGCTTCGCCGTCCTCTTTGAACTTAGGCATCTGTATGTCGGCGCGGTTGCGCAGCACGTTGACGGCCTCGTTGGCTGTCATGCCGAAGGTGGCGTCGTTGGCGCTGCCGGTAGCGTTGAATACTGCTTCAGCATAGTCGAGATAGAACTCGCCCAGGCGGAATACTATCCATGTGTGGCGGCGAGTGGTCTGGTTGTCGGCAGTGGTGACACAGGAGCCGTCGACATACTTGCGGAGATAGTAGCTCGTGGGAGTGGCGCCGTACTTAGGAGCGGCATTGAAACCGCCGGTGAAAGTCTCGATGGCCTTCTTCTGAGCACCATTGGTGGGCCATTCATCGCCATTCTTCACCACGGTGAGTGCGAAGCGCGGGTCGAGGCCTTCGTAAGGATCCACTTCGTTGAGGTCGATGCTGCCGGGATAGCGCTGTGCGAATGTCTCGCCGTTGTCGAGGTATTCATATTGGTCGACTAAGCTTTGGGTGGGGCAGTTGCCTGATGAACCGTTCTCCACGCCGATGGGGTAGTTGGCCATCTCGAAGGCGTTGTCCTCGCCACGGCCGATACCGAAGATGATCTCCGGATTGAGGAACGCGTCGTGCCCCCACAGGTTGGCGTAAGGACTGAGCTTCAGGCCCCACGTGGAGGCGTTGTCGAGGATATACTTGCAAGCCTCGGCAGCCTTCGCCCACTTGGCTTTGTCGCCGTCGGGGTTGTGAAGCGGCGAAGCGGCATAGAGGAGGGTGCGGGCCTTGAGTGCGAAAGCGGCGACGCGTGTGGCACGTCCGATTTCGGCATTGATTTCGGAGGCGTAGGTCACAGGGAGATAGGGCGCTACGGCATCGCACTCGTCGACGATGAACTTCGCAATCTTATCGGCAGGGGTGCGTTCGATGGCGTTGGCCTGAGCATTGGTGAGCGTAGTGGTCACCAGAGGCACATCGCCGTAGGTCTTGAACAGCTCGAAATAGAAGTAGGCGCGTAGGAAGCGCAGCTCGTAGGGGAAGAGCTCCATCTGCGCTATCCAGCTCTGGTAGTCGCCGTTGTACTTCCAGTCGGAGATGTCGGTCTGCTCAAGTTTCTCAAGATACATATTTACGTCGGCAATGGCTGTGTAAGCCTTGGTCCACGTGTTGGAGTATGGATTGGCGGGGCTCCAGCCGCCATTGACGTAGTTGTTGACGGCTCCCGTCTCGAGGGCGTACTGGGCCTCGTCGGTTGCTCCGGCAAGGAAGTAGGCACTATTGGCAGCGAACTCATTATTATATATCTGCGCGTAGACGTCGAACACAAGGTTCTTGATGCCGTCGCCGAAATAGTTGTAGGTCCATTCCTCGTCGCGCGTCGTCTCCTCGGTGTAGTCGAGATTGGCACATGAGAAGCAGAACAGACCGAGCAAACAAAGGGCGCTGAGCTTGCCTATAGTCATCTTTATATTCATTGTCTTCATATTCTTATAAGATCTTTAAATTCATAAACTTAGAATTGCACTGAAAGACCTACATTTACACCCTTCATCACAGGATAGCCCGTGTTGAGGTTCTCTGCGTCCATGGCGTCGATATTGTCGAAGGACAGGAGGTTCTGCCCCTGAACGAAAATACGTGCGCCTGTAATCTTCAGAGGATTAATGACACTTGCAGGCAGCTTGTAGTATACCTCGCAGTCGCGCAGCTTCAGCCACTGAACATTGCGATACCAGATGGTGGAGTTCTGTGCGTTGTTGGGCACATTTTCCGTGGACAGACGAGGATACAAGGCGTCGGCTCCTGCTATGTCGAAGCAGTTGTTGTAGTATTCCTGCGAGAGGTTGCGGTTGCCGGAGAGGGCTCCCCAGACGCCGTCGACATAGCGTAGGTTCTTGACCTGGTGGCTGGCACCTTGGAAGGTGGCATTGATACCGAAGCCCTTGTACTCGAGTCCTAAGTTGAAGGCGTAGTTGAGGGCGGGGAAGGCGTTGCCGTAGTCCTGAGTGACGAAGTCGTTCTCATTGATGACGCCGTCCTCGTTGACATCCTTGTACTTGATGTCGCCCACCTTGACCTGACCGAACTGCTGGACGGGGCTGTTGTCGATGTCAGCCTGATCCTGGAAGAAACCAAGGGCTACGAGGCCGCGCTCGGCATCGGCAGGACCGTCGACAACCGAGAGGTTGGGGTAGGCGGGTGTTTCAATCCACTCCAGGATCTTGTTCTTCACCGTAGTGACGGAAGCACCGGCATTGAGGTTGAGGCCATTGTTGAAGGTCTTGGCATAGCGCAGGCCCATCTCCATGCCATAGCTGGCTACGCGTCCGCGGTCGTCGTAGGACGACTGGATACCGACGACGTCGGAATTGAGCTGTGCGGCGCTGACCAGGATGTCGCGACGCTGCTGGTAGAAGAGGTCTACGGTGAAGTCGAGCGACTTGGCGATTCTCAGGTCAGTACCGATATTGGCCTTGTAAGCCGTTTCCTGATTGAAATCGCTGGTGGGGAACTGTGTGAGGAAGGCACCCCATGAGCTTGTGAAGTTGTTGCCATACCAGAACTGTCCGTGACTATTGTTCCAAGCGGCGAGCCAGAGGCCGGCCTGCGGCACATAGTCGGTGTGCTGGATACCGCCCGAGAGGCGTAGCTTGCCGTAGTTGAGGAAGCTGCTCTCAGGATTGTTGGCGTAGATATATCCGATACCTATAGTGGGCGAGAAGGCCCATTTGGTGGGGTAGCAGCGGTTGGAGCCGTTGGCAGCCAACACGATGTCGGTCATGAAGCGGTTGAGATGGTCGTAGTGCAGAGCCAGCTGCCAGTTGGCGCGGTACCATGTGTTGCTACGGTTGTCGCGAATCTCGCTCTTCATGTTGTAGTTGGCATTGGCGGCCACATTGTCGCCGTTGTTCAACTGCTTGCTGTATTTCAGGCCTGCGTTGAAGGTGGCGATGCGCCACTGAGAGTCAACCCAGTTGTTGAATACCAACTTGTCTTCGATAGTACCCATTACCGTTTCCTGCATAACGCCGGCGGCGTCGTAGTAGTTCCAACCGTACTGATAACCCTTTGAGCGGGTTTCGATGGTGTTGGAGGAGTTGTCGTAGGAACCGCCTACGTAGAGCTTCAGGCCTTCGGTGATGACGTCGAGGTCTTGCTCCAAGGTGATGTTTGCCCATATCTGGCGCTGGTGGGTCTTCATGAAGCCGGCACCCTGCGACTTGGCCAGGAGGTTGAAGTCGCCATAGGTCTGGCTGCCGCCCCAGACATCACCCGCCGTCTTGATGGGGAATGCCAAGGCAGGAACCTTGTACAGGTGCCACCAAGCGTCGTTGGAACTCACGTTGGGCACTCCGTTGGTCTCCATGAGGATACCCAGGATATTGGTGCTCACTCGTGTGGTCTTGCTGACCTCGAAATCAAGGTTGGCGCGGATATTGGCCTTGGAATACTTCAGCTGCGATGTCCAGTCGTCCTGCTTGGGATTGGCATAGAGACCGCGGGCATCGGTGTAGTCGAGCTGAGTGTAGTACTGCAACTTGTCTGTACCGCCGAAGAACGAGAGGTAAGCGTTTGTCTCGTGGGCCGTGTTCTTGAACACTTCCTTCTTCCAGTCGATGTTGGGATAGACGAAGGGGTCGCTGCCATCCTGGAACTTCTGCAACTCGGCATCAGTATAGGCAGGAGCTGCGCCGTCGTTCAAACGAGCGCGGTTCAGCGCTGTGGCGTAGTCGTAGGCACCTACCATGTCGGCCATCTTCGGGTCAAACTGGAACTTGTGTGAATAACCGGCTTTGAAATTGTATTTGCCGTCCTTGTTGCCGTGCTTGGTCTTGACCAAGAGCACACCGTTGATGGCCTCGTGTCCGTAGAGTGCTACGGCAGCGGCGTCTTTCAGCACGGTAACGCTTTCCACTTCCTCAACGGTGAGACGGTCGATAGGCCGTTCCACACCGTCGACAAGAATCAGAATGTCGCGTTCGCCTGTGGTTTGGACACCACGGATATTGAATGTTGCTCCAGTGCCTTCCTCGCCCTTGAAACCGGTGTTCTGGTAGGCGTTCAGACCAAGGAGCTTGCCATAGAGGGCATCTGCCAGGCTGATGGCTGATGTGCGGCGGAGCTCTTCTGCTGTGATGGTTGTCGTAGCCGCAGTAGTGAGGAACTCGGTCTGCTCAACGCCATAGCCTAAATCTACCTTCTGCGACTCTTTGTCGCTCAGCGTCACCTGGGCATTCACCGCCGTGGGGACGCCCAAGAGTACCGCGAAGGTACATTTTAATATATTATGTATTTTCATAACTTTTATCTTTTAGCTTTTTTCTTTTATCTGACTCTTACCATCCGGGATTCTGAGTAAGTCCGTATCCCTTCTGAATCTCGATACGAGAGACGGGGTCGAGATACCACTTGTTGGTCCAGTAGCCGGGATCCCACCAGCGGCGGGCACCGTTTACAATCTGCGGCTTCTCGTATTCGAACTTAGGCCAAGGTGTGCTGGGATCCCACTGTTGGTCGCCCTCTGTGAGACGGTTGCCGGCAGCATCAAGACGATAAATCCGGATTTCATGTAGCGGCTTGGTGAAGAGGTCCTGACGCTTGCGACGAACCATGTCGTAGAGACGGTCGCCACACTCGGCGCCTATCTCGCAGTTGCGCTCGCGGAGGATTTCGTTGATCAAGTTCTCCTTGTTGGAGGTCAGGTTCAAAGACGGATTCATAGCCTCGAGGCGACCTAAGCCTACACGGCTGCGAACGACGTGGAGGTCGTCGAGTGCACCGCGGAGGTCTCCGGTCTCAGCCTTAGCTTCGGCACGGATGAGGTACATCTCAGCCAGACGTATGTAGGACACGCCGATATACTCGTCGTTCATCTGTCCGTCGCCGTAATAATCAAGCAACCACTTGTATTTGCAGTAGCCTGAAGCTATGTCGTCGGCGTTGTTGAACTTGCTGTCCTTGTCCATGACGCCGCCTACCCAGGTGTCGGAATAGTTGCGTCCATTCCAACCGAAGCCTGCGGGTACGTCGTGCCTGGGAACAAGCATAGTCTCGTACAGACGCGGGTCGCGGTCGGCGAAGATATCGTAGCCGTTGGGGTTCTTGCCTGGGCCGTAGATGTCGGAGTAGGGGAACACGCGACCATCCTGCATGCCGAAGCACTCCATCAGCTCGTTGGTAGGAACGGCACCGCCCTGACGGTAGCAGTCGAGAGCAAAGCCTGCCCAGCCCCATCCCCAGTGATTAACTACCGAGCCGTTGACCACTTCGTCGCTCAGGTACTGGGTGGGATGAACGTCGAAGATTTTCTCGTGGCGTGTCTCGTTGTTGCGATAGCGGTAGGCACGGCGGTAAGCCATACGATAACCGGCCTCGTTCTGAGTCTCAGGCTGGATGAGCTGGTAGTAGTCGCCATTGGCGGCGTTGTCGTTGAAGAAATCATTGCAGTACTGCAGGCAGCGCTGCCAGAGCGATGGATCTTCCTTGCCGAACCATACGTGTTCTTCATTCTCGAAACCTGTAGGACGTTTTTCATATCGCATATAAGGCTCATTGCTGTTGAACAACGGCGATGCGGCAAACATCCACACCTTGGCGCGCAGGGCGCGGGCTGAGGCACGTGTCAGACGACCTGACCACTGACCTATGTCGGCATTGGGGATGTTCCAAATGAAGCCGGGCTCATTGATAGCGCACTGGATAAGTGAGTCGATGAACTCAACGGTCTGGAAAGCGGTTGAACGCCCTTCGGTGAAGCCTTCGCCCACGGCGTAAGCTTTCTTTACGAGGCAGAGACCGCCGAAGTTGCGGAAAGCGTCGTAATAGCGGCTGGCCATGATGGTGTAAGCCTCGCCGCGCAGACGGCTCTTCTCATCAGCGCTCATATCGGGCACGCGGTCGATATTCTCAATAAGCTGCCAGCATTTGCGCACGGTTTCGTAAATGGATACGCGGCCGCCGGCATCGCTGTCGAGTCCACCTTTGGTGGAATAGGAGAATTTGCCTTGATAGTTACCGTCCTCAGTGTCCTGAGCATCTTCGGTCAAGCCGCCGGGATAGTAGCTCTGCTTGGGACCGCCCCAGCTGACGTAGCAGTGGTAGGAGTCGGAAAGCACATCAATGGGAGCACCGTTCATCATATTTCCTGCGGTGTAGGTGCAGTAGAGCTGCCCATAAGCACTCCATAGGAAATTACGGGTGTATTCAGCTTTGGAGAACACGGTGTCGACATTTATGTCAACGCCAGGTGCTTTCTCGAGGAAGGCATTACCGACATTGATATCGTCGACACAAGCTGTAAGAATGCCGGAAGCCATTCCCAAAGCCAATATGTAGTTAAATATCTTTTTCATATTCTTCATTTATTCTTTTTTCATTAACTTGTCAACTGTCAACTATTAACTGTCAACTATCAACTTGTCAACTCGTCAACTTGTCAACTCGTCAACTGTCAACTGTCGACTCGTCAACTTGTTAAAAGTTTACTTGTACACCAAAGTTATACACGCGTGTCATAGGATAACGAAGACCGTAGTCAAGTCCTGAACCGGGAGCTTCGGGGTCGTTGCCCTTGAAGTCGGCGAATGTCAGCAGGTTCTGGCCTTGGGCATACAATCTCACGTAGTTGATCAGTGGCAGGAATTTAATCTTCCTGAAGGTATAGCCAAGTTCCACATTCTTCAGACGTGCATATTTCGAATTGATAATCCACGCCCGTGAATCGTGGTTGTTGTGAACGCGGTTCTCGAAGGAGATACGTGGCAGAATAGCATCGCGGTTGTCCTCAGTCCATGAGTTGTCGGCAACCCACTGGGCCAGAGCCGAAGTATTGGTTGAGCCGAACTGGTCGCGGAAGTATCCGTTGAGCTGGCGGCTGGTGTGGTCGGCACCTACCCAGAGCATTGAGAAGTCGAGGTTCTTCCAGCTCAGGTTACCGTTTACAGACCATGTGATCTCGGGAACGTCGGTATAACCGAGGGGCTTCTGGTCGTTCTGGTCGATGACACCATCGGCGTTAAGGTCCACATAAACGGCATCACCATATTTAATATTATACTGCTGGTCGGGCATTTCCACGCCATATTTTGCCAAATAACGTTCTTCGGTGCCCGGCTGGTAGAATTCGAAGAGGTCATAGCCGAAGCGCTGTCCCACGGGCAGGCCTGTACGGCTCAGATAGTCATACATGGGCGGCACCTCGAGCATCTCGATAATCTTGTTGCGGGCAAAGGCGATGCTCGGGCTGATGCTGTAGCGGAAATCACCTACTTTGTCTGACCATTTTAAGGTCAGTTCGTAACCGTGGTTCTTCACGCGGCCTTCGTTGACGCGGCTTCCAGGCAGGCTGGTCACAGCAGGCAACAGAGAGGCATTCGAAACGAGGATATCCTTGCGGTCCTCCCAGAAGATATCGAAGTTCAACATCAGACGGTCTTTGAAGAATGCTGCGTCCACACCGAGGTTAATCTTCGTTGCGGTTTCCCAGGTTACATTCGGGTTACCGGCCGTCAGCTCCTTCACTGCCTGCAGCCAGTCGCCGCTGGTACCGAAGTTGGCGCCTCGTCGTTGTGGGTTACCGGTCATTACACCCTGATAGAACTGCCATGCACCCGGCAGATACAGGAAGCGTGCGCCGTTCTGGTTGTCGTTACCGACCTTTCCCCAAGAACCACGCAGTTTCAAGTAGCCGATAACATTCTGCAGGGGCTCCCAGAACTTCTCGCTCGAGGGAATCCAACCTACCGAGAACGATGGGAATGTACCGTAGCGCTTGCCTTCGGCGAAGTTTTCGGATCCGTTGTAACCGATGTTGAAGTCGAACAGATAACGTGTGGCGTAGTCGTAGGTCACACGGCCTACGAGTCCTACGTAGCCCTTAGGAATCGAACGGTAAAGGCTGCCGTCGGAATCCCAAGGATAATAAGTCTTGCTCTGGTTGTAAAGGAGGAGTGCACCGACATTGTGCAAACCGAACTTGCGGGCATAGTTGAAACTTGCCTCGGCATACCAGTTGCGGTTGCCCCACTTACTCTCGTTGTAGGGGATAGGCCATGTGATGTTTTCCTTGCGGAGAACCTCCTGTCCGTTGTCCAGCGTGGCCACGTATTGCACACCTGTGCCGAAGCCGTTCTGGCGGTCCTTGCGGGCGCTATAGTCGGTGTTGTATGAACCCTTGATCCTGAAATCCAAGCCCGGGGTGAGGAAGCTCATGTTGAGCTTGTACTGGAGGTCGAGGTTCAGAACGTTGGTGCTTGTATTCACGTAACCTAAGTCGTAATAGTTGGAGAGGGCATCGCGGTCGTAGGGACCTACTATGCCCTCGTCGGCGACGATATGACGGCCTTGGTCGTCGACACCGATACCGGCGTAGGGAGTAGCGCCCTGGAGATAACGGAAGAGGAAGCCTTCGCCGCCACCCATCGTGGTGCGGTTGCGCACTTGACCGCCCATCGTGAGTGACAACTGGCTGTACTTCGAGACGTCGATGTCCAGGTTGGCACGATAGTTGAAGCGGTTGAAGCGGAAGGTCTCGTCGTCATTGTTGGAGAAGACCTTGAAAAGTGAGTTCTGATGCATGAAGCCGGCCGATACAAAATATCTTACCCGTTCTGTACCGCCTTTCACGTTGACGTTGGCACGTTCCTGCCATGCTGCATCATTCATCATATATTTGATCCAGTCGGTGTTGGGGAAGGTGACGGGCATGTCGCCTGTGCGGAAGTGCTCCATCACATCCTGACTGAAACGAATACCGGTGTCGGCATAGGGCGTGTAGTCGGAGATGTTGGTCGTTCCGGGCCATTGATCCATGGGCAGAGCGTCGGTGATGGCCGTGTAGTTCCACATCTTACCGTAAGTGTAGGAATCAGCAAAGTCCACGAATTTCGAGATCTGCTGCAGAGCAGCACTTGCCGAAACCGTTACAGATGCCTTGCCGGGTTCACCGCGCTTGGTGGTCACGAGGATTACGCCGTTAGCGCCTCGCACACCGAATACGGCTGTGGCGGAAGCATCCTTAAGGATTGTGATGTCTTCGATTTCATTGGGGTCGATCTGGCTGAACGGACGTTCCACACCATCGACGAGCACGAGAGGCTCAGCGCTGTTGAGAGAACCGATACCGCGAATGCGAATGGTCGGCTCGTCTTCGCCGGGCATGCCTGAAGGCTGCACTACCGAGATACCTGGCAACTTACCCTGTAAGGAGTTGGCCACATTGGCAACAGGCGCCTTGAGCAGCTCGTCGCCATTCACGGCAGAAACAGCGCCGGTGATAGTAATCTTTTTCTGCTGGCCATAGGCTATGACAACGACCTCCTCGAGGTTCTTGTCATCGGGCTGCAGGGTAATGTTGATAGCCCTGCCATCAGCCTTACGTGTCTGGGTAAGGTAACCCATGTACGAGATTTCGAGTGTCGCTCCACGGTCGACGTCAGGAATACGGAAACGGCCGTTAATGTCGGTCACGGTACCCAGTCCTTTGGGCAATACCTTAACCGACGCGCCGATCATGGGCTCGCCAGTCTCGTCGAGAACCGTTCCTTCCACCGTCAGAGTTTGAGCAAACACTACACCAGGCAGGAAGCATAACAATGCGACCAAACCCGAGAGAAAGAATTTACTTTTTTTCATCATAGGTAAGAATAGATTAATAATATAGTTAATGTGTTAAGTATTCTAAATGTCGTGTCTATAATAGTCCTCCATTCTATCGTATTTCGACTGCAAATATAATAGTTTTTAAATATCAACAACATTTTAACACCTTTTTTTTTATTATTTAAGATGAATTTTAGGCTGAAAAGGGCTGTTTTTGCAAACTGCGACATATTTTAGAACTGCTGAAAAAAGCATTGCCACCGTCAACAACTGAAATAAGTGTTGGCGGTGGCAATAATATGCTTTTTGTGATAATAGCCTGATTATTTTAGGCTTTGCCTGTTACTTTTTCCGCTTGTTCTTTTCTACAAGGACGCCGAGTTCTGCGGCTGAAGCGTAGTCGCGGCGGTCGTGGGTGGAGAGAACAACAAAGCGGAAATAGCGGGATGAGGGACGCGAGGGGATATTGATCTCCTGCGGCGACGAGTTGTTGGCAAGGCGACCAGTGAGCACGGGCTCACCCCACTGACCGGGCTGGCCTACGTATAGCTCGTAGCGCGAGACACGTCCGTTTGTCATATCTTCACGACCTTGATATACGAAGGCTGCCAGGCGTTGCTCGGCACCCATATCTACCACTATCTCGTGAGGGCAGCGGGGGGTGTCGGGCTGGTAGCGCGAGTGCCAGAAGGTGGCGGGGTTGCCGTCGATGACATTAGCGGCTGCTTCGTTGCCGCCCTGCTCGCTGCTGAAACTGACAATACGCCATGAGGACTTGTCGACATGTGCATTGATAGTCTGCTCTACGGCGAGGCTCGGCAGACGGTCGGGTGCAGTGGCGTAAGCACGGACGGTGCCGCCGTCGGCGAGGGCAAAGGGCGCGGCGTAGACCTTCTCCTTGCCGCCGTCGATGCTATATCGGATGGTGGCGTCAGGGGTGGGGGAGGAGAGCGTGACCAGATTTTTCGTCTGCTTTACGTCAACGGCTGTGCACAAGGGCGAACTGACGCGGGCACGTTCGGCGAGCTGTTGGTCGGTCTGAGCTGCCGTGATGGGCATGAAGAGCAGGCTCATTTGTGCTACGTTGGCCTGAATGCGGTATTTATTGATAACGTCGGGGCCGCAGCTGGCATTGCCGAGTGCGCGGTTGTAGACGTCGAGGTTGAGCACTGTCTGCTCGCAGAACTTCATCTCATGCGGGTGACGTGAGCGGTTGCCACTGTTGGTGTAGTTGTCCTCAGGACGCCAATGCGAAGCGCTGGCGGCCATCGTCTCGGGTGCTACTACGAGTAGACCGGTGCCGTTGTTGTCGGTAACGGTAATCCAACGCACTTCCTCCTTGTTGCCGTGCTCCTGAGGCAGCACATAATTTGTCCACTGGTCGCTGACGCGGCTCTTGTAGGTGCCGATGAGGGCGGCTTCCTTGCGGTCGCGGTAGCTGTCCTGCGGGCCGCGGCCCATCCAGCGCATGGTCTCAAACTCCTTAGGCAGTTCCGTGCGGAATCCAAGGCGAGGCAGTTCAGCGCCCTTGTTCTGAGGATCTATGGTGGCGGTGAAGGCTATGACGCCGTCGGCCATCACATGGAATTTCTCACGAACGATGAAGGCGGTGCCGGTCTCGGTGGTATAGGTGTTCACAGCTGACACATCGACGCTCTGTCCACCCTTGTCGGCATTGACTTCAAAGGTTCCAGCATCGATACGCAGCTGGCGAAGTCCCATGCCGTCGTAGCTGCCTACGCGGCCGCGTTCGTTGTCGGTTGGCAGACGGAAAGCCTGCAAAGTGAGCGGAGCGCTGAGCATGGCCCGGCCTTTGGAGGTGTACTGCTGAAGCTCACCCTTGGCGAAACGAACGCTGAAATCAGTGCCGCTGATGCTGACGGCATCGTTGTCCTTGTTGACTTGTAGGGCTGTGGCGGTCTTGGGAGCATAGGGTTTGCGGCCGGTAGCAGCACGCAGTAGCAGTTGTTCCTTGGCAACCTCGAAGCCTGCGTCGGCCCATTCAGTGTTGTTCTTCTGTGTAGCGCTGAAGCAGATGAAATATTCGGCTCCGGCAACGGCGCGCTTGCTCAGCAAATCACGCACGTCGGTAAGCGTAACGTCACGTGTGGCGCCTACGCCCAGACGGACATCATTGATTGTGCCGCGGCTGATCTCATAGCCGTCCTCGAGCACCGAGTAGCTGACGGCGAGGTCGTCGAGCACGCGCTGCTGCAGTTTGCTATGGAGCGTTACGGTGCAGGTGCTGGCGTCCTTCATCGCAAAGTCGATGGGCTGATACACCTTCTTCATGTTGAAACTCTTGGCTGTAGGCGAGCAGTCGGCAAGCACCACGCCGTTGCAGCAGAAGTTATTGTCGTTGGGACGGTCGCCAAAGTCGCCGCCGTAGGCCCAGTACTCACCCTTCGACGGGTTGAGGATAGAACGCACGTCGGTCTTACCCTTCAAGCCCAATGCCTCGAAGGTAAGGGGTTGGTTGGTAGCGCTTACTTTCAGGCCTTGGTCTTTCCAGTCCCAGACAAACTCACCTGCCAAAGCAGGGTATTTCTCATAGAGGTCGTAGTACTCGCGCTGGTTACCCATGGAGTTACCCATTGCGTGGGTGTTCTCGCACTGAACGTGAGGACGGATACCGGTGCGGCCTTGCTCGAAGTCGCGCAGACGGTCACGGCCTGTACGTTCGATAAAATCGAGGTTGGCATACATCGTACTCGTCACGGAGCTCCACTGGCTGTTGCCCTCGTAGTGGGTCAGGCGAGTCGGGTCGAGGCGTCCTATGCTGTCCATCACGGTCTCGAAGTTGTTGCCGTTGCCGCATTCATTACCGGCGCTCCAGATGATAATCGACGAGTGGTTGCGAAGAGTGAGCACCTGACGCACGCTACGCTCTACCATCGGTTGGCGGAAAATCTCGGTATGAGAGATACGGGTGTTGCCGTGGCATTCGACGTTGGCCTCTGCCAGAACATAGAAACCGAGGCGGTCGCAGAGGTCGTAGAAATAAGGATTGTCAGGATAGTGGCTGGTGCGGATGGCGTTGACGTTCAAACGCTTCATCTGGAGAAGGTCGGTCTCGATGTCGGCTTTGGTCAGCGTGCGGCCGCCGTTCTCGCTGAAGCTGTGACGGTCTACGCCGTGGAAAATTATGCGGTTGCCGTTGACCAGCAGGGCTCCGTCGTTACGAACACTGACGGTGCGGAAGCCAACCTTCAAGGCACGGATATCGGTGGCCTTGCCTTTCTCGTTGAGAGTGAGGCGCAGGTCGTACAGACGCGGTTGCTCAGCGCTCCATGCGGTGATACCTTTGACGGATGGGAACTGGATATTGAGGTCGCCTGTGCCGGTGACGGCTACAGACTGTGATGCCAGCACACGTTCACCGTCGCAGAGCTGAGCTTCGAGCGTTGCTTTCTTGGGCTTGGCACCGGCGATATTGACGGTAAGGGCTGCTGCGGCCTCGGTGTTGTCGGACTTCAGTTCTGTGGTGCGGAAGAAGAAGTCGGAGATGCGTGTCTTGGGAGCACTCCACAGGAATACGTCACGCATTATACCTGTCAGACGCCAGTAGTCCTGATCTTCGAGGAACGAGCCGCTGGTGAAACGGTACACACGAACGGCGATGGTGTTCTCGCCCTTCTGCAGCAGGTTGGTGATGTTCCATTCGCTGGGCAGATAGCTGTCCTCGGCGTAGCCTACGAACTGGCCGTTGACCCATACGTAGTAGCCGTGGCCGGCACCGTTGAAACGCACGAAAACGTCGCGGCCTTTCCAGTCTGCTGGTACGGTAAACGTGCGGCGATAGCTGCCGACGGGATTCTGCATGTCGCCACGATAGGTGAACCATTCGGGGCGATCGGCCATAATGCTCCAAGTCTCGCGGTCGAACGAGAAGGGATAGGCAACGTTGGTATACAGGGGTTTATCCCACTGCTTGCCGTGGCGGATTCCGTAAACCTGCCAGGTCGAGGGTACATCGATATTATCCCATGACGAGGCATCGAAGTCGCTGCGCATGAAGGTGTCGCTGGCTTTGTCGGGGGTGCCTACCCATTGGAACTGCCATAAGCCGTTTAAGGTCTTCACGTAAGGAGAAGCCTCAAGGGCATTGGTGGGTGTGTAAGCCGCAGCCACAGCCCCGGCCGTAGCCATAGGCACATCGAGCGTGTGAGCTCGCTGGCGGTTGAGGTTAGTAACACTTACATTGTCCCACTCTTTCATCGTCTGGGCGAAGGTGGGCACAACGCAGAGAGCCATCACGGTCAGGGCAATAGCTCTGGTCAGGCTTTGCAAAGAGCCTTTTGAAAGGTTGTCCATATCAGTTTTATTTTGGTTGTTGGGTTTATAATGATGCTATAAATAATTCATGTGGAAACGATTCACGGAGCAGCATAAAGCAGCATGAAAAGAATAATAGGATGCACCCTTGACGAAGTGTTCAGCAGCACACTGCTTTGGTATGGCTCGTTCTTGAGGTATACCTTATTATCTTTATATGTGAAAATGATGTCTGTCTGATATGAAGAGGTGCCGCTGTACATCTTACCGTCGCGCCAGGTGGCAAGGACATCAGATTGGTACGGTGATCGCCCGCGGTAGATCTTACCGTCGCGCCAAGTCATCACGACGTCGCTGGAGTAGCTGCTGTTGCCGCGATAGAGGCTGGTCCCGTCGAAGCGTGCCAGGATGTCGGATGAATAAGGTGATGTGCCTTTGTACACCTTTCCCCCGTCGATATGGCAAACCACGTCGGAATTATAGGTTGAAGTGCCCTTAAAGACCTTCTGTGAGAAAATCGCAGAGGCCGTGGCGAGCATCAATAGCGATAACAAATATCTTCTCATGTGTTGCGTTACTACGACATCGCAAAGATACAATAATTTTTAATATAGCCACAAAATAAACCCATCATAAAATGATATTTTCATCAAGATTTTCTTAAGAAAGCAGAAAATAACACATAAGAATATGTTATTTGGCGTAAAAAGTGAGGCGAAAGTGAACGCTTTTTGATTCTTGTTGTATCTTTGCAGAAAAATGAAATGCTTATGAAAATGAAATCTTTCGGCATAGCAATCTTTGCCTTTTCCTTACTACTTAATAGCCAAGTAAGTGCGCAGCAGAAATCCCTGCTCGACAAAGTGAACCTGTTCATGGGTACTGCCGACGATTACGGGCAGATGGCGCCAGGGGCAACGGTGCCTTATAGTCAGATTCAGGTCTGTCCCGACAGTAAGCCGCGCCAGCATCCAGGCTACGACTTCGAAGTGCCGACTATCTCGGGCTTCAGTATCAACCGCCTTTCAGGTGTCGGCGGCAGCGGTTGCGGTGGCAATGTATCGCTCATGCCCGATGCGACGGGCGAGGGCGTGCAACTCCTGAAAAAGACCGAGCAGGCTTCGCCTGGGTACTACAGCGTGCAACTGAGCAACGGCGTGGGCTTCGCCGCCACTGCCGACGACCAGATGGCAGTGGAGCGTTTCTCCTTTCCTGACTCATCGAAGGCCGTCTTGTTGCTTGATACCCGTTCCGCTTTCGAAAAGGTGTATAACGCAGATTTCAAACAGAAGTCAGCATCGATGGGGCAGGGCTTTGTCGAGTGCGCCAACACCTGCGGACGCGGCCGCTATCACCTGCACTATCGCCTCTATGCCAGTTCACCTTTCGTGCTCGATACGATAGCCGACGGTCGCAAGCGTCTCACCTTCGACCTCAGCTCTCAGCCATCAACCTTTAGCCCCCAAGATATAGAGGTGCGCATCGTGGTATCCACAGGTTTTGCGGATGAATTAGAGCGCCTGGAGGAAAGAGACGTCTGGGGGAGAAAGTTCGAAGCGATACTCAAGCGTGCCCAAATCCGTTGGCAACATTTCCTCTCATCTGTTGAGGTGGAAGGTGGCACAGAGGACCAACAAATTATATTTTACACTTCGCTCTACAGAACCTTCCACAGTCCGTTCCGGGTTACGGATAATACCCTGACAAGAAACCGTTATCTCGGCACCGACGGCAAAGTGCACGAGGCAAAAGATTTCCAATACTACAGTTCCTGGTCGCTCTGGGACACTTATCGCACGAAGTTCCCACTCATCACTTTGCTCGACGATATCCACTCTTCCGACATCATGCAGTCGCTGGCACAGCTTTACCTGACAGGCAAGAAAGACTGGAGCACCGATTACGAGTGCGTTCCCACGGTTCGTACAGAGCATGCTATCGCCACACTATTAGACGCCTATCGTCAGGGCGTTAAAATCCCTTCGCTGCGCGATGCTTATCCCGGCATGGTAGCTGAGGCAAAACGATTGAGCCTGAGAAGTCCGGACCAATGTTTGGAGGCAAGTGGAGACTTCTGGGCTCTCGGTCAGTTAGCCGGTGAATTGGGATTGGCAGAAGATGCAGCCCGCTGGACAAAACGGGGCGAGGAAATCTTCGACAGCATCTGGCCGCGCGAGTTCCAGCACATCGACGAGACCTACACCAAGATGCGTGGCAATGGTCTTTATCAGGGCACTCGTTGGCAATATCGCTGGGGAGCTCCTATGTATTTGAATCGGATGATAAATATGGTTGGAAAGGATGTGCTTGCAGGGCAACTTGAGACCTTCTTCCGAGAGGAGCTCTACAATCAAGGCAATGAACCCGACATTCATGTCCCATTCCTTTTCGGCCGACTCGGGAAACCGCAGTTGACAGGCGGCATAGTCCGTAGCCTTGCCACAGAGTCCATAACCCACCGCTATGGCGGCAATGATGCTTATCCCACGCCCTTTGTAGGTTGTGCTTTTGTGAACAAACCACGCGGCTATTGCCCAGAGATGGACGAAGACGACGGAGCCATGAGTGCCTGGTATGTTTTTGCAAGCATCGGCATGTACCCGCTCGTTGTTGGCGAAGCCGTCTATGAACTTTTTCCCCCACTCTTTGACAAGGTGACGCTCCACCTCGGAGCCGACCGCCAAACCACGGTTGTCATACGCAGCAAAGTCTCCAAGGGGAAAATGGTAAACGGTAAATGTAAACGAGTCACTTGGAACGGCAAACGTTTACCCAACTATCAAATTTCTGTCAACCAGTTGAAGAAAGGCGGCGAACTAGTGTTCCACTATTGACTTGAAATAGTCGAGCACAGCGGTCCAGTCCTTGAACGGTTCCTTACCTATCTGGATGTGCTTGCCTTGAAAGCGTAGGATGTCGGCCCGATCACTGTCATCGATGAGGTAGTCGCCGCGCAGAAGGTCCTTGCGGTGCGAGAGGATAAGGCGTTTGTAGGCTGCCTTGCCCAGGTGCGTCTTCACCCATTCCAACTTATCGCACCATGCCGACGGATTATTCCAAGGGGCGGTGGAGAGAATGTAAGTGTCGAAATGCTCGGCAAGCCATTGGAATGCCTCTACAGCACCTGTCATGGGCTCCATCAGTGCAAACACGCCAGGAATGTTGTCTAATTGATTCTTACCATTCTCATCGCGCTCAAAACGCGCAACCGTTTCCTTCGGACATTTTTTGACGCCAGACATAAAATTCACTAACGTGTCGTCCAAATCCACGTAAACCACAATCTTCTTGTTCTCGTTCATCTCCATATCTTTAATCTTTCGTTAATAAAATCAATACATCTGTTGGTTTGGCCTGTCAGTCTGCATACGACTTCCTCTAAGCAGAACGGCTGTTGCGCTCAACAACAATTCAATCTATTAACAACGTTGAAAGGACGGCAAATACTCAATGCATCTCTAATAAAGCTGGTGATGAACAATGGCGGCTTAATGCTCGATGAGTTGGAGACCGTTGGTGAGGATAGAGGCTTCGTGGCGGAGCGTTTCCTGCCAGATGGCGTGTGTGGGGACATCATAGAGACTCCAGGCGGAACCAGTGTAGTAAACGAAGGGCTGGCCGGGTGTGTAGGTGGTCTGGATGATGGCGTGGCCTATGCCGCCGGAGCGCTTCTCGGAGAGGGGGAGGAATTTAGTTGAGAGTTTAAAGTTTAGTGTTGAAAGTTCACTTTGTGATGTCTTAGCATTGCCCTTCTTTTTCTTGGAATCTTTGAGAGAAGAATTTTGAACTTTGGGCTGTGAGCTTTGAACTTTGGGAATAAAGATGCCGAGATAGTGTTCGCCGTTCATGCGCTTGTCGGCATTGTCAAGAGGCTCGGCGTAGGTGAGCCAGCCTTCCTTCTGATTGAGAACATAGGCCTCGGGAGCCGAGTCGTGGACAACGATGCCGGTGCAGACGGGAGTGGGCTGGGTGATGCCTTCATAGGTGATCTCGACGCGTGCGAAATGGCTGCCGCAGTCCTGGGTGATGAGGCGGATTTCGCGGAAAGAAAGCCCCTCTCCAACTCCCCCCGTGGAGGGAAGGGCTTGGGCGGGCATGGTCATGCGGACGGTGAAGCGAAGGGGACCGTTGTCGAGAATCTCGGCTTTCTCATAATAAAGAGGGTAAACTAAGTTGAGAGTTGATAGTTTAGAGTTTAGAGTCGGAGCAATAAGGGCTGCAGCTCCAGCGCCGAGGGTGGCACCGACGGTGTAGGCGTCCATACCGGCTCCGAAGTTGCGATGGTAGGTGTAGCCACGATGCACTTCGTTCCAGTCAAGGGGGCTCTTGTCGCGCTTAATTCGCTCATTGACGCTATATGAAGTGAGCTCGTTGTGGTAGAGTTGGTCTTGAATAGGATGCGGGGTGTTCTTGACGAAAGTGTCGAAGCCGTATGCATTGTTCTTCATATTCTTATGAGCACCGGGACCATAAAAACGCCAGGCACAGCGGTCGTTCTCCCAGACAAGGTCGTCCCAGCGGTTGGGGTAGATGCGACCGTTGCAGGTTAGCTCGTAGTCGAGTGGTTGACCTTTCCACATAGTGAGAGCAATGCTGCTGTGCGGACGGACAGAAGCAAATACCAGAACGCGGCCGTCATGAGTAATTTGATAAGGCACTTCGTTGCGGTCGCCATCGAGGAAGAAGAACTCACGGGCTACAGCACAGTTGGATTTTTTCAGCGTAGCCATGTCGGTAATCTGGATGACTTGTGCGATGTTCTCGTCGGTGGGGTTGTGAATCTCGTAGGAGCCGAAGGACTCATGACCGCGGTAACGGAGCATGGGATCGGCAGCAGTAGGACGGCCCGTAAGAGAGGCTGCGGGGATACTGCCGCCCACACCTACAGAGGGGGTAGTGGGGGTGTGGTGGTAGATTGAATTGAGAGTGGAGAGTTGAGAGTTGGGGGAAGGAGCATAAGGGTCGGCGTTGATATAACGAACCATCTCACAAGCGGCTAAGAGCCAGGCACCTGTGCCAAAGGGCGCTTGGGAATGAGCATCGACAGTCTTTGTGGGGTCGGGTTTCTCACCGATGGGCTGTACGAAACCGATACTTCCGTCAGGCTGTAAGGCGGTCTCGCTCAGATATTTCCAAGCTTTTTCGATGACCGGAGCATAAGTGGCTTTGTCGAGGTAACCATTGTTTACGCCCCATAGCATACCATAGGTAAAAAAGGCCGTGCCGGAAGTCTCAGGCCCAGGGGCGTCATCCTCGCAGAGCATGGATCGACTCCAGTAACCACCAGGTCGTTGAACACGGGCAACGCCCTCAGCGAGTTCGCGGAAACGCTGAACAAAGATGGGACGGTTCTTATAGTCGTGAGGCATATCAGCCAGTACCTTGGCCAGACCGGCAAGCACCCATCCGTCGCCACGAGCCCAGAAGCTCTTGCCTTCGTTGCATGCGGTCTTGACCTTCGGGTATATGTACTTGGCATCGCGGTAGTAGAGTTGCTCGTCCTTGTCGAACATAAGGCTGTCGCTCCAAAGGAAATTATCAGTAAGCTTGTCAAGGTATTTCACTTCACCTGTAAGCTTGTACATCTTCGTCATAACAGGCATAACCATATATAGCGCGTCTGCCCACCACCAGAAATGGGTGTCGGTCATGGAGCATTCATGGCTCATGACTTCTATGGCGCGGGCTACCTTATAGGGAGCTGGCACGAGATTGTACATATCGATATAGGTCTGGAAACAGATTTGCCAGTCACCGAAGAGGACGAAATCCTGTCCTTCGCCGTATGTCTTGTACTTCCAGTTGGCACGGTCGTCGCTCTTTGCTCCCTTCCATTCGTTGTGGCGGCACCACTTGTCGGTGTAGGCGTACCAGTCGGCACGGCCCGTAAGGCGATATGCTTCCATATTACCGGTGTGGTAAGCTGCATGATCCCAAAAAGAGCGGACATAAGGGGTGTTGTGAGCTTGCCAGTAGTTGTTGACTTTGATAATCTGTTCAAGGACGCGGGCGGCATCGTCGGTTTGATTAGCAAACAACGATGCGGGTGCTGAAATAATAAATAATAAATGATAAATGATAAATAATAACTTGGTAGATGTTTTCATAAGGCTATTGGTTTTCTTTTGATGATTTTATTGTAGCTGTTAGTATTTTAATAAGCTCTTCGCAATCCTCATGAAGAGAAGAGAATAGTTTTTGATCCAAATAATCAGTTCGATATAATAATTTCAACCAGTAGGATGTTTCTCCAGCTTCTTTCAAGGCAATACCTAACTTGGATATGAAATCTGGTTTGCTTTGCGCAAATATACCTTCGTGAATGTTTGCTCCAATACTGGTTCCACTTCGATATATTTGTTTGGATAGAACATACTCTTTCTTTTCCTTCGTCAAGAACTGATAACATCGTACAATTCTTACCCCGAAATCTGTACTCTTTTCAGCAAGTATGTTGTTCTGTATCATTGTTATTTATAATATATTATTTGTTATTTATCATTTACTTCTTTCAGAAGCGGCATGTATTTTTGTACGGCTTTTTTGACGAGAGCGAGAGCATCATCCATGGTGCCCCAAACCTCGCCGCCGGATGCGTTCTTGTGGCCTCCGCCACCGAAGAACTCGGCAGCCATCTCGTTGCAGGGGAAGTCGTCGACAGAGCGTAGGGAAATGCGGATGCAGGGGTGCTCTGTGTCCTCGCGGAGGAATATGGAGAGTTTCATACCGAGAATCTGTAGGGGTATGTTTACGAGCCCTTCGGTGTCGCCGTTGAGTACTCCGAAACGACGGCGCTCGGCATTGGTAAGCGTCATGACTGAAGTGTGTGCTTTCTTCCAGACATCGAGCTTCACGTAGAGCATATAGCCCATGAGCTTCATGCGGTTAGGGCTATAGGTGAAGAAGATGTTGCGGTAGATCTTGTCCTTATCGATGCCATAGGAGAGGAGGATGCTGATGAGCTCGAAGATCTCGGGGCGGGAACTGGCGTAGGTGAAGGCGCCAGTGTCAGTCATCATGCCAGTGTAGAGGCAGACGGCTTCGTCGTGGGTGAGGAGGGGGAGACCCGAGGGTGACCCCTCGGGCATGGTGGCCTCGGATGTGAATGGGGAAACGGGCTCTAATTCCAAAATGATGCGAAGGAGGATTTCGCAAGTGGAGGAGAGGGCAGGATGGGAGATGACAAGGTCGGCTATCTCGGGCTCGGGGTCGAGGTGGTGGTCAATCATGATGCAACGAACCGCGCCGGGCTCGCCTCCGCCAATAGGCAGAAGGGGACGAACGACATCACCGAGAGTCCACATACGTTTGAGCTCGCCATGGTCGCACATGATGATGAGATCTGCGGCCTCAATTATGGGGCGTACCTCCTCTTCATGGCCTTCGTAAATAAGAATGTCTGTAGCACCAGGAACCCATTTCAGGAAATCGGGGAAGATGGTGGGGGCGATGATGTGAATATCGGTACTGGGCAGACGACGATGTAGCCAAGAGGCAAGAGCTGTTGAGGAGCCAATGGCATCGCCGTCAGGACCACGGTGGCAGGTGATGACGATATGGTGTGCGGCATCGATGAGGGAGCGCCAGAGGGCGTGTTGGTCCGGGGTTAGAAGACCCCCTCCCTGCTCCCCCTTTAGTGGGAGAGTGGACACTTTTGCGACTTGTATATTATCCATTATTGAGCTGGATTCCATTATCTATAGTAGTTGACTCAAAAACCCTTCGGAGACGCGACGGGAACAGTGGCTAATGAGTTTTTACATCGGACCAGGCAGGTGGCTCCACGCCGAGGAGGTGCTTGACGAAGAAGTCGTAGCGTTTGTGCTCGCCGTAAGTCTCGCCTACGGTGTGATGGGCACCAGGTATTACGACAAGTTCGAAGGGTTTGTTGGCTTTGATGAGTGCGTTGGCGACTTGCATAGTGCTGGCGGGATCAACATTGTCGTCCAACTCGCCTACGACGAGCATCAGAGGACGTTGGAGACGATAGGCGTTTTCAACGTTGGAACACTCTATATATGAGGAATCTACGGGATATGACATCCACTGCTCGTTCCACCAAATCTTGTCCATTCGGTTGTCGTGGCAGCCGCAGGCACTATAAGCTGCTTTGTAGAAATCACCATGGAAGAGAACAGCCGCAGTACTCTCCTGTCCTCCTGCAGAACAACCATATATGCCAACGCGGTCAATGTCCATGTAAGGATATTTGGCAGCCGCAGCTTTCATCCATGCTATGCGGTCTGGAAAGCCGGCATCCTTGAGGTTCTTGTAGCAGACCTCTTCGAATTTCTTACCGCGGTTACTTGTACCCATGGCGTCAAGCTGCACTACAATGAAACCAAGCTCTGCAAGAGCTGTGGTATAATAGTTGGAGGGTTGGAAGGACTTGGGAACATAGCTGTCGCCAGGCCCCGCGTAGATATACTCAATGACAGGATATTTCTTAGTGGGGTCGAAATTGGTCGGGCGTTGGATGATGCCCCACATGGGGGTTGTACCATCGCGTCCAGGAGCTACGAAGATTTCCGGAGAAACCCAACCGGCCTCGAGTAAGTCTGAGATGTCGGCAGAGGCGAGGGTGAGCTCTTTTGTGGTGACAAAGTCGCCACATACAGAACGGACCTTGGTGACAGGCGGGGTGTCCTGGGTGGAATAGGTGTCGATGAGTGCAGAATAGTCGCTGTTGAAACGGGCATTGTGGTTGCCATTCTCAGGTGTGAGGTCCACGAGGCCGCTGCCATCGATGTTAATGCGGTAGTAATGGATGTGGTAAGGATCCTCGTCGGGATTTCGACCATTGGCGGTGAAGAAAAGGACGCCTTTTTCCATATCTATGTGTACCACACGACGTACACAGAAGTTGCCGGTTGTGAGTTGGCGGTACGGGCACTCATTTTTCGAGACAGTGAAGTCGTTGTGTACACGACCTTTTGTCGCTTTCTTATTCTTAGAGGGGAGGGTGGTGTCGAAGAGGTAAAGGTGAGGGTAACCGTCGCGTTCGGAAAGCCAAAGTATGAGACTGTCGCCACGTAGGTTGCGACGATAGTTGTTGGAATAGCGGACATATTTCTCCTCTTTCTCCTGAATGAGGGTTCGTACATTGCCTTCGACATCCATTTCGTAGACGCGGTATAGGTGATGACCGCGCTGGTTGTATTCAAAACGAATAGCGTGGGAGTCCTGGCACCACTGAGGCCCGTCGAGTGCATATTGGTTGGCGATGAGTTCAGGACTGGGTGTTACAGCGCGACCAGTGGCTACCTCAAAGATGTATGGGGTCTTCTGAGCGAGCTCATCGCCGGGCTTGGCATATTCCTGTTGGTGCAGAATAGGCTGAAGTTGGTCTGAGGGCGATGATTCAACATAGTGGACGTAACGTTTGTCGACAGGGCGAATGCGGTTGACTGCGATGTAACGGCTGTCGGGGCTCCAAGATATGTAGCTGCTGAAATAGTGGCTTAGAGTTCCTTCTGTGGAAATGGCGCGGGCTTGTGAACCGTCGGGACGAGCTACATAGACGTTGTCGTTGCGAATGAATGCTGCGAGGGTTGAGTCGGGTGAAATAACAGGATCACCGCCGCGTTCGTCATCGGTTTCCATCCAATGACGTTCCTGTCTGCGTTTTGATGGGTTGGCGATGAAGAGGGCTGTGCTACGATTGTTGTTACGTCCTCTTTGTCCCCAGCCTCGCCATTGCTCTTGACGTTGTTCATCAATAGGACGATTGGCGGTGCTATCGGCAAGAGTGATAGTTCCATCCGGATTGATCTGGCCAAAATGCCATGTGCCGCGAGCTCCGTCGGTTACGTGGTATTGAAAGCGACCATCAGAGAGCCAACGGGCATCGTCGACATGGTTCTTGACCTTGGACCATGAGAAGGTACGTTGGGCAGAGTATGCACGACGGTAGTCGTCGGGTGTACCTTGAGCGTGGAGTGGGAGTTGCGACAAAGTCGCAACAAACAGGACTATAAGTTTTTTCATTTTATTTTGAGTTGTGGGTTAGTTGCATCTTTCTTGAGGGTTGCAGCAAATTCCTGTGGACGTATGGTGACGGGGCCGGAGAGGAATTCGGGAATATTGTAGCTGCGCAAGAAATTACGGTGATAAAGTGGGTTGTCCTGAGGCAGTTCGAAAGGCTTGGAGAAGTGACCGTTGCCGTCGTGGTGTGCAATGAAGGGACGGGTGAAGTTGCCGTCGTCGCGTCGGGATGAGAAGATTACCCATGCTCCGTTGCTGGACCAGCAGTGCCAACTGTCGACATCGTTAGAGTTCAGCTCCGTGATGTTGCGAATATGCTCAGGTAAGGGGGTGCGGAGGCCTTGTGCTTCGCGTAGGCTGTCGGCCATGGCTTCTCGTGTGACATTATTGGCATTAGGAGGAAGTATGGACTCTGGGAGATTATTAGAGGCATACGATATCACCGGGGTCGGCTCCATGGCTTGTGCTTTTGCGAGATCCATAAGATAGAGGTCGGCATCGTTGTGCCAGATGTGGAACACTCCAAACTGCCCCTCTGTGAACATAAGCCAGCGTCCGTCGGGGGAAACACGAGGCAAAGTGACGCTGCGATTGCGGGCTACAGCATCATAGATAAGTTCACGTGGACCGAAGGTGAGTGTTTTCTCATCGAAAGGCTTACGGTAGAGATTATATTGAACTTCCTTATAGTTCTTAATTAGCTCGAAGTCCATCTGGATAGTGTCTCGTCTTTCCCAGTGAGCACTTACATAATAAATGTATTTTCCGTCGGGGCTCCAAAACGGGAAACAGTCGAAGTCTGTGGTGTCGCGAGTGATGGGTGTTACGGTGTTGTTTTCCAAGTCGTAGAAGATGAGATTTGACTTGGTGTCCTGTACCTCAATTTTCTGCACGTCGCGTGTGTGGAAGCTCTGTCCTGTGTGGTTGGTGGAGTAGACTATCCAAGGTTTAGTGGGATGCCATGTGGGATAGACGCCAGCGGAGATGGTGCTGTCGGTCTTAAGATTGATTTTCTGCAGCTTACCATCATATGCGATGACTGTTCCGCCAAGATACTGACGGGCATGGAATTGAATGCGATTGGGGTTGTACCACTGAGCATGGTGACAATTGATACATTGCCCGTTTGCCTCATCGCTGTTGATCATGTTTCCGTATATGAGACTCTCGTCGAAGTTCTCGATGCATCGCTGGTTGAGCGTCAGGTCTTCGTAGGTGACGTAGGAGGGCGAGATGAGACGGTAGGATATGTACGGGTCGATGCTGTCGTTGGATACATTGATGTCGAAAGGTTTCATATGTTGCCAAACGCTATTCGTCCTGATGAAGACTTCAATGTTAATCTTTCCGTTGGCAGCGAGGGCAGCTCCTACCATTTGGTGCCACTTTTTGAGCCCGGGACGTACATTGTCACCCGCGAGAGCCCACGTGTCATTACCAGCAGTGATGCGGGTGACGAAGTCGGTTGCGGTGGAATCGTGATCGATATGAAAATGCAGTGGAGCGATGTTCTGGGGCACGGTCACGTTGATGTAGTCGGGGTAGATGGCAGGGAGGGAATCCACTTCAACGAATGTTGAGGGCACCTTGGCAGTGCAGGCAGATAGGAACTGCAAGAGCATTGCAGCAAACAGAACAGGCAAGGCAACGAGGCAGTTCCTCTTAATGATATGAAAGTTGGAAACCATGATGGTGCTTTAGTTGGTCTTTTGGTTACGCACGAGGAAATAGAAATAGTAGAAGGTGTTTCCGAACTGAGGGTAGAAAGCAACGGCTTTCTGCTCCTCGGTCATGGGACCGCATTGTTCGTTGAACTTCATGAATCGTTCGTATGAGTCGCGCACCTCTTTGTCAAATGGCATATGGCTGATGTCCACTTTATTTTCCAAATGTCCATAGAGATAAGCAGCTTCTTGATAGTGGCGCGGCATTTTTACATCGGGGTGTAATGTGGCATACTTCATGAAACGAGGCCAGAAATGGTCAATGTCCTTCATATAGAGTGCACCAATGAGAGTCATCTCTTGGAAAAGAGGATCTTCGCCATTGCCTTTGCCGAAAGTCTGAATGAGGTACATCTCAACGAGCGAGTTGTCGCCATCGAGACGATCAGGGTATGTCATAAGGTGCATGATAGGTGCAAATTCCTTCATTCCCTGCTCGTCCATGAGCGGTTTGCCGGCTTTTACAGAGGCCTCAAGCTTTTCCAGATCAAACGCGTCTGGTGATTCGAGATAGCGTTCATATCGTTTAGCCCATGTTTTATGGAACGTCGTCTGCTTGAGCATGTTAAGATACTTGCGGGCAACTTCCCATTCGTGGTTTAGCATGCTGGTACGTGCCATGAATTTAAGGGTTTCGGCTTTCCACCCGAATTCCACTCCATCTTCCATGCACCAACGATAACAGAAGTTCTCCTTGCCATAGTGATAGTAGATGAGCTTAGCTCCTATCTGTGTCATACGTACTCGCCAAGGTGCATTCTGCTGAGTAGCGCCTTCGGGGTAGTTGAACATCTCGTCGCCGGCACGTCCGAGGCGGAAAATAGCAAGGTTTTTGTACATAACAATCTGTCGGGTAGGCTTTACCTCGCTGCTGCCATCGCGTGCATAGGTTAGAGCTCGTTCCCAATCGAGATCTTCGATGGCTCGGTTCATGGCAAGCTCTTTTTGGAAGTTGGCATCATGGTACCAAACTTTGCTGACGCCGATGATGGCAAGGAAGAGAAGGAAAAGAGTTATGAGGCTCTGCAGCCATGGACGTTGTTTCCTTTTCTTGATTGTATAAGCGTTGAACACGCTTACTGCAGCGAGGATAATGAAAGCGAGTATTATTGCGTAGTAGGGCAGGCGGTATACCTCGAAAGAATCCTGACTATAGCGGAAGCAAGGCATAGCTGCCACATATATGAAAGCACGCTCGGTCATCTCGAAGAAGCGCTGGTAGTAAATCTGTGGAACGGCTGCAATTAACAATAAGGCATAAAGTAGCCTCACAAATAAACCCTCGCCAAAGGTAGAGGGGAGCAGGTAGTTTCTCCAACTTAATTCCTCATTTCCAGAGGTAACTACTTCCTTTGTCTCAGACGATGGGCTATGAGTGGATGGGCTGTAGATCCCTAAAAGCCCGGTTGCACCTAAAGCCCAAGCACCAAAAAGAGGATAGCCGAGGATGCAGACGAGAGTCATCCATACGAGTCTCGTCCAAAGGGCTGCTTTAGCGGGGAGGTTATCGTTAAGCAGACGCTGAATGACGAGGCAAAGAGTGGCGAAGAGGACGCCGACAGTGGGGACGAAAAGGTGACCTTGCAGCTTCTGGTAGTAAATCCAATAGCCCGTTTGGGTAAAGCAGGCTAGCAGGACGAGGGGTACAAGAGCTGTGAGTGCAATCCACGGCCCTTTCAAACGGTATACCCATGCGAGTAAAAAGCAGATGATGAGCCACAGACCGCATAGAATGCTTACGCCGAGCCAGGGATAATAGAAATATTGAGTAAGGTAGGTGGCGAGCCAAGAGGCTGCGCCACCAGGATACTGCATTATTGTTTTCCAGTAGAGTCCTGTGGGTAACCACAAGTTCAACTCTTGGGCTCGCAGGAGCATCTCATACTCTGAAGTGAGAAGCCTGAAGCCGCAAACGGCGAGAAGGAGAATGATGACAAAATGCCATCCCCACTCTCTTTCAAGGAAGGAGAGCAGGGAAGCGGATTTTGTGTTGTCTTTTGTTTGTTGTCGTTTCATCTTACCTTTGTGGTCTTACTATGTAAGTGAAAGTGTGATTCTCGTACTTGGGAACGTATCTGTCTAACGGCCATGCGCCCCAGCTGGTGACGCAACCGAGGCCCATTTGGAAGGCACGGAGTTGTACGACAGTGTATGGACGCTCGATGAGGTCGCCGCTATGACTCTGATGAGCATCTTTACGTTGGCCGTCGTCAAGGTCTTCAATCTCATAAGGTAATGCGGAAACTTCCATTGGGCCGCATGCCTCGAAATAGATGTCGGGATAATTGGCATTGCCTTCCATGCGCCACCATATGACGTCGCAGTGGTTGCCGCTTTCCTGCGGGCGGACATATTTATCCCAATACTGTTTGCTTACCTCGCCGCCATAGATGCCAATGAAGGCGTTGTCCTTGCGGTCGCAGTAGTTTTCTACGGGACCACGGCCTATGTAGCGAACAGTGCTGTATGCCTTGTTAAGGCGCCAGGTCATACCCATAGCCATCATCTGTGGCTTTTGAGCAGCATCCTTGTTGACGTCAAGGGCTTCGGTAACAATGAGTTCACCCTTTGGCGTGAGGACGTAAGTCATTGTGAGATCAGCGTCAACTCCGTCGCTGTGGTATTTGACAATGACGCATTTGCTTTGATTGTCGAGGTCGTTGCATTCCATGGATTTCTTGTCCCAACGTGCATATTTCCACGCGCCGAACTTCGATTGGAACTGAGCACCATAGTCGTTGTCGGTAGGTGCACGCCAGAAACTTGGCTCTACGCTTTGACGGTCTTCGAGGACTGCATGGCCGTTTACATCGAAGTAGTCGATGTTGCCTGTCCATTTATTCCAGGTAACAGAAGTGCCTGCAGCTGAGAGCGTAAGCCATGATTTAGCTTCATCTTTTACAACAGGCGTTGTGGAAGTATTAGAAGTCTTTGGAGTAGCAGCTGCTAACACTTTGGAAACATCAGGATATGAATATGGCTTGAGCTCGAACTGGGCTTTTGCGATGACGTCGCCACGCTTAAGAAGACCGCGGTCAGCCTTAAGGCGGAACTGCACGTTTACGGCTGCCCATTGGCTGTTGGCTGCAGCGTTCTTCAGATAGGTAATCATGTCAGAAGGTATTGTGAAGTGCTGGCGCTGCTGTGGCGCAAGGCTGATGGGATAGCGCAGGACTTCTGTCTCTTCGTTCATGCGTGTGCCGTCGTAGGTGAGTATGGTGCCAACGACTTCCACGTCGTCCAGGTTGCGGAAGAAGTATTCGTTGTAGAGATCCACCTCGCCGTCGAGCAGCGTCTTGCCTTCGGGTACGGTAACCCAAATGTCTTGATAGTAATATTGTACTTCGTAGGCGTGAGGGTGAGGTGTGCGGTCGGCAGCGATGACACCATTGCAGTTGAAGTTGTGGTCGGTTGCCGGGTAGCGGCCAAAGTCGCCACCATAAGCCATGATTTCCTTACCTGTTACTCTGCTCTTGGCGCGCATACCCTGATCCACGAAGTCCCAGATGAAACCACCCTGATACTTGGGGTATTTTCTTATGATGCGCCAGTATTCGTTGAAACCGCCCATTGAGTTGCCCATGGCGTGGGCATACTCGCATTGGATAAGTGGACGGGGATTGTCGCCTTGAGCGTAACGCTCGCACGCGTCGTAGCCATAGTACATCGGACAGAAGATGTCTGTCTTGCCGTTCTGATGAGCTTGCTCGTATTGCACGGGACGTGATGTGTCTATTGCTTTTACGGCATCGTAGGCATCTTCAAAGTTCTTGCCGTAGCCGGCTTCGTTGCCGAGGCTCCAGAAGATGACGGATGGATGATTCTTCTGCACTTGCACGTTGTGCTGGTTGCGTTCGACGTGTGCCTTATGATAAATAGGATTCTTGGCGAGTGTGCGGTCACCGTAGCCCATGCCGTGGCTCTCTATATTAGTTTCGGCAACGACATAAAGACCGTATTTGTCGCACAGATCATACCAGCGAGGATCATCACTATAGTGGCAGGTGCGGACAGCATTCATATTCAACTGCTTCATAACCTTAATATCCTCAATCATACGTTCGACGCTGACGAGGTATCCTCCATCGGGGTCAAGTTCGTGGCGGTCGGCACCCTTGATGAGGATTGGCTGACCATTGACAAGCACTTGTCCGTTTTTAATCTCTATGCTACGGAAACCTACGGACTGAGGTATCACCTCGACGATGTTGCCCTTCTTGTCCTTGAGAGTGAGTGTGAGGGCGTATAGGTTGGGGAGCTCGGCACTCCAGACTTTAACGGCAGGGACGGTAATGGAGAGGGTAGAGGTGGTGGCTGCTAATGTGGCAGTGGCACGACCGCATACAGAGCCATTGTTAGGCGCTGCCAGGGTAGCCTCTACGATATAACCTTTTGCGGCAGGTGCGGTGATGTCAAGCGACAGCTGACCATCCTTGTAATTGTTGATGACGTTCTGATGAACAAAGATATCTTGAATGTGGGCTTTTGGACGTGCATAGAGATAGACCTCGCGTGCAATACCTGTGAAGCGCCAGAAGTCCTGATCTTCGAGATAGGAACCGTCGCACCAGCGCATGACACGCATGGCAATGAGGTTTTCCTTGCCAGGTGTCAAGTATTTGGTGAGGTTGAACTCGGCTTCCATCTTGGAGTCCTCGCTGTAGCCAACGTGTTTGCCGTTGACCCACAGTTCAAGGTTTGAAGTGGCAGAACCCACATGGATGTATATGTCCTGTCCCTTCCATGATGCGGGAATTGACACTTGTTTGCGGTAGCTGCCAGTGTAGTTGTTGCGCTCCTCAACATAGGGTGGGTTGGAATCGAACTGCGTATCCCATGAATAGCCAACGTTCTTGTATATCTTGTCGCCATAACCATTGAATTCGAAAAGCCCAGGGACGGGGAAATTTACCCATTTGGAATCATCAAAATTCAAAGTGTAGAAGTCAGCGGGTGCTTCGTTATGGTTCTGGGCAAAGTGAAACCGCCATTGTCCTTCGAGTGAGAGGTATCGGTCACTCTTGCTCTTATCTGCTTTTGCTGCTTTATCAGCATTCTCGAATGCAAAGAATGATGAACGCGGTGTCTCGGTATTGACACGTGTGATGTTGGGGTTGAGCCACGCCTCTTTCTGGTTTTGGGCGAAGCATGTGAGTTGCGACATAGTCGCAACAAACAGGACGAGAAGTTGTCGTTTCATTGTAATCTTTTTGGTTAAGTTTTTTATATTTGTGTGCGAAGATACACAAAAAAATAGTACGCTCAAAACTTTATTGAAAAATAATATAAAAAAGGTGAGTGTGTTTGTGTGATATGTAGACCAATAGGTTCCTTATTGACATTTCATGGGTTATAAGAATAAGGTCTTTGCCCTATGATTCGACAATGAATAAGAAGAAACGATTGTAATATGAAAAATGAAAAAAAACGCACAAGCTTGTCAGGAAGACACGCCTGTGCGTTTTTGCTTATAGTCGCGTAACTTGGCTGATAGGGTAGTGCCCAGTTACGTTGTCGTATTGTTTACATGGGAAGTTTGAAGTACCAGTTGCTTTGGTTGAGCAGGTGGCTGTAGAGAGCATTGTTGGACTCTCCGCTACGTTCTGATATCTTCTTAGCTACACGCTCTACGCCTTGTGTGCCACCGATAAAGCGGCTATAGGTGAGGAGGTCGAAGAAACGGTTGCCCTCAAAGCTTGTTTCCAGAGCTAGTTCATCAAGGATGAGTGCTGCGATGGCTTTCTGCACAGTACGCAGGTTATTGGGGTCGTAGATCTCAGCTTCGGTGAGAGGTTCTTCCTGACCTTCGTAGAGTGCAAGCATCTTGTTGATTTGGTCGACGTAGTTGTAAGTCGTCTGTCGCTCAAGAATCTTCAGCGGGCCGTTGCCACGTTGGTGGATACCCATAGTCATAGGTCCTGCCGGGTTCTGGTCGGTGAGTCGTCTGCTTAGGCCATACTCTGTGATGCCAGACCAAAGGTCGAGAGATGTGTTACCAGTCTCACCTCTTAGGAAATAAGTGTTGAAGTCGAGGAATCCCAAACCCTTTGCTTTTTCCATCTCGCGACGGCTGATGTAGTCACATACGATGCCGCCAGGAGCCGGTATCTGTGAGCGTGTTAGGCCAACGCGTCCTGTGTGCTCAGAGATGAATGCCAGCGAGTCCTCAGACGTGGTGAGGGTGTCGAGACCTTCTTGGAAGGTTTCGTATAAATCCTCAATAGTAGCAAAGAACGTGGTGTCAGCATCCTCGGTGGCGAGTGTTGGGTCGTAATACTTGAATGTGTCGAAAGAATAATCGCTCTCTTCAGTGGGTACCCACTGCTCGGTGCCAATCAAGCCGTGGCGCAGAATAGCGAAGGCAAAGCCTGGGAAACCTGCACCATTGAGAGCTTCGGCAAAGTGCAACCATATGCTAGCCTTACGATAGATGACAGGATAGGTAGTGGTGAAAGCGCCACCGGGGTTCTGCTTCTGAACGAAGGTAGCCTCTTCCTGTGCACCCTTTTCGTAGTCGGTATAGGTGGTAGTAGCCATCCAATAACGAGCGTCACCTGCACCTGGTAGAACGGTACATACTTCCTTACCTTCGGGACCGATGTATGCTTCGAAATTCTGACTCTTGTTCAGGTTGAAGTAAGCCTTAGAGGCATCGAGTTGGTGCTCAAACTCCCTACGCAGTGAGATGCTGGCAGTAGTTACAGTGTCGGCCGTTGATGTGTTGACTCGGATGGTTGCCTCAAAGCCGAACAGTTCGTTGATGCCGCGCAGTACCTCGCCCCACAGTTTGTTAGTATTGCTGGGGATGATGGTCACAATCTCAGCAGACTTGCTTGTGGCATTACGTGTACGGTACATGTTTATCCAGTCGCCCGACCGCAACTGATACTGTTCTGTTCTCATGTCTTTTTCCATAAAACCTTGAAGGGTGTTAGGCAACAATGGCCCACCTTTCTCGGAGTTTAGGAAGTTGTAGTAGTGCTGAGCAGCCAAGCGGTAATCAGCCTCGGAGCCTTCGCCTTGAGCGCGCAGCAGATACATATCGCCGAGCACTACATCTTGTGGGAAGATGCATTGTGAAGAGTGGGCGATAACCTGTGTGCGGCCATAGTTGTAGTAATTGGGATAGCCTATAACACGGATGCTGTCGCCAGCGAAATATGTAGGTACATAGCGGAGTTTGTCCACCAGTTGTGCTACGCCTGATGTGGCAAGGGTGTTAGCATCGATGTATTGGGCGGCCTTACGGAAGTCTTCCATATCAGCAGTCGAAAGCATGGGCTTTTCGAAATATGGTACGCGGCCGTAGTTGAGAACCAACTGAAGGTAGGCCCAAGCGCGGATTGTAGCCACCTGGGCATACTCGCTGAGCATGAGCGGTCGGTTGAGACCTGAAACTGTGGCTGTGTCAGCGCGGTAAAGATATGCGTTGCACGAGTTGACTACGTGATAAAAGTCAGCTGCCTTAAGGAATCGGTTCGAGCCGTCGGCAGTGCTGCCGGTAAGGCCGAATTCAAGTATAGCATTGATGGAATCGCTTACATATTGGGTGCCATCAACCAAGTCGCCACGACATTCGCCGAGGATGACGTAGCGCTCGGCCACATGCTGGAGGCTGCGCAGGATGCCCCAATAGCTGTAAAGGGTATCTTGCGCCAACTCGTCAATCTCGATATGGCGATCCATGTCACCAGTGAGCATATCCTCACAAGAGGAAAAACCGATGCTCAGGGTGATGGCGCAGAGGAGAGTTGCTATTATATTCTTTTTCATCATGATAGGATGGGATTAGAGGTTGATAGAAACACCCAGGTTGAAGCTGCGACCTACAGATAGCAAGCCTGTATCGATGCCCTGGAAGAGAACGCTGTTGCGTGCGCTTGTTTCGGGATCGACACCGAGGTAACGGGTGATAGTGAACAGGTTGTTGGCTTCACCCCATACGCGCATACCTTGAATGTACTCGTTGTGTACGGGGATGACGTATGTCAGGCGAACGTTCTTGAGTTTGAGGTAACTGCCATCTTCAATCCAACGATCTGACATGCGCTCGTTGTTGCGCCAGTCTTCGCTGTCGATATAAGTGACCTTAGGCATATCGGTGATCTGGCCTTCATATGCCCAACGGTTTCTCATAGCAGCAGTCTGGTTGTAGGTGGTGTTAGCTCCTTCAAGAATTGAACGCTGGTAGTTGTAAACATCGTTGCCGAGAGAGTAACGGAAGTTAACATCGAGGCGCAAGTTCTTCCATGTGAGATTGGTGAAGATGTTGCCATAGATGTCGGGATTGGGATTTCCGATAGCTACACGGTCGTTATCATCGATGACACCGTCGCCATTTTGGTCAACAAAACGTACATCGCCGGCCTGGAAGTCGCTATATGGGTTCTCTTTCAAACCAGTGGGGTACTTAAGGTAACCCTTGGCACCAGCTTTGCTTGCCTCTGCATCAGATGACAGGACACCATTGGTCTGCCAACCGAAGAAGGTTCCGGCAGCATAGCCAACGGCTGTGAGTACGTTGTCCTTGCCATAAATGCTTGAGGTGTGTCCCTTGATGACGTTCGTTACGTTGCCGTAAACATCGGTGAATGTCATAAGGTCAGTCGACGGAAGCTTGGTAATCTTGTTGTTGTAATGGCCAATGCTGGCTCCTACTTCCCAAGTTACATTCTTGCGGTTTACAAGAGCTGCAGCTGCATTGAACTCGAAGCCACGGTTCTTCAACTGGCCATCGTTAGTCCAGTACTTACCGAGACCGGAGAGGTAATCGAGGTCCTTAAGCGTGAGCAAGTTATCGGTCTTACTCCAGAAGAGGTCGAGACCTGCATTCAGACGGTTGTGGAGGAACGAACCTTGCAGTGCCACATTGTAGCGTGTGGTGGTTTCCCATTGAATGCTGGTATTCTCGATGTTCTTGAGCACGAGACCAACAGTGTTCTCAGAGTGCTGTTGGCTCTCCCAGTAAGTGCGGGCTGCGTAGTAGTCGATGCCGTCGTTGCCACTCTGGTCGAAGCCAGCGGTCAGCTTAAGATAGTTGATGCCGCGAGTGGTGTCGAACCAACCTTCGTTGCTGATAATCCATCCTGCCTGCAGGCTGGGGAAGATACCCCAACTGACGTTTCCAAGGTGGAAACCATCCTTGGTCTCATGACCGAAACGGCTGCTGGCTTGCGTCGAAATGGTGAACTGTGCGAAGTACTTGTTCTGGAAGTTGTAGTCGGCATTGAAGTAGTATGCCATGTCTATCCAGTTGTCCTTAGTACCGCCGTAGTTGACGTACTGCATGTTCTTGGAGATATTGGGCAACTTATCGTTCTCATTGTTATAACCACGCATATAAGAGTAGCTATAGCCGTAGTTGTTGTAGCGCCAGCCACCGAAGAGGTTGATGGTATGAGCGCCGTAGTTGTTGCCCCACTCAACACGTAGGTCGTTGTTGATGGTGCTCTCCTTTGTGAACTGAGACTTCAGTACGGACGAGATTTCACCGAGGTCTTTAAGGAAGTACAACGTAGCACCGTTGATTGGCAGGAAGTACTTCTCATTGTTACGGTTCAATGTGTAATTGAAACGGTCGCTGATGGCCAGCTGCTTTGTAATCTGATACTTCGGTGAGAAATTGATGCTTATCTGCGTCAACTCTGCATAGTTCTTGTTCTTGCCCTTACCATTCTTGACAATCCAGTAGGGGTTGCGCAGACACTCGTTGATATCGTAGTCCAAGCCATGCGGGAAGGCGAAAGGATTCTGTACCCATTGGCCAACGCTGGCTGTAGAAGCATACTTACCGGCATAGTCGTGTGAAAGCTCAAGGCGCCCAGTGTTCTCGTCGTGATAGTAGGAATAGGGTGAGAGGAATGGAGCCTGGATAAGGCCGAGGACATTGGTTGAACCAATGTTCTGCATCTCATATTCACTACTCCAACCATTGTCAAGAAGGTTGTAGCTGGTCTGGTTGTAAGCGATGTCAAGCCCAGCCTTTACTTTCTCGAAGACTGTGATATCAGTGTTGAATCGAAGGTTCAGGCGGCTGAAGTCGTTGCCCTTGAGAGTCGCATCACCCTTTGTGTAGCCAAGCGAGAGGTCGTACATACCTACATCATCACCACCTTCAACGCTCACTTTGTAGTTCTGGGTGAAGGCTGCATGATACAGGTTTTTCTGCCAATCGGTGTTGTTGTGGAACACGCTGCGGTAGTAGTTACTGCTCTCGGGTGCTTCGTTGAGGAACGCATACTTGCTGAGGTTGGCTGTTGTGGACTCGCGAACGTCCTTGACAGTTCCGGCCAACTCGCTGAGGTAGTTGCGGTATGCGTCGCCATCCATCATCTGCAGACGGCTGGGTGCCAGTTCAACGCCTCCGTACACGCGTACATTAATTTTAGTAGCCATACTATGACCGCGCTTGGTGTTGATGATGATGACACCATTAGCACCTTTGGCGCCATAGAGAGCTGTACCGTTCTTTATCACTTGAATGCTCTCAACATTCTCGGGGTCGAGGCCAGCAAGGATGTTGTTGAAGAAACCTTCGTGAAGGGCTGTGCGCTCTTGCTGAAGATCTACCATATTTCCATCGATGATAAAGAGAGGCTGGGCATTAGCATTGAGAGAGTTGACACCACGGATGGTCATATATGCTCCTTGTCCTACCAAAGCGCTACGGCTGGTGGAGTGTACGTCGCCAGCCAGAAGGTTCTGAATGTCGGTCTCTACAGTGATAGAGCTTGTTTGGTCAAGCATAACCTTCTTTTGCGAAATGATGGTAGTTCCATCTGTGTAGAACTTGGAGAATTTGCTGCTCAAGAGGCTTGCATCTTGTCCGGTTTCGCCCTTAATGGCTAATTGGATCATGTTGTATTCAGGAGCATCTACAATGACGGCATTGCAGAATACAGGAACATCAAAGCTGTAAGTGCCATCCTCCTCGGTAAGAGTGGAATACTTAGGAAGCTGAAGTGCCTGAATACGGACGCCGCCCATAGGAGCTCCTGTAGCACCATCAGTGATGGTACCGGCAACATGCTTCATTTCATATTGTTTCTCAGGCTTCTTTGCCAAGCGGCGCTTGACAAGAGCCAGGCTGTCGGCCTCGGCGATACCTTCCGCGTCGACTTCGTCTTGAGCCAAAGCTGGAACAATGCTTGCCCCAGAAACGAGCATCAGACAGAGTGCACGGCAGAATGTCTTATAGAGGTTTGATTGAATGAATCTCATACTCATGATTTCAGTTTTGTTTTGGGTTCACATTGTTAATCATTCTTTCTGGCTCGCAGGATGATGCGGTCTATCGAGAACGTTCGCTGATATCCTTCTTTTTGCAAAGAGCTATTGATGGTTTGCGATTGGATGGTAATCGTTGGGTAGCTCTTTGGGATATTGCGGTAGGAATATGGGAAGGTGATAGTACCTGCATAGATAGTGTCGACCTTCTCACCGTTGTAATCGAAGCGCATGTCTGAAGCACCGGTCTTCTGTTCCTTGCCGTCTTCAGTCAGACGGTTGATCTGCACCTGCAGTTTGTTCTTCTTGAAAGGCGTTTCGCCTGGGACATAAGCTACTATAGAGTCAGGGTCTGCGCGATAGAAGTCCGGAACCATTACAATGTAAATATCGTATGGTATGTTGCTGCGAATCTGGCGGTCTTGCTCGTCGTCACGTAGTATAAATTCTACACTTGGCGTGCCAGTATCTTTGTAGAATGTCATGAAGGTGTTCTTGCTGACACGGCCTAAAGCACTGTCGTTGGCCAGTGCACTTGCCTCACTGTTAAAGCTCGTGACTTCGAAATGTGAATTGTAAGTGCGCTCTTTCTGTTCCTGTGCTGTCAGGTTGTAACGAGCACCCTGGAAGATGTTGGCGCGACTTGCCTTAACTTCCACATCCTTATAGCCCCATGCTTTCTGATAGTTCCAGTGGTCAACAGGGTAAACTACACCGTTGCTGACAGTGACAGGCTCTTTCCCGTCAAAGAGAAGTGACTTGACGTCCTGAGTAGCTTTCTCGTCCACAGTGATGGTGTCGGAGCGTGTGTTGAACATCTTTACGATATCAAACTTCTGGAACGTTTCTAATGTCCAGAATGTAGGCTGCTCGGGGATACGTTTCTGCTCACGAACATTAATGGCCATTGGGGCTACCATATCCATGTTGAAAGAGATGTCGGAGAGTGAGTCGGTGACGGTTAGTGTCATGCCACGCTTGGCTGAAGCATCGTCCTTGACGAGGGCGTCCTCCTTGGTCTTGTCGAAATATGTATTTGCATATACATATTCGTCTTTCATGTTGGCGTAAGCCTCTTCCCAAGCGGCATCGGTGGGCAGAATTACGGCCCAGATACTATCCTCTGCCTCGAGGTTTGCATCAATGCCCTTGTGTGGCATAACCCATTCCTCGGCACGTGGGCTGTAGGAGCGGTTGTAAAGCGAGTTGTAACGCGTGTACACGCTATCAACGTAGATAGGCTCACCTGTGATGGGGTTCGCTCCAGACTCAGCGCTGATCTCTGCATTAAAGTACAGAGTGTCGTGTTTCTCTATCCACTCGTTAAGATGACGATACATGGCATCGTTGGCACGAATGTACTCATATACATTATATGCGAAAGGCGAAACTGTGCCTAACTTATGCAAGACACCATTCGTAGCAGGGATGTTGGCTTCTTTAAGCGGTGTCCTGACTGCGGGCGTCTCTGAACGGTCAAAGAAACCTAAGCGGTCAAAGTAGCCTTTCTTGTTGTTGACCATGATGATGCGCTCGGGCTTGCCGTCGGGATTCTGTCCGGTTGCTACGTAGCGATTCCTCGCAATGTGATTACCCACAAGGCGAAGGAATACGTCGTATGGACGAACCTTAACGAGCGAGTCGTAATAATGAACATCAGCGGCAGTGAATACGTCATTGGTCGGAGCAAACACCGTGAGGATTTGATTGCTTGAGAGCACATCCTTAAAGGTGTATTCCTTGATGGGATGTTTCTCGTCCTTGAACGCCGGAGTCTGCGCTGCGATTTGTGCGAAATTGCTCAGGTCGGGGTTAGCTTTGATCTGCTCCCATAGGGTAGCAGTGGCATTATCTCCTACACCGCCTCCGTCGCGCAACTCGAAGTGGTCATCGGTGCAGGCAGGAGAGATGGCCAGCAGAGCTATTCCCATTAAACCTGCTTGGATGCATTGTTTGATTTTTCCTTGTATCATAGTTGCAAAATTTAATTAATTACCAATAGTCCTCGGGCTCGACGGGATTGTCATAGACATCCTTCGAAACGAATTCGAAGTAGTCCATGAAGAACTGGGAATCTGCGTCGTTGAGAACGTTCTTGAAGCGGATGTAGTAGGTCTTGTCGGGATCGAGGTCTGCACTCACCATGATACGGCGTGTTACGTGTTCGCCTTGCATACCTACATTAGCGCCGGTACCATTTCCGATGTGGAAGTACTTAGGACCTTTCATAAAGCCACGAGAGCGTAGAGACTTCGTCACTTCATCCTGTTCCTCCATAGTTAGATTCCTATATTCGTTCTCGTAGTCAGCAGTGGAAGAGTAGCCGAAGTTAGAGGCCTGGGTGCCGTTGCGGAAGCGATGGTTTACAAAACCGATACGGAGGTCCATAGGAATACCTGCAGCAGGCAGATAATTCAAATCGTTACCAAAGTAAACCTGACACATACTACGTACTTGTGAACCAGAGCTGACGCCGAAACGTACTTCGTAGTGTCCCTTGATAGGTACTGGTGGCAGTTTCATGGTGAACTCGTACTTACCAATGATGTTGTATTCGTCCATCTGGTAGTTACTCCAACCACGGTCATGTCCGGTGAAGTAGTAGAACTCTGTTCCTTCCTCCATGCGGACATCCTCCAGATAGTTGTAGTTCTGAGGGAAGCCACGGGTTTGGTTAGCACCATAGGAATAGTAGCTCAGAGGACGACGAAGGTCGTTGTTCATCATCTCGGGGAACATGGCAGCCATGTCGATACGGATTCTTTCACCGCCCAAGCGCTTTTGTATGTTCTCGGTGTAAACCAGAATGCGCTCGATAGGATAGATGCAACCATTGAGGAGGTTCTCATGCTGAGCATCGCCTACGGCATCAACAAGAATCTTGTTGCCGACGTTCTCATCTGGGTACATGGCAAAGCTGCTGCCGATGTCGCGGAACTTTCCGCTCTCGTGATAGTCGTCGACATTTAGATTCTCTGGGCCATATTCACCACGTCCGTTACGCAGGATGGGGAAACGGTTGAGATAGATGCCGTTGGACTCTGCGCTCTCGAATATCTTAAGCAGGCGACGTTTGCCAAGCGTTGTGAAATATTCATATACAGGAATGGTGTAGTTTGTGCCGGAGGTCTTCCAGTAATATCCTTTTTCATTGTAGTGGATGACCAAACGGTCGCGACTTAACTTCTCTGGCAGGATATGATAGGTGACGAACTGATTGATGATGTTTCTTTCGTCTTCGAAATCATTGTCAGTGGATGCGTCGGGGTAAGCACCTTTGCTGATGAGGTAATCCTTAACGTCGTTGATGGTAATGTCCTGAGCGGCTTTGCCAATCTCGGTTTCCCACAAGTCATCGGTCTCGGCGAAGACCGTGAAACCATACTTGCGGTGTTCGGGAATTGTACCAGTCTGCTCAGTGGGGTGAACACGTAAGTCTTTCACCTGATTAGTGAGGAAGAGCTGTTCCCATGTGTCATCGCGGGTCTTGCTCAGCGTGTCCTCAAGTCCGCAAGCCAGAATGAGCTTGGACATCACGAGGAATCCGTGCTTGTTCTCAGCTATACGCTGGCGGAAGATATCAGCCATGGTGTCATTGCTAGGAGCTATGACGGCATGTACTTGGTGTACACGACCATTGATCGTTTCAATATCACGGTGGTTGAGGTCGATGAGAGCCACACCATTCATGAATATAGAGTCGGTCTGTTGAATAGACGTCTTGTAGAGCTTACGATCATAGAGATTTGCCGTAGGCAACTCGTCGTTATCATCCTTGGAGGAAATGGTACCGATTTCGTATATCTCGCCGTTGCGACTACCATCAATAACACTATTCAGTACTATAACCTTACGAATAGAGTCCAAGGTCGCCTGATTAGTAATACTCTCCCAATTGGGGGCTGAGATAACGCCTTTGGCGTACAGGCTGTCGAGATACGCCTGAATGGCTTCGTTGTCAGGAGCGAAACAAGTATATTTTCCGCGTGCAGACAACAGCTGTGCGACAGATGATTCAGAGCGGGAACTTACAGGCACCTGATGGAGCAGCTTGACATACTCTGTAAAGAGTGCTGAGTCAGGTCCCTCAGTGAGATATGAGAGGACCGTGTACTCTTTCAACGTGAAGCGAGCACCTGTATCAATTTCCTCATGGCAAGCTGAAGCGATACATCCAATGAAGGCAATCACCAGCGCCAGTTTGATTTGATGAAAAATAAGTTTCTGTTTCATTGTTGTAAGTTTTAGCATTGGTGATGGTGGCTATTCTTCAGTGTTGATAACAAGACCCTTCTCGCGGTTCCACACAGGATTCTGCGGGAAAAGGTATTTGTTAGCTCTGAGTTCCATTTCATAAACAGGACAGTAGAGTCCGTAGCGGTTCTTGATACGATTCTTCAGCACAGGAATCATACGGCTGTATGCGCCTTTACCGAGGAAATTATCAATCATTTTTGCTACACCGTCGGCTCCATCCTTAAGCTCTGGCTCGAAGGGGTCGGCATTGTGTCCGCCACCGATACGTTCTGCATAGCGAACGAGGTCGAACCAACGCTTGCCTTCGCCTACGAACTCAAAGAGACGTTCTTTCATAACCAGGTCGATGCACTTCTCTTTAGTGTTGTCACTGTTTGCAGAGAAGCCGGTCTTCTGGTCTAGGGATGCACGTTTGTGAATAGCATCTACGATATTGCGGCATGCAACGAAGTTGCCACGGACAGCTTCGGCTTCTGCCATCATCAGCATGACGTCGGTTTGGCGGTAGAAGATCCAGTTGTTGTATTGTTCTATTGAGAACGATGCCTGGAACTTGCCACTGGCAAAGCCGAAATTACATTTACCCCATTTGAGGACATAACCCTCGGGAAGGTCTTCGTTCTTGCTGTCGCTGGTCTTCTTCATGCAACTGTACCACATTCGGGTGTCCTTGTTGAAGTTGGTTTCGTTGTTGAAAGCAGCCTTCATCGCAGCTTCACTGGAAGCGAAGTGAGTACTATTGTCATGTCCCCACAGGCTGTTTACGATACCGTTTGAGCGTTCATCGCGAGCAAACTGAAGTTCAAAAATACTCTCGTCGCTGTTGCCGCTGGAGAAAATGGCGGAGTAGCTGGGAATGGAAACCGGCTGTTGAGCATTGTAGCTGTTTTCCATACCGTCGTTCTTGATAAGCGGAGCGTTGGTCAGTCCGCTTCCAAAATCATCGGTAAGGTTGCGTGAACGGTCTATCGAACCTTCTGTAATCTGTTGGTTTTGCAGAGCCAGGGCATCAAGGGAGCGCTGACCGAAGAATACGACGCTGTCGGCATCCATGCGGACGCTGTCTTCCGAGAAACCGCGGCCTTCGCGCAAAGCGCTACGCCAGAGGTACATCTCAGCCAGAAGGGCATAGATGGCAGTGTTGGTGATAAGGCCGCGCGTGTCATTGATTTGGGTGTAACGGTTACGTCCCTTGCCAGCTACTGAGCGCACATCCTTTATGATGATGTCTAATACATCCATCTGCTTGGTTGCTGTGAAGGGGTGTGTGTCAGCATCGGAGTTGATGACCTCGTTGCTATAAGGGATGTTCTTGAAGGCGCGAAGCAGATAGAAGTAGTTGAGTGCGCGCATTGCGGTCATCTCGGCTTTCATCTGTTCCCACTCTGTACGAGTGAACTGAGCGTCACGTTCAAGAACCAGCTCCCCGTGTGAAAGAACCTTATTACAATAATTAATAGTAGTGTAGACCTCACCCCAGTCGTAAACGGACATCGTGGAGTCTAATTGGGCACTGACGATTTTCTTGTAGAGGTCGTAGCTTCCTTGAGAACTATCGTAAATAGGATTCTGCGAGTAGGCGTCGGAACGTATGTCACCCCAAACGACCAGCTTTTGGAGAGTGGTTGCCAGTTGTCGGTATGCACCGTAGCGTACGCCATCGAGGTCGTTGCGGTCCTCCCAGAAATTCTCTTCCACAACGCGGTCCTGAGGATAAAGCGTGAGGAAGTCGTCACAGGATGTGGCACTGATGGCCGTGAGGCACACTAGTGCTAATTTATATATAAAAGTATATCGTTTCATAACGGTCATGCTTTAGAATCCAAGATTTATACTTGCGGTGAAGGAACGTGCGCGAGGCGTACGGTTGTTGTCCACTGCTACGTTGAAACCGCCAGGGCTGACTTCGGGGTCAGTGCCGGTGTACTTACTCCAAACCCACAAGTTGTTAGCAGAAGCATAAAGCTTCAGAGCACGAATCTTCCACTTCTTGAGGATCTTAGGATCGATATCATAGCTGAGCTGAATGTATTGCAGACGGAGGTAGTCGCCATTCTCGACATAGCGGTCAGAGGGCAGTGAGTTGTAACTGCGGAAACCGCTCTCGTTCAGAGCACGTGGGATGACGGTCTCGTCGCCATTCTTACGCCAGCGCCATGTGGTAGCGAAGCTTTGGTTGGCATTGCTGCGCATGCTTTCGGCATTGGCTCTGGCCAAGTTCACGATTTGGTTGCCCATGCGGAAGTTGAAACCGGTGTTGATCTGGATGCGGTCCCACTTAGCTGTGAAACCGAAACCACCGTTGCATGAGGGGTTGGAGTTGCCAAGATAGACGACATCGTAGCGGTCGATTTGTCCGTCATGGTTGATGTCTTCGTAGATGGCATCACCGCCTTGGAAAGGCTTGCCATAGCTCTCGTTGAAGCAGTAGTAGAGAGGTAGAGGCTCACCCTTCTGGTCGGTAAGCATGTAGCCGTTGGCATCGTATGCTATAGGACAAGTTGCTATTTCTCCACGGTGTACTGCAGCAGAGGCTGTGTTGATGGGGTTACGGTTGATGTCATAACCGGTACCGCGAGCCACGGCATCTTCGAAGTTGGAGAAGGTGTTTCCTTCCTCATCAACTTCATACTGGCCGTATGCGTACCATGAAGCCTGGGTGTAACCGCTGTGGTCATAGTCGTACTTGTATACGCCTTTGTACTTCAAACCATAAATAGAACCGAGGGCATTACCTACTTGTACGCGGCGCAGACCGTTGTAATCAAGGTTGCTGGGCTGGTATGTGTCTGACGGGTTAAGAGAATAGAGGATAAGTGGATCCATTTCCTCCACTTCGTTGAAGTTCTGTGCGATATTACCACGCAGCTTCAACTGGAACTTACCCACTTTGGCGAACCATCCGGTGTGAGCATTCAAATCCCAACCTTTGTTTCTCATGACGCCACCGTTAATCTTGGCTAACGTGCTGAAACCGTTTGCCGATGCGATGCGCTGACCATGCATGATGAGGTCGGTGGTCTTGTGGTCGTAGATGTCGAGTTCAAAGTTGATCAAATCATCGAAAAGACCGAGGTTGAAACCGAGGTTAATCTTACGTGTCTTCTCCCAACGTATAGAACTCAATGAGAGGTTCTCAGGAATGATGACGGTGTGGCCATTGTAGTAACCAGACTGTGAGTAGCGGTTGTACTGGTCGAAACCGCCGCCACCGGTGTTACCCGTGAGACCCCATGTGGGACGAACTGATAACATGCTAATCACCTTTCGTGACCATTTCATCCAACCTTCATCAATGATGTTCCAACGGGCACCGACATAGGGGAACACTCCGAACTTATTGCCGGAACCCATGGCGGTTGAACCGTCCCATCGTACTGAGGCGTCAAGGTTATATTTACCTTTATATGTCGCGTGCGTCTGCACGTAGAAGGTTGTCTCGTGCCACTCATTGTTGCCGGCGCTGGCGCCTGATAGGAGTGCAACGACGGTCGGGTCGGTAATACCTGTAGGCACGTTCCAGAGGTCCATGTTCTGGGTGCTTGACTGTCCGCTTCTCATTTCCCATCGTGCAAGGGCGCTGGTGCTCCAGTCTTCGTTCTTGAACTTGGGATAGAGTGACAGGTCGTGACGTGTGGTGAACTCAAGGCTCTTGTATTCAGAGTTACCTACAGTGTTACGTTGGTTGGAGTGTGTGCCACCGCCGAACGACTGCCCTTCATCAGGACCGTAAATCCAGTCCATGGTGTGAAGGTCTGCGGGTATGTATTTGTCTGATGAGGTGTTGTAGATGTTCAACTGTACGTCGCCCTTATAGTTGAGCTGCCAGTGCTCATCGTCTTTACCAAGAAGCTTGTAGTCTATAGCAAACTGCGGAGTCAGGTTGTACTGATTTTCCTTATTCCAGCCTCCATAGGCATAAGCTACAGGGTTACCATTGAGGAACATATCACGCAACTGATAGCTGGTGTGGTGTCCATCGTTGTTGTTGCCGGTATCCAGTGGCAACATATTGAAGTAACGCCCGGTGGGCAGGTAAGTCAACTGTCCATTGACATCCTGAGCCATGAGTTCGTATACACCCATGTTAGGCATGGCCGTGTATGCGCGACCGAGAATGTCGTTGGGGTTGTTCTTGTAGTTGGTAGTGAAGGTCAAGCTGATGTTCGATGTGAACTTGATACGATCACTGACCCAGTAGTCAAGTGCTGTCTGAGTGGTGAAGCGGTGCAGCTTCTGTGCGATAATAGAACCAGTTGACTTATCGTAACCGGCTGACACACGGAATGTAGCTTTCTCACCACCACCAGAGAGCGTGACGTACCACTTGTGCTCCTTACCGAACTGGCGAACCTTGTGGATCCAGTCAGTGTTGTTGCTGAAGTGTCCGTAGATATCGGTAAGGCTGTTGTCGTAGTCGAGCTCGGGGATGTTGGTAGGAATCTGCTGCGGGTTGTAGTAGGCTTCCTTAAGCATCATAGTGTAGCCGTCACCGTTGAGCATCTTGTAGCCGTCAGGCTGCCATGTGCCGTTGAACTTGTAAGAGAAGGTTACGTTGGTGGGGCCTTTCTTACCACGGCGCAGCTTGATCTCGATTACACCATTGGCACCACGTGAACCCCACTTTGCCGTTGATGCATCCTTGAGTACCTCGATGCTTTCGATATCTTCGGGATTTACGTTCAGCAGGGTGGAGAACTGTTCCTCGTTGTCCATATCTTCGAAGTTGATGGACTGAGCGTCTTCAGGAAGCTCGAAGATGTGATCGTTGACGACGATGAGCGGTTGTGCATTACCATTAATGGTAGAGGTACCGCGCAGGCGCATGGTAGTACCGGAACCGAGGTTACCGGAGTTGGCCACGATATCAAGACCTGCGATCTGACCCTGAAGGGCTTGGTCAACACTCTCGAAGGCCATACCTTCCATTTCGTCCATGTTGAAAGTTTGTGAGGCTTGTGCCAACTCTCGAACCGGAATCGTAAGACCGCCGCTCTGTTTCTTTCTTGCAGCTGTCTTTATGACTTCTTTCATCTGCTTCGTATTATCAGAAAGCTTGATTTTGAAGACATTGCGTGTACCAATAGGCGATGACCAAGGCTTCAGACCAATGAAAGTAACATGAAGGGTGTTCTTGGGATCCTTAATGGTGAGGGTGAAGTTACCGTTCATATCAGTTACAGCAGCACTGACGATACGGTTATTCTTGTCTTTCTCAACGACGTTAGCTCCAGGAACGACATCGTAGTCATCCGACACCGTACCAGAGATGCGCCTTTGCTGAGCGTTGGCTGTTGATGCGGTGAAGCAAACAACCAAAAGCAGTATTATTTTAATGAACTTATTCATACTGTATACATATTACTGGTGAAGAAGCTTACTTTTGCTTATGGAGCTGTTCTTTCTGTTGAAGGATAGTATCAACCTTGGGAACAGCAAACTGGCGAAGGTATTTCTTGCAACTTGACGCATCGGCCCAGGTGCTGTCATAACGTCCGTCAACGAGCGGAATGTGATTGAGCACGCCGTTGATTTGATGGATAACGGCAAAGCTGGAGCTTTGGAGCACGATGTTGTTCATTGAGTTCTTACCTGTCGGAGATTCCTTAGGTCCGGAATAGTTTCCATTCGGGTCGCGTAAGCAGACAATGTCGCGAGCCATGACGTTGCGCAGATCGCCTGTTGTCTGGCAGACCTTGCCGCCGTTGTCGTCGCGTACGAAAAGACGTGTCTCGCCGCCTTGCTTGCTACGTGAGATGTGAACCTTTACGAAGAGGCCGTTGTTGATGTCGTAGCTTGAGGTGACGTATTCATTTTCAGCTCGTTCGCTCTTGTCTTCGAAGACGCTGTTGTCGACGAAGTGTGTGCGGAGGAAGTTGTTGAGGAACGTGATCTTAGTCTGTAGGCGTAGAGAGTCTTCACCATTGAGAATGTGTACTTCTTCGTCCTCGGGATCAGTGGGCAGGCTTTCGAAATCAGCACGAATGTCTTCCCAAGTAGGCAGGCCTAACTGGCGAGCTTCTTCAATAGCTTCGTTTGTCGGGACGAAGAGTGTGTACTGGTAGTTGCTCCAGAACTTGACGTTGTAGTCAACGCCGCCAGATGCATCACCTCCCAACCATACGGCAAGCTTCGAGGCATCGAGGCCGCAAGCCTTGATGATATCTTCATTGCCATTGACGTCGGTCAGCTCGTAGAAAGCAGAGCAGTCGTCGCCAAATTCGTTGTGTATTATGCCATACACGCTCTTGCTGGCCGGAATAATAGGCGAGTCATCAATGATGATTGTCGTACCGTTGGCCATATGGTTGACATTTGATGCAGCGACTTCAATATCGAGAGTACCTCTGTCACCGTTGACAATTCCTGCGCGTTCGTTCTCAAGTTGGAAGCCGCCTTGTACCTTAATAATATTGTTGTCGGCGTCCTTGGTCACTTTCAGCGCAGCATTGTTCTTGGCAACATAGTATTCGTCCTCGTTGTCGATGGGATTGGTGCCGTCGTGCACAATCGTGTGGCTTTCGAGGATGTCCTTCAGACGGTTGATGAGCTCGGTAGGCTGCAGCTGGTCGAGGTTGTAGAGGCTGCCAATTGTACCATCGTCGAGGTTGTAGGTGTAAAGGATACGACCGGTCTGTACGGGCAGGTCGCCGCGGCCAGTGTACGACATCTGAATGACACGTGGCTTACGGCTAGTGAAGCTTACGGGGTCGTAGTAGCGTTTCAGGGCCTCGTCGCTGGAGAGGAAGAATGTGAATCTCGAACGCATAGCCATGAGGTATGCGAAATAGTTCATATGCATCTTATCGTTTCTGTAGTCTTCACCATTGTTGATGGCCCACTTCATGATGAGGTTGGTCTTACTGATATTCGCTGGTGCTGCTACAGAGATATATGATGCAGGGCCGTATACATTGTCCATTACATAGACTGCGCCATTACAAGCCAGCATGCAAGTGTCGATGAGTTCGATATCATCGGGCGTGAACATCTCTTCTTGCGATTGGTAGTCGCGTAAGGTGGTCATCTTGCTGGGGACAGACTCGTTGAACGAGTAGAACATAATGACGTTCAACAGCTTATCAAGCGTGGACAGAGGAATCCAGTCGATTTTCTTATAAAGGGCGTCGAAGTCACCAGCCGGCACTTCTGCATAGGGATCGGGAGCGTATGTCAGTACGAGCTGCCATCCTGCACCGCCCTCAGAGAAGTACCTCATAAGTGCTTCATCGTTAGGCACAAACATAGCTGCCATATCAACGCGTCTGTCCTTGTTGAAAGAGAATTCATTCCATCCCGGGTCGTACTGAAGGTTGATTTCACCATCTTCATCTTGGAACAACTTGCCGTCGGGGCCTCTTTTCTGTGGGATTCGGCCAGCACCGAGATTCGAGAAATATTTCTTAGTGTAAATGGTTCCATTGAAGTCAGGATGGAGTTTTTTGTAATTCTCCGTTACTTCTGGGTTGGGGTAGGGGAACGAAAGGCGGTCGAGCATGTGGCTGAAGATCTTAGTCTTGCCGTTAGTGCGGATGATTTCGGCCATATTGGGGAGAGGCTTGATCACCTTCTCTGTGACGTTGACATAACCATTCTCAGCTACGAGGTCCTGTTGCAGGATCTTAGCATCATAAATATGCACGTCGCGCGTCTCACGTTCACGGCCCATGAATTTCTTGAAGTCGTCGTTAGTGATTTGCTGCTTGGCCATGTGCTCCTGAGTGAAGTGTAGCATCATGCTCAGCGTGGAGTCCATAACCAAATAGATGCCGTTGCCGCCGTTCTCGGGTCTGAAACTGGTCCAATAGTTGCGACCTTTTTCAATGTCGGTGGTGTTGTAGGTGTAGGGCACCTCATCGGCAGGCAGGAATGTCACAGAGTCGGTAAGATTGAAATCCGTGACTCGGCGCATGTAAGCTCCTCGCTCAGGCGGGTTCGTACCATCGCCGTCGGCGCTGGCAAGATTCTCCATTACGATGGCATTGTTCAACATGCTCGTGTTAATGAGCAGTTTCTTCTGGGCTGGGCTCAGCCTCTCGTAGCTAGTGGCATTGTGCCAGGGATTGGTCTCGGGCAACTTCGCGTTCTGCTTGAAGAATTCCTCCCAAGCTTCATCGTTGGCCACGAAGACCGTCTTGGAGCCTGTCTTGCTCAAGACGTCTTTCAGATCTCGCACACCATCAATGTTCACATCCTTGTCCTCTAGCAGACGCAGATATGTTTTGAAGGTGCCGCGTTCTTGCAGGCTTTCGTAGATGCTTGAATTCAACCAGGTGGGTTTCTCATCGTCCCACAGGTATTCGTCCTTGCATGACCACGTGAGTCCACAAGCAGCTAACAGACCAACTGCTAAAATAGTCTGTTTGCCGAATGTGCTAATGCGGTTTCTCATACACATTGAATTTGAGTTGTTAATTATTGTTTTTGATTAGTTTACGTTGATTGGTAAATGATGGTAAAGCCCGAAAATGCTGTTAATTTTATAAAACAAGCGCTCAAAGTTAAGGCTTTTTTCGTTTCGTGCGCGTATGCAAACGTTAATTTTATTTTGATTTAATGTTTTTTAACAACCGGAGCTCCCCTTGGGAGTTTGTAATTGCTCTCATTTTTTGAATAAGATTATCTGATAAGACAATGCCGCCGGCAACGAAAATGTTGTCGGCGGCATTGTTGTTTGTGGATATCAGTCCTTGTCCCTAATCGTTGGGGAAGGCTTTCTTGAGTCGTGCCTCTTCCTTGGCTGTAATAGCTATCACAGTACCATGGCGGGGAGTGAAAGCGCCGCTGGTCTTTGTATCCTGTACTTGCTTGAAAGTGTGTAGGTCAGAACTCTTGCAGAATTGATAGTGCCCGCTCGTGTAGCAGTCATACATCAGAACCCAAGTGCCATCGTGCAGACGGAAAACGCCAGAGCCTTCAACTGCCTTATTAGTGTCCTGACACCAACCTGGCTGTAATTCCCATGTGTTTCCGTTGTAAAGATCCTTCGCGATAAATTGTTTGATGCCCTTCTGCCTCTGACCCTCAGTCTTGAAGAAGATGTGATAGAGGCCGTCGTCGTCGCGCACGATGTCAGTGTCAATGCTGGCGTTCTTCATGTCGAATAGCATCTTGGGCTCACCTTCAAGGTCGCTGAAGTCTTTGTTGGCGTAGGCCCAATAGACTCGGTCGTAGGGGCATGAGCCGTCGTCGGTGAGAATAGAGAAATATACAATATATTTACCTGTACGTTCGTCATAGATGGTCTGAGGTGCCCATACGCGTGTGACATGCTCAAACATTGTGCCTTTGAAACGCTCAGGGAAGTGAACGGTATGATGTTGCCAGTGTACTAAATCCTTGGAGCGCAATAGCACCATGCCGCGGTTGGAACTCCACCCGAGGCTTGACTTCATATCCGTGACCACTTGGTAAAACCATCCACCTTTGCCGCGAAGGATATGTGGGTCACGGACGCATCCGGTGCGAGCAATATCCTTTGAATTGATTACTGGCTTGCCATTGTTCAGCGGAGTGTAGTTCCATCCGTCCTCGGATATGGCATAGCATATCTGTTCTTGTTCAGGAGCGTTGCCCGTGAAGTAGGTAAAGAGGTAAGCCGTAGTTTTCTTCTTGGCTTGAACTGAGGCTGCTGTTGCTAAGGCAACGATAAGCAGCATGAAGAGTTTCTTGTTCATGTTGTTGTGAATGTTATTATTGTGTTGTATTCTCTTGTTAATGTTGAAATATTTCAATGTTTACTCCGTGACTTCAGGCTTCGGGGTAGGTTGGGCGGATGCTCCTTCGGAAGTGCTTGCCGCTTCAGTTGCACCACCTGTAGATGCTCCGCCGCCATTGCCTCCTAATCCCACTCCTTCCATAGGACCAAGCTTGCGTAAACTATCAACGCTGAAGGTGCGGACGTAGCCTCCTCCGCCGCCCCATCCCTCGTAGTCCTTTGGGTCTATTTCTTCTTTAGGTTCAGGGAATTTAGCCATATAGTGGGCGAAACGCGGGTCGCGCAGCAATGTAGAGATGAAATTACCGAAGATAGGCAATGCCGTACGGCTGCCTTGTCCGAGTGCTCCGGTACGGAAGTGTATGCTTCGGTATTCGCCTCCTACCCAAGCTCCGGCAACCAGTTTGGGCGTTACGCCCATGTACCAGGCATCGGAGTTGTTATTGGTCGTGCCGGTCTTGCCGCCGAAGTCCACCTTACCTTTTACAGGGTTAATATATTGCCATAGTGCCTGGGATGTGCCGCCGTGGGTGGTAAGACCGCCTTTGAGCAGCTGTTGCATGAAGAAGGCAGAACGGTAGGGGATTGCCTGTGTCTCGGTGTGCTTGGCTTTATAGATGACTTTTCCGTCTCGGTCAACGATTTGTGTCACGAGGCACGGGGCACTATAGCGTCCGTCGTTGGCTATTGTGCAGTAAGAGTTTACGAGTTCCAAAGGTGTCACGTCGCTGGCTCCAAGGCACATGGCTGGCACTTCGTCAAGCTCCGATTGTATGCCCATGGCATGTGCTGTAGCTGCGATGTCGTGAATGCCCACTTCATAGCCCAGCTTGACTGCGATGCTGTTCACGCTGAGCGCAAAGGCTGTCTTGAGCATCATATTGGCACCCGAATAGCGGCCGTTGGCGTTGCGGGGCACCCAACTGGCAGCCTTGCCTGATCGCCACGACTTGTAAGACACATAGCTATCGGTGCGTCGGTCCACGGGTTTGAGGCCTTTGTTCATGGCCTCGGTGTATACGAATAGTTTGAAAGTGGAGCCCGGCTGTCGGCGAGAGGTGACTTTGTCGTAGTTCCAGAAACGGAAGTCGATATCACCCACCCATGCTTTTACATGGCGGGTGTCTGGCTCTATGGCTACAAAGCCGCAATGCAAGAAACTCACCATGTAGCGTATAGAGTCCATTGTCGACATCTCGCGATAGATGGGACCGTCGTAACTGAACAGTTTCACTTGATGAGGCAGGTTCATGTAATAGCGCACGCTGTCCGGCTTGTCGGGGAATTGTTTCTTAAGTGCTTTGTAGCGTTCTGTCTTATGAGAGATATTTTCAATGAACCCTGATATCTCACGATGCTGTGAATCGCGCCAAGGACGCATGCCGCGCCAGTGCTCGTCGAAGAGCCGTTGAAGGTGACGCATTTGCTTGAATGCGGCCTCCTCTGCGTAGCGCTGCATACGTGAGTCGATAGTGGTGTATATCTTCAGGCCGTCGGCATAAAGGTCGAGGTGTTCGTGTTCGTAGCCCATCACCTTGCCGTCCTCGCAGAGTTGGTCTATATAATCCTGCAACTCTGTTCGCATATATGGAGCAATACCGTCGAACGAGCTTTCTCCGAAGTGCTTGATAACGCCCATGGGTATTGCTTTCAGACTGTCTAATTGAGCTTGTGTTGCATGCTCGCCATGAAGTATTATCCCTCCATGGTCGTAGAGGTTTTGCAGTACCACGTTACGTCGCTCAGTAGAACGGGCCGGGTGCCTGCGTGGGTTGTATGAACTGGTGGCTTTGAGCAGTCCGACAAGTGTCGCTGCCTGTTCGTAGGTGAGGTCGTGCGGTGTGGAACCAAAGTATTTGCGTGCTGCAGTCTTTATGCCGAAAGAGTTGGAGCCGAAATCTACGGTGTTGAGGTACATCGTGAGTATCTCTTCTTTCGAGAACGTCATCTCAAGCTTCGTGGCTACAATCCATTCCTTGGCTTTCTGCACTAATATCTTCAGTCCGGGTATGTGGCCGAGAAGGCCGGTGCTATACTGGGTGCGGACACGGAAAAGGTTTTTTGCAAGCTGTTGGGTTATCGTACTGGCTCCGCGCCCGCGGCCTTGCACGATGTCTTTCACTGCCGCGAAGAGTCCGGGTATGTCAACACCATGATGATGGTAGAAACGTTCATCCTCCGTGGCTATGAGAGTGCGCACCATGATAGGGCTTATCTCTTTATACTTCACGGGCGTGCGGTTCTCGTTGAAGTAGCGTCCCATGAGCACGCTGTCGCAAGAGTATATCTCACTGGCCTCCTTAGTTACCGGGTTCTGGATTTCCTTAAAGCCTGGCGAACGTCCGAAAAGCCAAAGGAAGTTGACGTCGACGGCTACAAGTCCAAGCAGAATGGCTATGATGATAGTGCAGAACCATACTACAACACGTTTGTACCATGGTCCTCCGTATGCTTGGCGCAAAAAGGCTTTTAGGCGTTTCATCTATAATAGTTTTTAGGCGTTGGCGGTGTTGTCGGTTATAGCTTTGTCGATGGCGGAGATTATGCTTGTGCATTCATCTGGGTGAAACCATCGTATGTCTTTGTCGTGTGCAAACCAAGTGAGTTGTTTCTTGGCGTACACGCGTGTGTTCTTTTTCAAACGCTCTCGTGCGAAGTCCAGAGTCCATGTGCCGTCGAGCACTTGAAACATCTCTTTGTAGCCTACGGTGTTGAGGGCGTTTTCGTTGCGGTAGGGTAGTAGCGTGCGTGCTTCTTCGAGAAGCCCATCGGCTATCATCTGGTCTACCCGTTCGTTGATACGTTGGAACAACTCTTCGCGTGGACGGTTGAGCCCGATTTTCAATATGTTGAACGGCCTCTGCTTATGTGTTGCCGTGCGGAAGCTCGTGAATGTCTGACCTGTCTGGTAGCACACTTCCAGCGCATGCACTATGCGTTTGGTATTCTTGAGGTCTACGGTGGCGTAATACTCTGGGTCGAGTAGTCGCAACTCTGCAGCGAGCCTGTCGAGACCTTCGTTGGCAAGACGTTGACGCAGTAGCGTGCGCGTCTCGTCATGTATGGTTGGTATGTCGTCTATGCCTTTGCACACGGCGTCGATGTATAGCATCGAACCTCCCGTTAGCAGCAGGGCTTCGTGGCTCTTGAATAGTTCGTCGGCCAACGTCAGGACGTCTGTTTCAAAGCGTGCCGCACTATAGTACTCGTTAATGCCGAGCATCCCGACGAAGTAGTGTTTGACACGTGCCTGTTGCTCTGGCGTCGGTGCTGCGGTGCCTATGCGCAGGTCCTTGTATATCTGTCGGCTGTCGGCATTTATTATTGGACTGCCGATGTGCTCTGCTATCCGTAGGGCGAGCTCTGTCTTTCCTACGGCTGTGGGTCCTAGTAGTACTACGAGCGTTTTCATCGGCTTTAGGGAATAAGCAGGCTATCCTTCAGTGAAGTCGAAACCTTCGAGGTCTATCTCCTCTATGTCGAAGAGCTCGTCGTCGGTAGGCTCCAGTTCGTCGTCGTCGCTGTCGGCTAACGCCGCTGCGTTGAGTTGCGCAAGCAATTCTTCCTTTGTCAGGTTCTCTTCTTTGCCGGACGCGTTAGCTGAGAGATCAGGGGCAACGTTGTCGGTTAGGGTTAGCGGTGGCGGTGTGCCGTGGCTACGTCGGCAGAGCGGCTCGTCGATGTGTTTGCCGTAGCTTATGTGTGTCACTTCGAGCAGGAGGCCGCGATGCTCTTCGTGGTCGAAGATGTATTGGAGCCGTTGTCCTTCGTCGTCGAGCAGGTCACCCAGTTCTACCTCATCCATTGTGTCGTCCTCGAAACTCTTTTCGGGAATGGCACGTTCGCGGCGCCAGCGTTCGTTGCAGAGGTAGAACACTGACGGCTTATGCTGCCCCCACTGACATGCCTTACGTATCAGGCGGTGTAGATCAGCAAATGTGGCATCGGACTCAATCTGTAGTTCGATGGCGAAGTCTTCCACTTCGGGACTTACGACTGTAATGGTGTAGAGCATAAATGTTTAATGTACGAACCCGCGTTTCTTGGTGTCTTCGATAAAATCAAGGATGTATTTGATCTCGTCGGTCTGAGGCAACTCATTCTGGATGGTGGCTATTGCGTCAGCCAACGAGAGACCACCTTGGAAGATTATGCGATAGGCTTCGTGGATGGTGTTGATAACATCACGGTCAAAGCCTCTGCGGCGAAGTCCTACTATGTTCAGACCGCAGTAACTGGCAGGTTCACGAGCGCAGATGGTGTAAGGCACGATGCTTTGCGAGGAGCGTGTGCCGCCGCCGACCATCGTGTAGCCGCCGATGCGGCAGAACTGATGCACGAGGACGCAAGCCGAGAGGATTGCGTGGTCGTCGACGGTTACCTCGCCGGCCAGTTTCGTGCAGTTGCCTATGATGACGTCGTTGCCTACGATATCATCGTGGGCGATATGGCAGCCTTCCATGAGCAGGTTGCCAGAACCGACAACGGTCTGTCCCTTGGCAGCGGTGCCTCGGTTTATGGTTACGTTCTCGCGAATCTTGTTGTTGTCGCCAATGATAGCGAGCGTGTCCTCGCCGCGGAACTTCAGGTCCTGAGGCACGGCACTGATTACGGCGCCTGGGAAGAACACGTTGCCACTGCCGATGCGAGCACCATAAAGAATGGTGACGCTGTTCATCAGCACGTTATTGTCGCCAATCTCGACGCCGCGGTCGATATAGCAGAAAGGTCCTATCTCTACGTTGTCGCCTATCTTGGCTTCAGGGTGTATATATGCTAAAGGACTAATCATTTCTGAATGAAGATTTATGAATAGTGATTAATTAATGTTTCAACTATAGCTTCGCTGACTTTTTTCACGACTCGGCGGTAATGAGTTTCAAGTTTCAGGTTTCAAGTTTCAGGTTTCAAGTTTCAGGTTTCAAGTTTCAGGTTTCAAGTTTCAACTATCAACTATCAACTATCAACTATCAACTGTCACCTGTCAACTGTCACCTGTCAACTGTCACCTGTCAACTGTCACCTGTCAACTCTCAACTAGCCAACTGCTTCCTCAGCAGTCGAGCGAACTGATTGTTAATGGTGTGCCCGGGACGAACGGCCGTGATATGTCCTTTGATGCGACAGCCTACGAGTGCCATGTCGCCGATGATGTCCAGCAATTTATGGCGGGCAGGCTCGTTGTCCCACATCAGGGGCTTGGTCTGGATATATCCTAACTCAGAGGCCTTGCGATGAGGAGCTCCGATGCGGTCGGCAAGGATGTCCAATTCTGCCTGTGTCTTCTCTTGTTCGTAGATGACGATGGCGTTGTCGAGGTCGCCGCCTCGAATGAGGCCGGCAGCCAGCATCATTTCCACTTCACGAACGAAGCAGAATGTGCGGGCAGGGGCTATCTCAGAGCCGAAGAGGCTTATGTCGCCCAACTCTGCTGTCTGGTTGTTAAGCACTTTGCCGGGGAAGGCGATAGTGACGTTAAGGCTGAAATGGTCGCAGGCCTCTATGCGCATTACGGAACCGGACTGCTCGTCTGAGAGTTCCAGGTCATCTGTTATTACAAGATATGAGCGTTCTGCCTCTTGATCCACGACGCCTACTCGGCGTATGTTCTCGGCATAGATCTCTGCCGAACCGTCGAGGATAGGTACCTCGGGGCCGTTCACCTGAATGAGGCAGTTGTCGACGCCGAGGGCAAACAGGGCGGCGAGGGCGTGTTCAACGGTGGAGCAACGCGCATCACCCACAGCGAGGACGGTGCCACGTGTGGTTTCGACGACATTTTCGGCAATGGCCTCGATGATGGGCTGCTCAGGCAGATCGAGACGTTGTATCTTGTAACCGTGATTCTCGGGGGCAGGGTTGAAGGTCACCACGAGGTCTAAACCGGTATGGAGGCCTTTACCTTCCAGCGTAAAGCTGCTGCCTAGGGTTTGTTGTTTTGACATGTATTTTTTTGCGAGCTATTCTCTATAGCTTTTAGTGTTCAACGGATGGATTCGGCTTCTCAACTTTGTAGCTGCTTCTTCAGTTCTTCAACCTCTTTCTGCAGCTGGCGAAGCTGAACGGCCATTTCGGGCAGCGACTTGAAGACTGCTGATGAGCGGGCAAACACCTTGGAATCCATGGCAGGGTAGCCCATCAATGTCTGACCGGGCTTACGCACACTGCCGGGCAGGCCTGTCTGTGCGCCCAAAGTGGTGCGGTCGGCCACGGTGATATGTCCTGCTACGCCCACCTGACCGGTGAACGTGCACCATTCACCAACAGTGGTGGAGCCTGCGATGCCCACCTGTGCGCAGAGCACGGTGTTGCTCTTCACTTCGACGTTGTGTCCCACTTGCACCAGATTGTCAATCTTCACACCGCGGCGTATCACGGTGGCGCCCATCATAGCGCGGTCCACGCAGGCATTGGCACCTATTTCTACGTCGTCCTCAAGTACGGCGATACCTATCTGCGGTATCTTCTCGTACCCTTCTGCCGATGGTGCGAAGCCGAAGCCGTCGGCTCCTATGACAGAACCGGCATGCAGGATGCAGCGGTCGCCCACCTTGCAGTCGTGATAGACAGTGCAGTTGGCATACAGGATGCAGTCCTTGCCAACCTTGGCGCTGGCGCCTACGGTGGCATGTGGGTGCAGTTCGGTGCCGTCGCCTATCTCGGCATTGTCGCCTACTGCGGCAAAGGGAGCCAAGTACACGTCCTTACCGATCTTGGCGGTAGGTGCTACGTAAGCCAGCGGGTCTATGCCCTTGCGCTTGGGTTTCATGCTCTCGTAGAGGGCGAGCAGCTTGCCTATCGCCAGGCGAGGATCGTCGACGCGGACAAGCGTCGGACGCACAGGCTGCGAAGGCTGGAATGTTGTTGGCACGAGTATCACCGACGATTGCGTCTGGTATACGTAAGGCTCGAACTTCGGGTCGTAGTAGAACGAGAGCGCGCCTTCCGCTCCTTGTTCTATCTTAGCGAAGGTATTCACGCATGCCTCGGGATTGCCGTCGACCGTGCCGCCTATGTATTGTGCTATTTGTTGGGCTGTAAATTCCATTATGTTGTTGAGGTCGTTATTTTAAGCGGGTGCAAAGGTAAGTCAAAGAATTCACATATCCTATTCTCAGGCTCACTTTTTACGCGTGTTAAGTCTTTTTAGGTATTAAAACCGCCTTTTCTGCGATTTTTATCTGCGTTAACACTCTGTGGAAATCTCTTTTACCAAGTATGCCGCAGTACCGTTAATGTTGGTCTTGGCTACGTGGTGATTGCGGGCTTGACCGGTAAGCCAACGTCCTAAATACTGCAATCCGCTCTGGCTGTATTTGTAGCCGCTTCGCCTTGTAATCCTTCTTGCTATGTCAGTAACTTTCATCTTAGCAGAGCCTTCTATTGCGTCTGTCAGAAGCTCAAACGAATCGAGCAACTGGCTGACCTCGGGCCGCAATGTCATGTAGTTGGCGTTGTAGTTTTCGATCTCGTTTACCTCCGCTGGCGTGAAATAGTAGTTGCGCCCATGCTCCAATTCGCTTAAGGCCTGGGCGTAAAGCTCTGGATAATAAAATCTTGGTCCTGTGTTGATTGCGGCTCCGCTGCGAATGTCGGCAACGATGAAACGACGTGAGCCTGACGGATCGTTGAGCACATCGCTCAGATTGGTGGTGGCGATGAACGATGCGAAACGTGGCAGGTTTTGAATCGTGTTGCTGTAGGGACGACGACCTTTTACATTACTCTTCTGGATTAGATTCTTAAGAAAACCTTGTTGGATTCTTTCGCTTATCTGATTGAACTCGTCAAGGTTGATAAGCAGACTTGTCGATAGCATCCGCTCCACGTCAAGCTTGCTCGAGAAGTCGACCAGCTCACGATAACCTGCCTCGCGCAGCTCGGGAGGCAGTATCAGCTGTCCGAAGGTGCTCTTTCCACACCCCTGAGGACCTATCAGCAGTGGCACCGCGGCATTGCCGTAGATGGTGTTCCAACCGTCCCATTGAGCTACCATGCCCAGGAACCACGTGTGAAACCACTCGCGCCACTTCGGGTTGCGACAAGGGACTCGGTCGGCCAACATGCCTATGTAGTCGGTCTTTCCGTCCCAACAGCCTTCCACCTCACGCAGGTAAGCCCGGGCGGCGTTGTAGTTACGGACCAGCGTGGAACCGAGGTAGCGTTTCATGTCGCGGTCATAGACCTCTATGCCATTGTTGTGACAAGCCTGTATCATCGTGTTCATCGTCCTCACGTCCAGCGCTCTGAAGGTGTACGAAGCCGAGTTGTTAGGCCGCCATTCCACGCCATTGGTAAGCTCGTTGTAGCGCAGATCATAATGCGCTGTCATGAACTCCTGCAACCGTGCATTAAGCATCTGCATCGTGCTACCTGTGCTGCCCTTACCGCGGCTTTTCTTGCCCTTGCTGTCAAGTTCGGTGTATACGCTTTCCACCGTTTCGCGTATCTTTTCCCTGCCAAGGTCATACCAGTAGGTGGTCACGATGGCCTGGCGTATGGTCTGTTCTAATGGCAAGGCCTCGGCGTAAGCAGCCTCGGCCACAGCGTTGAGCTCCTCTTCAGGTGTGTAATCGCGACTGCTTTGCTCGATGGCTTTGGCAAAAGCTGTGGCGAAGCGCCGGCGGGCATTGCTCTCGTTGGCCTGACTGGGGGCGTTCGATGTCGGACCGTATTCGTGTGCTGAGTCATCGCTCCTCTGCGAACTGCTCATCACCTCACTCAGGCTCAGCATCACAGGCATGGCTTTGTCGTTGTAATAGGCCGTTGGGTCATATGTCCAGCGGAAACAGTCCTGAGGCTTGGCTTTTCGTGGTTTAAGCGTCCGTTGCAGTAGGGTGGAGTAGACGCGTGCCGTTTCCTCGTACAGTTTTGAGTGGAAGGCATTGATGGCATCGTCGCGTGTTGGCAGACTGTTGTCGTCGAGCGTACCGCGCACTAATATCTTCACTGTCAGACCACTGGAACCGATGAACGTGGCAAGCGTCGTGGGCCATGCCGCCGCTTTGGCTTTGATGGCAGTTGCCTCTTGCGGGCTGGTGATATTGTTAACATCAAGGATTGTCACGCCCGTATATCTTGTCTGGGCGCTTCCGTCGCGCTTGCGTTTCACCACTTCGCCCGGGCATATGCGGGGCAGTCGGTCTATGTCCCTCCAATGAAACAACGGTGGAAGGTCGCGAACTTCACGTCGCAACGCTTCCACCGTCAGCCTCCTCTTACTACTCCCTTGGATTTCCTTAATGATCTGATCCAAGTCCAAGATGCTGGTCCTAATTTTCTTACTCCTTATCGTCTTAATGTATATTGTGCACTGTAAGCTCTCAGTTTTTCCCATATTTTCTTCTTCTAATCCTCCTTTTCTGCTGCAAAGATACATCTATTTATTCATTCCACCAAATATTTTCATCACTTTTTTCAGTTATAATGCAAAATTCTTGCATTTACTTTGCTTTTGTACCTACATATTACAAAATTTTGCATTAATAACACCTACAATATATTTATCTAATAACCAATAAAATATACTATTTTTATATGACTATAGCCACTATTTCATATTTCTTTGTTATATATTTAGATATTTTCAATCAACACTCCCCTAAATCTACCCTCCCTCATAACCCTTTAACGACCGCGTTACTCACATTTATCCCCTCAATCATCTCCTCCCTCACTATCATAAACATCCAGTCCTTATGCTCGTTCGGTCGCGACCGAACAACCGGCAAGCCCAGCTGCATAAACGAATACGTCCAGTCATATTCGCCTTCACGTCCTATTGTATTCGCCTTTATGACCGTTCATCTTCGCCTCTATGACCGTTCGTATATGCAATTACGTCCGTTCGTGTTTGTCTCTATGTCCGTATAAGCTTTTCACTCATCCCCCACCGGGGGATTATAGGGGGCCTTATCTGCCAAATTAGGCCAACCTTATACCCGCATTAGGTCGTCCTAATCAGCAAATAAAGCCGGCCTTGTTATCCTACTCGGCCAGCTTCATTTTGCCATAATCAATTGATGTAATCAACAACAAAATATCAACCCTGCATACCACGATCCATTCCCATGACTTATGCAGTTTTGATTTTTTTTCTAAATATCTCAAAACACTCCGACATCCCGTTTCCCGCTACAGCACTGGCTTTAGCGGCCTTTGGAGTGTCGGAGTGTTTGGAAACTTTTATTCATTTTCTTGTTTTTGCCAGAGAATGACACCCAAAAGTGCACCGACTGGTGTTACACCACTTGGTGCACATTTCTTTAATGAAAAAATGTTCAAAAGTTGTTTGTGAAAAGTAAAAATATCAACCCCGCACATGCCAGATGATGGCTGTACGGGGTTGATAGTAATCAATCCATCTCATAACACTCCGCATGATTCACAACCCTCCAGGCCTTTGCAGTAGCGGCTTTCGGGATGTCGGAGTGTTTTGAAACTTTTATTTTTTTTGTTCTAGATCTTGCGTTCTTTCAGGATCCTTATGCTTTCTGCTGAAGTATGGTGGCCATCTGCTGCTGCACTTCGTGAGCCTTCTCGCCTGCTACTTCGGCAAAACGCTCGGAGCTGTCGGCGTAGATGATGGCGCGGGAGGAGTTGACGATGAGGCCGCAGTGGTCGTTCCAACCATACTTGCACACTTCTTCCAGCGAACCGCCCTGGGCACCGATGCCGGGAACAAGGAGGAAATGGTCAGGGGCGAGGCGACGGATGTCAGCGAAGGCTGAACCTTGGGTGGCGCCGACGACGTACATGAGGCAGTCCTTGCTCGGACCCCCTCCCCGCTCCCCCTCAAGGGGGAGAGTGGTTTGTATTTGAGTGGGTGTTCCCTTATCCTGAGACGCCAGGAGGTTTTTAACCCATTCCTGGCTGCGAAGAATCACTCTTTCATAGAGCTGCGTTGGCTTACCTGTTTCTGGCTGGTGACTACTCTCCCCCTTGAGGGGGTGCGGGGAGGGGGTCTGGGGCTTTATGGTGGTCTTTTGGAAATCCTCACTACCCTTATTGCTGGTCAATGCCAACAGGATCACCCACTTGCCTTCATAGCCTAGGAAGGGTGTGACGCTGTCTTCGCCCATGTAGGGGGCTACGGTCACGGCGTCAACGTCCATCTCTTCAAAAAAAGTACGCGCGTAAAGCTTGCTTGTGTTGCCAATATCACCGCGCTTGGCGTCGGCGATGATGAACTGGTCGGGGTAATTCTCACGGATATACTTCACTGTCTGCTCGAAGGCTATCCATCCTTTCACACCGTGTGCCTCGTAGAAGGCGAGGTTGGGTTTGTAGGCGATGCAGTAGGGTGCCGTTGCGTCGATGATGGCCTTGTTGAATTCGAAGATGGGGTCGAATCCCTCTTCCTTCGCAGCCCGTTCAAGGAGGTGCTGCGGCACTTTCTTTAGATCCGTGTCGAGTCCTACGCAGAGGAAGCTCTGCTTCCGCAGGATATTCTCGTAAAGTTGTTCGCGTGTCATAGTCGATAGTATTTTTATTCATTGATTTGGAGTCCTTTTGTCAGCATGTAGCCAGTGATGTTCAGCTTTGGCTCGGAGACGCCGGAGACGCGTTTGCCGTTATCGTAGACCGCTCCTCCGTAGAGATTGAATTGCTGGAGGTAGAAGAGGTTGGTGGAGGATTTAGTGGGCAGGGGAACGAGGTCGTTCATGCGTTGGCTCAGCGCCTTTAGCGCTTTGAGGCTGACGAAGACGGTGTCGGTGACAGATTCGTTATTAGCTTGTTTGACAGGCACTTCAAAAGTGTCTTGGCTGAGGTCGACGAGGTATTCGTGGCATACGACGTCCTCGTACAACTCCGTGTAGCCCTCGGGGATATGGAGGTGGTTGAAGTTGGCAGCACCATAGAGGTTGTTCATATTGTCGAGAACGATGCTATCGCCTGCTTCGCTGATGTATTGTCTGAAGAGAATGAGCTCTGGCTTCTGGGTCGCTAACGGTTCGATTGTTTCAGAGTTGAAGGTGCTCTCGAGATAGCTGAGCTTGGAGCTGATGCGGTTCTGCTCCTCTTGTGGCAGCGCTTTCATGAGGGCATCGTAGCGGCTGGCATTCAGCGGCAGGTCTGTCACTTTCGCCTGCTTGAGCGCGTGTTCCACTTGTTTAAAGAGGACGTTGCGTGTGAGGCTTGTGTAGTTGATAGGTAGCGCCGATGTGAGCAGGAAGAGGGCTGCGAAGGAGATGGGTATCCAATGGATGCGACGTGCACGGCTGATGAAGATGCCGAGGCAGACCGCGTAGAACCAGGCGTTCAGGGTACCCAGATAGAGGCGTGCGATGGTGATGCCGTAGTCTGAGAAGCGGCGTACGATGCCGACGGTCATGAGCAGCAGCAGCGGTGTCAGGATGAGTGGCAGCCATCGCGCTACGGCGTGGTCGAAGGGCCGGTTCTCGGCGTGACGGGTGGGGTAGAGACCGAACTCAATGGCGACGAGACCCACCATCGAGGCGATGACGAGCCACGACACCTGTCCGTTCGGCAGTTCCCAACGCGCAAGAATCTGTACGGCGTAAATGAACAGCACGATGATATACAACGCTTCGAGCGGCAGGAAGAGATAGCGGAAGACGCCTGCGAGGAAACCTGAGCGCAGCGGCTCACGGTCATGCTTCTCATCGCCATTTGGAATGCGACCCAAGAACAGCAATGCAGGAAGGTAGCCTGCGACGAGTGCGCCTGTGACGGCATACCATTTCCAGCCGAGGCTGACGCCGAACAGCCACTTCATCGAACTGAGCAGAAGGCTGAGGCCGCCCCAAAGCACCATGCCAATGAAAACACAGATGACTATGCTCGAGATGACGCTGAAAGCGAAGGTCCACGAAGGGATATCGTTGTGTTCGCGGTTAAACGACAGGAAAAACACCGTCAGCATCAGCGCCAGGATGGCAGAGGCGTGCATGAGGAACGTCTCGTAGCCATGTCCTCCCTGTCCGAAGTTAATATGGTAGAGGTAGATGGCATCGGCGAGGAGTATGGCATATGATATGGCATGCACCACCCAGTCCTTGCGCGTCCACTGATGCTCCTCGCTCCATAGCTTGAGCGATAGTGACAGCACGAAGCCGACGGATAGGAAGTAGACGATGGCGCCCGCGAGTTGGTCGGCCTTCGGTTCGGCCAATATGACGAAAATGGCATACGCCGCGAGTGCTGTAGCGAAGGCTGCTGGGGCGGGGAAGCGCAGGAAGCATGTGCGTACCGCCATAGAGAAAACATGTGTTAACTTCATTTATCTGTAGCTCTTGCGGTCGAGCTTGCCGTTGAAAGTTCGTCGAATGGAGCCAACGGACTCATAGAGAGCCGGAATCTTGAATGTCTCGAGTGACTGCTTGAGGTGTAGCGCTATGCTACGTTTGTCCAATGTGCAGTTGTCTTTGAGCACTACCAATAGCTTCAGTGCTTGTCCCGTGATGACATGAGGAACGGGTATGCATATACAGTCCTTGACGTCGGGGTGGGATAGGGCGGCCTCTTCGATTTCTGTAGGCGACACTTTGAAGCCCCCTACATTAATCAGATCGTCTTCTCTTCCTAGCAGGTGCAGACGTCCCTCACTGTCTATTTCTCCCAAATCGGAGGTGTATATGGCACCATCGCGTAAGATGGAGGCCGTACGTTCGGGATCTGCTACATAACCACTCATGATTGTCTTGCCGGAGACAACGATCTTGCCATCGTCAAGATGAACGCTAGCGTTGAGCATAGGGCGACCTATACAAGCCTCAAGGTACTTGCCATCATTAAACTGGTATGTGCAAGCACATCCTATCTCGGTACCGCCATAGGTGTTATATAGCCGCGAGTCAGGCAATACGCTGCTCAGATGTTGCATGTCTGCGCTGGAAATCGGAGCCGCTCCCGTCTCAATGAAATCTATCAGGTGAGCAACCGCATGCAGCTGTTCGGCTGAGAATTGAAGCAGCATACGTATGCTGGATGGTACGAGGAATGTTGCAAAGTGTTTGTAGGGAAGTGTGAACACCTGGAAAAAGGCATTCATGTCACGCAAGCCATCGAGTACACACAATGTTCCACCAACGGTCAGAATAGGATGAATCTTAAAGAGCGAGGCAATGTGATTAAGGGGACCACTGACAATGAATACGAGTGCAGGATGAAAGTTCATTTCTTTGATGAAATTATCTGCACAAGCTGCCAAACAGGTTTGTGAGAGCATCACACCTTTTGCCTGTCCCGACGAACCTGTGGTATAAAGCGTATCGCAAATATCATCGGCAAACTGGCACGCCTCCACTTCATCCTTGACCTTGTTAAGGACTTCGTCAGATACAGAGTGTTCCAATGGAACAGCAACAGCATGTAGCAGGTGTATTGCACAGTAGGTGACGATGAAACGAGCATCCTGACTGGCACGAAACACATACGGACGATGACTTTCCACCCCGCTGTTCCTTAAACATTCAGCACAATCGACGATGTCTTTCCAGAGCTGTCCATAAGTAACTTGATCAGGACCGCATACTATAGCGCATTTATCGGGTATGTTCTGCGCGTGTTCACGTAAATAATCTTCCAGCGTCATAATTATTGCATTTTTGATTCGACCAATCGCACCAAGGCATCGAGTGAGATGAGATTTTTGGGTGTTGCATCCTGCATAGTCAGCTGAATGGAATACTTTTGGCTAAGGATTATCATGATGGTGACAACTCCCAAGGAATCGAGTTCCGAGAAAAGAAACTCAGAATCAAAATCAACCATTGGAAGTGCCTCCGACAAAAGTGCCTTGATTTCTTCTTTCATTCTTTCTTACTTATTATTGGGTTGGCATATATCCCAAGGAATATATGGCGTAGCGTGTCGGTATCACTGATGCCTAAGGTGTTGAGCTTCTCCATGTGCTGCAGGAATGCTTGTCGTTGTTCCTCGCTGTAACGGTCGGCAAAGGTGTTGCTACCTTCAAGTAAGTCGTAAGCTATATAGTTGTTGGGCGTGAGTTGGTAGGCGCCGATGATGCGTTGGTCAATCAGTCGCGCCACAGCACGGTTAAAGTCAGACCCACACCCCGCTCCTGTGTTGGAAGAAAGCTCTTCCTTGAAGAGTTGTGAGAGTTCGGCAGCGGTGATGACAGGGCAGAAGGTGATGTGTACGGAGCCCTTGGGCTGCATAATGCCAGTAATGATGCTGTTGAGATCCTCGCCGGGCTGTTTGATATACTTGGTGTCGCGGCTGAGGTATAGCTCGCGTGCCTTGAGCAGGTCGCAGCTCTCCCATTCGTAGCTGATGCTCACGGGTACGATATTGAGTTCAGCCAATGCCTCCACGGGTTCTTTGGGTCGGCTCATTCCGAACATCTTGATGATGCCCTGGTCGGTCTGGTCAATACCGTCCTTTGTACGCCCGTTTCGCTGAGCTATCCAAACGCTTTGATGCTTCTCTGTTATACAGTAGCGTATGTATTCTGATAGGTGCAGCGATGAATGGTAAAACTCGCGAGGCGAGCCGCCACGTTCAACACGGAACATCTTATTTGCCTTGCCTATATCTATGACAAGCTGCGTGCTCATGAGGTTAGCTCCGAACGTTATTTCCGATGTTTCATGCCCGCTTTGGTAAAGGACGTATTGCAAGAAGCAGGCATCAAGCATAATGTCGCGGTGGTTGCTTACGAAAAGGTAGCGCTTAGCCGGATCAAGAGCATCGATACCTTCAAAGGTGAAACTGGTGGTGCTACGAGTTATCACTTGCTCATTGACACACCTCATGACTTCTAATTGGAAGTCACGAATGGTTGTGAACTGACGCATTAGCTGTCTGACTTTCTCTATGTCCTGACCTGGATAAACATACTGAGCCAAGAGCGGGAAATGCTCGCTTTGGGCTATACGCTCCATGGCTTCTGGAATTTCTTCGTCGTAGAACGGACGTATGTCATCGAATTTACTCATATTATGAAGATTAAAAAAAGTGAACTATTTGCCGAAGGTCGTATATTGTGTCTCCAGCCAATCTGTGAATGCCTCTTGCCAATGTTTTGTCTCTTCAGAGAACTTTTCGGCTGCGGCACCAAAGCCATGACCTCCATGCTCATAAATAATATATTTATGCGGCACATTGTTTGCCGTGAGAGCACTGTCAAGGAGTACACTGTTCTCCCACTTGACGATGGGATCGTCCATGCAGTTGATTAGGAAAACAGGTGGGCAGTCGTAAGGGATGTGGAGTTCCAATGAAAGTGAGTCGCACATAATCTGACGGTGAGTGGGATACTCGCCTATGAGGGCATTACGGCTGCGTTTGTGCACATAGGGTTTCTGCATAGTCACGACTGGATAGATGGCGGCAACGAAGTCTGGACGGAGGTTGGTGCTGTGGCTGATGCCGAGTGGCGTGAGGAAATCGGTAGAAGCGTAGGCCGCAGCACTCATGCATAAATGACCGCCAGCGGAGAATCCCATGACACCTAGTTGCTTCGGATTTATGTTGAAGTGAGCGGCGTGCTCGCGTACATACTGGATTGCACGCTGGATGTCGCAGAGGGCATCGGGGTATTTATGGCCGCGTGATATGAGTCGGGTATGGAAAACATATGGACCTATTCCCAGAACGCGGTATTTCAACAAAAAAGCAGCTATGCCCTTCCCTTGCAGCCACTCAGCAACACAAGTACCCTCAGTTTCGTAATCGTGCCAACAGTAACTGCCACCTGGGCATACGATAATGGCTGGGGTAGGGTGGTGGCCGTTGAGATTTATTGAAGAGTCCGACATCCCATTGGGCAAAGTGGAAAGTTGAGATGGAAGATAGGGCACAAGGGTGACGTCATTGGCCCGGACAGGAGTGTTTTCCCACAAGCGTAGAAAAGGGCTTTGCCCTTGAGCCACGAAGGCAAGGGCATTCAACCATAAGCAGATGAGGGCATGACGTTTTAAATTCATTCTTCGAGACTAAGGACGCGGTGGACTTCTTCTGTGGGTAGCTGCGTGTAAGCAGGACGCTCGCCACTGAAATCAACGCGGAAGTACTCTTCGTCGTAGAAAGAGAGTTTTGAATTAGTGTTAGGGGTACATTCAAGATAAATGATGTCCGAAAGGTTAAGCCCTTTGGCTTCGCATATCTGCTCAGCGAGACTACGGCCAGCATAGGTAACACTGGTTCCGGGGTTCTCTTGGTACATCTCTGTGACGATGACGTAAGTCTGACCTTCGATGGTGCGTATCTTCAAGCCGCAGGCAGAGGGCATATCCCACTGTCCGCGGAACTCGAATATTTCGTCGTAGTATTCTTGCGGGACTTTCATGAAAGTAGAAAAGTTAAAATGAGATATTAAGCGGTTTTTTAAACGTTGACATTGCGCTTAGAGCGGTCCACGGCTTTTCCGAAACTCCGGTTCATGAGACGACGGTCACGAGGACGATAAGTCCCTTCGTTCATTTCGCGCAGGACAACCTGACAGAAGAGGTTGAACATCTTGGCTTCCTGTGACTCGTCCTTGTAGAAGCTGGCCCATGCATAGTCATAGAGTTCCTGAAGGCGTTCAGGAGACATGTGTTTGGGTTGGAAAACGACCTGACCGGCATTGTAATGATCCCAGTCGAAGTCGAAGATGCGTCCCTGACGCAACAGGTCGTCGTATCCCTTGGTATGTGGGAAGGGCGTCATGACGGTGAACTCTGCTAGGTCTAGGTCTATCTCTCCGAGAAAATCAATTAGGCGTTTGATATCATCTTCCGTTTGGTTATCTAACCCCAGTAGGATGGTACCTTCGACGCCGATTCCGTTATCGTGGTACCGTTTTATGCGTTCTTTTATATAGTCGCTGGTGTCGAAAACGGCTTGATATACATACCACGCACCTGCTTTGGCTGCAAGATCGAGTATCTCAGGGTCGTCCTCAATGGTATGACTGATCCATTTCTTCTTCAGTGGTGCTATGGCCTTGAACAGTTCACGTTCCCATTCTTTGTTCTGCGCGAGTGAGTTGTCAACGATGAAGAGGCGGTTGTTGTCTATGCTCGCCATATCCTCAACAACCTTGTCAATGGGACGTGGGCGGAACTTGCGGCCTCCGAGGTAACTGACAGCGCAGGGGTAGCAGCTGAAGCGGCAACCTCGGCTGGCATGGAACAGGTCAACCATGGGCACTCCTTTGTGATTGTACAACTCACGTTTGTAAAGGTCGCGGCGGCAAGGGCCTACATCCTCAATGGGCGGCATCTGCCCCATATAGTTATACACTTTCTTCAGCTCACCACGCATGAAATCTTGCATCACTTGTTCCATGCGCCCTTCGCTCTCGCCTAGAAAAAGGCAATCTACATGGTTAACCATGTCCTCGGCGTGAAGCATTGATGAGATTCCTCCCGCCATAACCTGTTTGCCACGCTTGTGATATTCATCGGCAATGGCCCAACCGCGCTTGACCTGTGTGGAAAGCATCATTGACAGGGCTACGATGTCGCAAGGCTCATCGAAGTCGATTTCCTCAACGTTCTCGTCGGTAAAAGATACATCAACGTACTCGGGCAATGTGGCCGCGAAAGCCACAGGTCCATGAGGTGGAAGATTGAAAGTCGTCTGACCGCGCAGTTTCTGCCACTTCGGGTAGATCAGTTTCATTTTAATAGTGTCCATAATAGAGTGTATAAGAGGTTTATAATACGTTTCCTAAAGTTTGCTGTTACAATAATCATTGATCCTGTTGACAACGGTATTCAACCCAAGTATGCACTCTATGGTGTTGATAGCCGTGAGGGGGACCCCGCAAATGCCATGCAGATTAACACATTGGCCGGATAGCAGGAGGTTACGAATCCGAGTAACAGGTGAAATCAGGGTGCGTGCCGGATCCAATCCGTCCTTGCTATAGCCGTAAAGAGCTCCTTCTGGAGAGCCGTAGTAGTCACGAATGGTTAATGGGGATGCTGTGGTGTAGCTCTTGATGCACTTGCGGATATTGGGAAAAACACGTTCGAGTTTGTCGATTATGCGTTCTGCCTGTTCACGCTTCCATGCTTCGTAATCTGCCCCCCTATGACCGACTGTGCTATTTTCCCAGCGTCGCACCTGTTCGTAGTTCATGATGCAATTGATGGTCATGCGCACTGCCCATGGTCCTTGGTTTTCGGTGGGGGGAGTGAGGTACATGATACCTCGAGGCCAGGTAGCAGGATCATATTCATCGTAGCTCCAAATCTGTCCGTAATCATCCTGAATGTAGCCTGTATGGTTTATATACGGGAAGCTTTCCGGCTTAAACGCAAGGTAGAGGATGAATGCCGAATAGGTCACAGGTGCTTCGGTAAGACGACTGACATAACCACGAGGTAAAGCACCCTCAGTGAGAAGTGGAAATAGTGTTTTGATGTGGATAGTAGAAATATAGTAGTCGGCACGGAACACCGAGCCAGATGTGGTCTGGACGCCCTCCACCTGTTTGTCAACGACATTGATGGAGCTTACGGCTTGGTTGGTCAACACCTCTCCACCATGCTCATAGATGACGCTGAGCAGCAACTCTGCCATGTGTTGGCTGCGACCGCGGAAATGATATTGCCCACTAATGTAAAGCACATTGATAAGAGCGTGGACATATGCCGGGGTATGTCCCGGCACACCGCCATACATAGGATTCATATAAGCCAACAAGTCACGCAACCGATAATCGGTGATGAAATCAGCAATAAACTCGTCAGCCGGTTGCATAAACCGATCGCTGTGGACAGTAAAAACGTTAACTGTAGGACGCAGATAGAAGATATCCACTTCCTCAGTGAGGTCATAGCAAGCTTGCAGATACCTGCGTATGTTGTCGCTCTCGGCAGGGAAATAGCGACAGAGGGCCTCAGTGAAGGCTTCACGACCTTGCGGCAGACGGTAATTATCGCCTGTGGAGAGATAGGTGACTTCGTCCATGCAGTCCATGTCGCAACGTTCGATACGCAACTGGTTCATAATGCCCAGGTACTCAAAGATGCGCCGGACGGATCCTCCTTCAGAAAAACCTCCGAGGATGTGCATCCCTGTCTCATAATATACACCTTGGCGGGTAAAGCTTTGTAGTCCACCGCCTATGTTGGGATTTTTCTCGAGCACACGTACGCGGAAGCCTTCACGTGCCAGCAGGGCACCTGTTACCAAGCCTCCGAAGCCGCCGCCTATGATTAATGCGCTTTTCATTGATTAGCTTTGATGATGTTTTGATAAAGATATTCTGTGCCGAGGATGTCGGAACAGGTGACAACAGTACCCACCAGAACGCCGAGAATACCATGAGAGTTGATGTTCTGCCCTGTCAAGAAAAGGCCCGGCAACTTGGTGCGCTGAGGCACATGCGATGACACGCCGAGACTGATGTCGCGGGCTATGCCATAGGCACTGCCTTCCGGAGTTCCCGTATAATTGAGGTAAGTAAGTGGTGTGGATGTATAGTAATGCCTGATACATTGCCGTATATTGGGAAACGTCCGCTCGACGCTGTCGATAAGGCGCTCTGCCCGTTCACGCTTGAACGTCTCGTATGCCTCACCCCGATGTCCGACAGAAGTGGTGAGCCATGGGGACATCTCTTCGAAACGCATATAACTGAGAATGACACCTGCACGGGCATAACAAGGGTTGGGCTCATGGCAGAAGTGCATGTATAGATAACCACGAGGCCAGTCGCCGAACGTGTAATCTTCACAAGCCCAGGGCGACACGCCTTGACGGTAAGCATAATAGTTGCTGTTCATGTAGGGCATGGCATCCTCCTTGAAATCGAGGTATACGGAGAAAATGCCTATAGTATTGGGCAAGGAGGCCATACGCTTACGGAACGCTGAGCGGATGAGCGTACTGTCAGTCATGGCAAGCGTAGGGACTGGATGAATGGCGCTGATGACGATATCTGCCTCGTAGCTATTGCCGTCGGCAGTAGATACGCCAACTACGCTAGCATCGTTGGAAAGAATCTTGACAACCTTACAGCGCGTCAGCACCTGCCCGCCATAATGTTCCAGTTTACGTTGTAACGCCTTTCCGATATTGTCACTGCCTCCCACCACGCGGAAACTGCTCTGATTATAGAAATCGGCTATGAAGGCGTGAGTTGAGAACGGTGTTTTATCTTTGCGGGCAGCATAGAGTGGCAGATTACCGACAAGCACATCGCGCAATGTGGGATCGGCGATGAGTCCGTCGATTACTTCGTTGATGCTTCGCAACTGGTACTCTGTGCTGATGGCGTTATCGGCATTATTAGTATCGAGGGTATGGAGGCTGGAGGCTTGTGCGACACGCTCCACACATTCCACATACCGGCGAATGCCTTCCGCCTCTTTTGGGAAATAGTCCGTCATCTTAGTGATGAATGCCTCTTTACCGTTGGGGAAGCGGAATTCATCATTGCCCAAACGGACGATATCGTAAGCATCCCGGTCCAGCTCCTGAAGCCGAATATCTCCGTCGATCTCCAAAAAACGCAGTAAACGATAAAGTGTCTGCCCAGGCCGGGCACTGCCTATGAAGTGCATCCCTGTCTCGAATTTCACGCCGCGGCGCTCGAAGCACTGCAGACAACCGCCTATCTGAGCCTCCTGCTCGAGGATGGTGACATCAAAGCCTTCCCGGGCGAGAACGACGCCTGTGGAAAGGCCTCCAAGACCGCTACCTATGATGATACACTTCTTCATGCTATTTGGAAACGAAGATTTGGCAAATGAATATTGACGTTACGTGCAACAGCTATCTTGTCGGGATGTGGGTCTATTGCCAACACCTGAACATCGGGATGTACCAGCGCAAAGACGAAAGCAAACTCTCCCTGACCACAATTGGGAATAACGCACTCATCGCCCTCGTGCCATTTGTCTATCTCGCCGGCTTGAATCTGAATCTCCCTGAGACGCCGTAGAGCCTCGCGTTTCACGCCCACCTCTTTATACAGATATTGGTAGCGGACGTATGGCAGAACGGCTTCGGTTTTCTCCTGCTCACGGCGCAATGCGGCGTAGCGACTGACGAAGAAGCGATGGAACTCATGTGTCAGGGCACGTGCATCCTTCTCAGCAAATTGGTCAGGACTGATGCGTTTGCCAATTTCCATGTGCATCTTCCCACGACGGAAAGCCAATTCGTCCTTGGGAAGGACATGGCCTAAACCCGTGAGGACAATGGGCAGTATGTCTACATGGTGAACCTTGGCCATGTGGAATGCCCCCTGATGGAACCGATGAATGTTACGGTCCTTGGAACGCGTGCCTTCAGGAAAGGTGATGACACTATAGCCACGGCTCAACAAATCTGCCACCCTGTCGTGGATGTTGTCAACGCCTTCGCTGACGGGATAGAACTCTGCGGCACGGAGGATGAGGCTGTATAGCGGGTTCTTCCACACCCATTCCTTAGTTAAAATGACAACTTTGGGTGCTATGCTCAGCACGGCCATCAGGTCTAGCTGCGACTGGTGGTTGCACACGATGATGGCCGGCCGTTCAAGCTTCTCGTCATAGGGATTGCTGACGCTCCACGTGGTGCCAGGGACGTGTTCGATACAGAACCGCGATATACGGCATAGCGTACGATGAAAAAACAGTTTCTTGCGCTCGGTGTAAGTGCCGATGTGACTCCAAAGGAAGGCAAAAATCTGATAGGCACTTGCCACAACGAGATAAAACACTGATGCAAAGACCGTGAAGACAATACGCTCCAAGGTAAGAGGTACCTCACGGGGGGCGCCACCCTCAGTAGTAATCCAACGGAATACGAGAGGAGGCAAGTAGAAAGCCATCAGCACCACGGTAAACATCCCTATGATGACGACCTCCCCCAACGAGTGCATAGCAGGATGCCGGGCAAGGATGAGCGATCCGATGCCAATGAACATGAGCAATGCAGATAGAGCGACGCTGTTTTTATAACTCTTCAGGACGGGGCGTCCATAGGTGTGTTCATAGACAAGGCCTTCAGTGATGAAAATGGTGTAGTCATCACCTTGACCAAAGATAAATGTGGCAAGGATGATATTGACAATGTTGAAATGGATGCCGAGCAGCTGCATGATCCCAAGAATCCATAGCCAGCCCACGGCCAAAGGCAGGAAGGACATCAAACTCAGTTCCAAGCTCGCCATTGACAACCAGAGGAAGAAGAATACTACGAACCCACAAACGAGTCCGATATAGTTGAAATCGTCAGAGAGCGTTGTGGCTAAAGACGATTGCACATCGCTGCCATCAAACATGAAGCCGAGGTCTGTGAATCGTTGTCGCCATGCCAGTTTCTCAACCTCAGTCAAGGGATGAGAAGGTCGGACATAATTGACAACACGACACTTACCGGCCGTATCGTCAGTAAGAAGGAACGGCGCCCCCACCACAGCACTAATAGGTTGGAAGAAATTAACGTCCTGTGGCTCGAAGGACTTCGCCAAGGTTGACATGAATGGCTCAAAAGCACGCGCCGAGAAGCCCATGGAACGGCCTTCGTCCGGCAGATATGTAGTGAAAAGAAGCTTGTGCCTGTCAACGAAAGCATTCCAGCGTTGAATGGCCTCTGCCTGCTGTCGCTGTGAAGGAATAACACCAGTGATACCGCGTACGTTCATTCCTGCAGCTTGAAGACTGTCTGCCATAGTCTCACTTTTTTGAAGAGCTGCTTCGGGCGTAGATGCCTCTGCAACTGCCAACAGCTCAGTTCCGGTTTTGGTCTCCAAACCGACATTCAGAAGCGCAAGGTGCTGACGTTGCTCAGCAGTCATATAGTTGATATGCTGCAAGTTAGTATCGAAAGTTGTTTGAAGGCTGAAATAGCCGAGGACGCAAGTGATGGTTAGCATCACCAAAAAGAACCAAAGAGAATGACTTATGCCTGTCAGGCGTTGCCGCCATAGGGTAACAAATGGTAAGGCGCATCTATCGCTGCCTTGCGAAGCGTTGACGGAAGATCCAACGGGAACACCGACTGGCTCGCGGCAGGAACCGGTGGACGCTTTCGTCCGTGGTTTCGACACCAGGGCTGGCAAGATGGTGAGAACGAAAAGGATAGTGCCCATAAGCACCAAAGCGCCGAGGATGCCGAGATCGCGCATCGCTTCAGAATCCATCCATGCTAAACAGGCGAAGGCACTGACAGTGGTAATGTTACCTGTGAGCAACGGCGGCACTATATCGGCAAGAACCTTGCGTTCATCGGGCTCATGCCGACGGTGGTCAAGATAGTGAAGAGGATAGTTGGCTGCAATACCAATCAGAACACATGCCGTACCCAAAACTATGACCGAGAGCTCATGATGGTAAATACTCATTACGCCTATGGCTATGGCATAGCCTGTAAGAATGGAAACTACCATCCACAAGATGTCGCTCACACGTCGGAACACATACCAAAGCACGAGCGCTATCAAGAGGATGCTGAGCAATCCGGCAATAAGACCGTCAGTCTTGATGCGGTCGGCATTAGTGACGGCTATGAGCGGAGCACCGATGGCCGTGACATGAACTGAAGGGTGCTTCTGAACGATCCGCTTTGCGGCTGCGTCCATAAGAGCATTCAATTCTCGGTTCTTGCCACTTTCGCTAGAGCCAAATGGACTTACGATGAATCCGATGCCAGCTTGATGGTCGTTGGTGAAAATGTAACCTTCTTCAACCTCATAGCCATCGTTGTCACGTAATGCCTGCAACCTCGCCATCACCGGAGCAAAAATATGAAGCGGGTCTTTGCGTACGGTAATATCGGTAAGGCTGCTCGTTGGCAGTAAAAGGAGCTGTTGATCCTGCTGGAGGGCCTCATGAATGTAACCGGGAGAGCTAAGCAGACTGTCCGCCCTGGCTATGTCCGCCTCGGTCATGAAGAGTGGTGCATTGTCTGCCACGAAGGAGAGCATATTGGCAATGGCATCCTCGTCAACCTCCATGACGATCTGCTGCACAAGATGGGGGGAGGGTTCTGCGGGAAAACCGCCGCCCACACCGGTGTCAGCTGTGTCAATGGCCTGTAGTATTGTTCCGAAATCAGCCATCGCCGACTTGATTGAGTCTGTGCGGTCTTCACTAGGCACATCATCGGCAGATGTAACTACCACGATCCTATTCTGTCCACCTACTTGCTGGAAAACCTCCATGTAACGGGTACTCATGGAGTCTGAAGAGAGGAAATCCCCAATATCTTCTTTCAGGCGAATCCGTGAGGATGACAGCAAAGAAATAGCCACGACGAGCAGCCAGATAGTCCAGGCCAGCCAGCGTCGGCGTGAGAGATAGCTGTATGATCGGATAAACGGATTCATAGGTGGGATTTTATACCTGTGAAGGGTTAGAAATTCATCAATTTGTTGATTAACATTCGCGGCGCTCCATAGATTATGGCAAGAAGACAGAGTATGGTGTTGAGAAGGGTAATGCGCAGGAAGTCCTTGGTGGGATGAAAATGACTTATGCGCTCTTCTGCTGGCGGATAATAGACACGGACGGGAACGGACATAATCTTTGTACCGCGCCATGAGCTGAACACGAGAAGCTCAAGTTCGGCTTCGTAGCGGGAGGTGAGTACACGTAATCCGCCAATGTTTTTCAAGGGGTATAGGCGAAAACCTGTTTGGGTATCAGGAATGCGCTGCAGCGTCTGCACCGTGAACCAAAAGTTGCTGAACTTATTGGCGAAGCGATTGCCCCCCGGCATATTCCTGTCGCCAAAAGTGCGGCTGCCGACTATGATGGTTTCGGGGTTATCCTTTCCTGCGCTGAGAAGCAGAGGGGCATCCTCGGGATAGTGCTGTCCGTCGGCATCCAGGGTGAGGACATGCGTAAAGCCCAAGTTCTTAGCTCTCTTGAATCCTGCTTTTAGTGCCCCTCCCTTGCCACGGTTGGTCTGATAGCTTAGCAACTCGAAATCAACATCTTTTTCTACATTCTGTAAACGCACTAGCGTATCATCAGTACTGCCATCATTGACCACCATAACATCAGGGCATACGATGGCTGCACGACGGACGATGTCGCAAATCGTAGTGGCATTGTTATAGGTAGGAATGAGGATGATGGGACGCATGTGAGTTGGGAGTTGAAAGTTCTTTGTGGGCAAAACGTCGCTAGCGCCGACGGGATAGTTGAAATTTATGAATTATGAATTAACTGAATTGACATCTTGGTGAAAGTCTGACTGTCATTTGCTATCACAGCCTGAAGACTATAACCTTGATTAACGTGTTGTATGTGTGATAGGCGTACTTCGAGTTCAGTTGTGTCGGTGGGGGAAATGATATTGATGTATTTGATATTACCTATGTGGGCAAGACAGAGCCGTGTACCAGTTTGTTTCGACATTAGTTCCTCAACAATACCCAGCTGGCATACGCCAGGAGTTATAGGGTTACCGGGGAAATGAGCCTTAAAGATGAAATGTTCGGGATTCAGCGCAATCCGATATAGTCCTGTGGTCTCATCTTGGGTTGAAGAGATGATGCGGAAGAAATCATTGAGTAGTACCATGACTATTGAGATTATTGCAAGCGTTCGAAACGATAGGTGATACCATATTTTATATTTTGCAGCGAAAGTGAGTCCGGTTGGCAGGCTTTGAGCAGGCGGCGACCGGGCTTAAGTGCCGAGTTGGCTGTCAGCAAGCGCAAATCGTTACGGAGCACGCGCCGGATGTACCACTTGTTCATGTGAGGAAATACATTGTTGACTTTGACTTTATTGTTGTGACATACAAAATCAAAGTAATGAATGCCAAACTCGTTGACGACAGCTCCCTTGACACCATCTTCGGTCTGACGTGTCAGGCAGATGCCGGTAATCATCATCTGGCCTCGTTCCAGCGTGAAGTTCCACGAAGCCCGTTCCCCTCCTGAAAGCAGAAGAGGATAGCTGTTTTGTGCACTGACCGGAAATGCAGTCAAAAGCAGCAAGAAACTAATCCAGATTAAATACATTCTCACCTAGAGGCTGGTTTTGTTTTATTTCTTTGAATACTATTGATGTTACATCGCCATTGGCTTCTGTCATCTCGACGCTGTCCATCGTGCGGTTCGCCCTGTTATACGTGAGCCGTATAGTTGTGAACATCTTCTTAAAGTGCTTATCCTTGGGCGTGAGATGAGCCACATACACACGTTCGTTGGCACGTATCTTGACGTCGAAATCCTTTGTCTGTGTGAGACATTTGCCGGTGACGCTGCCTGCAATCATCTTGGCTATGCCTTGAAAAGTCTGACTGCTCTTAAGGTCGATGCTTTTGTGGCTCTTACCCTTGCCTATGTGTACTTTATCATTGGCTATTATGAAGTTGTAATCGTAAGGCGAAGTGTAGTGCCAGGAAAGATTACCAGGACGGGCGAATGCCATGGTGCCTTTTGATACCATTTTATCGTCCATGATGCTCAATTCTTTAGTCTGCTCAAATTTACATTGTAATGTACGGATGGAGTGAGCCGAGGTGCTTATCTCGCTGATAATGCGTTCTTGCTCACTCTTTGACACCGCATTTTGCGCCAGAGTGATGGTCTGTGTGGCAGGCAACCAAAGAAATATGTATGCCAGAAGTTTTCTCATGTTTTTGTTTTATTTAGCGATGAAATAGCACCCTCCCATGATGAGCACAACCCCCAACCATCGGGTAGGAGGCACTTCTTCGTGGAAGATGAAGATGGCAGCCAACATACCAAAGACATAACTCATGCTGGCAAGGGGATAAGCCATACTGAACGGATATTTCTTGAGGATATACATCCATAAGATGGAGCAGGATATGAGCGACACTCCGGTGGCTAAGAACCACCAGTTGGTAAGCTGGGCTATTACAAAGCTCCAACTCCATTCAGGCTTGCCCATCGCATTGAGGGCAAACTTCAAAAAGACTTGTCCCGAACAGAGCAATACGCTTTGCAAAACGGCCAAAAGTAGTAGCTGCCACATACGCTATAATGATTCTAATAGTGTGAAGGTGTAGTCCTTGCCACCAACTTGGTTGAGCACTAATATGCGCCTGCATTCAGATGGATGCCTGAAACCGGGGATTAACATAGTCTCGGGATATCGTTGCTTTTGAAGGATGTTAGCTGTGGCATAAACACCTAAGCCATAAGCCGTGAAGCTCTCGCCAAAGATGTTTTTGAACTGCATCAATGGAGTATCGGGGAAAAGCCGCGATGTTTCTAAAATCGATTCCGACGACAAGGTCGCAGAGCCCGACACGCTGGTCATCACGGCATCCACATTACCTATCTCTGCTGCTATATGCGATAAGAAGTTTGGTGTGGGGCAATAGCAACGCTTGAAGTAGGTCAGTTTGCACATAGCGTCGGGTGTAGAATCGGCACTCAACATCAAACTGACGGCTGTTTCACCTGCAATTTGAGAAGGATTGCCAAGGGTGCTAGTTTTGCAGAGCATGCCAAAGTAATTGGGAGTCATCTCATCCTGTCCACCGACAAGGGCGACATTTATTCGACCAAGCTGCATCTGTAACCATGCATCTTCGAGAGCACAGTCAAACGAAGCTCCCTTGTGGGCATAAGTCGCATTATAACCATGACTGTGCGTGTGTATGCTCACAAGCGAACTGATGGTGTTGTGCGTAGATTGCATGAAAGGTGTAGGCTTGCAGTTCTGCTCACCTTCTGCCCAAAGATGCATCAGCATAATTTCCGTGTTTTCCATGCAACCGAGTCCGGTGCCGGTAATAACAGCATCTGGGTGCTCAACTCCACTCTGCTGCATAGCCGACAGCGACGTGACCAATGCACGCTTCAACAGTTTTCCCATTCGACGCGACTCTGCTGGAGACAACCACTGCTTATAATCGATATCGAGGGAACGGACATATGGTTCATCATAGAGGATCGGGGAGTCCATCCACTCCTCGCTGAGACCTCGCTGGATTGATATTTGAGCGGCTGAGGTGATGAAGAGGGGTTTTGAAACAGGTGACTTGGTTGTAGCCAACGACGAAGAACCTCGTGCAACGGAATGTTCAGTTGTCAGACCAAAGACCAACGAGCTGTCGTTTCCGCCGAAACCGAAACTGTTGCACAGGACGTGCTTCAGAGGACGTGAAGGATGCTGGTCTGTGACGGGAGTGATACCATCGGGCATTTGATGCTTCCATCCGAGATTTAATGGTAGGAACTGCTCTTGAAGTGCCAGGATGCAGATGACGGCTTCGATACTGCCCGAAGCGCTGGTGGTGTGACCAGTAAATGATTTCGTACTGCTGACAGGGGGAACTTTCGGACCGAACAGACGGAACATAGCCTGGCTCTCACTTACATCGTTGTTGAGCGTCCCTGTGCCGTGGGCATTCACATAGTCAATATCTGCGGGTGTCAATCCTGCATCAGCCAAAGCCTGTTTCATTGAGAGAAATGCTCCTTCTCCATCGGGAGATGATGCTGTCTGATGATAGGCATCGCACGCGTTGCCATAGCCTTCGAGGACTGCGACAGGAGACACGCCGCGGCGTAAGGCGGATGCTTCACTCTCAATCACCAAGAAAGCTGCACCCTCACCCAGATTCAGGCCTGCACGCATCTCATCGAATGGACGGCACTGGTTTTGGTCAAGAATCATAAGTGAGTTGAAGCCATTGAGATGTATCTTAGTTAAACACTCGCTACCGCCTACCACAGCAATCTCGCAGGAGCCTTCGCGGATGGCATTGGCACCATTGATGATGGCATTGGCGGCGGAAGAACAGGCCGTGGACAGTGTGGAGACGGAGGCAAATGGGCCGAAGTGGTCGGCAATACTTTCGGTGCAGGCACCGCAATCGTGTTGCGAGATATAATCGTTGTGAAGGTCATTGTGGAGAAAGTCCATGTAGAACTGCTCGCTCATGTCCATACCTCCGACGGTCGTTCCGGAAACGAAAATGGCCTTGCTCCTGTCTGCATCAGAGAGTTGAGCGTGTCGCAAAGCCTGGTCGAGTGCCATCATACCCATCAAGGAGGTCCTCGTTCTGGGCTGACAGTCTGGGATGTTCAAACGCTGGGCCATCTCATTAGTGGACAGCTGAACCTCTCCAACGGGAAACTCTTGATGTATGGTCTTAAGATAGCGCAGTGCTCCGATGCCGGTCTTGCCAGCTCGGAGGGATTGAAGCGTTTCGGCACAGTCAAGGCCTATGGCCGACACGATGCCCATTCCTGTAACCAGGATTGGTTCTCCCATGTAAAGTACAATTTGACGTTAGAGACTACATGATTTATTTGGTGCGATGATCGCTGATATATTGCGCCATCACATTGATGCTCTTGAAGATTTCTTTGCCTTCGGCAGGATTCTTAAGTTTGATGCCATACTCCTTTTCCATCATGACAATGAGTTCCAGAACATCGATGCTGTCAAGGCCGAGGCCCTCGCCGAACAAAGGAGCATCGTTCTCGATGTCTTCCGGCGTCATGTCTTCAAGATTGAGCACTTCAATAATGTTTGTCTTAATTTCCTTGATTAATTCTTCCATTGCTTTAATGTATTGATTATGTTTACTATTAATCACGCTTTGTTTATATAGCTCAGGTCGGCAAGATAGTGTTCGTCGTCAGGATAGTCAATCCAACCTACTAGGGCATTCACAAAATCCTTTTCCCTGCAAATGGAGTTGACAATCTTGTTAATGAAATGTTCATCGCGGTCTGGCAGTATATAGAAGGATGTCTCGCCATGAATGCCGTGACGCATCGCAATCTCGCCCGCGACGATATTGGGGAGTGTATAGACGAAATGAGCCGGACTGGGGAACGATTCGTTGGGGTCGCTGACTGTAGCCCAAAAACTTCGGTCTGCCTGTGAGGACGATGAATGGTTGAATATGATGACCGCTTGGGGTATGTCTGACTCAGCTTGAAGCAGCAGGTCAGAGGCAACAAGGCCGAGACGGCACAGAGGATCCATTTTATAGAATTTGGGGTAGTCCCTGATATTCTGTTTATATAGCTCTACCAAAAGGTTTTGTCCACAATCATGGCAAGTAATCGGCTCCTGGTCGAGTGTTACCGTATGGCTATTTACGATTATATGGTGAAGCGTGTTGATTTTACATTCGGAATGGTCAATCTTGGCGAAGGAAATGCCTTCCTCGTCTTCTCTGTGGACAAGGACAGCTGCATTACCGCCTCCAAAGCCTGAAATCATCTTTATGAAACGCTTGTTTGAAGCAGTTCTGTTAACACTTGCCAAGTTCAAGGTGACCGAAGTTCCAGTCTCCTCGAAACCACGGGTTGCCAATATCTGGCCGTGGTCTAAGGCCTCTTTCGACATGATGGTCTCCAGGATGCCTGCGGCACCCATAGTGTGCCCGAAAAATCCCTTCAGTCCATTCACCGGAACATCGCTCAATCCGGCACGTGATATGGCAACAGCTTCCATTTGATCGTTGAACATTGTGGCTGTACCATGGGCATTGATGAAGCTCAGGTCATCATGGAATGTCTCTGCCTGGATTGCTTGCAGGGCGAGGTAAGCCCCTTCTCCATTCTTTGAAGGCGAACTAATATGAAACGCATCATTGCGGATAGCGCCGCATTCAACTCTAAACCTTGAACGTGATGTAGAGAACACGATTGTGGCAGCCGCTTCGCCAAGGTTCAGTCCAATGCGTTCTATGTCAAAAGGCCGACATTCGTCAGGCGAAAGGGCCTTGAGCGACTGGAAACCAGATAGAAAGAACCGACCTAGCACATCGGCACCGCAAACAACAGCATGGTCAAAGAAGCCTGCGTCAAGCAGGCGTTTTGTGGTGATAATGGCTGCTACACCTGAGATGCAAGCATTGCATACCACCAAGGGCTTGGTCGTAAAACCTAAATACGTTGCGATATGTTCGGCAGCTACGCTTGGGATGAAAGTCTCGTCGGGCTCTTCTCCAGTGCGGAGGTTGTCAATATTGGCCTTCGTCGTGCTGAGAACAAATACAACGTTCGGTGCTGACACATCTATACCAGCCTGATCAATGGCTTGCCGAGCAGAGCGTGCAGCAAGGGCTTCAAAACGAGTCAAGCCGTTTATTTCGATGTCATGAAACTGCTCGGCAGAGAACCGTGCTGCCACGTAAGGCTCCGAGCTGACATTATCCTTTGGGAAGGTTTCGGCAGGACAACCGCCAAGCACAGCGGCATCCGCCGCCGGATAATGCCGCAGCGCTGAACGCCCAGCTTCAACAGCCCGGTAGTTCTGTTCGGTCGTGTTCCCGAGTGGGGAGATGATATTGTCAGCAAGGAAATACATCTTAGTCAGCCATTAATTGTGGGTAAAGTTCAACCATTTTATGCTTCCATGCTTCATAGAAGGGTGGATTCTCCCAAAGCAGTTGGTACTGCTTGTCCATGAACACCTGGACAGTGTGAGCTGTCAGGCATACCTCGCCAGTCAGACTGTCGCGTATCTCGTAGTCGAAAACAATCTTCGCGCTCTCTGTCGGATGATAGGTAATCTTTACGACAGGCTTCATGCCATACTTCAAAGGACGCTTGTAGTTCAGTTTCATTTCCACGATAGGAGCAAACGTACTCTCCACCATATAGCGCTGATATGACAGCCCGTACTTGTTGCCAAATGCTTCACGGGCATCCTCCAAATACACGGGATATGTGCCATGCCACACCACCTGCATCATGTCTATTTCGCTGAATCTTATGTCAAACGCCTTTTCTACAGTCAACATAATTGTAATCTTTTTCTTGAATAACCCGCCAGCTTCATCCGTTCTCCCTGACGGCCAGCTTCATTTCTGCCGTGGCCACCACAATCCTGTCATCGCCTTGCATGTAGGTTACCATGGCACGGGCCAAAGTCATGCCGAACACCTCTTCAAGGATATCGATCCGCGTGGTGATGGTTGCGCCCACAGGAGGGAGAGCCTGTATCTGGCAATCGCGGATAGCCCCGATGTAGCCCATTTGTACGTCCTTATGCAAGATGTACTTATTATAAAAGCCCTCACGCGCAGCACAAGTCTGAGCGATGTTCTCCATCACTCCGGAGGCAGAGAACTTTCCATGATCCACAAAGATATTCGTCGCCTTTATCTCGGTCTCAGTGGTTGTGGTATTCATCTCAAAATGAGTCAGCGAGCCTATCATGACGAAAGGCTCCTGCTGGGGCAAGATGTTATGAACATCTATACTGCGCAAAAAGGTTTCGCTAATGTCGGTGGCTTCCATCATTTCCAAAATTCAAAGAAGTTATACCATTGAGTGGGATACTGCTTAACGCGCAATTCAAGTTCGTTTACGTATGCATCGGCCAAATGGGCTATCTGCTGTTTCCGGGGCAAGGAGCGGTCATAGTCCAACGGTGTGACATAGATGTGATAGCTTGTCCATCGCTCTTTCATGACATTGACCGCTAGCACATTGAGCCCACGCATGGTGGCCACGCTGAAAGGACCTTGTGGAAAGCAAGCCGTTCTGCCTAAAAAAGTGTGCTCAATGACCTTGGACGAGCCATTGGACCTGTCGGTCGGGAAACTGACTATCTCCCCCTCCGACAATGCACGGTCTATTTCGAACAGATGGCCCATGTCGGCGCGCATGAGAATCATACGGATGTTGGTCTTTAGGAACATATTGTTGCGATTGGCCATCACGGATGCTTTCTCGCCGGAATACACTACTGGATTGATGGTCTTCTTCTCTGAGCAAAGCGTGTATCCGGCTATCTCGTAGTTGCCGATGTGCGAGCTCAGATGGATGAAGCCCTCATTGCCGGCAGCTAAAGCATTAAAGTGTTCTAAGCCAACCACTTCAACCTTAAACCGACGACCGGCAAACATAGCGAACTTGTCGATGACCACCTCGGCAAACCTACAATGATTCACGTATGTAAGCCAAGCAGAGCGGCACTTGCCCATTCCAAGTATTCGGTGAAAATAGTGATATGCGGTCTTTCTGCTGGCGTTCAATATTAGGCAAACAGGAATGACAAAGAGATAGCTGAAGACGTAGAGCACACGTACATCTATATAACGCAGCAAAAGGATGAGATGCCGATGCATCCATCCGTTACCATACGTCGTTCCTATCCACTCCTTGTCGCCTTCCACTTATCCTAACTTGGATTCAATATAATCACAGAACTTGGTAAAGGTATCTACACCAGCCATCTCCTCGGGCTTGATCTTGAAGCCAAAATTTTTCTCCACGATGACCACGATATCCACAAAGTCCAGGCTGTCAATGCCCATGTCTTCTTTCAGGCGTGCCTCAGGAGCAATGGTTTCTTCTTCAATCTCAAGATCTTCAATGAGGAAGTTCCTCACCTTCTCTTCAATTTCTTGTCTTGTCATTGTAAATGCGTTCTTTATACATTAAACTATATTACTTGTTCGCTTTCTTGGCAATCAGGATCATGGACTCGGCCAGGCCTTCAAAGGTAGCCTTGATACGATTGCGCAGTCTCATGGCAGCGAAGCCGCCGGCCACCTCAAAATATTCGTTAACATTGTACTCAACGTGAGAGGCATTGCTGCTGTCAACAATCTTCACATCGGCCTTGACTATCTCCCACCATGCTTGCATGGCCGCCATCTCCTTAATCTCATGAATGGTAACGACTATCTGGAAGTCGGCATCGCCCTCTACAATCTTCATGCCCTTCTTATTGCGCTTGTTCCATTCCTCTGTGAAACCGCTCTCGCCGTACGTGTGTTCCTCTTCCCATTCGGCGTTCATGCGTACATACTCCTCATATGGCATCTTAGAGACACCTTGGTAGGAAGCTACGCAATCGTCTGCATAGACAAACTTCACGTTGGCCGTCTTTGAAGCGTCAAAGACATTAGCTACGCCGTCAGCCTTGGTCAGCTGCATCTGCTTGTCACTGGCCTTGCCAAATGCCACGATGGTCACGATGGCCATGATTGCTGTCAAAAGTGTTCGTTTCATTGTTGTATTGGTTTGGGGTTAAACATGCTTCTTGTTTTTTCTCGCTTCTCCTAAGAGAAGTTTTGCTAACACTTCATAGGTATCCTTAAGTCTGCGGGCTTCTGTAAAAGAAAAACTCTCAATACTCTTCAAACCTAAGACCTTAAACTTGCCAATTCGCCTACCGCTTTCCTTTTCAACCAAATAGACAGTTCCTGACAGTTCGGCACCACTGCTCCGATTGATGTAAACATCATCTACTACTACCTCTAATCTATACTTAGCTTCTGACGTCCTGATGATTTGCAATCCTTTCTTGTTCCTTTCATTCCAAGAGTCAATGAAAAAAGGTATGGATTCATCTAATAAGCCCGGCCAATCAGCGACTTCCTTTTCACCCTTGGTTGCCAGATATTCGAGTACAGGCATACCATTGCTCTTGGCTCGTTCATAATTGAAACAGACATCCGAGATTTCTCCCTTCTGAAATATCGGAGTTACCAAGCCTGAATCAAGCTTGACAATGCCAAAAACATCAGGCTTGGCCTGAAGTGTAAAGCTACAGGAAAGCAGGAACAAATATAGAATAGCTATTCTCATTACAGGGTATTCCTTATTTCACAGCTTTCAGCACCAACGCCGAGTTGGTACCTCCAAAGCCGAAACTGTTAGAGAGTATGACATTGAGGTCGATGTCCTCGACGGTTGTACGGGCCAGACGAAGGGTGGCGGCGTGCTCATCGGGGGTTTCGAGATTGATATTGGGGGCGACGAAGCGGTTCTGCATCATTAGGATGCAATAGACGGCTTCGCTGGCTCCGGCCATCCAGCACTCGTGCCCTGTCATGGACTTGGTGGAACTGATCCATGCCTTGCGCCCTTCAAAGAGTCGTGTCAGGGCAATGGCCTCAAACATATCACCTTGGGGGGTCGAGGTGGCGTGAGCGTTCACGTAGTCGATGTCGTCGGCAGTCACGCCGGCATCGGCCATGGCCCGTTGCATGGCAATCATGCTGCCATCGTCGGAAGGTTGGGATATACCGCCTCCGTTCGAGGAGAAACCATAGCCGCAGACCTCTGCCAGAATGGTTGCTCCGCGAGCCACGGCGTGGTCATAGTCCTCCAGGACAAGGGCGGCAGCGCCGCCGCTGGGTATAAGACCGTCTCGAGTCGCATCGAAGGGACGACTGGCTTTCGTTGGTTCGTCCATACGCTTCGAGAAGGTGCCAAGCGCATCAAACGAAGCCATGGAATAGTAGTTCGTCTCCTGCGCGCCGCCGGCCAGGACCACGTCCTGCAGGCCCTGTTTGATGAGCATGTAGGCAAGTCCAATGCTGTGGCTACCGCTGGCGCAGGCTGCACTGACGGTGAAGTTTACGCCGCGCAAGTGGAAGATGGTTGAGAGGTTCATGTTCACAGTCGAGTTCATCGACTGGAAGATGAGGCCGGAACCGAGCAACTGCGAGTCGTGTTTTTCTGCCATGATATTGGCACTTTCGATGACGGGCTGTGCCGATGAATCGTTGCCAAAGATGACGCCCACCTCGTTAGCCAAAAGATAATCTTCGTCGATGCCGGCGTTCTCAAACGCTTCGCGTGTTGCCATGAAAGCATATTCGCCCTCTTCAGGCAAACCGGCGCGCAGACGCCTGTGCAACAACTTTTTAAGTTCGGGGCGAGGTACGATACCTGTAAGCGAGCTTTGGTAGCCGTAGCCTATACGTTCTGCTTCAACGCCTACGCCTGAACGTCCGATACGCAACGATGTCGTAACCTCGTCAAGGTTCTGTCCGATGCACGACCAAATGCCCATGCCAGTTATTACTACTCTTCTCATATCAAATGTCAATATTCATAGTCTGCCAATCCTAAACACTATCCTATGTATGAAGCCCGCCGTTTATGCTGATGACTTCGCCAGTGATGTAGGCGGCTTTGTCCGACACGAGAAAGGCAACCAAATCGGCCACTTCTTCGGGCCGGCCGAAACGGTTCATAGGCACGAGCTTCTTAAGCTCATCCACAGGCAAGTCCTTGGTCATGTCGGTTTCGATGAAACCAGGGGCGACGGCATTGACTGTCACACCACGGGCAGCACACTCCTGAGCCAACGCCTTCGTGGCGCCGATGAGAGCCGCCTTGGCGGCACTGTAGTTGGTCTGGCCCGGCATGCCTTTCAAACCGCTGAGCGAAGCCATGTTCACGATACGTCCACCATGTTTGCGCTGCATCATTCGGGGTAAGCAGCGCTTGGTGACATAGTAGAAACCGTCAAGTGACGTCTGAAGCACGGCGTGCCAGTCCTCGCTAGGCATCATGAACATCAGGTTGTCGCGACGGATACCAGCGTTATTTATTAAATAGGCAATGTAATCATCGGGGTGAGAATCTTGCCAATTTGAAAGTGCTTCCTCGACCTGTGCCTCATCGCCGACATTGAATGGCAATAACTCAACTTTTCCGCCTATAGCCTCCACTTGTGCCTTCACTTCTGTGGCAGCCATGGCGTTGGAATGAAAGTTGACGACAATGGGAATCCCCATTTCAGATAGTTTTAGACATATAGCACGTCCTAAACCACGTGACCCTCCCGTTATTAATGCATATTTCATGTTGATTTGTAGTCGTTGTTAATGATTATTTCTGAGTCTACCTTTAGAAAGAATCTTATAATTCGGTGCAAAGGTAATAAAAAAATAAAACAAAAGACTAAAAATGATAAAAAAAAGTCAAATGATTGATTTGCGAATGATGTTTTGCTCTTAAATGATTGTTTTAATGCAAAGAAATCATACAAACAGATTGAATATAAACGCAGGCTCTTTTGAATGAGCGCGATAGGGCGTAGTGGTGGTTTTGTTACAGTGCACTCTCCTTCAGTCGCTCGGCATTCTCGGCCACCGTGAGCCGGTCGATGCATTCCTGAATGTCGCCGTCCATGAAGGCGGCGAGGTTGTAGATGGTGTAGCCGATGCGGTGGTCGGTGATGCGGCCTTGAGGGTAGTTGTAGGTGCGAATCTTGGCTGAGCGGTCGCCGGTGGAAACCATCGTCTTGCGGCGTGCAGCGATGTCGTCGATGTACTTCTGGTGCTCCTTATCATATATAAAGGTACGCAGGCGCGCGAGCGCACGTTCCTTATTCTTAGGTTGGTCGCGCGTCTCGGTGCATTCGATGAGGATCTCTTCGGTTTCGCCTGTGTTGGGGTTCGTCCACATGTAACGGGCACGAACACCAGATTCCACCTTGTTCACGTTCTGTCCGCCGGCGCCCTGGCTGCGGAAGGTGTCCCATTTGATGGCGCCTTCGTTGATCTCTACGTCGAACTCCTCAGCCTCGGGCAGTACGGCTACGGTGGCGGCGCTGGTGTGTACTCGTCCCTGTGTCTCGGTGACCGGCACGCGTTGCACGCGGTGAACGCCGCTCTCGTACTTCAATGTGCCATAGACCTTTTCGCCCGTCACTGAGAAGATGATTTCCTTGTAGCCTCCGGCCGCACCCTCGGTGTAGCTCGATACGGCAATCTTCCATCCTTTCGTCTCGCAGTACTTTGAATACATACGGAAGAGGTCGCCAGCGAAGAGAGCCGCCTCGTCGCCACCCGTGCCGCCACGTATCTCCATGATGACGTTCTTGTCGTCCTCGGGGTCGGCGGGGATGAGCAGCAGCTTGATTTCCTCTTCGAGCTGCGGCACGCGTTCAGTAGCTGCATTGAGTTCCTCTCGAGCCATCTCGCGCATCTCCTCGTCATCCTCGGCGGCGAGCATCTCCTTGGCCTCGTCGATGGTCGTGAGCGTCTGCACATATTCGGCGCGTTTCTTTACGATGGCGCCAAGGTCCTTGTATTCCTTGGTCAGGCGCACGTAGCGTTTCTGGTCGGCGATGACGGCGGGGTCGGTGATGAGCGTTCCCACCTCCTCGTAGCGTGCCACGAGCCCTTCGAGTTTGTCTAACAGCTGGTTGTTCTCTGTTGCCATGAGATATAATTCGTAATAATTGGTTGTTGAAAAAGAACGAAAGCGGACTTGCCTTGTGGCAAGCCCGCCTTCTCGTTGTGGTGGTAGGAACGATCGGGCTCGAACCGATGACCTCTTCAATGTGACTGAAGCGCTCTGAACCAACTGAGCTACGCTCCTATCCTTCGTTTGCGGCTGCAAAGGTACAAAAAAGATTAGAGATTAAAGAAGAAAGATTGAACTTTTTTTCTTTTTCCCTTCATTTTTTCTTTTTCACCCGCTTTGCATTGTCCATTTTTGTCATTTCCCCATTGCCCGAGACACGAAGGGGAGGCAAAGACGCAGGGCGTTGTGCCAGTATTCCCAGTTGTGCCCACCGTCGCGAACACGCAGCTGAGCATTGAAGCGACGCATGCGGAGTGCTTTGTAGAACTCAATGTTTTGATCGAACAGGAAGTCATCGTCGCCGCAGTCGATGAACCAGCGCAGGGAACGTAGGGCGTTGAGCTGCTGCTCGTCGGCACGCTCGAGGATGGTGACGGGGTAGTGGTCGGCCACGGCATTGTTGAGGAGACCCATCTTGTCGTTGGCATCCACGTTGTCGCGCTTCTCGCCATTCAGCCAAGCGCTCATAGCATAGCAGGCGGCGAAAAGGTCGGGGTGAGCCATAGCGTAGCCTACGCTGCCGCCACCGCCCATGGAGAGACCTGCGATGGCGCGCTGCTCCTTGGAGCCGCCGGCGCGGTATTTGGCTTCAGCAGTGGGCAGTAGTTCCTGGAAGAAGAAGTCCTCGTAGCGCCAGCCCGGCATGTTGAAATAGCCGTTCCATATGCGACGAGTGTCGCTGTCGCCGGCGTTGGGCATGATGACTACCATCTGTGGTATCTCGCCGCTGCCGATGAGTTCGTCGAGGACGCGGTCCATCTGTCCCTTTTCCAACCAAGCGCGGTGGTTATCGGTAAGGCCGTGGAGGAGGAAAAGCACGGGGTAGTGGGCCTGCGGGTTACGCTGGAACGAGGGCGGCAGATATACGTTGTAGTACTTGGTGACGCCTAAGACGCTGCTCTGCAGGGAGTCGGTGATGACGGCGGCATTACAAGTTGAGAGTTGAAAGTTGAGAGTTGAAAATTGGAGTAGGGCGAGCAACATGAGTGTGCTCAGAAAGTGATGGTGTTTCATTGTGTGTTAATAATTGAAAGTTCCGAATTCACTGTTGATGGTGAGGCTCTTAGGCCCTTCCTCGATGTGTCCGATGACCTGTGCGTCGATGTTGAAACTCTTGGAGATGGCGATGACCTTGTCGGCATCTTCAGGGCTGACATAAACTTCGAGACGGTGTCCGCAGTTGAATACCTTGTACATCTCGCTCCAGTCGGCTCCGCTCTCCTCAGCGATGATGCGGAAGAGTGGCGGCACGGGGAACATATTGTCCTTGACGACACGACAGTTGTCGCCCACAAAGTGCAGCACCTTGGTTTGTGCACCGCCGGTGCAATGTACCATGCCATGGATGCGGGGACGCAGTTGGTCGAGCAACACCTTGACGACAGGCGCGTAGGTGCGGGTAGGGGAGAGGACGAGTCGGCCCACCGAGAGAGATCCTCCCCCCGCCCTCCCTATAAGGGAGGGAGCGGTTACCTTTGAAGGTAGCGGATCTTGAAGCTTATAGCTTCCTGAATACACCAGCTCCTCGGGTACAGCATGATCATACGTCTCGGGGTATTTCTCCGCCAAGTATTTGCTGAAGACATCGTGGCGGGCAGAGGTGAGTCCGTTGCTGCCCATGCCACCGTTGTACTCGTGCTCGTAGGTAGCCTGTCCGAAGGAGGCAATGCCCACGATGACGTCGCCGGGACGTATGTTGGCATTGTTGATGACGTCGGTGCGTCGCATGCGGCAGGTGACGGTAGAATCGACGATGATGGTGCGCACGAGGTCGCCCACGTCGGCCGTCTCTCCGCCTGTAGCGTAGATACCGATGCCCATGTTGCGGAGCTCGGCAAGCAGTTCGTCGGTACCGTTAATTATGGCGCTGATGACTTCGCCTGGGATGAGCATCTTGTTGCGGCCTATGGTGGAGGAAACGAGGATGTTGTCGACGGCACCCACGCAGAGGAGGTCGTCGGTGTTCATGATGAGCGCGTCCTGTGCTATGCCCTTCCACACGCTGAGGTCGCCCGTCTCGCGCCAGTAGGCGTAGGCGAGGCTCGACTTGGTGCCGGCACCGTCGGCATGCATGATGTTGCAGTATTCAGGGTCGCCGCCGAGAATGTCGGGGATGATCTTGCAGAAGGCCTGCGGAAAGATGCCCTTGTCGATGTTCTTGATGGCAGCGTGCACGTCCTCCTTGGCGGCAGATACGCCACGGGCCATGTAGCGTGCAGACCCGGCGGACTCTCCCCCCGCCCTCCCTTTAAGGGAGGGAGTAGTATCTTTTGATATTTGGTTATCTCTCATTGAAATGTTAGGTTGTTACTCCTTCCTTTTTCTTTAAAAGTTTCTTTAACAGAAATCACCCCATCCTCGATAGGAGGGGCTGGGAAGAGTCTATTAAAACTCTACAGTTGGGGCTTTCTGGGCTCCAGCTTCAGCAGCAAACGGAGTCTTCTTGTCGAACTTGAATATCCAAGCCCAGATGATGTTGGGGAAGCGGCGGACGGCTACATTGTAAGTGTTTACGGCTTCATTGTAGAGACGTCGCGACTCGGCGATGCGGTTTTCTGTGCCTTCGAGTTGTGCCTGCAGTTCAGAGAACTGTTCATTGGCTTTCAGGTCGGGATAACTTTCGGAGATGGCGATGAGTCGGCCAAGAGCTTGGGTGATTTCACCCTGAGCAGCCTGATATTCCTGCAGTTTCTCTGGTGTGATATTGCTGGGGTCTATGGTAACCTGAGTGGCACGCGAACGAGCATTGACGACAGCTTCAAGAGCTTCTTTTTCATGGGCTGCATATCCCTTTACGGTGTTCACGAGGTTGGGGATGAGGTCAGCACGGCGCTGATATTGGGCTTCGACGTCGGCCCATGCGCGTGTTACGCCTTCTTCTTGCTCTACGAGTGTGTTGTAGGTGCAGCTGGTGAGAGCCATTGTTGCCATTACGGCAAGCAGAAGTGATTTGAGAGTTTTCATAATGCTAAAAGTTTAATGTTAATAAATTAGATGTTGTTATCGATGTATTAAATGATGTGGTATCTATCTTAAAAATGTCCGCTGGCACCGCCGCCGCCGAAAGAACCGCCGCCGAAGCTGCCGCCGAATGATCTGCCGCCACCGCCGAAGAAACTGCCGCCAAGGGCGCCGCCGGTAGCCGCTCCGCCCATGTGGCCGGAGTTAATGTTCTCGTCCCAATGTAGTTCTTTGGTAAAGTAACAATGCGAGCAGCGATATGTGTCGTGATGGGTGCGTATGCCCAGACGTTTGTTCTTTGTGGTGTAGCTGCTTATCTTCTTCATTTTGTACTGCTTGCAGCTGGGACAGTAACTCTTCTTGCGCTCATCGTACCATATGGCGAAGCCAATAATACCAAGGCCCAAGAGCATGCAAAGCAGGAAGCCGATGAGGGCTCCGGTGTCTTCGTCGAAGTCGGTATCGCCCACCAGTGAGTCGTCGCCGTCGACATATTTTGTTATGGCACGAACGGCATTAAGCATCGCCGTATCCCAGTCGCCTTCGCGCAGGGCTGGCAGCATCTGGTGGTTCTCAATGCGCTTGCAGATGGCGTCGGGCAAAGTGCCCTCAAGGCCACGTCCTGTGAGTATGGTATATGCACGGTCGCCTGTTGATAGGAGAATGATGAGACCGCTGTTCTGTTCCTTGCGTCCAATGCCGTACTTACGTCCGAGTGCCATGCAGAAATCGTATGTCTCGCCGCCCTGGATGCGTTCGACTACTGCAAGCACGGTCTGCACACCATGCGCTTTCTCCATCTGCCCGAGCCATAGGTTCAACGAGTCGACGGCTACCTGAGAGAGGATGTTGTCGGGGTTGGATACATATTGCGTCTTATCTTGCAGATAGGGGATAGGCAGGTTGTCGACGGTATATGTGGCGGCGTAAGCCACGGCCGTCATGAACACTGTTATGATAAAAAGGATTTTTCTCATAGTTCTTATCTTTGTTTATCCTTTATTGCTTGGAGCTTAACAATGTGACCCATCGGTGAGTGCTAATCGGAAGAGCTCCAGAAATCCCAACTGGCGAGAGCCTGCAGGTGAAGCATTTCGAGACCGTTCTTGACTGTTGCGCCGAAGCGGCGGCCTTGACGCATGAATTGGGTGATGTCGGGGTTGTAGACAACGTCGTAGAGCAGGTGGCGCGATGAGAGTGCAGCGTATGGAATCTCCGGGCTGCTGTCGACACGCGGATACATGCCTAACGGGGTGCAGTTGACTATTACTGTGTAGTCGGCGATTGCTGAAGGCGTGAGGGCAGAGTAGGTAAGTATGCCGGGACGTGGCGTCCGGCTTACGTAATGCCATTCTATTCCAAGTTGTTCCAGACCGTAGCAGACGGCTTTGGAAGCGCCTCCGGTGCCAAGGACAAGAGCGCGCTTGTGGTGAGGCAGAAGGAGGGGACGTATACTGTTGACGAAGCCTATGACGTCGGAATTGAAGCCTTTGAGAACGGGGCGGCCGATGCCGTTGGGCCGTGTGATGCGGATTACATTGACAGCTCCTATTGCCTGTGCTTCGTCTGACATCTCATCAAGTAAAGGGATGACGGCTTGTTTGTACGGAATCGTTACGTTCAGGCCTCGCAAGTTCGGATGAGATTCAATCAAGGCAGGCAGTTCTTCTATGTCTGGCAGCTCGAAGTTGACATATTCCGCATTGATGCCCTCGTCGGCAAACCTTTTGTTATGGAACGCACGTGAGAAACTGTGCCCAAGCGGGAAGCCGAGAAGGCCAAATAAGGCAGTTCCGCCCTCTAGTCCTTTGCTTTGCTGGAGGGGATTGCTCGCTTTTGCTTGTTGTGGTGTATGGCTCATCATGAATTATTTTCCTTGAAGGTTGTAGCGTTGCCACACGGCGCGAAGCTGGCGGTCGTTGCGGTTGTCGTTGTTGTTGATGAGATGTAGGGCTGAGGTTTGGCAGGTTTCGTTGACGGCACTTATGAAATCGTAAGAGGCACGCTGACATATGCGGATGGGTGTATGGGACAGACGAGCCATGGCGTTGAACCACACGTCATCAGCCGTGGGGCAGATATCCTTGAACACTTGTCCGTTGAAAACCTCATCAGAGAAGCAGCCGCATGGGTAGAATACACCGCCAAAACCCTCGAAGAAGAGGTCTTGGGAGCAGTCTGTAGGCATCTCAGTAAGATAAGGCCAGTCGAGAATGTTGTGTGGAACGCCTTCGCTGTCGCGTGACATTAACATTACCATATTGGCGATTATGGCCTGGGGATACGTGAGGTGTGATATGAGGAGAGCCTCGAGGAAGTCGTGCGGATAGAAGATGTCGTCGTCGATAGTGACGATATCGGCTTGAGGAAAAGCCCTCAGCGCAGGAATCAGTTTTGTGTAGGAACGAATGTCTTGTGTCCGCATCACCTGCAACCCTCGTTCCACCTGCCGCTGAAGTGTGATGGGCAGCGGGCGCGTGTCATTCTCGTCAAGCCAGAGCACTATGCCGTCTGGCTTCAAGGTACCTTGCATAATGCTTTCTATTGCCAGGCTTGCCTCATGCAGGCGCTCTCCGTGGGTGGTCAGAGATACGATGATCGGACGTTCTCTCTTGCTGTTTGTCTGAATGCCGACGTTTTGCTCGTGCAGCGTCAGTTGCAGCAACTGTTCACGTCGCATCGCATTCTTCATGCGTCGCGTCGTCTCGTCTGCAATATCCTGCTTCAGAGCATGTTGCAGGAATGATATGATTCGCTGTTTGAGCATTTGTCGCTGTTATTTGGTAGCCAAATACATGGTACTCAGTCCGAAAGTGAAACGCTTGAACTGCACATTCGAGAAGCCACATTTCTTGAGCGTAGGCACGAGTTGCTCGGCTTGCGGAAAGGCTTCCATGGAGCGTGGCAGATAGGTGTAGGCGCTGTCGTCGTGACTGATGAGGCGTCCGATGAAAGGCATCACGGTGTGTGAGTAGAAGGCGAAGAGCTGCTTCATGGGGAAGCGGGGTGGGGTGGTGAGCTCCACGAGCATCAGATGTCCTCCAGGATGTAGCACGCGGCACATCTCGCGCAAGCCGGCCTCCAAGTCCTCGAAGTTGCGTGCTCCATAGGCCACGGTGACGGCGTCGAAGCTGTCGCTGTCGAAGGTAAGGGCTGTGCAGTCGTCCTTCTTGAAGGATATAGTGTTGTCGAGGTCCTCTTGTTTCACCTTCTCACGTCCCACGTCCATCATCCCTTCGCTGATATCTACGCCGATGATGCTGTCGGGCTTGAGCCGACGAGCCGCGAGGATGGCGAAGTCGCCTGTGCCTGTGGCTATGTCGAGGATCGTCTGCGGAGCAAAGGGCTTCAAGGCGTCGATGGCTGCACGTCGCCAGCGGCGGTCGATGCCTAGTGAGAGGGTGTGGTTGAGACGGTCATAGGTAGGGGCGATATTGTTGAACATCGCCTCGACCTGCGAGCGTTTAGGGGCATGCCTACCCATGATTACACATCTTCTTTTATTGGGCAGCGAGCCAGGCGGCTACGTTCTTCTCGATGCGGGCGGCAACGTCTTCGGTGGCCTCTTCCTTGACGAACTTCTCGCCTACGATGTGCTCGTAGAGCTCGATGTAGCGGTCGCTGATGCTGGCGACAAATTCATCTGTGAGCTCTGGCATGACGTCGCCTGGCCGGTTCATGAAGTTGTGGTCGATGAGCCACTGGCGCACGAATTCCTTCGACAGCTGGCGCTGCGGCTCGCCCTTGGCGAACTTCTCCTCGTAGCCCTCGGCATAGAAATAGCGGCTGGAGTCGGGCGTGTGGATCTCGTCGATGAGGATGACCTTGCCGCCGCGCTTGCCGAACTCGTACTTCGTATCAACGAGGATGAGGCCCTTCTTGGCGGCAATCTCCGTGCCACGCTGGAAGAGGGCGCGGGTGTATTGCTCCATTACCTCGTAGTCCTCGGCGCTGACGATGCCCTGAGCGATAATCTCCTCGCGGGAGATGTTCTCGTCGTGACCTTCGTCGGCCTTGGTAGTTGGTGTGATGATGGGCTCGGGGAAGCGCTCGTTCTCGCGCATGCCGTCGGGCAACTTCACGCCGCAGAGTTCGCGACAGCCATTCTTGTACTCACGCCAGGCAGAGCCGGTGAGGTAGCCGCGGATGATCATCTCCACGCGGAAGCCCTCAGCTTTCAAACCGACGGTGACCATCGGGTCGGGCGTGGCGAGCTTCCAGTTGGGGACGATATCAGCGGTGGCATCGAGGAACGATGCTGCTATCTGGTTCAACACCTGTCCCTTGAAGGGTATGCCTTTAGGCAGGACGACGTCGAAGGCCGAGATACGGTCGGTGGCGACCATCACCATGATGTCGTCGTTGATGTTGTACACGTCGCGCACCTTGCCGTGGTACACGCTTTTCTGTCCGGGAAATTGGAATTCAGTCTTTGTTAATGCTTTCATTGTTATTTTGGTTTTCTGTGATTTGTTTTTCGTGTTGATTGTATGCGTTGACGATTCGAGTTACCAACTTATGTCGCACGATATCCTTCTGATTCAGCTCGATGACGGCAATACCTTCGACATCTTTCAGGATATGCAATGCCTCAACGAGTCCGCTCTTCTGCGGTCGTGGCAGGTCGATTTGCGTCATGTCGCCCGTAATGATCATCTTGGTGTTCATGCCCATGCGGGTGAGAAACATCTTGATTTGGGCAGGCGTGGTGTTCTGCGCCTCGTCGAGGATGACCACGGCATCGTTGAGCGTGCGTCCTCGCATGAAGGCCAGCGGCGCTATCTGTATGATGTTCTGCTCCATCATCTCGTTGAGCTTCTGGCGCGGAATCATATCCTCGAGTGCGTCGTAGAGCGGCTGGAGGTAGGGGTCTATCTTGTCGCGCATGTCGCCCGGCAGGAATCCGAGCTTCTCGCCTGCCTCCACGGCAGGTCGCGAAAGGATGATGCGTCGCACCTCCTTGTTCTTCATAGCACGCACAGCGAGGGCGATGCTCGTGTAGGTCTTACCCGATCCGGCAGGGCCTATGGCAAACACCATGTCGTGCGTCTCGAAGGCGTTGACCAGCCGTTGCTGGTTCTCGCTGCGTGCCGTGATAGGCTTGCCCGTGACGCTGAAGACGATAGCGCCGGAGATGCCGTCGCGGCGTGTGCGTTCGCCACGAACTATGTGCAGGATGTCCTCCTCGCTGAGGCTGTTGTACTTGCTGCAATGAGCTTGCAGGCGTTCTATGTTTTCTTCGAAGGCGCACAACTCTTCCTCATCGCCCATTGCTTTGATGATATTGCCGCGTCCTACGATACGTAATTTTGGGTGAAGAGCCTTGATCATCTGCATGTTAGCGTTGTTCACGCCATAGAAGATTACAGGGTCGGCTTCCTCCAGAATGAAGTTCTTTTCTGTCATATAATATTATTTTCGCTGCAAATTTAACTATTTCTCTTGTATTTTCGTGCTTAAATTGAGAAATTTATTGTAACTTTGCCTCGATTTTTATAAAACCATCGTGCAAAAGCTAAATAAAACTCTATTTCTTCGTCTGGTGTGCGCACTTGTTGGCGTGCTTTTTCTCGTGCGGCTTATCTTCCCGAGTTTGACGAAACCGAAGACGCTTGAAGGCGAATTAACGGATTCTGTTGCTGTCGAAAGTCAGGCTTCATCAGCACAAACTGCGAGCAAGGACTCGATTTCAACTAACGCTTTAACTGAAACATCGGAAGGGTCTGGGTTTAAGGAAGATAACAATGATGTAAACACTATGCGTAATGCGACAAAAAGCGATGAGAAGTTGATGCTTTTTTCGCAGCCGAGGCTCCATTTCGCCACCAAACATCCTATCAAGAGTGTGCCGTCGTACCGCGATTGTTTCCCCGACGTTCAGGACGTTCAAATCGTAGCTGCCAAGCGATATGGCGTGTCGCCTGTTGCCAATCGTGCTGAGGCCGAGCAGCGCAAAAGCGAGTTGCTATATGTGGGCGCTAATCCTTATTATGAGATCGACCCGCGCATGAACCGTAGCATTCCGTACCTCGTGCCGCGTGCCAGCCGCCTGCTCGAGCATATCAGCCGCCGTTTCCTCGATTCTTTGGCCGTGAAGCAAATCCCGCTTCACAAGATTATCGTTACGAGTGTGCTGCGTACCGAGGAGGATGTGGCACGTCTGACGCGTTACAATCACAATGCGTTGGATCAGAGTTGTCACCGCTACGGCACTACGTTCGACATCTCTTATAATCGTTTCCACACCGTCTGTCCGCCTTCGGAAGAGGAGCGACGTGCCGTTCGCAACGATTCGCTCAAGTTTGTGTTGTCGGAAGTGCTGCGCGACATACGCGAAGAAGGCCTGTGCTACATTAAATATGAAGTAAAGCAAGGCTGCTTTCATATTACTGTTCGCTGACACATCTGCTTTTTACACGTCCGCACGTGAAAAGCTGCACGGCCGGTCGCAAGTAGGAATACAGCCGGTCATAATCAAAGATACGACCTGTCGCATGTCATGATTCGACCGGTCGTATTTGTTGTTCGGTCGCGACCGAATGATGAATTAAACTATAGGTAAAAAGGCGTTTAATTGTTAAAGAAATATAATTTCACGATATTCTTTAAACCATTTCATGTCTTTGTCATCTCAAAAAATGTAGTGCTACAGCGAACACAAAAAACATTCATAAAACATCATAACCTTATGAAAAAGTCAATTTTCCTATTAGCTATTGCCATCATGACTCTTGGCAATGCCATTGATGCAAACGCACAAAACAATCGTGACTCTCGCCGCCAGGAAATGCAGCAGCGCATGACCGAACAGCTCATGAAGGACTTGAAACTGACCGACGAACAGAAGACCAAGTTCGAACCCATCTATGCTAATTATCTTAAGGAACTGGCAGATACACGTCAGCAAACCGACCGCGATCAAGCTAACCAGCGCGAGAAAAAAGATATGACCGATGAAGAGGCTACTGCCAAGTTGCAGGAGGTCTTCACCCGTCAGGAGCAGCAGATTCAGCAGCAGCAACTGCGACTGGACATCCAGAAGAAATACTGCGCTGAACTCTCAAACGTACTCACCCCTCAGCAGTTGCTGAAAGTGTTCCAGCCCAACTTCGGCCGTACGGGCGCTCAAGGTAACCGTCAAGGCTTCGGCGGCCAGCGTGGTGGCTTTGGTGGTGGCGGCGGCTTCGGCGGCGGAGGCGGTGGCTTCGGCGGCGGTGGCGGCTTTGGTGGCCCCGGCGGCGGTTTCTAATCGAATAAGTTAGTAAATATTTCCGCATACCTTAAATCATCTATTCACCACATTTTGATTTGTTGATTGATTCTGTGCGAAGGCACAGGGAAGACGTCAGAGACTGTGAAGCCTCTGGCGTCTTTTTGTTAATTATTAGTATGTGCGCGAAAAAAGTCGCAGTTAATTTTTGTCGTTTCAACAAATCGGTGTACCTTTGTGGCGAAGAATGTAAAATAACTAAACAAATCATCTAAAAATTCACTCTATGAAAAAACTCTACTCTTTACTTTTTGCCCTGCTGACATTTGCCGGCATGACAAATGCGCAGGTCGTGTTCGACATCGCTGCAAATCCGTGGGGCTTAACCCTTGGAACGGGTGAAGATGCTGAGGCAGGCAATGTTTCAAGCATCACTCAAGACGATGTGGTTATCAACTTATCATTGAATGCTGAATCTGGCACTCCTCCACGCATGTGGACTGGACCTCAGTTGCGTATTTATGCAAACAATGTTATTGAAATTGTTGCTGACAAGGACATTAAGAGTGTAACGTTCACGTTTACTCTTGGTAGCTCTAAGGATGCCGACGGTAACACTATTAATTATCTTGTAGGTCCTCAGGGAGAGCAGGTTGTTACCAAGGAAGCTTGTGCAACATCAGGTAAGACTGTAACATTCACCACAGCTCACACCAAAGGTCATCTTCGCATAACGAAGATTGAAGTTGGCTTCGACGGCGACACCCCTGGTCCTGGCCCTGATCCCCAAACTATCGACTGGACAAGTTCTGCTACCGCTCCTCTCACAGTAGCTCAGGCTCTGGAGAAGGCTGCTCAGCTCGAGGCTGGTGCCGATAGCGGCAAGGACGTTTATGTCAAGGGTAAGATTTCTCAGATTGATGAGGTAAGCCCGAAACTGGAAGATGGTAGCGGATACGGCAATGCAACCTACTACATTTCCGATGACGGCACTACTACGAATCAATTCTATGTTTACCGTGGTAAGAGCCTCAAGGGTGCCGACTTCACATCAGAAGATGAAATCAAGGTTGGCGACGAAGTCATCGTTGTTGGCTTAATCAAGAACTATGTCAAGGATGAGAATTCAACTCTCGAGTTCAATCAAGGTAATTTCCTGTATTCTCTGAATGGCGACACGGGCGGTGTTGATCCTCAGCCCGGCGAAAGCAAGACTATTGCTCAGGTGATTGCCGGTGGTGCTGCTGCAGGCGTAGTTACGACTGGTACAGTTTATGCATCTTGCCCCAATGGCGTCATCATTGGTGATGGAACAGGCTTTATCTATGCTTACAAACCCTCTGAGTCAGCAGAGGTAGGTGACGTAGTTAAGATTACCGGTAACGTTTCTCAGTATGGCGGCTGCTTCCAGTTTGGTCAGGGCTGCACGCTGGAGAAGACTGGTACGGCTTCTGTAACCTATCCCGCTGTGAAGGAGATTGACGGTGCCGCTTTTGATGCTCTCGTTGAAGCTCCTGCTGTTACTTACGTGAAGGTAGCAGGTACCCTTAAGATTAGCGGCAACTACAAGAACCTTGAGATTGCTGGTGCTACGAATATGGGCTCGCTGCAAGTTTCTGATGCAGTTCTCGGCAGCGCTGGCGACGGTGATGCAGTCGAGGTAACCGGTTTCTTCGCTTACAAGAGCGGTTCGTCCACAATCTATGGCAATATCCTTGCTACCGAAGTGAAGGTCACAGGCGATACACCTGATCCCGAAGTTCCTGAGTACACCACGATTGCTGCTGTGAAGGAAGCTGTTACAGCCGATAGGGTGAATGTCGTGTTCAAGGCAAATAATCTGCTCGTCACTTATGTTAATGGCAAGAATGTCTATGTCTTCGATGGCAAAGATGGTCTGCTCCTCTTCGCCAACGACGCAAGTCTCAACGAAGGCATCAAGGCTGGCGACAAGATTACTGCCGATTTCAAGGGTCAGCTCTATCTCTACAATGGCCTTACCGAGATTGCCACATCTGCTATCGAGAACCTCACCGTCAACTCAAGCGACAATGCTGTTGAGGCTCAGAAGGTGACTATTGCCGATGTGAACAACAATCCGAAGGACTACGAGAACGAACTCGTAGAGATTGAAGGCCTTTATGCTCAGGCTGAAGCATTAGCCAGCCGTAACATCACCTTCATGGATGACAGTGACAACGAAGTAGTTGTTCGTGATAACTGGAACGTTCTTACCAGCGTGGCATTCAACACAGAGTCAGAGTACACCGTAACGGGCTTCGTCGCTATCTTTGCTAAGGACGGCTCCACCACCACTCAGATCTATCCTCGTACAGCAGAGGACGTCAGCAATGGCGAGACACCTCAGCCTTACGAGCTCGTAGGCGAGGGCACTCTTGAGAAGCCTTACACCGTGGCTGACGTGCAGTACCTCATTAATCAAGAGGACTGCCCGAAAGATCCTGTTTGGGTAAAGGGCTTCATCATGGGTGCTGCAAAGAGTACTATGAATAATATCATTAAAGAACAGGGTGATGACTTACAGGTTTCCAACATCGTTCTTGCAGATGATGCAGCAGAGGTCGCAAGTGCTAATATGATTCCTGTTCAGTTGGCATCTACCAATGAAGTGACTAAGAACGTACGTGCAAATCTCAACCTCGTTGACAACTTCGAAAACCTCGGCAAGGAGGTTTGGGTATTCGGCACTATTGAGAAGTACTTCAGCGTACCTGGTGTTAAGAACACCTCTGATTATAGCTTCGATGGTCAGTCCACGGGCGTCAATGCCATCAAGGCCGATGCCGAGAATGCTAACATCTACACCATCGCCGGTCAGCGTGTCAACGCTGTAGGCAAGGGCCTCTACATCGTAGGCAACAAGAAGGTGCTAGCTGAATAAGTTGAGCTTATACTAAACTAAACTGAGGCTGTGTCAAGAATGAGGTGACACAGCCTCTTTTTTTGTTGTTTTCTTTTCGCGTTTCCGCTTTTTGAAGTATCTTTGCAGCAAATAACAACGAAGACTATGAAGAAACGTATACTTCTCTCGGCGCTTATGGCGCTGGCATTAAGCGTGGCAGGCTCTGTTCGCGCTGCAGACATTAAGAAATATTACGCCAATGCCGACAGGAAAAAGAAGGTGGAGCTCAAGCTTGCGCTCAAGGGCATCATCGCGAAACATACCAAACTCCCGTACGGCAACCTTTGGACTTACTACGAGAAGGTGGACTATGTCTACGACAACAACGGTCGCAAGCGTGTCTTCGACTACTATTCCGACCAGGTGGCTTACTTCCCTGAACCCAGTTCGATGAACAAAGAGCACGCCGTGCCTCAGTCGTGGTGGGGCAGCGGCACGAGTTCACCTCAAGGCAGCGATATCTTCCACGTGATGCCTTCCGACAAGAATGCCAACAACGCCAAGAGCAGTTATCCTCTGGGTGTGGTCACAGGCACCGTGTCCTATCCCAAGTCGGGAGTCAAGAACACGCGCATGAAGACCGGAAAGGACTCCAAGGGTAATATGGTGTTTGAGCCTTGCGACGAGTACAAAGGCGACTTCGCGCGTATTTATATGTATGTTGCCACCTGCTACTCCGATGTCAACTGGGTACGTCAGGACGACCTGGGCTGCACGCTGAAGAAAGAGGACTGGCCTACGTTCACGTCGCAGGCGTTCATCGACATGCTGCTTAAATGGAGCAGCCAAGACCCTGTGTCGGAATGGGAGCGCACACGCAACGAGCGTGTCTATGCCGAACAAGGCAACCGTAACCCCTTCATTGATTTTCCTTCGCTGCCCGATTTCATCTGGGGCGACAGCATAGATTATGAGTTCGATGTAGCTCTCGGGCATGCCTACGACGGCGAGACGCCTCCAGGACCTGCTCCTGAACCCGGCGACAGCATACTGCTGCTGGATCAGGAATTCAAGGCTTCAGGCGTGGGCGATTTCGCTGTTTTGCAGAACAACGGCTCACAGTCGCAGGTGTGGAAGCGCGATGAGAAATACGGCATGGTGGCCAACGCCTACAGCCTCGGCAAGACTGGCGACGACTATCTCATCTCACCTGCTATTGACCTGACAGGTATGGTTGGCGCCACCGTTGAGTTCCGTCATGCGGCAGGCTACCATAGCGGAGGCAACCTGTCGTCGATGTTCCAAGTGCTTGTCAGCACCGACTATGCGCAACGTCCTTCATCAGCCACTTGGGAAGTTGTCAACGACGTGGTATGGCCTACGGAGATGCAGAGCGCGACGAGTAAGTTCACTAAGTTCGTCAACACAGGCCGCATAAGCCTCGACGACTATGCCGGCGAAACCATTCGCATAGCCTTCCGCTATACCGCCAACGCCAACAACTGCTGGGCTTGGGAGATAGACAACATGGAGGTCTATGGCAAGGCGTTGCCCGATTATATCGATGACAACTTCATGTCGCCCATCGAAGCTCCCGATGCTGTCTTCGATATTAACGGCCGTTTCCTTGGCAATAAGATTCCTGCAAAACACGGCATATACATTGTCCGCGAATGTGGACGGACGTTTAAGAGGCTCATCCCCTAACCCTTGCCAAAAGCCCGCAGGAGAGTAGACGGGTTTACGTTTGAAACTTGATACTTGAAACACTACCGCTTGCGGCTTGGAATTGTAAGAAAGAAAAATGCGTTATTTCATAGAACTCAGTTACGACGGCACGGCTTACCACGGCTGGCAGATACAGCCCAATGGTGCGAGCGTGCAGGAGACGCTGCAGCAGGCATTGAAGATGTTGCTGCGCGAGGATGTCGCCGTGACTGGCGCCGGACGTACTGATGCCGGCGTGCATGCAGCTATGATGGTGGCGCATTTCGATATCGAGGACCCACTCCCAACACCTCCCGTTAGGGAGGGGAGCGCAAGGCAGACGGTATGCGACTATCTTGTGTATAGGTTAAACGGAGTTTTACCTCACGACATAGCTATCCACAAGATTTATCCTGTTGCCGATGACATGCATGCCCGTTTCTCCGCACGCGCGCGTACCTATTATTATTATGTTCACACGCGCAAGTCGCCTTTCCTGCGTGACCGCTCGTGGCGTTTGGTGAGCACGCCTGATTTCGAGGCAATGAACCGTGCGGCAGCCACGCTTATGGAATATGAGGATTTCACCAGTTTTTCTAAACTGAACACCGACACCAAGACGAATATCTGCCACGTCACGATGGCCCGATGGGTTCAGCTCTCCGACTACGAATGGCGCTTCGAGATCACCGCCGACCGCTTCCTGCGTAATATGGTGCGAGCTATCGTAGGCACGCTCATGGAAGTGGGGCGCGGAACGCTCAGCATTGAGGGCTTCCGCGAGGTGATAGAACAGAAGAACCGTTGCAAGGCCGGCGATAGTGTGCCTGCACGAGGATTGTTCCTGCAAGAGGTTAAATATTGAAAAAGCCTCCCCCCCCAACTCCTCCCATTAGGGAGGGAAGTGGATACAACATGAAATAGAATTGATAATAATATGATAAACATACAGCCTCTCCCTCTTTGCTGATACATTCCACTCCCTCCCTACAAGGGAGGGCGGGGGGAGGGTCTCTTTTTTATGTGGTTACTCTTTGCCTTCACCTCAGCCGCCCTGCTCGGCTTCTATGATGTATTCAAGAAAAAAGCATTAAGCGGCAATGATGTCGTAGTGGTGCTGACCTTGAACACCTTGTTCTGCTCGCTCCTCTTTCTGCCTTTCATCGTGCTCTCGGCCGTCGGCGTCATAGGCGAAGGCTCGCTTCTCTATGTTCCCGTTTGCGGCTGGGAAGTGCATAAATACATTATCCTCAAGGCTGTGATAGTGCTAGCTTCGTGGCTTTGCGGCTATGTGGCTATGAAGAATCTGCCGTTGACAATCGTAGGTCCTATTAATGCCACGCGCCCTGTGATGGTGCTGCTCGGCGCTATCATCGTCTTCGGCGAGCGCCTGAACCTGTATCAATGGATAGGCGTACTGCTGGCTATAGCGGGTTATTACCTGCTGAGGCGCAGCGGCAAGAAGGAAGGCATCGACTTCCGTCACAACCGATGGATAGCGTTGGCCGTGCTGGCGGCCTTGTTAGGTGCCGTGAGCGGGCTGTACGACAAGTTTCTGCTTGCGCCCGAGTCGTCGGGTGGGGTAGGGCTCAACCGCATGGCAGTCCAGAGCTATTTCCTGATCTATCAGTTCGCGATGATGGCCGTCATGCTGCTTAGGAAGCCTGTGCAGCAGCTTCGGAGCCTGCCTTCAAAGTTTAATGGCACTATGGTGTTCTGGAGTTTCCTTGTCGCCTTGTTCCTCTCTTTTGCCGACTTCGTTTACTTCTACGCCCTCAGTCTGCCTGCTGCCCTCATCTCAGTCGTCTCTATGATACGTCGCAGCAGCGTTGTTGTCAGCTTCGCCGTAGGTGCTTTCATCTTCCGCGAGAAGAATCTGCGAGCCAAAGCCTTCGACCTCGTCCTCCTGCTCCTCAGTCTGGTATTCCTCTACCTCGGAAGTAAATAATAAACAGCTGTAGACGCCATCTTCACTTCGCATTCATATAAAAACGGGCTGCGTCATAACAAGTATGACACAGCCCATTATCTTGTTTTGTTGTTCGTCATCAGAACCGCCACCAGGGTTTCTTGTTCATCTTCTTGGCGTGAGCCACGGGGTCGAGTTCCTCGGTTAGTATTTCCTCGAAGGTCTTGCGCTCGTTGATGATGCGGTAGATGGTGCCCCAGTCGGGCAGACCGCCTACGTTGCGGTCGTCAATCCACATGTCCACTTTCAGCTTGCGTGTGAAGTTCTCGTTGCGCGAGATATCCTCTTCGGGGAAGTCGCGGTTGATGGCATAGAACTCAATACCACGTTCGCGGCACCACTCGATGGCATCATCAAGCAACTCACCTTCGCGAACCGTCCACAGGATTAGTCTGTGGCGATCCTGGATGAGCATCTTGAGCGTGTTCACTGCGAAAGGTATCTCCTCGCCAATGTCGGGATAGCGATGGCGAACGATGGTGCCATCGAAGTCTACGGCTATTGTCATACGTAATATCAGTTTTTGCGGTGCAAAGTTACAATATTATTGCCGTTCTTGAAGAATTATCTCCTTTTTTTTTGTCAGCATGGCAGAAATACGTTACTTTTGTCGTCTGTAAGGACAAACGGAAATGATGAGTCGTAGATTTTTTCTGATATTATTGACGGGCCTTCTCCTGTCCGCAGCGCCGGCTATTGTCTGGGCGCAGGACACGGCATCGAGGCCTCTGATGCGTGACGTATTTGCCCAGATGCCCGACAGCGTGCTGCCTGCCGTGACGCGTAACAACCGCCTCGACTGCATCGATTTCATCGACAACAACCTCGAGGCCAAGGTGCGCAATGCCTTTGACGATTACGTGACGCTCGAAGCCCTGACCTCCGACTATGCCCGCTTCCGTTCGAGCGCGTCGTCGGTGATGGAGCTCAAGCTGTTGCCCCGGACCGACACTACCGCCGTGCTCTGCATGGTCACTACGGTAGAATGTGGCGAGAAGGACAGCTCCACGCGTATCGAAGATTCTGCCCTCCGCCTGCTGAATGCCGACTGGTCGCCTGCAGCACCCGATGTCCTCAGCTCCGTAGTCGCGGTCAACAGCTGTGTCGACGGCTTGGAGTTCTTCACAGACGAAGTGCCCGACAGCCTCCGCTTGCACTATGAGCAGGCCAAGGCCTCGGCGGCAGACTTCCATCCTGTGCGCATGCAGCTATCGGCCGATGATGTCACGCTGACGCTCACCCTGCAGACGGGCCAGCTGGACGTTGATGAGAAGAACGCCCTGAAAGGTCGCCTGCGCACTATCACTATGAAATGGGACGGCCGCAGTTTCGTCCGCCAGTAACACTTGATTGCCCATGTCGCGATTCACGCTCTTCCTTACGCTCCTCCTCGTGCCGGTCCTGTCTATGGCCCAGGCCGACAAGCTGTTGCGCAAGCTGCGCATGGACAGCACCAGCTTCGGGCATAAGGTGATGTTGGCCGACAGTATCCTCACCCGAAGCTACAACAAAGGCAACTACGACACCACCTACATACGTCGTCCCCGGCATCCGTTCACGGTGAAGGTGCGTTACAACGTATCTGGCAGCGGCATCTATACTAAGGGGCAGATCGAAGGGCACGACTATCGCAGCCGTCTGACCACGTCGTACCAGAACACCGCCAGCTTAGCCTTTGCCTACCGTGGCATAGCGGTGGCCTTCGCAGTGAATCCTGCCAAGCTGTTTGGCAAGGACAAGAGCAAGAGCTTCAACTTCACCCTGTATGCCAACCGCTATGGCATGGACCTGGCTTATCAGGACAGCCGCCAGTATTCGGGCTGGGGTGAGTACGACGGCGTGCGCGAGACCTTCACCACCGATATCGTTCGCACGCGGCTGACCGACATGAATGCCTACTACGCTTTCAACTACCGCAAGTTCTCGTATCCAGCAGCCCTCACGCAGAGCTACATACAGCAGCGCAGCGCAGGCAGTTGGCTGCTGGCGCTATCGTGCCTCAACGGCAATATGGAGATGTCGAAATCCGAGGTTGACGACCGTGTGCCCGAGGTGAATATGCGCCTCCTGGACATAGGTGTTGGCGGCGGCTATGGCTACAACCTGTGCCTGCCGCACCGCTGGATGATTCATGCCTCGGTGCTGCCCACAATCATCGTGGGGCCATTCAACAAGATGACGGTCGAAGGCGAGAAGCACCACATCAAGTATTCGTTTCCCGAGTTCATCGTCACCGAGCGCCTGTCGTTCCTGCATTATATCAACGACCGCAACTTCCTAAACCTCACCTTTGTCAACTACAGCACCATCCAGGGCAATTACAAGAATATCAGGAACGTGCACAACAAATGGCGCCTGCGCGTATGCTATGGCATGAGGTTCTAAAACAAAGCCGCCCCCACCGAATCAACGATGGGGGCGTGCTTATAGTGCCAGACGCAAGTCGTATGTCTTACTTGCGGCTGCGAGCGTAGCGGCTCATGAACTTGTCGACGCGACCGGCGGTGTCGACCAGCTTGCTCTTACCGGTGTAGAAGGGGTGAGAGCTGGAGGAGATCTCGAGCTTCACTACGGGATAAGTCTCGCCTTCAAACTCCACGGTGTCGTTGGTCTTAGCGGTGGAGCGGCTCAGGAACATGTCGCCATTGCTCATGTCCTTGAACACTACGGGGCGATAGTTGTCGGGATGAATACCTTGTTTCATTGTTTTGTTTGAGTAGATAGTGCCGGGCTTGTGTACCGGCGGATTTATACTGTGCCGGGCTTGTGTACCGGCGTTTATTTCACGAAATGCGGCGCAAAAGTACTGCTTTTCCCCGAACTCACCAAACTTTTTCACTCTTTTCTTCGTTTCCGCAGCTATAATTCATCGTTTGCGCATGGCAATGGCCCTCTCTATACACATAAGCCATTATCTTTGCAGCGTCATTGAACCGAAAATGATAATCCACCCCACGTTTAAACAAATAGAATAGTACGATAATGAAACATCTCCTTATCCTTCTTAGCATCGCCGTGGCCGGATGCTTTGTCCAGACAGCCAATGCACAAGTGATGAAAGCCTCCGACCTGGAGGCCTATGCCAAAAAACGTTATGGTGACAAATGGCTCGACGCAGCAGCCAACTTAGCCTCGACGCTGACGCTCGACAAGAACAAGTCGCTCACATACCAACAGGTCATGGAAGCCCCAGGCAAGACGAAGGAAAAGCTCTACCTGGCGCTCAACTATTGGGCCACGGCGACGTTCCAGGACAAGCAGGTCATCACGCTCAACGACAAGGAAGCCGGCTGCATCATCATCTCGTCGACTATGGCGGACATCGTGGAGCACACCGGTGGCATGAACCGCTACTCGGTGAGCATCACGCCTGTGATACGTATCGACATCAAGGACGGGCGCATACGCGTGACGTATACCGTGCAGAACTATGACATCCTGCGCGATTCGGCTGGCGGCTACATCAGCATCATCGCCCGCGACGAACACAAGGACAAAACAACCAGCGGCGACATGAAGCGCGCCAAGGACGATAAGACCGACGAATGGCTCTACGACGAGAAATGGGAGATAGCCGCCCACTATCCCTTCGTTGAGAAGGACACACAGAAGCGCACTTGCGCCAAGGCTCTCATTATGACGCACGCCTACTCCAACGCCATTTTCGACAAGATTCAGGAAGCGATAAAGAACGGACTCGTTGGCAACGACGATGACGACGACTGGTGATTGCTACTGAAAGAAACTATATACAATTTGACCCAAACGTCCCGGAGGGGCTTGCAGGTCAACTCCTAAATTGCCCTACTGAAAGCCCCAGGCGTTCCTCATCACGGCCTTCTCCACCTCGTTCTCGATGTGGTCGGGCAGGTTGCAGAAGAAATCTATGCCGGTGAGGCTTTCCAGTTGGTCGATGCTGACGATGTATGGCGCCACGTTCTTCTCGTCGTCGTAGAATGAGCGGTGCTCCATCCAGAACCCGATGGCTTTGTAGCCGCTGTTGACGGTGCTCTTGTTCTTGCACAGGATTGCCATGTAGAAATATTTAGGCACCAGCAGTTGCAGGGGCGTACCCTTGCGCGCATATTCCAAGATTTGGCTGTCGTTGTCGATGGTGCCGCCCTTGACCACGTAGAGTGTGTCGCGGAACGCGTCGTTGTTCCACGACCGCACCTTCATCTCCAGCGTAGCCCATATGCCGCCGTTGAAGCTGTAGAGCTGCGGCTGCATGTTCGAGTAGAGAAACGTCTGGCGGTTGGCCTCGAGCGAGTTCCAGCGGTCGGCCGAAGCCAGGATATGTCCGCGCGTGTAGCCCGAGCCGCTGTAGTGGCTGCTGGTGGTGCGGTACACTTCGGGTATGTCGTAGTCCTCCGTGAACACGTCCTCGCGCTTCACATAGCCCCCGCTATTGGTCCTGTCCCATCGGAACGCCGACCAGCGTTGCGCCTTCTTGGCCAGGCTCCATTCTATGCAGTAGTTCACCTGCCCCGAGCTCAGCCGTTTCACGAGCAGCATATTTGCCACGCCGCCCTTCAGCTTCGGTATCTCCAAACGTCCCGCCTCGGGGTGCTCGCCAGTCTTGTTGGCGTTAGTGTTCACGGTGAGGGGGTCTTTCTCATCGTCGTCGTCCGACGAGCAGCTCCAGAACACCGCCGGGGCTGCCATTATCAATGCGAGGGCTGCCGCCCACTTGAATCTCGTCTGTCTCATTTTGTGCGTACAGTTATGCTGCAAAGTGCTGATTAAATCCCTTATCCCCAATCATTTACCGATAGGCTGCTTCATCAGCTCCTCCAGTTCAGCGTCGGGCTTCTTGTATATTACTTCGGGCTTGAAGAATCGGGTTGCCATTGTGGCGAACACTTTGTTGTTGTACACGAAAACGAAGTCGTAGTAGCCCGGCTCCACCTCTTCGGGGTGAAGGTAGAAGGAGCCCCAATCGGCGCTCTCCTCGGCCTCGGGATCTCTGTTCAGGTCAAGCGCCTGAATGTAGTCGGGCGTCTCGTCCGTCAGCGTGTTCTTCTGGTAGAAAGCCAGGTCGGCATGGTGCTTGAACACCATCACCTTGATGCCCGTCCCAACGCTGGCCTGGGGGTGAAACTCTATCCATTCGTCAAGCTCAAACACCGAACGTATGCCTTCGGCAGCGTAGGGCTTATGGTTGAAATCCTCAGAGCCGCAGCGGTTGCCGAAGAGGCTCAGGGCCGTCATCACGGGTTTCTCACCCTCTTTGAGGTTCACGAAATAGAGCTTGCCGAGAACCGTCGTGTCCTGAACCTGTGTGGCGCCGGAGGGGTTCATCGCATTAGCCCTTGCGCCGTTGATGCCTGCGGAGGTCGCGATCAGCGCGAGCGCTGCGGTTAAGAGTAAAGCAATCCTTTTCATATACCTTGAATATGCAACACTATGCGTTATTCTTTTTTTGTCGTATCGTGCCCGCGGATAACGCCGTTGACGGAGCCTTCCCGTCAGCCGTTCGCCTTGTCTCAGTGTTGCGATTACAGACAAGCCGAACCTCCGATAGGCAGGGGCAAAGATACGACGTTTCTCCGATAATCACAATTTTTGCGAACATTATTTCCGTATCGGCCTCATCTTTGGCTTCAGGAGTGTGAATAAAGCGGCAAATAGCTGGATGTTGACGGACTTCTAATTTATTTACAAGACACATATTCTACGTAATTTGTGACCAAATTGGGCATTTTATTGGTCATTTTGGCATAGAAAATGCACCTCATACATATATAATGTCCGTTCCGACCGCTTCCGTGTCTCAAAGAACAGTTCTATATTGCCGAATACTGTTCGGACTGATTGTGCTCTCAGCTTGATACTATGCCATTCTTTTAGCCACGATTAACTCTTCAATACTCAAGAAGTCGCATAAGCCTATTCGACCTGTCGCATGGCCATATTCAAGCGGTCGGATCAGCCAATTCGACACGTCGAAAAAAGTGAGAGGCGATGGAGAGGTGTGGGCACCTTCAAGGCGAGTGGAATAGGCTGAAAGGCTGGATAAGGGAAACCGCCCTGCAAGACGTGGAGTGCTTGCGGGGCGGTTTACTGTATGGGGGTGGAGAGAGGGGGCCCACCCCTAACCCCTTCCCAGGGAGGGGGGATGGGGCTGAATGGATTACTTCTTGGTGATGGTGTAGTCGTCGATGAGGACGTCCTTGCCGGGGTTCTTGGAGTTCATGACGACGAGGCAGACGGTGGTCTTGGAGGCGAGGGTAAACTCGTAATCGACCTTGGTCCAATCGCTGTTGCTGAGGTCGTTGACATAACCTCCATAGACGTAGCTGCCTACTGTGCCGTCGGCCTTCATGGGAACGTAGCCGGGATTGACGCTGCCGCCATCGGCTGTTGCAGCCTTGGCGTAGAACGAGACGGCGTAGGTGCCTGCTTCGAGGTCCATTTCCTTATAGGCCATGCGCTTGTTGCCGCTGGTTGCGCCGCCTACCTTCACGGAGTATGTGCCGCCGTGGGCATCGGTGCTCTGGGCAAGGGTGGCGTTGCTGGCTGTGGAAGCGCTCTTCCAACCGGTGGGCTGTCCGTCAGCCCAAGTCTCGAAGTCGCCATTGGCGAAGTCTGCGAGGGTGGCGCCGCCAGGAGTGTCGCCGCCAGGAGTGTCGCCGCCACCGCCTTCGAGGATTTCGACGTCGGCGTTCTTGATCTCGGGCGTTACCTGACCGTCCTTGACATACTTCATGAGCTGACCGGTAATCTTGACCTTCATGCCCACTTCGAATTTGCTGACGCCTGAGGGCAGGTTAGCCCAATAGGCTTCGAATACCTTGCCGCCGTCCTTGGTGTCGGCCATCCAGAAGGATTGCTGATTGCGGCTGACATCGCTAATCACCTCGGTGATGTAGCCTGTTACGGTGTATGTCTCGGATGATGTGGCGCCGTCGGCGAGTGCGTTGGTGAGTTCAGCGGCCTGTGCGCATGTCACTTCCTTGCCAGCGGGTGGGGGAGTGTCGCCGCCGCCTTCTTCGAGGATCACGACGTTGGCGTTCTTGATTTCGGGCGTTACCTGACCGTCCTTGACATACTTCATGAGCTGTCCGGTAATCTTGACCTTCATGCCTTTCTTGAATGCGCTGACGCCTTCGGGGAGGTTAGCCCAGTAGGCTTCGAATACCTTGCCGCCGTCCTTGGTGTCAGCCATCCAGAATGTCTGCTGGTTCCTGCTGACGTCGCTTACTACCTCGGTAATGTAGCCTGTTACGCTGTATGTCTCGGATGATGTGGCGCCGTCGGCGAGTGCGTTGGTGAGTTCAACGGCCTGTGCGCAGGTCACTTCCTTGCCAGCGGGTGGGGGAGTGTCGCCGCCGCCTTCTTCGAGGATCACGACAGTAGCGTTCTTGATTTCGGGTGTCATCTGGCCGGAGCTGGTGTTGACGTACTTCATGAGCTTACCGGTGATCTTCACCTTGCTGCCTACCTTGAACTCGCTGACGCCTTCGGGGAGGTTAGCCCAGTAGGCTTCGAATACCTTGCCGCCGTCCTTGGTGTCAGCCATCCAGAATGTCTGCTGGTTCCTGCTGACGTCGCCCACTACCTCGGTGATGTAGCCTGTTACGGTGTAGGTCTCGGCTGATGTGCCTCCGTCGGCGAGTTTGCTGGTGAGTTCAACGGCCTCGGCGCAGGTCACTTCGATGCCCTCAGCGGGTGTTACGCCTCCGCCTTCCTCGAGGATTTCCACAGCGGCGTTCTTGATTTCGGCTGTCATCTTGCCGGTGTTGTTGTTGACGTACTTGGTCAGCTTGCCGGTAATCTTAACCTTGCTGCCGGCCTTGAATTCGGTGACGCCAGATGGGAGGTTTGCCCAGTAGGCTTCGAAGATGCGGCCGCCGTCGGGGGTGTCGGCCATCCAGAATGTCTGCTGGTTCTTGCTCACTTCACCTACGATTTCGGTGATGTAGCCCGTGATGGTGTAGGTCTCGGAGGATGTGGCGCCATCGGCGAGTTGGCTGGTGAGTTCAACGGCCTCGGCACATGTCACTTCGATGCCGGTGGGGATGGGAGTGTCGCCACCGCCTTGTTCTGTTGGGATGTTGTAGGGTGCCGGCACGTCTTCGCATGCTGTGAAGGCTCCTACTGTGAGTGCTGCGCAGAGCAGCATTTTCCAATACTTTTTCATATCATTTTGGTATTTATTATTTTTCATTTTTCACTTTTCATTTTCCACTCTTTATATCCTCCTCTGCCCGGATGAGTATCTGCCAGGTGTTGCGGTAGCGTGTGGCGATGCCGTAGAACGTTACGGGTGTGGAGGGTATTACCCACGAGGCGAAGTCGGCGTAGGTGCTGGTGCGCAACACCAGTTTGCTCATGGACTGGTTGTTGATGGAGTGGTGCACGTAGCCGTTGGATGAGCCGTTGTAGACGAGCGTGGTGCCCGCCTTGTACTCGGGTGCCAGGGGGCTTCCGGCATCGCCGATGATGGCATTCTCGATTTTAACGAGGTATCCGCAGTAGCGTGCCATGTCGGATTGTACATCATTGAAGTCGAGGGTGTCGATTTGGCTCATGTCATGAGTGGGCAGAATCTTGACGTGCTGCTCCCATTTCTCGGTGGACATGCGTCCGATGGAGTTGTTGTACTCGTCGCCGAGCTGTGGCTGCTCTCCGTAGCCTCCGATGCATAGGTCCTTGAGGTCGATGAGAATCTGCTGTCCTACGCTGACGAAGGGGAAGAGCCCAGTGCCGTTGATGCCTACGATCATGGCTCCCGTGGCGTCCTGCACTACTATTTGCTTGTATATGTTGCCGCCTATATCGTTGGCGATTACTGTGCAGCGCAGCTGCTTGTCGTCGGTGATGCGCTCGAAGGAGCTGTTGCCGATGGCGGCGGAATACTTATTCTTGAGGTCGGCAATGGTCACGAGCTTGGCTTCGTCCTGCACTATGCTGTTGTTGCCATAGGGCGGATTGGTCATGTCGGGCGACTCCCAATCGCCGTCGAAGCATGACGCGGTCATCAACGCTGCGGCGAAGATGGCTGCAAAATGTAGAATATATGATGTCTTATGCATGATAGCTAAAGTGTTTGCATTAAACTTTGAACCTTAAACTTTAAACTTCGCACGAAGGGCGAGCCTTAAAACTTATAGTTGAGGTTGAGCATGAAGTTGAAGCCTTGCACGTAGTACTTCATCGGGTTCTTCTGGAAGTTGTAGGTGCGTATGGATGTCTTCTCGCCTGTTGTCTGGTCGGTGGTGTAGTTGGAGCGGCTCTGCTCGTAGCCTCCGCTAACCATCTTGCGGTTGTTGAGGATGTTGGTGAGCATGAGGTTGACGCTGAGCGGGTGGTGTGCTACGCGGAACTGGTGACCGATGGAGCCGTCGAGCATGAAGCCTCCGTGGCCCTTGGTCTGTTCGGGCACGATGAGCTGACCGTCGTTGTCCACGGCGCCTGAGCGGATGAGTGTGCTCTGGTAGCGCAGCGAGGGCGAGTAGGAGAGGTAGATGCGGTCGTAGTAGTTGCCCTTGAGGTTGAGGTACCAGCCCTTGATGTTGTAGTTCAAGCCGATGCTACCAACGGTGAGCGGTGTGCTTGCCTCGCGCATACCTTTATTATATAATATGTCTGTGGTGACGGTGCCCTGGGTTGAGAGCAGGTAGCTGACGTCGGTGTTCTTCATGTACTTGGCGTCGGCCATGGAGCCGATGAGGTCGAGCGTGAGACCCGATGTGATATTGAAGCGCACGCCGAGCTCCACGCCGTACCAGTTCTTCTCGATGCCCGTCATGCTGACGTATGTGAACGAGTTGACGTCGTCGTAGTAGTAGTTCTGCCATTCGTTCATGCGTGTGCCGTGGTTGAAATAGGCTGTGAGGTTGGCGCGCATGAAACTTGTGGCGAAGGCGTAGCCGAATTCGGCGCTGAGCATGTGCTCCACCTTGAGGCCGTCGATGAAGTTGTTGTTCATCTCGGCTGCCTGGAAGGCTGAACCGCCATAGTTGCTGTAGGCTGTGGGAGCGTATGTCATGTAGCCAACGCCGAGGCCTATGACGTGGCCCTTGCCGAGGTTGAGGTTTGTGCCGGCCTTGACGCCTCCGTCGAGGAAGCGTGCCGTGCCGCTCTTGCCGTAGGAGTTGTCGGCGAAGAGTCCGTTGCGCATCTTACCGTCGCGCCACATCTGTGTGCCGCCTATCTTGGCGCTGATGAAGTTGTGGCTGATGCCGTAGTCGCGGGTGTACTGTGCCCAGGCGGTGGCTTTCTGCACTACGATGTTGAAGTCGTAGCCGAAGCGGTCGCCCTTGGCAACGGTGCCGTTGGGGTTGTTCAGGTCGTACTGCACGCGCGGGTCGCTGCCGGCGTAGGTGCCTACGGCGTAGTTGTTGACGTTGTGCAGGTACTGGGCTCCCATCATGTCGGAGATGGTCTGGTAGTGCATACCTGTGTTTGACGCCATCTGGATGCCGCCCTGCAGCTTGGCATCCTTGTTGATGGACCAGTTGAGGGTGGAACCGAGGTTGAAAGCGAGGTGGTCGTTGTGGCGTGCCAGCAAGTAGTAGGCAGCGTCGCCGCCGACCTTGTTCATCTGCGAGTTGGCGTAGTAGAGCTTGTCCCATTGTATCTGGCGGTTGGCCTTGGCGGCTGTCCAGTAGTTGTAGCTCTCCTGCCAGGCGTTGGCGTCGTTGTTGCTGCCGTCCGACTCGCCCCAGACATCGAAGTTGTACGACGGGAAGTTCTTCCAGTAGTCGGGCTTGGGGTTCTGCGAGTTGTTGTACTGCAGGCGTGTGCCGCTGTACATGGCGTACTTACCGTAGAATGAAGTGGTGAGCTTCAGGTCGTCGGTGATGTCGAAGTCCCAGGTGAATAGTGCCGAGGGCTCGTAGTTGTGCACCACGCGTGAGTTGCGCTTCTCGCCGTTCTGGTAGCCCCAGTAGGGGTTGTACATGTAGTTGTTGGCCAGCCAGTAAGCCTCGTCGGTGGACGCACCCTGCTGAGCGCGCTCGGTGGGGTTGCCCCAAGTGGCAATGTTCAGGCTGTGGCGGTCGCCCCATTTCTTCTGCAGCGAGAGGAAGTAGGCGAGCGAGTTGTAGAAGGTGCCTTCGACGTTTGCCGTGTTCATGTTGGCCCAGCGATAGCCTACGGTGCCGAAGAATGCCCATCCGTTCTCGTGGAGACCAGTGCCGAAGGTGTACATGGCGCGTGCCGTGTAGTTGCGGTTCAGGGCCGAGAGCGTCACCTTGTGGCCTGCGGCGTAGTTGCTGGCTCGGAAGTTGTAGTCGTTGGAGCCTCCGAGGGCTGCCATGCCGAAGGTGTTCGACTCGAATGGCATTGCGTTGTCGATGTTGCGCGTGGCATCGTTCATACCTCCGACGGTAGAGAAGCTGAAGCGCCCGTTCTCGGCGGAGTTCACTTGCACACCGTTCATGTAGACGTCGTTGTACTTCTGGTCCAATGCGCGGAACTTGAAGCGCAGGGGGCTGAAGAGATAGCCTACGTTGCTGGTGTAGAGGTTAGTGCTGGAGTTGATCTGGATGACGTCCGTCGTTACGTCGGCATCCTCGTCGAGCTGCGATTCGGTGAAGATGAACGAGGCTGCCTCGTCCTTCAACGCCTTTTCCTGTTCGGTCGTGGTAGGCTCCTGTGCCCATGTGGGGCAAACCATGCAGAGCAGCGCGACCGCGAATAAAAATCTTTTCTTCTTCATTGGTAAAGTAGCATAATATGGTATTTGGCTACAAAGAAAAGAAAAATATCTTAAATGCAGAAAGGAAATCCATAATATTTTTAAAAGAAAAAAAATTTCTTCCTTTTATTCTTTTTCTTCCGCAAAAAGATATATCTTTGCAACCCAAAGAGCGAATGTTCACTTACAAACCAAGAAGACTATGCGTAAACAATTCATTTTATTCGCGTGCACGACCCTCCTGACCCTCTCGGCTTGGGCGCAGACAGGACGTGTAGGCATGTATAGTGTCGGGTTCTACAACCTTGAGAATCTGTTCGACACGCAGCACGACGAAGGCAAGAACGACTATGAGTTCCTGCCCGACGGCACTAATAAGTGGACCAACATGAAATACCAGAGCAAGCTGAAGAACATGGCTCGCGTGCTGGCAGAGATGGGCACCGACCGCATCCGCACCGGTTGCGCCATGATAGGCGTCAGCGAAGTGGAGAATGCACGCTGCCTGCGTGACCTCTGTGCGCAGGAACCGTTGTCGAAGCGCGGCATGCGGTTCTGCCATATCGAAGGCCCCGACCAGCGTGGCGTGGACTGCGGTCTGCTCTACAACCCCTCATTCTTCAGCCCTGCCAAGGTGTGGCTGCAGCCTTATGTCCTCAAGGACAGGGATGCCCGTCCCACCCGCGGTTTCCTCACCGTACAGGGCACGCTGGCCGGCGACAGCATCACGGTGATCGTGTGCCACTGGCCCAGCCGCTTCTCAGGCAAGTCGGCACGTGTGTGGGCTGGTCAGCAGGTGAAGGCCGAGAAGGACAGTATCGTGCGAGCCAATCCGCGTATGAAGATCCTCGTGATGGGCGATATGAACGACGATCCCTTCGACGAGTCCATGGCCCGCGGCCTGGGAGCACGTCGTAGGATTGCCGATGTGCGCACACCCATGGATATGTTCAACCCCTGGTGGCAGATCCTGCTCGACGGTAAGGGCACGCTCAAGTACGACGGCAAATGGAACCTCTTCGACCAGATCGTCATGAGCCAGACCCTGACCAAGGGCACGCCCACCAAGGACTACTCGTCGCTAACCTTCTACAAAGCTGAGATATTCAACCGCGACTATCTGTTGCAGCAAAGCGGTAAATACAAAGGCAACCCCAAGCGAACGCATGCCTCGGGTGTGTGGATGGACGGATACAGCGACCACTTGCCTGTAGTCACGTACTACGTCAAGAAGATGTAAACACACAATAATTGTTTTATAACCCCAATATTAACCCTTAAACAACATTATGACAAGTTACAAAGAACTGGGTCTGGTTAACACCCGCGAAATGTTCAAGAAGGCAGTTGCCGGTGGCTATGCCATCCCCGCCTTCAACTTCAACACTATGGAGCAGATGCAGGCTATCGTGCAGGCTGCCGTAGAAACAAAATCACCCGTCATCATGCAGGTCAGCAAGGGCGCCCGTGCATACGCCAACGGCACCATCCTGCGCTACATGGCTCAGGGCGCTGTCGAGTACGCTAAGGAGCTCGGCTGCCCCAATCCTCAGATTGCCCTCCACCTCGACCACGGCGACAGCTTCGAGATCTGCAAGGAGTGCATAGACAATGGTTTCTCAAGCGTGATGTTCGACGGCAGCTCGCTGCCCTACGAGGAGAACATCGCCATCACCAAGAAGGTCGTTGAATATGCTCACGCTCACGACGTAACAGTAGAAGCTGAGCTCGGCGTGCTCGCCGGCGTTGAGGACGAAGTAAGCAGCGCCGTCAGCCACTACACCAAGCCCGAAGAGGTCATCGACTTCTCAACACGTAGCGGTTGCGACAGCCTCGCTATCTCCATCGGTACCAGCCACGGTGCTTACAAGTTCACTCCCGAACAGTGCACACGCGACCCGAAGACCGGCAAGCTCGTGCCTCCTCCCCTTGCTTTCGACATCCTCCACGCTATCGAGGAGAAGCTCCCCGGATTCCCCATCGTGCTCCACGGCTCAAGCTCCGTGCCTCAGGACGAGGTCGACACCATCAACCGCTATGGCGGCAAGCTGCCCGATGCAGTAGGTATCCCCGAGGAGCAGCTGCGCGAAGCCAGCAAGAGCGCCGTCTGCAAGATCAACATCGACTCCGACAGCCGTCTGGCTATGACAGCTGCCATCCGCAAGTATCTGGCTGAGAACCCCGGTCACTTCGATCCCCGTCAGTATCTCAAGCCCGCTCGCGAGAACATGAAGAAGATGTATATCCACAAGATCGTGGACGTGCTCGGCTCCAACGACAAGCTTTAAACTGGTGAGTGGCTGATGATGCCTGCATGAAGGCGGGAATCAGTTCACCACATGTCGCTAACAAGGCTGGCCTGCTATCAAGCGGGTCGGCCTTTTTCATTGTGATATCCAACGATAGAGTGCTCTTTTCCAATGTTAATGAAAGTTGTTAAGATTGCTTAACACGATATTTTTGTGCAGTTGCATGAAATGTAGTATTTTTGCCACGATAAATGAGGTTTTAACCAAACGACTAACTAAAATATTTTTTCCCACATGAAGAAGTCACTCTTTCTCATGGCCTTAATGGCCTCGTTCTGCGTAGCCGGTGCACAGGCCGCTACCGACGACAACAAGGACCAGCACCAACTCTCGTTCGCGCAGAAGATTGCTGCACCCGCCGACAATATCACCGTCACGCGCCGTCCAGATCCCGAGGAGCGTCTGTTCCGCTCAAACACCATCGAGAAGAAGATTGCCGAGGTGAAGAAAATGCTCAAAGGCGCACCCTATCTGGCATGGATGTTCGAGAACTGCTTCCCCAACACGCTCGACACCACCGTGCACTACAGCACTACCGACGATGGCGACGACGACACCTTCGTGTACACAGGCGATATCCACGCCATGTGGCTGCGCGACTCAGGTGCTCAGGTGTGGCCTTACGTGCAGTTTGCCAAGAAGGACGAGGGCATACGTAAGATGGTGCGCGGCACTATCCTGCGTCAGCTCAAGCTCATCTGCATCGACCCCTATGCCAATGCCTTCAATGCAGGCCCCACGGGCAGCGAATGGGCGAGCGACATCACGGATATGAATCCCAACCTGCACGAGCGTAAGTATGAAATCGACTCGCTGTGCTATCCGCTCCGCCTAGCTTATGAATACTGGCTGGTGACGGGCGACGACAGCATCTTCGGCGACGTATGGAAGGAGGCTGTGACGAAGATCCTGAAGACGTTCCGCGAGCAGCAGCGCAAGGACGGTCACGGACCGTACCATTTCCAGCGCAAGACAGCTGCACAGTACGACACCATGAGCCATAGCGGTTACGGCAACCCTGTGAAGCCGTGCGGACTCATCTGCTCTGCGTTCCGTCCGAGCGACGACTGCACTGTGCTGCTCTATCTCATCCCCTCGAATTTCATGGCCGTGTCCAACCTGCGCAAGGCTGCCGATGTGCTTACTCGCGTGAACCACAACACAGCCCTCGCTGCTGAGTGCACCTCGCTTGCTGACGAAGTGGAGGCTGCTCTGAAGCAGTATGCCGTGAAGGACCACCCCAAGTATGGCAAAATCTACGCCTTCGAGGTCGACGGCTTCGGCAACCAGCTTTGCATGGACGATGCCAACGTGCCTTCGCTGTTGGCCATGGCTTACCTGGGCGATGTGCCTATCGATGATCCTATCTATCAGAACACACGCCGCTTCGTATGGAGCGAGGACAATCCTTATTTCTACAAAGGTGCAGCAGGCGAGGGTATAGGTGGCCCGCACGTAGGATATGACATGGTGTGGCCCATGAGCATCATGATGCGTGCCTTCACTTCCACCGACGATGCCGAGATCCGCGAGTGCCTGCAGATGCTCGTCGATACCGATGCCGGCACGGGTTTCATCCACGAGTCGTTCAACAAGAACAATGCCACCAAGTACACCCGCTCGTGGTTTGCCTGGCAGAACACTCTCTTCGGCGAACTCATCCTCAAGTTACTGGCAGATGGCAAGAAGGATTTGCTCAATTCCATACAGAAAAGCAAATCATAATTATATAAGTTTAATTAACGAATAACCAGATAGTTGATAAATCTTTCTTAAACTTTTAATTTAACTATGAGAACCCTTCGTTTCTTCTTCGCCTTGGCGTTCGTCGCTTGTGCCTTTACAGCCAAGGCAGCATCCAAAATAACCTCGCCCGACGGACGCATTGCCGTTGAGGTTAACACTTCAAATCTCGGCTACACCGTCAGCCGGGATGGCAAGACCCTGTACTCAATCACCGATATTGTTCTCTCGCTGAAGAAAGAAAACTATGGCGGCAAGGTCAAGATGGGACGCGTCCAACATGTCAAATCGAGCTTCAGTCCCGTGGTGCCTTTGAAGTTCTCGACCATCAACGAGGACTACAACGAGGCCACCATCAATGTCGGTTCGGGCGTGACGGTGCTCCTGCGCGTGATGAATAATGGTGTTGCCCATCGTTTTGTGCTTAATAAGAAAGGCGACGTTGAAGTCGTCGACGAGCCCTACCGTTTCGTTCCTGCCGAAGGCTTCAAGGCTCATCGCCAGAGCGCTCCCAACAACTTCAACACCTCTTTCGAAGAGGCTTATCGCCACGAGACATTGGCAGAATGGAACGGCTCCGACCGTAAGATGACAACTGTGCCCCTTTTGCTCTCGGCCGACGATGACACACAGTTGCTGCTTGGCCAGAGCGACCTCGACGATTATCCGCATCAGTTCCTCAATACCGACGGCAAGGCCATCGTGCCTGTATATCCCAAGTCGCCAATCAAATGGGAACCGCGTGGCGACCGCAGCGAAACCATCACCGAAGAGGCTAATTACATCGCCAAGACCAGCGGCAAGCGCGCCCTGCCCTGGCGCTGGGTTGCCGTGACCGACAGCAAGGGCATCATCGAGCAGACGCTGCCTGTGCAGCTGGCTCGCCGTCCTGCGCTCAAGGATGTCAGCTGGATAAAGCCCGGACAGTTCTCATGGGAATGGTGGAACGGTGCAGCCCCCTTCGGTCCTGATGTAGACTTCCGTTTCGGTTGCAACTACGAGACCTATTGCTATTTCGCCGATTTTGCCGCTAAGTTCGGTATCGACTACATCCTGCTCGACGAAGGTTGGGCCAAGTCCACCCGTGATCCGTTCCATGGCAACGATAACCTGCGTCTGCCTGACCTCATCAAATACTGCAATGCCAAAGGCGTGAAGATCGTCCTGTGGCTACCATGGCTCACCGTTGAGCAGAACCTCGACACGCTGTTCAAGACCTATGCCGAATGGGGCATCCCTGCCGTGAAGATCGACTTCATGGACCATGCCGACCAGTGGATGGTCAACTTCTTCAAACGCGTTGTTCAGGAAGCCGCCAAGTACAAGATCATCGTGGACTTCCACGGCGCCTTCACACCTGCAGGACTCGAATATGAGTATCCCAACCTCATCAGCTATGAAGGCATCCTCGGTCTGGAGCAGATGGGCGGCTGCCGTCCCGAGAACACGGTTTATCTGCCGTATATCCGCAATGCCGTGGGGCCTGCTGATTTCACGCCTGGCGGTATGAATAATATGCAGCCCGAACATTATCGTGCTTCACGCCCCAACAGCGGAGCCATGGGCACACGCTGCTTCCAGATGGCTCTGTACGTAGTGCTTGAGAGCGGTGTGCAGATGCTTGCCGACAACCCTACGCGCTACTACCAGAACGAGGACTGCACACGCTATATCGCCAGCGTGCCCACTACGTGGGATGAGACGCGTGCCCTTGAGGCTAAGGTGGGCGAGTACATCGTAGTTGCCAAGCGCAAAGGTTCGAAATGGTTTATCGGTGGCATCACCAACGGCACACCGCGTGACTTCCGTCTGAAACTCGACTTCCTCGGAGCAGGCAATCACAAGCTGACAGCCTTCAAGGACGGCCTGAGTGCCGACTATCAGGCCATGCACTACAACAAAGTTGAACAAAACGTTACCAGCCAGTCGACCATTGATGTTCACATGGTCAAGAACGGAGGTTGGGCTGCTGTAATTGAATAAGCCTCAGACAGCTTCGCTTTACGAAGGAAGTTTATAAAAGAGTTAAGGAAGTTCTTCATCACGAGGAACTTCCTTAATTTAACGTCCGTTAGACGAATTAACCAGGTGGCTATAATATCCCTTTACCTTTTGATTTAACTATGAGAATCCTCCGTTTCTTCTTCGCCTTGGCATTCGTCGCTTGTGCCTTCACAGCCCATGAAATCCATAAATTGTTGGTCGACCTGCCATCCACCCGTTTGCTGGAATCCCTAATCCTTAATCCTTAATCATCACTCCATTTCCACCACTTTCTTGTATGTTCCAGCAGCATATTCATGTGCTTCGCTTTCGCCGGGCAGAGTGACGGCGGCTGTTGCGCCACGTGGAATGGTGAATTGCCAAATCCAACGGTTCCCGTCGTAGTGCCAAGAGCTCTTGATGAGGCCGGCTGCTGAATTGTACTCAGCTTTCAGAGAGCCTAAGCGCTTGTCGGGTTGTGGACGCATGATGATGTGGCGGAAGCCAGGTTGACTGCGATCAGCCTCAATGCCTGCCGCCTTCTCCCACAGCCATTGTCCCACACATCCGTAAGCGTAGTGGTTGAAGCTGTTCATGCCTTGAGGTCCCATGCCTTTGTCGCGCATGTAACTGTTCCAACGCTCCCAAATGGTGGTAGCTCCTTGGTCAACGCTGTAGAGCCAGCTGGGATTGCGGCGTTGGAAGAGTAGGGTATAGGCGATGTCTGTCATGCCATTCTCTGTGAGTGTGGGCATGAGTATGCTTGTGCCAAGGAATCCCGTTTGCAGGCAGTCGTTGTGCTGTCGGAAGTTCTCGCGCAGACGTGCTATGAGGTTAGCGCGAGCCTGACCTTCTACGAGCTTGTTCTTCAGGGCGAAGAGGGCAGGCGTCTGCATGGTATTGAGGATTTCGGTGCGGAAGGTACCGTCGGCATTCATGAACTTATCGCGGATATATTGACGTGCGTTTGAGGCCATTTGTCGGTAGGGCAGAGGATCGCGCCCTGTGGCAGCTGCCATATCTGCCATCATGGAGGCATCAATGATCCAGTAGTTGGCCGAGAGGTAGTTCCAGTACTGAATGGCGTCGGGCTTGGGCTTGCCACCTTCAAATGCCCCGCCACCGCAACTCTCCAGAGGCTCATAGCTTAGCCAGTCGGCCCATTGGTAGTTGCCATTCTCGCTGCTCAACGCCTCATGGTCATAGCAGTTCTCGTTGATGTGTTGCATGAAGCGGTCCATAGCCTGCCAATTCTGGTTGATGATGTCGGTATCGGCAAACTGCTTCCAGACCGTCCAGGGCACGATGATGCCTGCGTCGGTCCATCCCAGTCGCGTGCACTCGCCTCCGTACTGAGCTGTGGGAGCCACTCCTGGGAAACCGCCTTGGCTGTTCTGTGAGTCGCGCATGTCGCGCATCCATTTATGGAAGAAGTTGCTTGTGTTGGCGAAGAATGTGCCCGTTTCGGTGAATACCTGTGTGTCGGCAGTCCACCCCAGACGCTCGTTTCGTTGCGGGCAGTCGGTGGGAACTGAGAGATAGTTGGAACGCATTCCCCAGATGATGTTGGAGATTAGCTGATTGATATCCTTGTTGCCAGTGACGATGGTTCCCGTCTCGAGGTTCTTGGCTATCGACGTCACGGGTATTGAACGGATGCTCTTGATTGATACATCGCCCGTAGCCGTGATGCTGACGTAGCGATATCCGAAGAAGGTGTGGGTGGGGGTGTATGAGACGTAATCAGCAGAAGGACCGAAGGTGTAACAGGCTCGCATGTGAACATTATGGCTGCGAAGATTCAGGCGATGTACACTGCCTTCAGGACCGTCCATGCCGCGACTCTTCAATCCAAGGCTGTCGTTGAGCAACTCTCCTGGCAGGCAAGTCAGTTCCGTACCCTCGGCAGCCTTGAAGACGAAAGCAGGCACGGCGGCAGCATTCTGTCCGAAGTCCACTACGAGCGTCTCGCCGGCGTGCAGTAGCATCTCTTTGTCAGGCTCGTAGCTGCGTAAGATGTTCACCTTACCATGAGCGTCGGCGCTGGTGCCTGTCGTTCCTTGCCAAACGTAAGCCTTCAAGGGCTTTAGTTCTATGTCTTGGCGAAGATATACCTCGGCGCCGTCGGATGGAAGAATCTCGCCTTTGAACTCGTTGCTCACCTCTGGCGCAAGTAGCCTGTACTCGTCATGCTGTTTGCGGGCGTCGTAGCGTTCACCCTCAAAGATGCCGGCGTTAACTACGGGGCCTGCGATGCCTGCTTGCCAGTCCTTGGTGTTGGTGCCGTAGAACTTTACGGTGCCGTCGGCATAGGTAAGTTCGAGTACGCCGCGGAAAGCGCACTTCGTACCTATCATGCCATTGTGACCGCCAGGTGTTACAATCTTGTCTGCCCACCAGCCGGGAGTTACCTGAACGGCGAACTTGTTTTCGCCACCAGCCTTACGCACAATCCCCTTGGTGATGTCGTATGTGAACGAACGCTTGGTCTTGAATGGATGTGTGAAACCCGGACGCAGGATCTCTTCGCCTACGGGTTGGCCGTTGACATATAGGTCCATCACGCCCAGCGAAGCCGTCATCCAACGTGCCCGCACCACTTTCTGCTCGTTTTTTACGGTGGTGGTGAGCCATGTAGCCCCGTCGGCTGAGCAGGCATTGCTGTTGTCGTTAATCTGACCCTTAACAACGTTGGCATTGGCTGCCGAGAGCCATTGAGCAGAGTTCCAAGCGTTGTTGGCAATTGCCGAAGTGCGTTCGCCTACGTAGTGTGATGATGTGCAGGCCGTTAGCAAACTGAGTCCTGCTACAGCGGCAAAAATAGTTGTGCGATTACGTTTCATGTCCATGATATTCGTATTTGTTAAACGTTTCGGCTACAAAGTTAACAATAAAACATAAAAGAGGAAAGATAAAACGAGAAAAACCGATATCTTTGTCATTTATTCCTTAATCTTTTATTACCTTTGCAGCGCAAAACATATATAAACACTCATATCCCAATGACAGAATTACAGTTAAAGTACGGTTGCAACCCCAATCAGAAGCCTTCGCGCATCTTCATGGCCGATGGCAGCGAACTGCCCATTCAGGTGCTCAGCGGCCGCCCCGGCTACATCAATTTCCTCGATGCCCTCAACGCTTGGCAGCTTGTGCGTGAGTTGAAAGAGGCTACAGGCCTGCCTGCTGCCACCTCCTTCAAGCATGTCTCGCCTGCAGGTGCTGCCGTGGGACTGCCCCTGTCCGATACTCTTCGCAAGATTTACTGGGTGGACGATGTGCCCTTCGAACTTACGCCCATAGCCAGTGCCTATGCCCGAGCCCGTGGTGCTGACCGCATGAGTTCGTATGGCGATTTCATTGCTTTGAGCGACACTTGCGATGAGGCTACTGCGCTTCTCATCAAACGTGAGGTGAGCGACGGCGTGATAGCCCCCGGCTATACTCCTGAGGCACTTGCCATCTTGCAGGAAAAGCGCAAGGGTACATACAACGTCATACAGATAGATACCACGTACCGTCCTGAGCCTGTCGAGCGCAAACAGGTCTTCGGCATCACCTTCGAGCAGGGGCGCAACGAGATACGCCTCGACGATCCCGCCTTGTTCGAGAACATACCCACAGCCAACAAGGAGTTCCCCGAAGCAGCACGTCGCGACTTGGTGATAGCTCTCATCACTCTGAAATATACGCAGTCCAACTCAGTCTGCTACGTCAAGGACGGGCAGGCAATCGGCATCGGAGCAGGTCAGCAGAGTCGTATCCATTGCACGCGTCTCGCCGGACAGAAGGCCGACATCTGGTGGCTGCGCCAGCATCCTAAGGTGATGAGCCTGCCTTTCGTGCCTGGCATTCGACGTGCCGACCGCGACAACACCATCGATATCTATATCTCCGACGATCACGATGACGTGCTTGCCGAAGGCGCATGGCAGCAGTTCTTCACCGAGCGCCCCGAACCGCTCACACGCGAGGAGAAGGCCGCTTGGGTGGCTAAGAACACAGGCGTCAGCCTCGGTAGCGATGCCTTCTTCCCCTTCGGCGACAATATTGAGCGTGCTCATAAGAGTGGCGTGCAGTATGTAGCTCAGGCTGGTGGTAGCGTTCGCGACGACCATGTCATCGACACGTGCGACAAGTATGGCATCGCTATGGCCTTCACGGGCGTGCGTCTGTTCCATCATTGATTACAGGCGAGTAAATAGGTTCCCCAATTAATAAAAGGTATCATGAGCAATCAATTCGGCGGCGACGATATTGACAATGTCATCTTGAATGGAGTAACCTTCAAGGGCGCAGGCAAAGGTCCAAAGCGCGACGACACAGGCAAGGTGAAGACCAAAGCCAAGAAGAAAAGCTACATCACCGGTGCACATGGATCGGCATCGGCCAAGAAGAAGGCTGATATCCGCAGGGCGCGTGCCAACAGACATAAATAGGAGACTACAATACCATTATATTAAAAGAAATGCTTCCCGCTTGTATCTTCGGGAAGCATTTTTTTGTCTATGCTAAAGGCCTACCGATGGCCCTGTTTCCATTACTATTCATTATTTTTGGGAATGATATAGGAGTTGACCTATTCAAAGGGAAATAAGCCCTGGAAGGGCGTTGGAATTTAGGCAGGGTGTGGAGTGAGCGAAGCGAACGGAACCCCTGTATCATGTCAGGAGGTATATAAAGTGCCGTAGGTACGTAGGAG
>JAEESE010000012.1 GCA_016286165.1 Bacteroidaceae bacterium | reverse complement strand
TTTTTATTGAATTAAAGGAGACGCCTTATGCACAAAAGCAAAAAAGGGGTTTTGATTGCGGTAATTGTTATCTGTGCACTCATCGCTCTCGGCGCATGCGGTTATCTGGTCTACAAGACCATCAGCTCAGACGCTGAAGAGAAGGTTTATGATAATATTGCAAGCTCCTTTGCGTCGAATATCGACGTTGAGGAAACTACAGCTCCAAAAGTTGACGGCACCACAAAGCCTGAAGAAACCAAGGTTGCCAGACCTGATAAGGTAGACACGGATACCAAGGAGAATCTGGTCAACCTTGAGGAACTGTCTGCTATGAACCCGGACATTTACTCGTGGATATACATTCCGGATACGAATGTAAACTATCCCGTGGCACAAAGCGAGGAAGAGGATAATTTTTATCTCGACCACGACGTATACAAAAACTACAGCTTCCCGGGAACGATTTACACCCAATCCTGCAACAGCCTGTCTTACAACGACAGAGTAACCGTACTCTACGGTCACAATATGCTCAACGGCTCGATGTTTGCGACGCTGTACAATTTCAGCGACAAGACATTCTTTGACGAGCATCCGTATTTTTACATATACACTGCCGACAGAAAGCTGACCTACGAGGTAGTGAGCGCTTTCGAATACGACAGCAGACATATTATGAATTCATTTGACTTCAAGGACGACGCTGTTTTTCAGGACTGGCTTGATCAGGCAAAGAATCCGAGAAGTCTGAACAGCAATGTGCGAGATTCCGTCAATCTGGGCCTTGATTCCAAGCTCGTTGTTCTGAGCACCTGTCTGAATTACGGCGACGGCCGCTATCTGGTGCAGGGGGTGTTGGTAAGCGATGAAAAAACCGAATGATGAAAACGGACAGTTTGAAGATATATATTCGGCATCTGAGGATATCCGTCCGACGGGAGAGAGGGTACCTGTTCAGCAGGACGAAAGAACCGTCAAGGACGACGCAAACGACTATCTTTATCTGAAGACAAAGCGCACTCACCATCATTTACAAACACAGGATGAAAGCACTGAGAGCGCCGATGATATGCAGTTTGTCATGTCGACCCGCAGCAGCAGAGGCAGCCGCAGTCACAGCCACAGCGGACATTCGCACCATCACCATCATCACCACCATCATCACCACGATGATGAAGGAGAAGCTGAGGAATACGGAATAGGAACATATGTTTACTACCGCCGTTCACCTCTGCGCCTCGGGCGTTTCGATGAGTTTGTGGCTCGTCATTGGCCAAAGAGCATTATCAGGGCAAAGGGCATCTGTTGGTTTGACGAGGAGCCCGATACGTGCTACGTCTTCGAACAGGCAGGCCGACAAGTGTCGCTGCGAAACGCTGGCGCCTGGTATGCTACAATGCCGGCAGACGAATTGGCTGAGTTCAAAGCCCAGCATCCAGACCTTGAGGCCGACTGGGACGAGCACTACGGCGATCGTATGCAAAAGCTTGTATTCATAGGCCAGCATCTCGACCGCAAGGCCATTAAAGCCGCTCTCGACAATTGTTAATTGATTGCCTTGGGTCACTTTATTGCAAACACATCATAAAAAAATAAAAATGTCTCTCGGATTAAAAGAACTCATTAAGCTGTGGATAACACAGAAGCGGCGCGACTTCTCGTGGCGGACTTTCTTTGTAGGGGTGTTTCTCACGCTTTACTTCGCCGGGCTGGTCGTCGGCGTTTACATTGGAGTCCGCGATCAGTTGGATTCATCAAAAATCCCGTTTGAGATTGTCGGCGCCATCCCCATCATAGTGTGCTCCACTATGATTGCCGACCTGATTATGAAGCTTTTCTGGCGACGCTCGCCAGTTGAGATGGATGATTACCTCCGCACACGTCCTATGCCCCACAAGGCGTGGAGCCGTTTCATCCTGATAGACACCGTTTGCGGCGGCATGCAATGGATGATTCCAGGCTGCATGGCCTTTGTGGCTGGGCTTTTTATGCCTTTGTGGACGGCTCCTCTGATATTGGTGCTTGGCTTCTCGTCATCTTTGGTGAACGCCTTGTTCCAAAACTGTTGGCGTCGTGCACCGGGCAATCAATGGACTTTGCCTCTGGTGCCTGGTTATATGGCCTGGACAATCCTGTCGTGGGCAGTGGCCATCGCTTGCTTTGTAGTTGTAGAAATGGCTACCGGCGATTCCGCTGCTCCAGCGCAGCCATCAAAGGTCATTTTGTATGTTCTGGCTTTCACAGCCTTGGCTCTTTTGGTTAATCTCCTGGCGAGCTGGGCGCTGATGTGGTATTTCTCACGCCTACGAAACCACAACGAAGAGGAACACGCTCCTGTGCATGTGTCGGCCAAATCACTTGGCGAAGTATCAGAGTGGAGCATAGAATGGGTGCAGCTTATGCGAAGTAAACGTCTGCGTGTTAGCGTGTTGAGTATAGCTGTTGTGTTCTTGCTAAACACATATCTGCAACAGAACCCTGAGATTCAGAACGGCTTCAATGGCGTCAATTTGATGTTGTTGTTCGGCATCGCATTTCCCAGCATCATCATCGCCCAATGGGTACTTGGCGTAGAGGCTAATTTCTTCGCCGGAATTTGGACAAAGCCTTGGTCGGTGGAAGGCATACTTCGTCGTAAATTTATATTCTTATGTGGGATGTGTGTTGTCATGGCTCTGCTCATTCTTCCATGCGTGGCTTTCATGGGCATGAGTTTCTGGATGTGGCTTTCCACCCTGCTGTTTGGCTGCGGTGTCTTTGTGCTGCCGTTCATGGCGACCTGTCTGTTCAGCAGCCGAATGGATTTGTTTGCCTCAGCCTTCTTCAACTATCAGGGCGGCAACAAGCAGATAAACATCTTCTCGTTTGTTATGTTTGTACCGATAGGCATTTATTTCGGCGCTTACTTCCTGATACCTCAGCCCTGGTCTCACGTCCTCGTGGGCGGTCTTGGTTTGCTATGTCTGCTGCTTCACCGCAAGTATATTCATTGGATTGCCAAGCTCTGGTTTAATCGCCGTTATGCTATAATGGAACGGTGGCAGACGGAATAGGGGAGAAAGGCGATGGAAGAAACAGCTGAGTTTTATCTCAAATGTCTTAATTTCAAAAGTCTCAAATTTAAAATCATTGACTCACAAAATCATAACCTCACAAACTCACAAGTAAATCATGGATATTAAGATAGATAACTTACAGAAAGTCTATGGCGAGAAGGTAGCTTTGGACATCCCCGAACTGGAGATTCACAGCGGTGAACTCGTAGGTCTTGTAGGAAACAACGGAGCTGGCAAGACAACCTTGCTGCGTCTGATACTTGATTTGATTAAGGCAACCCGTGGCCGTGTGCTCTCCAACGGAGTAGACGTGACAGGAGCTACCGAAGACAAGAAGGCTGAATTCACCTCGGCCGACAATATCGCTTGGAAGCGATATACAGGCTCGTTCATCGATGGCCGCTTCCTCATTGATTTCTATACGCCAGAAGAGTATTTCATCTTTATAGGTCGTTTGTATGGCCTCTCAAAGGAGACAGTGATGGAACGCCTCGAAGCCTTCAAGCCTCTCATGCATGATGAGATATTGGAAACTCAGAAATATCTGCGCGATTTCTCTGAAGGCAATCGCCAGAAGATAGGTATTATCGGAGCCATGATGATTCATCCGAAGGTACTTCTGCTGGATGAGCCGTTCAACTATCTCGATCCGTCCTCGCAAATCGTTGTGGCACGTCTGATAGCTGAAATGAATCACAATCTTGGGACTACAACTATCATCTCCAGCCACAACCTCTCGTTCGTGGCAGATATCTCCTCGCGCATCCTTCTGCTTGAGAAAGGCCAGCTCATCAAAGATCTTTCAAATGTTGAAGGCTCCGCCATCGCAGAGTTAAACAACTACTTTAACGCAGAAGCATAATCGTTTAATAATCACTAATAATACTGATATGAAAAAGCTCCTTTTCCTCATTGCTGTTTGCTTTAGTTGCGTCACAGCTCATGCTCAAATTATGTATGGAAAGCCTCAGTTTGGAGTTCCTGGCGGCATGGAAGGCCGTAATTATGCCGTTATCATCAAATCAAACAAGAATCGTCGCCAGCAGGTTGAAGGCATGACACATTTCCTGCGTAAATACGGTATAGTTGAGAAAATCAATCTCGACGAGATAAACGATCGCACTTCTCAGTTCACTGTGCCTTTTACTCTCCGTCAAACGCAGGATGCATGCAAGGGATTGATGAACGTGAAATACATCGCTTGTCCTATTATGCTCGATGGCGAGCTGCGCTTTGAGTTCTACGAAAACGGTAATATGATGATGGTCATCCAGAACCTCAGTAATCGTATGCTTACTTTTTTCGACCTTGACGCAGCAAAGCCCAACAATAGCGACGCCATAAAGGAGTATTTAGGTGAAGGTTCAGCTGTTTTCACGGCTAATTCATTAATAGGTAAGTTCTTGATATGGGCTAATGTAGGTCTTGACAACATGCAGGATTTCTATGCCAAAATGGACGACTACTTCTCAGACATTGATACAAAATACAAGAACTATGCTCAGCTTGTAAAAGAAGGCGAGGCGAAGTGGATGACGCCACAGGAATATCTCGATTATATGTCCCAGTTTGATTCACGAAACAAACGCCTTACCTATGAAGGCGTTAAGAAACTTGTCGACGATGGCCGTATGCCCGGTGTCCCCGAGGATCGCTGGGAGAAAAATATCCGTAAGGCATTTGATATGCTTTTCATCGCATCAAGCGAGCATCTTGAAGCTACTATTGAAGGTGTTGCAGAAGATGGCGAGAAGACGTGGGAAAATGTTGACGGCAAAGTGCTCCCCATAGACCCCAAACTGCGCAAGACCTATATCAAGAAAGGCTGGACATATACCCACAACGAAGACTAAACAGTTAATATTCTGATGAAGTTCTATCGCTTGATAATCGGGCTCGTAGCCTGTGCGTTCTGGCTGACGGCCTCTGCCCAGAGTTTCGATTCGCTTCGCCGTTCCACAGGCAAGTCTGCCCTCTATGCCGCTGTTGAAAAAGCTCTCAATGGCAGTGGCTCGGTCGACGAAGCTATAGCGGCTATTGCCAGCGGCGACCTCAAAGCCCCTTATGACGGCCGTACGCCCGTTTACCTCGTTTTGGACTTCCTGGCCAAGCACCCTAAGAACGAGTGTGCTACGGCCGAACGCCTGCTCGATGCCTTTCTTGCCCGAAAGGATTTTGATGTAGACCTTCGCTACAGCACCCTGCTTCCGCCTCTCTCGCATCTTATCCGTACCAACTACGAGGCTCTCGGTGGCAAGTTCAGCAGCGATTACATCTCGGAATCAGTAGTTCAGAAGCTTATCGAGGCTGGTGCCACGGTCAATACCTACTACCTCGATGGCAGCACGTTGATGAAGTTTGCCACGGCTACCAACAACCGTTATCTTCAGAATTACTTCGTTGACAGCGGCATAGACCTTCGCCACGAGGACAAAAGCGGTCACGATGACGCATATAAGCTCATAGCTGACGGCAACCTCACCACTTTGAAAAGGGCTGTTGATGCCGGCACTCTCAAACTGACGATAGAGAATCTGAAAAACGATACCAAAGACTTTGCAAAATATTCCCAGCTATATGATTTCGTTGCCAATCAGTGTGCCAAGCATGCAGAGGAATATTCAAGCCTGAAAAGCTTCAGGACGCGATTCAACGACCGCAAGGCTCTGGTCCAGGCTAAATGGGAGAAACAGGCACGTGAACAGAGCGCTCAGGCAAAGACGTTTGATGATATAATGAATGTGGAGAGTCTGTACCCTGATGTACCCACTATCACAGACCCCGTGAAATTAAGTATTTACCGTCGCGATTCGCAGCGTATGTTAAAGGTCTACGAGAGTGCTAAAGCTTTCGCAGCAGGCACAAGCAGCTCTATCACCGACAGCGGCTGGCCTGCAGCTTTTGTTGAAACTTATCTCGATAAGTACCATTACGACCCTGATAACAGGATTCAAATTGCTTCAGAGACAGCAAATTTCATCAACGTCACGGAAGCTCTGAGGATTAATCCAAACACCGATTATATCATAGAGTACAGCTTCCTTGGATTGGTGGAGCTCGACATCGACATTGATGTAAATACAATCAAGCATCATGCCGAGGTTATGAACAAAGCCACCAATACTGTTAACAGCCAGAGTTCGACTCCTGTTTTCAACAGCTACTATGCCAAGGTTAAGGATGAGCTCAGCGCTCTTTATCAAAAGGTCAGAGCCAATGTGGAGCGAAACTACAACGAGTATAAAGCGCGCAAGGAAGCAATAGAAAACCAAAAGCGAGCCGACCGTGAAGCTGCCTTTGCACGAAGTCAGCAGAGAGCACGCGAGCGCGAGGCAGAACGTGAAGCCGAGAAGGCTCGCGAGAAAGCTGAACGCGAGGCTGAAGAAGCCCGCGAGGCGGCGCTTGACGAGTCCATTGAGAATATGGATATGCCCGATTACTCATTTGAAACTGACTGGGAAAAGGAAAACCTTTTCTTTCCGGATGAGAAGGCTCAGAATAAAATGGCCGAGAATCAAGTGCGGAGAATCAAATTCCCTGGCGTCGGTTCCTGCAAGATTTATCGCGTTATAGGTTCAAAAGGCTTTTGGGCTTCAACAAGCAAGCGCTATGAAACGCTAGACGATGCCATCAAGGCATCTTATGCTAATCTGAAATACGGTAAGATACGTCAGAAAGGACGCATGTACGGCATTTTATATTAGGCGTCAGGCCTCAGAACGAGATCACCTCGCCACCGTCGCTCGCCGCATAACGGTGCAGCAGATCCTGAAGGAAAGCAGCGCAGGCGAGGACGTTTTCACGGTTGCCGTCGTAGCCGTTGACAATTGTCAGCAAGCGCTTCGTTTCAAGGGATAGCTTGGTCCTCTCGTGGTCGCTGGTGGGTGTGCCTATGCCCCCGAGAGCATCGCGATAAACGGGCAGCCCGGCGATATTCAATGGCCCTCGTCCTATGCCTTCGTAAGGCTCACCTTCACGACCGATACCTAACACAAGGCCCTCGTTCTCCTCGCCTGTTGAAGAGAGCGGGGGCAATACTATTTTATCAGCGTCAAAGCCTCCGATGCTGTAGCCATAGGCTATGGAAGCCAGATTGATAAGGTCAACGAGAGTACTCACCTGATAGAGCTCATGGCCTTTCAGTGTGCGACGTATCAGAGCCTCGCCCGACGGGCGGTAGCGACTGGGGTCTTTGCCGCAGCGGCGGTATGCCTCGCGAGTAGCCTCTATAGCTGGCATCTGCTTAATGCTATCGGCGGTGTACTGTTTGCGGTAGTCGTCCAGGAACGCCTCTATCTCCATCCAGAGCGCGTCGCTGTGGTTGCTGTTCTGTACATCAGCAAAGACAGCAGCGCCCACGAATTCCGGGCACCGCTGCCTTATTTCTTCTGAAACCTTTATCTTTATCATTTAATCCAGCCTTGAAGGAATCACCCCTTGAAGTGAAGAGGTGATGTGCCTTTTTATTTCTTCATATTCACGCCTCTCACTCCGTGGTACTTATCGTCAACGACTACTGAGTCAACGGCCGTGCTGTCTGTTGCAGCGCGAGTGGCCTTTACGTAATAGTAGTCGTCATAGTAGCCGTATCCGTAGCGGTCCCAGTAGCGGTCGTAGTTGCGGAGGTTGAAGTGGGTTTGATTCTCCAGCGTGTAGTAGTCGGCGATATAACCGCTGAAGTAATCGTATGACAGGCGGTAGTCAACGATGGCGCAGTCAAGAGCGGGATCATCGAATACGAGATAGAGGATACGGTTGCGCACCTGCCAGTTGAAATACGATGTTTCAGCGTGATAGGCGTAGTAGTCTATCTGCACACCGCGTCCACGGTCGTAACCCCAACCGGAGTAGAACTCAATCTCGGTACCGCGGGCCCGTTCTCCGTTGTAATACATATCCATATCCCCGAACCAGTGGCCGCTTACAGCGTTGCCGATTTCCTGATCCTCGTCGAAGCAGCTGGTGAGGGTTATCGTGGCGGTGAGAAGCATGGCGAGCATCCAGGCCATCTTCTGGAAGTGTGAGTATAAAGTCTTCATAGTAGTATGTTTTTAATGTTTTGACGCTGCAAAGGTATATCTATTCACTGGTGCCTGCAAGCGACTTCTCCTAAACCTTAGTAGGATTTTCCCTAAACCACATTCCATAATCCCTATTCATCACGCGCTTCGCTACTTATCGCTTCGCTACTTATCGCTTCGTTACTTATCGCTTCGCTACTTATCGCTTCGCTACTTACCGCTTCGCTACTTACCGCTTCGCTACATATCGCTTTGCTACGTGTGGGAGTGGCTTATGATTCTTACAGTCCTCTTGCCTTATAAATCAGTTCCTTTGCCTCGTTTATCTCGCGCATCTTACGCTCTGCGGCAGCCCGGACATCCTCGCCGAGCGATGCCACACGGTCTGGGTGATGCTTAACGACCATTCGCTTGTAGGCAGCGCGAACTTCTTCGTCGGTGGCGGTCTCGTCTATCTCGAGCACTGCGTAGGCGTCCTTCAGCGTCGTGGAGCCCAGGTTAAGCATTGAATTCAGCTCACTCTCTTCGAGGCCCAAGTGATTTGTCACCTCTCGCAGAGCCACTACTTCTTCCGATGCTACATGCCCGTCAGCCTTGGCAAGCATAGCCAACAACGATAGCAGTTGCAGACGTTGCGGCCGGTTAAGTACTCGGCGCAGTTGTCCGCAGGCGTCAATTATCACTTGCCGGTACGAACCTGGCTGTTGAGCCTCCATCTGCTTCTGCTTCTCAAACAACTTCAACATGATGGCGTTACCCTCGTCCACAGCCGTTTGCCCGAAGTTCTGACGCAGGAACGAGCGCATAGTTTCCATCTCCGAGTGCATGATCTTGCCGTCGGCACGTATTATGTAGCTTGCCAACGTGAGCATCGAGAAGAGGAAACCGTTGCGGGTGCCTTGGTCCACACCTGAGCTCTGACTCGTGCGGTCGTAGCCGTCGGAGTAGTAGCTGCCGCCGCCGTAGCCTGAATCAGTAGAATCACTAATCTCAAGGCCGCCATCGCCTGCCATAACATCGAACAGGGCTCCGAGTACGAAGCCTGCCAGTGCGCCTATCGGGCCTCCGGAGAGCAGTCCGAGGAAGCCGCCAATCCATTTCGCTTTTGCCATATTTGTGATACGCGGGGGTACATCCCGCATTATTATTTGGTTAATGTATTGTTGATATTCACTTTCAGTTTGCAAATATAATGAAAAGATTGATGATTGCGGATTCCAGCGAAAGAAAATGTATGGCCGATGTATCTTTTTTCGTTTTTCATTTTTCATTTTCCATATTATCGTTATCTTTGTCGCATGAAACGTCTCTTTTTATCCATCTCATTCTGCCTCGCCGCTCTGCTTTCGGCGCAAGCGCAGACCTACACACCCTCGGCCGACAACATGGAAGCGCGTCGTGCTTTCGAGGGTTTCCGTTTCGGTATCTTTATCCACTGGGGCATCTACAGCGAATTTGCCCAAGGCGAGTGGTACCTCAACAGCGGCCTCTCCCACGAGGAATATTCCAAGGTGGCCTCCTGTTTCTATCCCATCCTCTTCAACGCGCAGGAATGGGTGAGTGCCATCAAGGATTCTGGTGCCAAGTATATCACCTTCACTTCGCGCCACCACGATGGTTTCTCGATGTTCCATACACGTCAAAGCAAGTACAACATCGTCGATGCCACCCCGTTCGGACGTGATGTGCTGAAAGAGCTGTCGGAAGCTTGTGTCGCTCAGGGCGTGAAGCTTCATCTTTATTATTCTATCTTAGACTGGATGCGTCCTGACTATCCGCTTGGTCGTACGGGCTTACGCACGCGCTCGACCTTACGCCCTAATTTCGATTCTTATTTCCGTTTCATGGAGGCTCAGGTTCAGGAGCTCCTCACACGCTATGCTCCAATCGGCGCTCTGTGGTTCGACGGCTATTGGGACCACGATAGCGACTCTATCCCCTTCGACTGGCGCATGCCTGAGTTCTACGAGTATATCCATCGTCTGCAGCCGTCGTGCCTTATCGGCAACAACCACCACATCACACCCATCACGGGCGAGGACTTCCAGATGTTTGAGCGCGACCTGCCAGGCGAGAACACCGCCGGCCTTTCCGGTCAGGAGATAAGCCACTTGCCGCTTGAGATGTGCCAGACGATGAATGGAATGTGGGGCTATAAGGTGACAGACCAGAACTACAAGTCGTCCGCCGAACTGATACGTCTCATCGCTCGCGCCGCCGCCAAGGGTTCGAATCTCCTGCTTAACATAGGCCCTCAGCCCAACGGGCAGCTGCCTGCCACGGCTCTCGACCGCTTGAAGGACATCGGTCAGTGGATGCGTGTCAATGGCGAGAGCATCTACGAGACCACGGCCACACAGATTCCCGAACAGCCTTGGGGAGTTACCACTAAGCGTCAGGGACGTCTGTTCTTGCATGTCTTCGATGCCGAAACGACAAGCATCACCATTCCATGGACGGGCAAGGCGCCCAAGACCGCCCGTGCCCTTGCCGACGGCCGTCAGCTTGCCGTGGTCTCTTCCAAGAAAGGCAAGTCGCAGGAGTTGCAGATTCAGCTTCCCGCCTCACGTTCCACAGCAGATTATGTCGTAGAACTTGCTCTCCGTTAAGAAAGATTATGCTCAACATTCACAACACCTCGCCACGCGAACTTGAGGTGTGCTGTGGCTCGCTGCAAAGTGCCATCAACGCAGTAAGTGGCGGAGCCGGGCGCATAGAATTGTGCTCGGCTCTGTCGCTCGACGGCCTGACGCCCTCGCTTGGCCTCTTTCGCCAACTTCATACCTCATTTCCCGACCTTCGTATCCACGTCCTTATCCGTCCGCGCGAAGGTAATTTCGTCTACACTAAGGCCGAGTTGCACGCTATGTTGCGCGATATCGAGCTGTTTGCTGCCGAGGGCGCTTCAGCCATTGTGGCCGGTGTGCTTACTCCGGATTCATGTATCGACGTTGAAGCTACGCGTCAGTTGATAACGGCTGCTGGCGTGCCCTTCACCTTCCATCGTGCTTTCGATGTGGTGGCAGATCAGAGCCGTGCGCTCGAGCAGCTCATTGACCTTGGCGCCACACGTGTGCTCACGTCGGGTGGTGCTCCTTCTGCTCTGCAGGGTGCAGAACGCTTGCGTAATCTGGTTGCTCAGGCCGACGGCCGTATCCTTATTCTGCCCGGCGGAGGTGTCAACAGTCACAACGCCCGTCAGATTCTCGACTCCACCGGTGCCGTCGAGATCCACGGTTCATGCTCGTCGCTGCTGCCGTCAGGCATAAAACAAACGACGGCCGAAGAGGTGGCCGCCGTGTTGTCTGTTCTTGCCTGATTGCAGGTCTCATTTCATGCTTATCGTCATCGTCTGCTCATTGCCGGTCTTGCTGCTCACGTAGGTTATCTGAGTACCTTCGGGCTTCAGGCCGGCCCACGCTTGCGTTGTGGCTTGGCGCAAGTCCACTTTGTCCACGCGCTCCGAGCCGATAGCCACGATGCGGTCGCCTGATTGAATGTCGCCCTTGGCATTGTCCCAGACCATTCCAGCCACTAAATGATCGCCCATCACTGTTATCACCACATCCCATTCCGGTTGATACACATTTATGGGTTCCGTCACTTCTGTGAAAGGCTGGAAGTAGAACATCTTCTCGCGGTAATCGATAATCACATCGCCGTGCATCAGCACGTTGGAGCCTATTCGCGATTCCAGGGCGTCGGTTGTTATTGTGGTGACGTTGGCAAAGGGGATATTTCCTATGTGGCTTTGCGGGATGAGCACGCGATGTTTCAACGATTGGGCTTCCAGACCGGCTGCGCCCATCGACAGGATGCCCTTGCCTGATGCCAGCCTACGGAAATGGGTTGTATCGGCCTGCACACGAGTATACATCCTATTGCTCATCTCGTAGAAATCCAGGGCTCCGGTGTCAAACATCACGGTGTCAACGACATTTCCTACGCGGATAGGCACCATGGTGGAATAAGGGTCGTCGGCCAGCAGTATGCCATAGTTGAGGTCGATGCCTAAATCGGTGGTGTCGTTTGTGAGGATAAGACGATGGTCGCGACCTACGAATTTCACAATGCCTTGGCGCAGGAGGTTGTAACCGACTATCCCGTCAACACCGAACTGCTCTATCATATTCCCTTCGGGCAACTGCATGGCTTGCAGACGTGTGAACGAGAAGCCGCCCAAGCTCAGGTTGGGCAGGTTCACGATAGTGGTCCTCACGGTGTTGCCGTTGGAGTCATACACCTGCGTGGTCTGTCCTCCTTGCAAACCTGCTCGTTGTGCAAACGTATGTGTTATGCTGCACGGCGCTCCTGTGTCAATGACGAAGCGGCCTTCGACGCCGTTCACGCTTGCCCGCACCAGCATCTTACCGTTCTCCATACCATAAACCGTCTCCATTCGCCAGGCGCGTATGGGTATGGTGATAAGGAATAAGAGCAGCACAACAGCCCATCCCCTCCCTTTAGAGTTGAGATGATTGCTATCGGTGTGTTTCGATGAAGAAATTTTCATTTTTCAATTTTAGCTTTGCTGACTTTCGTCACGACTCGGCAATTCAAGCAAGCTTGATTGCTCTCGCTGCTCCGAAAGTTCACTTTTCACTTTTCACTCTTTCATTCTTCACTCTTTCATTTGTCCCCTCACCGCCCATTCGAGCGAAGCGAGGCCCTCTCCCTAACAGGGGAGAGCGGGGAGAGAGGCCCATTCTTCACTTCCCCTCCTTCGCCACCACATCCTTCACCTTGTTCAGGAATGGCAGTGGAGCCAGGAAGCCAACTATCTTGTCGACCAGTGTGCCGTCAGGTCTCAGCACCAGCATAGTAGGATAAGCCGAGATATTGAAGCGCTTGGCAAGTTCCGGTCCCTCGCCGCGTTCCATGTCTATCTGACTACTCACGAAACGTGGATTCATATATGCCCCGACCTCCTTCTGCGGGAAAGTCTGCTTGGCGAGCAACTTACACGGACCGCACCACGACGTATAGCCGTCGATGAACACCAGTTTGTTCTCGGCCTTGGCTTTTGCCAGCAACTCGTTGAACGTAGCTGTAGTGAAAGCTATGCCGCCCTCGGCAGCTGCCTCATCGACGGGTGTGCGCAGGTTATCAGCGAGGTCACGGTAGGCTCGTGCCAGCGAACTGCCCACGGCAGCATATTTCTTCTCGCGCTCTCCGTAGTAGCTGATGAGCTGTTGCTGCTCGGCAGGCGTGGCATCAGGATATTTCAGCGTCACATCCATCATGTAGTGCGTCTGCTCGTCCTTCAGCTGGTTCAGCGCCTCTATGGTCTGCTGGTACTGATGCTTGCCGTGCAGCTTCACTATATTATAGAGGGCGTAGGCGCTGTTTGTCTCGGGCAGTCCCGCTTTCTGCATCGCCAGATAGGTGTTTAGCAATGCGTTCTCGTCGAATGCCTTGTCGCCGGTGGCGTAAATGTAAATATCCTTGCCGTAGATCGACGAGATGAGGTCATCGACCTTCTCCTTGCCGATATTCTTATCGAAGGCGGCGCGGTTCTCAACGATATATTTGAACAGCGGGTCGGTGGACTCACGCACGTTCTTTCGCACAAACAGCCAGTTCTCTTTCTGTGCATATTCCTTGGGCTGCAGCTGTTGTGTGTAGCTGGGCGAGATGAGGTTGTACAGGCTGTCCTCCGAGGCCAGATTGAGTGCCGTCAGGTAGTTGAGCAACAGCTTCTTCGAGCGGTCGCCTTTCTCGTAGGCGGCACGTGTGCCGGCGAGCGATGTCTTTGGGCTCAGGGCCAGCGCCACGCGGTCCTGGAAGTCGGGTAGGGGGGCGCCTCCCACTATGCGGTGTATCACCTCGCCGTCGGCGTCCAGCACCAGGTAGTGTGCAAAGGTACTCACGTCATAGCGCTGTGCCAGACTGCGGTTGTCGGGCTTCGTCACGTCAGCGAAGAAACACACGAAGTTCTTGTCCATCCAATCGCAGAAAGCCTGGTCAGAGAATACCATGCCGTTCATGCCGTGGCACGGACGCGCCCAGTCGGCGAAGCAGTTGAAGAAGATGGGCTTCTTCGTCTGCCGGGCCTTTGCCAGAGCCTCTTCAAAGCTATATACATATTTCATCTTCACGAGGGCGGCCAGTGAATCGCCGTCATCGTAGGTGCTTGGGCCTTGCTGAGCCCGGGCGGGAAGTAAACACATGGTCGCCAGCATGCCGACGGCCGCAAAACGCAGGAGTGATTTCATTGTTCGTATAGGTTTTTCATTTGCTCTGCAAAAGTACATAATAGCTCCCAATTCTCACCTATCATTTCGAATATTTAACTTTTGTTTAGGAGATTACAGGCGCCCCACCAAAAAAAAGCCGCTTTATACGCGCGCGTTAAAGAAAATGTAGTACCTTTGCAGCGCAATGTAAACATTTCCATCATGAATTTCAGCATCAAACACCCCGAAAACGAAGGCGGCATGAACGAACGCATCAAACGCCTCCGCCAAGAGAATTTCGACACACCTACCACGCTCTCCATCGAGCGCGCATTGATAGAAACCGAGTTCTACAAGAAGTACTACGGCACCATGCCCACGCCCGTGCTCCGCGCTCGCAACTTCTACGAGATATGCAAGAAGAAGACCATCTATATCGGTAAGGACGAACTCATCGTGGGCGAACGCGGACCGGTACCCAAGGCCGTGCCGACCTTCCCTGAGCTTACCTGCCACTCCGTCGAGGACCTCCACACCCTCGACACGCGCGAACTGCAATCTTACCATATCTCGCAGCAGGATATCGACACCTACGAGCGCGAGGTAATCCCTTATTGGGCAGGCAAGACACAGCGCGAACGCATCTTCAACCACGTCAGCAAGGAGTGGGAAGAGGCTTATCATGCTGGTGTCTTCACTGAGTTCATGGAACAACGCGCCGCAGGCCATACTGCAATGGACGGCAAGATGTACCACGAAGGTCTCCTCGACGTCAAGGCACGCATCCAGCGTCGCATCGACGAACTCGACTATATCTACGACCCTGAAGCCACCGACAAGCAGCAGGAGCTCGAGGCCATGGCCATCTCTTGCGACGCTGCCATCCTCTTCGCTGAGCGCCATGCCGAGCTGGCCGACCGCATGGCAGACGAGCTGGAGAAGACCCTCTCCCCGCAGGGGGCTGGTCTGCAGCGTGTTAGGGAACTCCGCAAGATAGCCGACGTATGTCGTTGGGTACCCGCCCACGCCCCGCGCGACCTGTGGGAGGCCATTCAGATGTATTGGTTCGTGCACCTCGGCACCGTCACCGAACTCAACGGCTGGGACTCTATGAACCCCGGACATATCGACCAGCACCTATGGCCCTTCTACCAGCAAGGCCTCGCCGACGGCACCCTCACGCGCGACGCCGCCAAGGAACTGCTGTCGTGCCTCTGGATTAAGTTCAACAACCAGCCTGCACCTCCCAAAGTGGGTGTCACGGCTCTTGAGAGCGGTACCTACAACGACTTCACTAATATCAATATCGGAGGCGTGGACCGCGATGGCAACAGCGCCGCCAACGAACTCTCGTTCATCATCCTCGAGATACAGGAGGAGCTCCACGAACTGCAGCCGGGCCTCAGTATCCATATCGCCGAGAACACGCCCGACGACTTTCTCCTCGAGGGCATACGCGTCATTCGTCAGGGCCACGGCTATCCCTCCGTCTTCAACCCCGACACCTATATCAAGGAACTCGTCCGCGAGGGCAAGACGCTCGAGGACGCACGCGAGGGCGGCTGCTCTGGCTGCATCGAAGTGGGGGCTTTCGGCAAGGAGGCCTACCTGCTCACCGGCTACCTCAACACTCCCAAGATTCTCGAGATAACGCTCAACAACGGCGTCGACCCTGAGACAGGCAAGCGCCTCGGACTCGAGACGGGCGATCCGCGCACCTTCCAGACCTTCGAAGAGCTCTACGACGCTTGGCACCGCCAGATGATCTATTTCGTCAACCTCAAGCTGTCGGTCAACAACTACATCGAACGTATGTTCTCGCTCTATGCGCCTGCCACCTTCCTCAGTCTCTACATCGACGACTGTATCGACAAGGGCCGCGACTACTACAGCGGCGGAGCGCGCTACAACACCACCTACATACAGTGCACTGGCCTCGGCACCATCACCGACTGCTTCACCACTCTCAAGAAACACGTCTTCGAGGACAAGCGCTACACCATGGACCAAATCCTCGAGGCGTGCAAGAACAACTGGGGGACTCAGGAGGTGATGCGCTCCTATATCCGCAACCACACGCCTTTCTTCGGCAACGACGACGCCTATGCCGACGATATCGCAGTGCGCGTGTACAACGACCTCGTGAAGGCTATTGAGGGACGGCCCAATACGCGTGGCGGCAAGACACAGCTCAACATGCTCAGCACCACGTGCCACAACTACTTTGGCTCCGTATGCGGCGCCACGCCCAACGGACGCTATGCTCACTTCGCCATCTCCGACGGCACATCACCGTCGCATGGCAGCGACACCCACGGACCTACGGCAGTCATCAAGAGCCTCGGCAAACTCGACCAGACCAAGAGCGGCGGCACACTCTTGAACGTGCGTTTCGTGCCGGCTCTGCTCAAGCGCGACGAGGATATGCGCAAACTCGGACATCTCATCCGTACTTATTTCAAGTTCGGAGGTCATCACATCCAGTTCAATATCGTCGACACCGCCACACTCCTCGACGCCCAGAAGCACCCCGACGATTATCGCGACCTCCTCGTCCGCGTCGCCGGCTACTCCGACTATTTCAACGACATGACTGCCCAACTCCAAAACGAGATCATCGCACGCACGGAGAACGAAGAAGTATAGGGGGCTGAATAGTTAAGAGTTAATAGTTAATAGTTAATAGTTAAGTGTTGTAACCTTAACCTTAACCTTGACGATAACCTTAACCTTGACTCTTCTTGATGGTATCGTCTTTAACTCCTTTAACTCCTTTAACTCCTTTAACTTCAAAAAAACAACTTCTTTCGCTCGGCGCTTGCGACGCTTGACCCTTCAAGAACTTCTTTAACTACCAAAAGAGCTCAGCGTGTCGCTAATAATTCGTGAAATTCGATAATAATCCTTCCAAAGGACATGAAGAAAAATTCGTAAAATTCGTGTAATTCGTGGTCGAAAAAAGTTAATAGTTTAGAGTTCAACGTTAAGGTCAAGGTTAAAGTAAGATTAAGGATTAAAGATTAAGGATTAAGGCTGGTTGTCAGTGCTTAGAGATTAACTCTTCTCTCGACGCTTGCGACGCTTGACACTTCAAGAACTCTTAACTCTTAACTCTTAACTCTTAACTACCCCGTTAAGGTCAATGAAACAACTTCTTCTTCTGGCATTCGCCGCAATATGTTTGCCGACTCTGAGTCGTGCACAGAACATGAATCCTGAAGTCCGATGGGACCGTCAGAGTTTGATCATCGGAGGCAAACGCGTAGTGCCCGTCATGGGCGAAGTCCATTACTCGCGCATCCCTGCCGAAGAGTGGCAGGCAGAGGTACATAAGATCAAGGAGGGCGGTGTCACCATGATAGCCACCTATGTCTTCTGGAACCATATCGAGGAGCAGCAGGGCGTCTTCAACTGGAGCGGTCAGCGCGACCTGCGTCGCTTCATCGAGGTCTGCAAGGCGGAGGAGATGCCTGTAGTGCTGCGCATAGGACCTTTCTGCCATGGCGAAGTGCGCTGCGGTGGCATCCCCGACTGGGTGTTCAGCCTCAGGCAGGTGCCGTCGGGTGGGGGAGAGGCGAGGCCCGTCAGGTCACGCTCCACCGATCCTCAGTTCCTCGTCTGTGTCGAACGCTTCTATCGTCAGATCTTCGCTCAGGTGCAGGGCTTGCAATGGAAGGACGGCGGCCCCATCATAGCCTGTCAGTTCGACAATGAGTATCGCGGTCCCGGCGAATACCTCATGGCGTTGAAGCACCTCGCACTCGGCATAGGCTTCGACCTGCCGTTCTACACACGCACCGGCTGGCCCGCACTTTCCACCCCCGTGCCCTACGGCGAGCTGCTGCCCCTCTATGGCGACTATGCCGACGGCTTCTGGGAACGCAGCCTGCGTGAAGGGGCTGGCAGCTACTACAAAGCCTTCAATTTCAAGGCTCAGGAGAAACCCGCCACCGATATGGGGGCCGCCGATGCCGCCAACGCCCTCGCACCGGCACAGGCCGACGCCCTCCCCGCCGAGTCGTATCCCTATTTCACCTGTGAACTCGGAGGCGGCATGACCACCGCCTACCACCGTCGCCCTTATATCTACCCTGAGGATGCCTATGCCATGGCTGTCGTCAAGCTCGGCAGCGGCTCCAACCTCTTAGGTTACTATATGTACCACGGCGGCACCAACCCCGAGAGCACCACCGGCATCACCCTCCACGAGAGCGTTCATACCCTCGCCACTGCCAACAACGACATGAACGTCAAGAGCTACGACTTCCAGGCGCCCTTGGGCGAGTTCGGACAGCGCAACCCCCACTACTACCTGCTGCGCAAGCTGCACCTCTTCATGCACGACTGGGGCGAACAGCTCGCACCCATGGAGCCCTCGTTCCCTGCACCGCAGGATATCCCGCAGGGCGACGACACGCACCTGCGCTGGGCGATACGTTCCAACGGCACCTCAGGCTTCATCTTCATCAACAACTACGAACGCCTGCGTCCCCTCAGCGCCAAGCGCGACGTGCAGCTGTCCGCCTGCGGCGTCACGCTGCCTAAGGTCACCATCCCTGCCGCCACCACCTGCATCTTCCCTGTCGGCATCGACGGCATACGCTATGCCACCGGCCAGCTCATTGCCAAGCGCCATGGCAATATCTACCTCGAGCAGGTCAAGGGCATACCCACCACCATAGCTCTTGAGAATGGCAAGACCTTGAAGAACGTCAAGCCGCGAGGCACCTCCAAGCCCGTCTACGGTAATATCTACCTGCTCACGCCCGAGGATGCCGGACGTCTGTTCCTCAGCGAACTGCCCGTGGATTTCCCGCCCATCGACGTCCAGTGGACCAAGACGCAATCCGCCGGTGCCCCGCGTAAGATTGTGGTGGGCAAACAGAAAGTCGCCGAGGCACCCACCGACGATGACTTCCGTCAGGCAGCCGTCTACACCCTGCAGCTCCCTGCCGATCCTACGCCCTTCACCCTTCATTCGCCGCTGCTCACTATCCGCTACCGTGGCGACGTGGCACGTCTCTATGCCGACGGACATCTCATCGACGATAATTTCTACAACGGCCGTCCCTTCTGCTATGCCCTGAGTCGTTTGCCCAAGGGCTGTCAGCAGCTCGAGCTCCGCATCCTCCCCCTCCAGCCCGACATGCCCGTCTACCTTCCTCGCGAGGCGGATAAGACTCCCGGCGAGGAGATTATCAGCGTTACGATTGAATAGGAGATTTAGAAAATAAGAGATTTAGAAAATTAGAAAATAAGAAAACTCACCTTAAAACCTATAAGCGAGGCGACCTAATAACCTGAAAACCTATCGCAACAGAGCTTTGAGAATCCAACATTAAATCAGAAAAAGTTTAGAGACTGTCATCACATCACAAAAAGGGCCGCGTCGAAACGCAGCCCATTACAGATGTTTTGGTGGCTTTTTATTTCCCCAATATTATGTTCACCAACGCCGTAACGTCGGCAATGGTTGTTTCTCCGTCCTTGTTCACGTCGGCAGCCCGCAGGCTGTAGCCCGTGGTGTCCTTGCCCAAGATGATGTTGACCAATGCGGTGACGTCGGCAATGGTTATCTCCGAGTCGCCGTTGACATCGCCCAAGATGATGGGGAAGAGCATGGGGAGGGACTGGGTGAGGGTGAGTGGCGTGAGTTCGCCGCGGTTGTAGTAGTATGCCTGGGCATAGTACTGACGGCCGTCGATGACGTCGGTCATGTCAAACTGCATGGTGGCAGGCTGGTCGGGATCTGCCGCGAGCGTCAGGTGCTGGCTCACGCTCTGCACTTCTAGCGCCGAGCGGACAGTTCTTCAAGCGTGAAGCGTCGCAAGCGCCGAGCGGACAGTTCTTGAAGCATTCGTCTTTAACTTCTTTAACTTCTTTAACTTCTTTAACTTCTTCAACTTCTTTAACTTCCAAAAGAGCGCAGCGTGTCGCTAAGAGTTCGTATCTAATGTTTCTTACGTCTCACCCAGTTGCGCACCCAGTCTATCTCCATCTCCACTGGCAGGTCTGCGGGATCTACGCTGCCGACCCATTTGCCGCCCAACTGCATATCGATGAGTAGATATTGGGTGCGGAAGTATGGGAACTGGCTCTCGGAGGGTATTGAATCCACGCGGTGGTAGGTGAAAGTGGTGATGCCGTTGATGTGGAAGACCAGGCTGTCGGGGTGTATATCTACGGCGTAGACATTCCATCCGTCGGGGTCTATGGCACCACTGCCGCCGTGAACGGGTTTGCTGCGGTTGTGATTGACATAGTACGTCCAGTGGCTATGGGCAGTCTGGTAAGCTATGGAGTCGCCGTTGAGCCGTTCCATGATGTCTATCTCACCGCCCTTGGGCCAGGGTGCCGCTTTGCGGTCGAAGCCCATCGTCCATATCGCCGGCCAAGCGCCCTTGGCTTTATGCAGACGTGCCCGCACCTCTATGCGTCCGGGCTGCAGGGCTTTCTTATCTATGGTCCACACGCCGCCGGTGAGGAATTGGGCTGTGTCGTTGGGGTTGTCGTTGACTATGCCGCGCAACACGAGATGTCCGTCGCGCATCTCCAGACACCGAGGATCATCCGACTGCGTGTCCTGCCAGTCGGCTCTGCCACGAGTGGTGCGCGACCATAGGGTGGTGTCGAGCACACCGCTGTCGAAGTTATCCTCCCATACCAGTTCCCAATCACCTTTCGGGCCGCGGCACGAAGACAGGGAGAGGGTGAGGAGGAAGAGGAAAGCCTCACCCCCGACCCTGGCCGCCCTCCGCAGAAGAGGTCTGCTTCGGCCGCTCAGGGTCGATTGACATTTAGTCAATCGCCTGTTTCCTTCGCTACCCCAAAGGCGAGGGGAGTGATTAGCTTCAAGATGAGAGGGAATCATGAGGTTTAGAGTTAATAGTTAATAGTTAAGAGTTAAGAGTTAAGAGTTGGAACCTTAACCTTGACGTTAACCTTAACCAGTTAAGAGTTAAGAATTAAGAGTTGGAACCTTAACGTTAACCTTGACCTTGACCGGGTTAGTTGAGAGGAGCCCCCTGTAATCCCCCGGTGGGGGATGAAAGGTGGTCCGAAGTGTTGACAACCAGCCTTAATCCTTAATCTTTAATCCTTAATCTTAAGCGTTCTAACCGTCGCGCAGCGACACTAACCGCCCGAAGGGCACTAATCTCCTTCGTACGGCAGATTAAACACGTCGGCAACGGCTTTGAACACCACCTTTCCTTCCACGATGTTAAGACCTTTGGCGAGGGCTGGATCGTCCTTGCAAGCCTGCTGCCATCCCTTGTCGGCCAGCGCCAGCACATAACGCAACGTGGCATTGGTGAGGGCGAGGGTGGAGGTGTTGGGCACAGCACCTGGGATATTGGCCACGCAATAGTGTACGATGCCCTGCTCGGTATAGACGGGGTCGCTATGCGTAGTGGGGTGTGATGTCTCGAAGCAGCCGCCTTGGTCAATGGCAACATCCACCAGCACGGTGCCGGGTTCCATCAGTGCGAGCATATCGCGTGTTATCAGGTGCGGCGTCTTATCGCCCGGCACCAGCACACTGCCCACCACGATATCCACCGTAGGCAACTGCTGCCTGATGTTGTGCTCAGAGGAGTAAAGCGTGTGAACGTTGGCCGGCGTCTCGATGTCCAGCTGACGCAGTCGGGGCAGCGAGATATCGGCGATGGTGACGTCGGCACCTAAGCCCGCAGCCATCAGAGCTGCCGCCTCGCCCACGACACCGCCTCCGAGCACCAGCACGCGTGCGGGACTCACTCCGGGCACTCCGCTGATGAGCTTGCCCTTGCCGCCCTTCGTCTTCTGCAGGTAATAGGCGCCGTTGAGCGTTGCCATGCGTCCTGCCACCTCGCTCATGGGTTGCAGCAGAGGCAGCGTGCCGTTGGGCAACTGCACCGTCTCGTAGGCCAGACACACCGCGCCGCTCTTTATCATGGCTTCCGTGAGCTCGCGCTCGCAGGCGAAATGGAAATAGGTGAAGATGAGCTGGCCCCTGCGCACCAGCGCATACTCAGGCTCGATAGGCTCCTTCACCTTGACTATCATGTCGCACTCGCGGTAGACGTCCTCGATGGCAGGCAGGATGTTAGCCCCCGCCTTCACGTAGTCGTCGTCGCTGAAACCGCTGCCGTTGCCGGCGGTATGTTGCACACACACTTCGTGGCCGCGACGGGTGAGGGCAGCCACGCCTGCAGGTGTCATGCCCACGCGGTTCTCGTTGTTCTTGATTTCTTTTGGGATTCCTACTTTCATAAGGCAAGTGAGTTAAAGGTCAAACAATACCATTTCTTGAAAATGTTGCTACAAATATAAACACTTATTTTCAAACAATATATCTACAAGGCAATGATTTAACATTTTTTCGCGGATTAAATAGATCTGAAGTAATTTACGATTTGACGATCCTAGTTAATTTACTATTTGACAATTTACGATTTACGATTTATATACGATGGGATAATTTACTAGGGCGTAATATAGCAGTTGGCACAAAGCCCCAGAGGGGCATAGGAATTTAGGCAGGGGTGAAGCGAAGCGAGAACCCCTGTTCAACGAGGTAAGGTATATAGAGTGCCGTAGGTACGCAGGAGCACGCAAGATTGTTCCGTCGCCCCTACAGGGCTCAAATATTTTGCTGTCATGGAGCAGGGGTTCCACCCCTGCCTAATATCCTTCGTCCCTACGGGACTTATTCTCTGACTTTGTGCCATCTCCTATATCATTGCCAAAAATAATGTCAGACTGACAATTACGGGTTTGGCACGCCTTTTGCATTGGTGATGGTGATAAGTAGAATTTAAACCTCAAAAACAATAAACAATCATGCAAAAAGGTAATATCGGAGTAACAACAGAGAACATATTCCCTGTAATCAAGAAGTTTTTGTATTCTGACCACGAGATTTTCATCCGTGAGATAGTGTCGAACGCAGTGGACGCCACGCAGAAGCTGAAGACGTTGGCCGGCAAGGGCGACTTCAAGGGCGAGCTGGGCGACCTGAAGGTGGAGGTGAAGGTGGACAAGGACGCCGGCACCATCACCGTGAGCGACCGCGGCATAGGTATGACCGCCGAGGAGATTGACAAGTATATCAACCAGATAGCTTTCTCGGGCGCCAACGACTTCCTGGAAAAATACAAGGAGGACGCCAACGCCATCATCGGACATTTCGGACTGGGATTCTACTCCAGTTTCATGGTCAGCGACCGCGTGGACATCATCACCAAGAGCTACCAGGAAGGCGCACAGGCCGTGAAATGGAGCTGCGACGGTTCGCCTGAATTCACCCTCGACGAGGTGGAGAAGGACGACCGCGGCACGGATATCGTGATGCACCTGTCGGACGACTGCAAGGAGTTCCTCGAGAAGGAGCGCCTGGAAGGTCTGCTGAAGAAGTTCTGCCACTTCCTGCCCGTGCCCGTAGTGTTCGGCAAGAAGCAGGAATGGAAGGACGGCAAGATGCAGGACACCGACGAGGACAACCAGGTGAACGACACCACGCCGCTGTGGACACGCAAGCCTGCCGACCTGAAGGACGAGGACTACAAGGCCTTCTACCGCCAGCTGTACCCCATGGCCGACGAGCCCCTGTTCTGGATTCACCTGAACGTGGACTACCCGTTCAACCTCACCGGCATACTCTATTTCCCGAAGATCAAGAACAACCTGGACCTGCAGCGCAACAAGATACAACTGTACTGCAATCAGGTGTTTGTCACCGACCAGGTGGAAGGCATAGTGCCCGACTTCCTCACGCTGCTCCACGGCACCATCGACTCGCCCGACATCCCGTTGAACGTGTCGCGTTCGTACCTACAGAGCGACTCTAACGTAAAGAAAATCAGCGGTTATATCACCAAGAAGGTGGCCGACCGCCTGTCGTCGCTGTTCAAGAACGACCGCAAGGACTTCGAGGCCAAGTGGGACGATATCAAGATCTTCATCTCCTACGGCATGCTCACCGAGGACGACTTCTACGAGAAGGCCAAGGCGTTCTACCTCGTGAAGGACACCGAGGGCAAGTACTACACGCTCGACGAGTACCAGACGCTCATCAAGGACGCGCAGACCGACAAGGACGGCAAGCTCGTCTATCTCTACGCCGCCGACCGCGAGGCTCAGTACACATATATAGATAACGCACGCGCGAAGGGATACAATGTGCTGCTGCTCGACGGTCAGCTGGATACGCCCGTAGTGCAGATGCTGGAGCGCAAGCTGGAGAAGACGGCGTTCACACGTGTGGACAGCGACGTCATAGACCGTCTGATACAGAAGGACGAACCGAAGGGTGAAGAATTGTCAGCCGACAGGTCTGCCAATCTGTCAGCCGTTTTCGAGACGCAGATGCCCAACACGGAGAAAGTGACCTACCACGTGGAGACACAGCCTATGGGCGAGGACCAGATGCCTGTCGTGATCACGCAGAGCGAGTATATGCGCCGCATGAAGGATATGGCAAAGATACAGCCCGGCATGGGATTCTACGGCGAGATGCCCGATATGTACAGCCTCGTGCTCAACACCGACAACCGTCTCATCAAGGACGTGCTGGAACAGAGCGAAGCCGCCACGGCCGAAGCCCTGAAGCCCATCGAGGCTGAGCTGCGCGGACTGAATGCCCGCAAGCAGGTGCTGCAGGCCGAGCAGGACAAGAAGAAGTACGACGAGATTACCGACGACGAGCGCAAGGACATGGAGGACTGCCGCAAAGCCATCGAGGCTGAGGAGCAGAAGCGCAAGGACGTGCTGGCCGACTACGCCAAGGACAACGAGCGCGTGCACCAGCTCATCGACCTGGCGCTGCTGCAGAACGGACTGCTCACGGGCGAGGCCCTGACACGTTTCGTGAAGCGCTCGGTGGAGATGATGGGGTAGTCCCCAAAAACTCCTAAAAAACACAAAAATTTTTGTTGGTAACAAGAAAACGACGTATCTTTGCAAAAGTTTCGTGAGAGGATAATAAATTCTTAGGTAAAAACTATTAATTGAGAATTGACGACTTTAGATGGAAAATAAGCTTTCACCAAAGATAACAGCTATACTCAACTACGGCAAGGAAGAGGCCGAACGACTGAGCTCTGCCTACGTGGAGCCCGCTCACCTGCTATTGGCTCTGCTACGCGAGGAAGGGTCCAATGCCATGGGCCTGCTCGAAGGCTTCGGCGTGGACATCATGCTGCTGAAAGCCAGCACGGAAGCCGGACTCGAAGGTCAGGCCGTGGCACATGATCCGCTGCTCAGCGCCGCCTCAAGCCGTATCATCAAGCTGACACTGCTCGAAGCGCGGGCCATGCATGCCGAGGAGGCTGACACGGAGCACCTGCTGTTGGCGATGCTGCGCGACCGCAGTGATTCGGTGTGCCAGCTGCTCAACCAGTACGGCGTGGATTATCAGGGCGTGAAGAATGCGCTGACGCAGAAGCAGGACCCGCAGGCCACCTTCGGCTTCACCGACGAGGATGAGGACGACGAAGAGGACGACGACCTGCACAACACAGGCCGTGCGGGACAGGGCGCTGCCAGACAGCAGACCTCCTCGCGCAAGCGTACCGGCAAGGAAGGCGGCACACCCGCCCTCGACACCTTCGGCACTGACCTCACCAAGGCTGCCGAACAGGGCTTGCTCGACCCGATAGTGGGCCGAGAGAACGAGATACAACGCGTGGCGCAGATCCTGTGTCGCAGGAAGAAGAACAACCCCATACTCATAGGTCTGCCCGGAGTGGGCAAGAGCGCCATAGTGGAAGGCCTGGCGCTGCGCATCGTGCAGCATAAGGTGGCACGTCTGCTGTTCGACAAGCGTGTCATAGTGCTTGACTTGGCAGGCGTAGTGGCAGGTACCAAATACCGCGGACAGTTTGAGGAGCGCCTCAAGGCCATCATCAACGAACTGCACGACCACAAGGAGATAATCCTGTTCATCGACGAGATTCACACCATAATAGGTGCAGGATCGGCTGCCGGCACTATGGACGCCGCGAATATGCTGAAACCTGCACTCGCACGCGGCGAGGTGCAGTGCATAGGCGCCACCACCATAGATGAGTACAAGAAGAGCATCGAGAAGGACGGCGCCCTGGAACGCCGTTTCCAGAAAGTGCTCGTGGAGCCCACTTCGCCCGACGAGACGCTCGACATACTGATGAATATCAAGGAGCGCTACGAGGAGCACCACAACGTGCGTTATTCCGACGATGCTCTCAAGGCGTGCGTGACGCTCACCGACCGCTATCTCACCGACCGCTGTCTGCCCGACAAAGCCATCGACGCGATGGACGAGGCAGGCTCGCGGGCACATCTCGTGAATATGCCGTTCAGCGAGGAGATAATGCGCAAGGAGGAGCTCTGCAGTCATCTGAAGGAACTGAAAGACCAGGCCGTGCAGCAGCAGAAATTCGAACTCGCTGCCGAATACCGCGACCAACTGGCCAACGAGCAGGAACGCCTGCAGCAGATGAAGAAGGACTGGGAGCACCAGTTGCGCGAAGTGCGCGAGGAAATCAGCGAGACGGACGTTGCCGAAGTGGTGGCGATGATGACAGGCATACCTGTGCAGAGGGTAGGGGAGAGCGAGAACGAACGCCTTCGCAACCTCGGTCCGGCATTGAAGAACTCCGTAGTGGGGCAGGACGATGCCGTGGACAAACTCGTGCATGCCATCCAGCGCTCGCGCGTAGGACTTAAAGATCCGAACAAGCCCATCGGCACATTCATGTTCCTGGGTCCCACAGGCGTGGGCAAAACATATCTTACCAAGCGGCTTGCCGTAGAGCTTTTCGGCAGCGAAGAAGCCTTGATTCGCGTCGATATGAGCGAATACATGGAGAAGCATACCGTGAGTCGCATGGTAGGAGCGCCTCCGGGATACGTGGGATATGAGGAGGGCGGACAGCTCACCGACCGTGTGCGTCGCAAGCCTTACTCAATAGTGCTGTTGGACGAGATAGAGAAGGCACACCCGGATGTGTTCAACATACTGCTGCAGGTGATGGACGAAGGCCGACTCACCGACGGCAACGGCACTACGGTGGACTTCCGCAACACGGTGATAGTGATGACTTCGAACAGCGGCACAAAGCAGCTGAAGGAGTTCGGACAGGGCATAGGCTTCACACGAGGCGACACGCAGAACCGCGACCTGGCACGCAGCATCATTCAGAAGACGTTGCAACGCCAGTTCTCGCCAGAGTTCCTCAACCGTCTGGACGATATCATCTTCTTCGACCAGCTCTCGAAGGAGAGCCTGCATAAGATAGTGGACATAGAGATGCGTCCGCTGGCAAAGCGTATCGAGGAGATGGGCTATCATATCGAGCTCACCGATGCCGCACGCAATTGGCTTGCAGACAAAGGCTACGACGTTCAGTTCGGAGCCCGTCCGCTGAAGCGACTTATCCAGTCGTCGGTGGAAGATGCTTTCTGTCAGCTCATCCTTGATGAACAAGTGAGCGAAGGGCAGACGGTAGTGGTCGATGTGGCCGACGACAAGCTGAAATTAGTACGGAAAGAGCCCGAAGAAGCCTAAAACACGCGATTTAACTTCTTTTTAACCAAAAGATTTTGTCGGTTGCCTAAAATGCGTTATATTTGTACGCGTTTTTAGGCAACCGACATTCTTTTTTCAAGAAAAGGCCGTTTTTTTCGCCTCTGACGCATTGAAAGGAAATCTTACAAAAGAAATATCTTTACAATATAAAGCAAACTATAAATCATAAGCGCTAAACGTTAATAGCTAAACGTTAAACGAAACAATGCAAGATTCAGAAGACAGAATTATCAAAGTAGACATCGAACGGGAGATGCGAAGCTCATTCCTCGATTATTCGATGTCGGTAATCGTGGCGCGTGCCTTGCCTGATGCCCGCGACGGCTTCAAGCCCGTGCACCGCCGTATCCTTTATGGCATGCGCGTTGACGGCAACACGCACGACAAAGACTACCGCAAATGCGCACGTACGGTGGGTAATGTGCTCGGTCACTATCACCCTCACGGCGACAGCTCTGTGTACTTCGCCATGGTGCGTTTGGCACAGGATTGGAACATGCGTTATACGCTGGTCGACGGACAGGGTAACTTCGGTAGTGTCGACGGCGACTCGCCGGCTGCCATGCGTTACACCGAGGCACGACTCGCCTCAATGGGCGAAGCGATGATGCAGGACCTTGAGAAGGAAACTGTGGACATGGTCGACAACTTCGACGGCAAGGAGAAGGAGCCCAGCGTGCTGCCTACTCTTTTCCCCAACCTGCTGGTGAACGGTGCCACAGGTATTGCCGTGGGTATGGCTACCAATATCCCCACCCACAACCTCAGCGAATGTATCGACGGCTGCGTGGCTTACATCGACAACCCCGATATCGACGTGGAAGGTCTGATGCATTATATTCCCGCACCGGATTTCCCGACTGGAGCATATATCTATGGCATGCAGGGCGTGCGCGATGCTTATGAGACAGGTCGCGGACGCATCGTGATGCGTGCCAAGGCAGAGATAGAGCCGGGCGATCAGCACGACAAGATTATCGTGAGCGAGATTCCCTATGGCGTGAATAAGGCTGAGCTGATTAAGTCGATAGCTGAGTTGGTGAACGACCATAAGATTGAAGGCATCTCGAACGCCAACGACGAGAGCGACCGCGAGGGTATGCGTATCGTGATTGATGTGAAGCGCGACTTCAACGCCAACGTGGTGCTCAACAAGCTCTACAAGATGACGCAGCTGCAGACAAGCTTCTCCGTCAACTCTATCGCGTTGGTGGCAGGCCGTCCGAAATTGCTTACGTTGCGCGATATGATAAAGTGCTTCGTCGACCATCGCCACGAAGTGGTTATCCGTCGCACAGAATACGACAAGCGCAAGGCCGAAGAGCGCGCCCACATCCTGGAAGGTCTCATCATCGCCAGCGATAATATCGACGAGGTGGTACACATAATCAGGTCGAGCAAGACGCCTGAGGAAGCCCGCAAGCGTCTGGAACAGCGCTTCAACCTTGACGAGCTGCAATCGAAGGCCATCGTAGACATGCGTCTGGCACAGCTCACCGGTCTGCAGCAGGAGAAACTGCATGCCGAATATGACGAGCTGATGGAGAAGATTGCTTACTACAATCAGATCCTCACCGACGACACCCTCTGCTGGAAGGTCATCAAGGACGAGCTCCTCGAAGTGAAAGAGAAATACGGTGATGCCCGCCGCTCGGAGATAGTATATTCAAGCGAGGAGTTCAACCCCGAGGATTTCTATTCCGACGACGAGATAGTGATCACTATCAGTCACCTCGGATATATCAAGCGAACTCCGCTTGCAGAGTTCCGCACACAAGGTCGTGGAGGCGTAGGCTCCAAGGGCAGCAGCACGCGCGATGCCGACTTCATTGAGTATATCTATCGTGCCACTATGCACAATACCATGCTCTTCTTTACGAAGAAAGGCCGCTGCTACTGGCTCAAGGCATATGATATCCCTGAAGGCAACAAGGCCAGCAAGGGACGTGCAATACAGAATATGCTGAACATCGAGCCCGACGACGCCGTAAACGCATGCCTCTACGTGAGGAAGCTCAACGATCCTGAGTTCAACGCAACACACAACGTCATCTTCTGCACCAAGAACGGTACAATCAAGAAGACATCGCTCGCTGACTACAGCCGTCCACGCACCAACGGCGTCAACGCAATCAATATCGTTGAAGGCGACCGCGTGGTAGACGTAGCCCTCACCAATGGCAACAACGAGATAGTGATTGCCAGCAAGATGGGACGTGCCGTGCGCTTCAACGAAACAGCCGTTCGCACTATGGGCCGCGTGGCAACCGGCGTTCGCGGTATCACCCTTGAGGGCGAAGGCAACGAGGTAGTAGGCATGGTAGTGGTAGACAAGCCCGAGGAAGAGACCATACTCGTGGTTTCAGAGAAGGGCTATGGCAAACGCTCCGACGTCACCGACTATCGCGTCACCAACCGTGGCGGCAAGGGCGTCAAGACCTTGGAAGTGACAGAGAAGACGGGCTTGCTCACAGCTATCAAGAGCGTGACCAACGACGAAGATCTGATGATTATCAACAAGTCGGGCATCACTCTGCGTCTCAAACTCGAGAAGATAAAGATTCAAGGACGTGCCACCCAGGGCGTGAAGCTCATCGAACTGCAGAAGCGCAACGACACCATTGCCAACGTATGTGTAGTGCCTTCAGAGGAAGACGAGGAATCGCTGCCTGAAGAAGCTCGTGCCTCAGAGCTCCCTGAACCCACTCAGATGTCCGACGGTCAGACGATAACTCTCGACCGCGACGATCAACAATAAACCTTCATGCCCTTGCCCTGTCAAAGCTAACGGACAGGACAAGGGCTACTTGTCAAGAAATAATAATCAACAAACTACCTAAAAGAAAAGAAAATGAAAAAAGTATTATTTGCATTCGCACTTGCCCTCGTAGCTTCATCAGCTATGGCTCAGGACAAAGTAATCCGTAAGGCTCGTCTCATCAAGGATGAAGTCCAGAATCTCGTGGCAACGCCCAACCGCAACGAGAAGCAGGAGGCTGAGCTGAAAACCAAGCTCGCTCAGTGCATGGAGATGCTGGAGCCCACTTTCACCAGCCCTGAGACAAAGAAGGAACTGGCCAACGCATGGGACATCAAGGCCCAGCTGCACTCCTATATCCTCTCGCCGCTGCTCGACAAGGCTATCGCCAAGGAGGTTACTGATACTGCACAGCTCGCACAGAACCTCTTCGCAAGCCTTGACGCTATCCAGAAGTGTTACAACGCTACGCAGGAGCTCGGCCTCAAGGGCGAAAAGGATCCCTACTCAGTTCCTAACAAGCTGAACGTGCTCAAGTTCCGTCCTATCGTGGCTTACTGCGGTCAGATGTTCTTCCAGAACCAGCAGTTCCCGCAGGCCGTAGACGCCTTCAAGCGCTGGATGACCTATCCTCAGACTTACACCATCCTCGGCCCCGACGCTGCAACGCTGGCTGAGGACGAGCAGACTCCGCAGATTGCATACTACACCTGCCTTGCTGCTTACTTCGCTAAGGATAATGAGGTGTTCAACCAGTTCATTGACCAGGCACGTCAGTATACACAGGAGAAGGACCAGGTAAACCAGCTCTATCTCACTCACTTCATCGAGCAGGGCGACACCGCTTCATGGCTGAAGGCTGGTAGGGAAATCGTTGTTGCTGATCCCGCCGCAAACGACGCCGTGGCTCAGAACATCCTGGCTTACTACTTCAACAAGGGCGACTTCAAGACAGCTCAGGGCTTTGCCGACGAACTGATTGCATCTGATGCCAACAGCCGTCTGGGCAACTATGCCAAGGGCCTCGTCTTCATGAACGACCACAAGTACAAAGAGGCTATTCCTTTCTTTGTCAAGGCTACAGAGACTGATCCTTCATTCTCAGATGCTTACTACAATGCAGGCGTTTGCTGGAGCAACTATGGCTACGACATCAACGAGTCACTCTCGGGCAAGAAGATGACTACACAGCAGTTCAACGCTGCCGTACAGCCCGTAAAGGACGCCTACAAAGAAGCAGAGCCTTACTTCCTGAAGGTTCAGGAGCTGGAGCCCGAGAACACGCACAAGTGGGCTACACGTCTGCGCACTGTGTACTACATCCTCGGCAACAAGGCCAAGGAGGCAGAAATGGCTAAGCTTGTTGGCGAATAAAAGCCGGCAAGGTTCAAGACAAGACATCTAAACAAAACACTTTCGAAGGGCAGCGTCTGCGGGCGTTGCCCTTCTTTTGTGTGACTTTAATACACTCTTCACAACATTTAACCTCTTTAATGGAGGTTATTTAAACGCTTTTACGTAACTTTGCAGCAGTTTTAGTATACTATGCGAAAATACGTATTCATCATATTCAGTCTGTTTGCTTTGAATATCTCGGCCGCCAGCGTGATACGACAGGCCAAGGAGGCTCTGAAGAAGAAACAGAATCTTGAGCAGACGGCTAAGAACCTGCTGGCCGAAGCTGCCAAGGAAGAGACAAGCCACGACGACCGTGTCGAGTGCTATGTCCTGGCTGCTGAATGCAGTCAGAAACTTTACGAAGCCCAGAACCTTAAGTTGTACCTCAAGCAGAAGTACGACACGGTGGCCTTTTACTCTAATATCCTCGACATCTTCCGTCGCCTGGAGAAGGCTGATTCAATTGAGGAGTGGCCGGACGAGAAAGGACGCGTGCGCCTGAAAAACCGCAAGAGTAGCCGCGATGTGCTGCTGCCGTTCCGTCCCAATCTCCTGAATGGCGGCAAATGGTTTTTCCGCAAGAACCAGATGAAGGAGGCGTTCAATTATCTGGATGAATATGTCCGGAATGGCTCACATCCGATTTTTGAGCGCGACAAACTGCTTCAAAACGATACGCTTATGCCGTCGACAGCCTACTTGGCTGTGGTTGCTGCCAACAGCTCTCAGAACGCTGACGGAGTAATCCGCAACGCTCCGCTGGCAATGAAGGCTGGGCAGAAGAACTACCTCATTCAGGAATATCTCTCACGCGCCTTTAAGGCGAAGTCAGACACCACCAAGTGGTTGTCGTCGCTGTACGACGGCTTGCGCGATTACACCTTCCATGGCTATTTCTTCTCACACCTCGTGGACTACTACCTCGACTGTCAGAACACAGATAGAGCCTTGGAGATAACTGACTCTGTAATCAGCGTGGCCGACACCGTGCCATTGTTCTGGTATGGACGAAGCCTCGTGCTGCTGAAGCAAGGGCGCGACCGCGAGGCCATCGACGCCTGCGACTCATGTTTGTACTTCTCACCTGATCACGTCGACGCCTTATACAACAAAGGCGTAGCCTCATTGAACCTGGCTGTAATTTATGCGGAACAAGCCTGCAACGACCCGACTAATCCTCAATGTATTCGTGATCAGGAAATTATCCGTAGCTTATATAATCTTGCCAAACTGCCTATGGAACGCGTCAGGGCTTTGGAACCCGACAAACCACAACGCTGGGCACCACCGCTTTATCGTATATATCTCAACCTGAATATGGGAAAGCAGTTCGACGAGATAGATCAAATCTTACATAAACAATAGTCTTACCTGCTGTGCGCCACCTGCACTCATTTCTTGTCGCTTTTCTCGTCCTCGCGGTCATAGCTTGCCACGAGGGACCTAATGCTGTGCAGCGTCAGACTATCGATTCGCTGAATAATCTGGCTTACAGGTGGCATTATAAGAACATTGACTCACTTCGTACATGGGCTGAAGACGCTTATCAGTTGTCGCTCAACTGCAATTATGCCGAAGGTCAGGCAGAGGCTCTTAACAACCTGGCGTTCGAGCGTTTCCAGCAGATGGACTTCGATAGTGCGTTGGTCGTTGCAGGCCGTGCGGCAGATATTTCCAAGAGCCTTACCGAACGGCTTGTGGCTAACGTCACGTTGATGAAGGTGGCTCAGCGCACGAGCGACAACCGTTCGTTCTTCCTTCATAGGGCTGCAGCACGCAAATGTATAGAGCGTTTGGCTGAGCGAGAGGAGAAGATGAGTCCGCGCGAACTGCACCGCTATCGTTTTGGCCGTAGCGACTATCACATCGTTTCATCTACGTATTTCTATTACCTTGACCAGAGCGACCGCGCTTTGGAAGAGATAAGGGCAGCTGAGCCCTATAGCCAGTTGGCTACAGACACGGCTCAGTGGCTATACTATTGCTACATGCGAGGTTCCGGCGGGCTTACAGAAAGCGTTGATGTAGAGGATGTTGCACGCGAAGAGTTCGAGTACTTGTTGAAGTGCTTCTGGTTGGCTCGCTACGAAGGGTTTACTTTCTTCGTGGGCAACTCAGAGCAGTCGTTGGCTATGATCTTGGCTGACTCCGTCCGTTCCAAAGCTGCCCTCGAAACACACCCGGAAGCCTTGCCGCTGCTCACCTCGCTTTTCCCGGAAGGCAATCTGCCTGAGCAGCTTGCCAAGAGCGCCCTCGAGGATTTCATCGACTATGATGATATCTATCAGGAAGCCTGTGTGCTGCGCACTTTGGGAGAGCTGAGCTTCGAGGCAGGCAATTATCGCGAGGCCATCGGTTATTATGCCGGCGCACTCGACTGTGTGAACTTCCATCATCAGTGCTACTACGCAGCCGAAGAGCTGTTGGAACCTGAGAAGGAGGGTGACCTGCTCGTGCCGTATACTCCCGAGCCCGAGCCTGTATCCGTTGAGCGTCAGTGGGTAAGCTCACCGAATGTGAAGACTGTGCCCGAGTGGATTTCTGGCATTCGTCAGCAGCTTTCAGTAGCTTATAGTGCCCTCGACATGAAAGCCGAAAGCGACTACAACCGCAATATCTTCCTGGATTTGCTTGATGTGACGCGCGAGGATGCGGAACTTGAAAGCCGTGCCCAAGAGCTTGCCGAGGAACACAATCATCTGATCCGTCTCATTATTGCCGTTGCATTAACAGCCTTACTTATAAGCCTTTTCCTGTATGCCCTGCTTCGCCGTTGGCGTCGCAGAACACGTGTTCAGCACCGTCTGTTGCGCCAGAAAATGAAGCAGATAAAGGAGACTGCATTGCAGGCTCAGCAAGCTTTGGCCGATGAACAGGAACAGCTTCAAGAACAACAGCAAGCCACGCAATTGCGTCTCGTAGCTGATAAGCAAAGGAATATAGAGAAGCGGGCCAAGTTGCAGTTGGTACAGGCTATCGTTCCGTTCCTCGACAGGATAATCAACGAAGTACGACGGATGCGCCAGCGAGGTGAAGTGCGCAAGGAATCGTTGGCATATATCAGCGAACTCACCACGCATATCAATGAGCTTAATGATCTGCTGACCGAATGGATTCAGATGCAACAAGGCCAGTTGAGCCTGCAGATATCATCCTTCGAACTTGAACCTCTTTTCTCGTCTCTACGCCGCAGTCATTATGCCTATGACCAGAAAGGAATTACGCTCATTGTAGATGAAACGGCTCTTGCCGTGAAGGCCGACCGCGCGTTGACCATGTTCATGGTTAACACGCTGGCTGACAATGCCCGCAAGTTCACACCCTCTGGCGGCTCAGTGCACATCAGTGCCTCCGAAGGCGAGACTGAGGACGGCTGCTTCGTGGAAATCTCAGTGGCTGACACAGGCAGCGGCTTGAGCGAACACGACGTGGATCTTATCTTGAACAACAAAGTATACGACGCGAAGCTCATTGGAAACAAAGCCAAGATAAATGCCGAATCAGAACGGCTTAACGAGCCCATTAAGCCGGCCTTACAAGCAGATAAGCCTGACCTTGTTTCAACAGATGATCAGAAAGGCTTTGGCTTCGGCCTAATGAACTGCAAAGGCATCATAGAAAAATACCGCAAGACCAACCAGCTGTTCCGCGTCTGCCAGTTCGGCATCGACAGTCGGGTAGGCGAGGGGAGCCGTTTCTGGTTCCGTCTCCCTCGTGTGATGACGGCGTTTCTTCTTGCTCTGTTGCTCGGAACAGCCAATTCATCGGTTTATGCCGAAGGTGCAGCGACGACAGACGTTCCGTCGAAATTCCCTGCTACTGCCTACGCCCTCGCGGATTCCGTTTATTATTGCAATCTGGCGGGTCGTCACGCCGAAGCACTTCAGTATGCCGATTCCGCCTTGACGATCATCGGCACAGGGCGCGACTCTCTCGACTATTCGCTCGTGCTCGGCCTTCGCAACGAGCAGGCTATCGCGGCCTTGGCATGCCACGACTGGCCATTGTATCGCCGTAGTAATGAGGTATATAGACGCCTTTACAAGCTCGTTAATCGTGATGAATCGTTGGAGGCCTATTGCCAGCAGCTTGAACGCTCTCAGCAGACAACGCGTTGGGCGCTGGTGGCAATAATAGCCCTGTTTGTGCTTGCTGCCTTGGCCGCCTACTTCTTCTATTTCCTGCCTCAGGCCCGTTTCAGCAGAGCTTTAGCCCGGCTCAACGATCAGCGCCTGCAACAACTGCAGCAACAGAAAGCGGCAGAACACGAACGGCAGCAGGCTGACGTGGAGATGGCCGAGGATGAGCATCGACGCCGCCTGTATGAGGAGAGTCGTTTACATGTTCAGAATCTGATCATTGACAATTGCTTGTCAACCATCAAACACGAAACGATGTACTACCCAGGACGTATAAATCAACTCGTAAGCCGGATGCAGAAAGAGGATAATCCCGACGATGACCTTATCACGCTGAGCGAGACGGTGGGTTACTACAAGGACATCTATACGCTGCTTACGGCCCAGGCCTCAGAACAAGCGGCAGTGCTCAATTTCCGTCGTCATAATATACCGTTCGAACAGCTTGCCACGCCTACAGCTCAGCGCTTTAATAAACGCACACGCCGCCTTGGAGTAGATGTTGAACTTAGCGTTGTCAACGATTTAGAAAACAGCAAATTACGAGGTGACGAAGATTTGCTTGCGATGTTGTTGAACGCCTTGCTTGACGCAGAAACCGATTTCCTAACTGCTGACGACAGCGGGGCAGGGGAGTGGCAGCCTATCTCGTTGAGCGCATCTGCTGACGGAGCGTTTGCCAAAGTCTGTATTACAAATCCCAACATACAGTTGACCGACAACGAGTTGAACACTCTGTTTGCGCCCCACCGGCAAGGGATTCCGTTCCTCATAGCCAAGCAAATAATCCGCGAACACGACACATTCATGGGGCATCCAGGCTGTCGAATCAATGCTGAAGCGGCCGCTCAAGGCCATTCGATTTGGTTCACGGTACCCTTGACACGTTCTAAATAAAATGGTGTAAATCATTAAAACATAAAGATATATGGAAACTTTTAAAGTAATCATCGTGGAGGACGAGAAGCTCGAGCTGAAAGGCACCGAGGAAATCTTCCGTTCAGACATCCCTGAGGCCGAAATTCTTGGCACCGCAATGAACGAAGGTGAGCTTTGGGCACTCATGCGCAAAGAGCTCCCGGACCTTCTGCTTCTGGACCTTGGTCTGGGCGGTAGCACCACCGTAGGCGTAGATATCTGCCGACAGGTACATACCAAATACCCTGATGTTAAAGTGCTGATATTCACGGGCGAAATACTTAATGAACGCCTATGGGTAGACGCTCTGCAGGCTGGCGCCGATGGTATAATCCTGAAGACGGGTGAGTTACTGACTCGTAATGACGTCCGGTTGGTCATGGACGGCCGCAGACTGGTGTTCAACCAGCCAATCTTGGAGAAGATTGTGGCTCGTTTCAAGAAAAGCGTTGTCAGCGAAAGTCGCCGAACGGACGCCGTAATCGACTATGATATCGACGAATATGATGAACGTTTCCTCCGGCATCTGGCACTCGGATATACCAAGGACATGATAGCTTCGCTCAAGGGCATGCCTTTCGGAGCAAAGAGCCTGGAGAAACGTCAGGTGGATCTTATCAACCGCTTGTTCCCGGCAAACGAACGAACAGGAGTCAACGCTACACGTCTCGTTGTCAAGGCTTTGCAGTTGCACATCATAGACCTTGACACCTTGAAGCCGGACGATGAATAGGATATAGACGTGTGGTTTTTAAATTCCAACCACTCGATTATTGCTTAACAACTGATTAAGTCTCTGTAGATGATTAATTTAGACGAGCTGAACAGTGCACAACGTGAGGCTGTGCTCTACACCGATGGACCATCGTTGGTGATTGCTGGTGCAGGTTCAGGTAAGACGCGCGTTCTTACATATAAGGTGGCCTACCTCCTCAGCCAAGGCATGAAACCTTGGAATATCCTGGCTTTGACCTTCACTAATAAGGCTGCCGAGGAGATGAAAGAGCGTATCGTGAAACAGATGGGCAATGATGCCGCACGAGGCCTGTGGATGGGAACTTTCCATAGCATTTTTGCGCGTATTCTCAGGGCCGAGCACGAGGCTATAGGCTTCTCGTCGAACTTCACCATCTATGACGCAGCAGACTCCAAAAGCCTCATTCGAAGTATAATACGAGAAATGGGACTCGATGACAAAGTGTATAAGCCCGGAACCGTGGCAGGCCATATCTCTGCCGCCAAGAACCGGTTGTTTATGCCTTCGCAATATCAACGCGACCCAGATCTTTTCAAGGCTGATCAAGCTTCAGGCATACCAGCTACAGGCAAGATTTACGAGCGGTATTGGGCTCGTTGCCGGCAGGCTGATGCCATGGATTTCGATGACCTGTTGTTGTACACCTATCTGCTCTTCGCTCACAAGCCGGAAATACTGGCAAGATATGAAGAGAAATTTGAGTTCGTGCTCGTAGATGAGTATCAGGACACTAACTATGCTCAGCACGCCATCGTTTGGCAGTTGACGCAGCACCATCGTCATGTCTGTGTCGTAGGTGATGATGCTCAGTCTATATATTCCTTCCGAGGCGCAAATATCGATAACATACTGACTTTCCAACGATTATACGAGGGAGCCCGTTTGTTTAAACTTGAACAGAATTATCGCTCCACACAAACCATCGTCGGCGCCGCCAACAGTCTAATAAAACACAATCGCGGGCAGATTCCCAAAGAGGTGTTTTCAGAGAAGAGCAAGGGCGAGCCAATCCATGTATACACTTATTTCAGCGACATTGAAGAGGCGAATGGGGTAGGGCATAAGGTGCAGAATATCAACCGTTACGAGCATATCCCTTGGAAGGATATGGCTATCCTGTATAGAACCAATGCCCAGAGCCGCACATTCGAAGAGGCTTTCCGCAAGATGTCCATTCCTTATCGTATTTACGGCGGTTTGTCGTTCTATCAACGCAAGGAGATAAAGGACATGATAGCTTATTTCCGTCTGGCAGTGAACCCAAACGACGAGGAGGCTTTGAAACGTGTTATTAATTATCCGGCAAGGGGTATCGGGCAGACAACTCTTGACAAAATCACCGGTGCAGCCGCAGAAAATGGTATAAGCCTATGGCAAGTGCTACTGAATCCGGCTGCTGCCAAGCTTGACGTGAATCGTGGCACACTGACGAAACTTGAGTCCTTCACTTATCTTATTCAGACCTTTATTAATGCTGCAAACAGCGAAAACGCAGCACAACTTGGAATGCGTATTGCCAGGGAATCAGGCGTTCAACTGGATATATTCCGTGGTCGCGAACCTGAAGATATATCACGTCAAGAGAACTTGCAAGAGCTGCTGGATGGTATGCAGCAATTTGTTGATGACCGCATTGAGGAAGGTGAAGCAGAACGGACGTTCATGACTCATTATCTTCAGGAAGTGTCGCTGTTGAGTGATCTGGACGAGAGCTCAGAAGATTCCGATGATAAACTCACGTTAATGACAGTTCACGCCGCTAAAGGCTTGGAATTCCGAGTGGTTTTCGTGGTCGGAATGGAAGAAAATCTATTTCCAAATCAAATGGCCTCCAGTTCACCTCGTGAGCTCGAAGAAGAACGTCGTTTGTTTTATGTGGCAATCACACGTGCCAAAGAGCAGTGCTTTCTCACGAATGCCCAAAACAGGTATCGCTATGGCAAGAGCGAGTTTTGCAATCCAAGCCCGTTCCTGAGCAATATAGATTCGCAATACCTTGAAATAGACCAGTCTACAGCCATCGGCAATCGCAGTCATTCGTTGTCCGGCTTCCGTAGAAATTCTATATTTGGCGAAGACTTTACAGGCTCATTTTCAAGCACATCGAGCCGTACCACAGGCCGTGAACGTCCCAATTTCGGCTCCAGATCATCATCAGCGCCAGCGGCTTCATTCAGAAATCCTGTGGGGATGACATCAGTTGGCCAGCGTCAAAAAAACGATGACTCAGCAACTGCAAGCGTAGAATCAACGCAAACCGCTTCTGGCACTTTGAAAGTAGGTCAACAAATAGCACATTCACGCTTCGGACGTGGTAAAGTTGTCGCTCTCACAGGCACAGGTATTGACGCAAAGGCAACAGTTGAGTTTGAGAACGTAGGAACCAAACAATTGCTCCTTCGTTTCGCAAAATTCACGATTTTATAGTGTAAGAAAGCTAATCAACTTCTATCTTTTAGTGAAGACTTTACAGGCTCATTTTCAATCATTTCGCACTTATCTTATATTACAATAGAGACATTGAATAATTGCCCTTGAGACTTACTAAAAAGCCTCAAGGGTTTATTCATTTAATCCTGAAGGCATTAATTCAAAGGTCCCGCGACAATTAGATGGATGTCCTAAGATGATTTCATTTATGTGCTGAGACAATTATAACAAAGTCCTGGCACAATAGCCAATAAGTCCCAATACAATTGCCAATAATTGCTGAGAGATTTGATAATGAATCCTTAGACAACTTCAAAAGTTTTTTAGACAACTATTGATGCGCCATGGGAAAAGAACAATATTTATTTGTTTGTGTCGAAATCATCGCTTTACCTTAATCATAAATCTGAAAAGAGAAGGAATGAGCTTTTCCTATACTTTTTAATCTAATAGGTGTTATGTTTAATAGCATACAGAAAGATGGCGTAATAATGGAGCTTTGATACAAATGAAGACATGAAGAAAGATACAAATAAAACATGAAGAAAATTAGTCCTTTTGAGTAAAGTATATTCGAAAACGAATTAAATATAATAAGATACAGAAAGATGAGTGATTATTGCACAAACCATTGAATTGAATTCTGTCCAGGATTCTGAATAATTGTAGTGAATAAGATAAATAACGAGTGAAAAAAGATGATTTTGAGATTTTGTGGAAATAAAATTTGATTTATATATGGTCACCTCGTAAAAATCAATTATTTTTGCAGCAAAATAAGAAATAGCAAACTAACTAACAAATAATGATACGTACTAAATCAATTACAATGATTTTGGCATTTGTGCTTGGTTGCATGAGTGCTTTTGCTGACAAGAACGTCACATCTAAGTTTATCACCAACCCCAGCTTTGAGAAAGGCCTTGATGGCTGGACAGTGTCTAATTTGAAAGCGCAAACGAATACATCGTTTACAAAGAAAGCCGGAAACACCTATCTTGAAAAATGGACAGATAAAGGCAAAACTGTCGGTTCGGGATCCGTGAAGCAGACTTTGGCTGCTTTGCCCGCAGGAAACTACAGACTTACTGTGGCAGCCCAAAATATACAACAAGGCTCAACAGCAGCTCAAACAGGCGCAGTGATCTTTGCCGGCGAGACATCGAACTCCACAAAAGTTACTGACGCAAATAATTACACCGTTGATTTTTCGACCGCTGGCGATGACGTAACCATTGGTTTTCAGGCAGTTAACGCATCTGGAAACTGGATTGCTGTCGATAATTTCCGTTTAACTTATCTTAACATACAGCTCAGTCAGTTACTTGAGGCCGTAGCTAAAGCCGAGGCTTTCATAACTACAACCTCAAAATCGTCTAACGCCGGTTTGCAACCAACTCCTAAGCAGAATCTCTTAAATGCTATTGAAGCGGCGAAACAACTGAATGAAAGCGCTTCCGACGATGCTTTGTATGACGCTGCTTATCAGCTTGCTACCACTCTTCAAGCCGCTCAGCTCAACAACGAACAACTGAAAGAACTGAAATCGTTGAATACTAAAGCCGCCGTGCGCTTGCAATCGGATATGGCTGAAGTATATAAAACAGCTTTGCAGAAGGCTGCAGATGCTGCAACAGAAGTATTGAAACTTGAAGCAGATATCCCGATTCAAGCCGTGAGCAAGCAGCTCCAAGAGGCTTATGATATTGCAAATGAGAGCTATAAGGCCAAGAGCGATTTGAAAAAAGCTATAAATGCAGCGGCAAGATTATCCACCGACGGCAAAGAAGGCGCTGAAGAACTTGCAGCCGCAATAGCAGCCGCAGAAGCCGTTCGCGACAACGATAATGCTACGCCTGAAGAGATGCTGGCTGCCGCAAAAGCAATGGAAGACGCTACCCTATTGTTCCGTATCGCCAATGGCACCGGCAATGATCCCACGGCAAAAACGCTCAGCGTGGTTCAGGGTGCTACTGAGATATTCGCCCGTGGCTCATTCACAGGCACTGCAAAAGAAAAAGGTTTTTGCTACAGTGAGAATCCTGAACCCACTATTGCCGATGGCCGTTCCTCTGAAAGTTATAGCAACAATGGAGACATCTATGTAATGCATAATGTGAAACCCGCAACGGTTTATTATGTCAGAGCTTATATCATCACTTCTGGCTACAAGCTTGCTTATGGTGATGTGATAAAGACAGTTACACGTCCTCTTGGCAACGTCGGTTACGACTACGATTTTGCTGGTGATGATGCCACCAACCAGCGCATTAACGCTGCCTGTGAAGAGGCTGTTTGGATGTGGAATAATATTGCCGGCATTCAGAATTTCCATCTCTCGGCTCATTACGTGCCTGGAGCTGGTGCCGGTGATGGTACAGCCGATTGTTCGTATGGCGGTTATATGCGAATCAGCCAGAATAGTGCTTATCAAAAGGCTGGCACCGTGCTGCATGAGGGTTCACATGGCTTAGGCGTTATTAACTACACTGATTGGGTTAATCCTATTTATCGCACCAATGGCGACCGCGGCGACTGGTTGGGTCCTCGTGTAGACCGTGTAATGCAATTCCTCGAAAACAATAAGACAGCCAAGTTGCATGGCGACAATATTCATATGTGGCCTTATGGCATAAATGGTGCCAACGAAGACACAGGCTCTCCTATCCTTTACCGCGCTAACGCCCTCATTGTCGGAGCGTTAGCTGAGGACGCCATTGAGACACCAAACATGGATTTCAAGAGACCTGCATACACCTTTACACAGTACGACGACCAACGTTACTACCTCAAGTGTGAGGCTGCTAACCGCGGATTGGCGACTTCGTACTTACGCCAGAGTGGCAACAATAATGTTGCTCTGACAGCCATGACCGCTGACGAGGCTTTCGGCAATGATTCCTGCGCGTGGTTCGTTGAGTTTAATCCCAATACATGTTACTACACCTTCAAAAATGCCGCTACAGGTAAATATCTGAGTATTGGTCACAACACTACCCTATCGTCTAACGCTAATTCAGCTACCTACCAGCTTATGGGTTCGCGCAACCAGACCGAACTTGACGGTTACACCTTTGCCGGCACATCATATTGGATTCTGGCTACAGGTGATCATTCAGCAATAAACGCTACTTCCACTGGCGCTCAGAAGGCAAACTTCAACCATGAGGACGGCGCAACTACTCAGCGCTGGCTTATCCTTACAGCTGACGAGGTGGCTCGATTTGCTGAAACCCGCGACGAGACAGTGGGCATCCACGACAAGCTCAATAGCGACGGCGGCGATAAGCTCCTGGTCGTTGGTGGTCAAGGCCAGCTGTTTATCACAGCTAATACTAATGGTGCTGCTGTCAGCGTTTATACTATTGACGGCCGTCAGGCAGCCAGCGTATACGTCCAGCTTGGCGCCACAGCCACTGTCAACTTGCCGCGCGGCATTTATGTCGTGGCCGGCAAGAAAGTTGTGGTGCGCTGAAACCGCTAACACCTATACTCCTATAGCTTCGTTAACTCATTTAACCAAAATAACATCCCAGCCCACACTCGCCGAGTAACTTCAAGTACCTCCACTCGGAGGAGGTCCGGAAGGGGCTCTAAAACCACTAAAAAATGTACATCATAGGCATCGCAGGCGGCACTGGTTCAGGCAAGACGACCGTAGTGCGCAAGATTGTAGAGTCGTTACCCAATTCCCAGATAGCAGTTATCCCTCAGGATTCCTACTACAACGACAATACAGGCATTCCGATGGAAGAGCGCCGGAAGATTAATTTCGACCATCCTAACGCCTTCGACTGGAAGCTGCTGATTCATCAGATCAATGAGTTGCGCAACGGCAGGGCCATAGAACAGCCTACATATTCATATATCGAAAGCAACCGACTGCCGGAGACAGTGCACATCGAGCCTTGCGAGGTAATCATCATCGAAGGCATCATGGCGCTTTGCCGCAAGGAGTTGCGCGACCTCATGGACCTCAAGATTTTCGTGGATGCCGACCCCGACGACCGTCTCATTCGCGTCATTTCGCGTGATATGGCAGAACGTGGGCGCACGGCTCAGATGGTCATGGACCGTTACATCGATGTGCTGAAACCGATGCATCTTGAGTTCATTGAGCCAACGAAGCGTTATGCCGACCTCATCATACCTCAGGGCGGCAACAACCAAAAGGCCATCGACATCATGAGAACTTATATTATCCACAGGATGAAACCTTAATGTCTTGCAAACGCTTAAGATCTTATTAAATACTCTATTGATGGCATCGGCCGTAGTGCTTTTGGCATCTTGCCATAAGCAATCGAAGATGCCATCAGTTATGTTTGGACAGGGCGAAGACGTGACGGCGTCAGAGGATTATGACCTCGCCGACATTCAGGCCGCCGGCGAGATTATCGTCGCCACCTTGTCCGGGCCTGACACGTATTATGAATATCGTGGCCAGGGCTTTGGACTTCAGTACCATATTGCAGAGGCTTATGCTCAATCGATTGGAGCCCGTCTGCGTATGGAAATAGCCAATGACACAGCCGAACTCATCCGCCGTCTCAGCGATGGCGAAGCTGATATGGTAGCAGCTTCGTTGCCGGCTACAGAAGGCTTTGAGACCATTCATGACGAATGGACCGTTCGTTCGGATTCACCCGAGCTGCTGGCTTCAGCCAGTGCTTGGTGGAAAGATGATACGCGCAGTCATTATCTTGCATTGGAGCAGCAACGAACACGCCCTGCCCGCAAGACAAGTGTCAGTGCTCGTCCTCCTATGCTCTCGCGGCAGAAAGGTATTATCAGTCAGTGGGATTCTTACTTTATCCGTTACTCATCACTCATAGGTTGGGATTGGCGTTTGCTGGCAGCGCAGTGCTATCAGGAATCGGCTTTCGATCCCAAAGCCGTTTCGTGGGCGGGCGCTCAAGGTCTCATGCAACTCATGCCTGCTACTGCTGCGCGTATGGGCATCTCGTTAGCTCAGGTGTTTGAACCCGAAAGGAATATCGAAGGAGGCGCCCGTTATCTGCGTCATCTGTCAGAAATCTTCGACGACATACCGAATCGCCAGGAGCGGTTGAACTTCGTTTTGGCAGCCTACAATGGCGGTCCAGGTCATGTCCGTGATGCTATGGCGCTGGCTGCGAAGCATGGTAAGAACCCCAAACGATGGGCTGATGTTGACTATTACATCCTTCATCTTTCTGAGCCGGCATATTATCGTGACCCAGTAGTCAAATGTGGATACTTGCGAGGAAGCGAGACCTCAGGCTATGTCCGACAGATTCTCTCACGATGGGCGTCGTATAGAGGTTCTGCTCCGGCACATCATTCATCGGCCTCTCCCCTGCCCTCTTCGGGCGCTCCCTCGCGTGTACGCGCGCGTTCAGATTATATTAATGACACAACGCTCATAAAATAATCGTCAAACCGACTTGGAACTGAAAGGCTACATAAAGAAGTGGCGAGTGGAAGTGGACTCGTGGACAGACGATGAGATACGCGCTCATTCGTCGATGACTGAAGCTGAATCCGCTAATCCTTCGGCTTATACTGATTTTATAGGCCAATTCACTGAAGCAGAGAGCCTTACAATCGCTAATGATAAACTGATTCCAACCTCTTTCCTTTATCAGGGAGCTGTTCTGAATCTTCTGCTTGCCGAGAAGCAGGAAGATGGCCGTTACTTGCCACAGCATATAGTGCTCGACCCTGATTATCTGGTCGATGTGACGGCTATCTGCCACTGTTTCACCTACCACGGCGATGCACCAGCCATGCATCTGCTGACGAAATTTATCTCTTCGCCGTCCAGCCCAGCCATTATGCTTGGTAACGTGGCAAACCAGTTCCTCGATGATTGCATTAATGCGCCTGACGATGCTGACAAAGAAATCCTCTACCGTCAGTCGTTGCAAAAAGCCTTTTGCTCAGATCCTCTTCGTTTTGCTACTATCGAAGGCATTGATCAGGATTTTAGTAATCAATGTCGCTCTCAGTTTCAGAATATCTCTTCAACCGTTGAAGCTGACCTGCCAGAAAAGGCAACTCTTGAGGCCGCTTTCCTTTGCGAGGCTTTGGGCATCCAAGGTCGTATGGACTTATTGAGTGCAGACCACAGAACCGTTGTTGAACTGAAGTCCGGAAAGGCCGATGAGTCAGCTCTATCCGGTAACAAGAAAGAGTGCAAGCCGTCAGCAGACCTGCGTTTCCGCTATGAGCATGCTATGCAGATGGCTCTTTACAAGGAAGCGCTCTACTACAACGAAGGGCTTCGATATGCCGAAGTGAGTACCCGTCTGTTATACAGCCGCTATCCTCAGTTGATGGACATTCACCTCGGACGCAACGATATACACAGGGCAATGGCTGTTAGGAATGGAATCGTTCACCTCGAACATCTGCTTTGCAGTAATCCCTCATCGCTTCTCGAAATCCTATGCGAACGGCATTTCAACACAGCAGGTGTTGATGACCGGTTCTACGAGAATTATCTTCGTCCACGCATCCTGACGTTTCTAAAGCAGCTGCACTGTGCTGATCCGTTAGCCAGAGCCTATTTCGAAACGATGACAGCTTTCGTCGAACGTGAACAGTTCCTCGCAAAGACCGGTGTAGAAGGCAGAACGCTCCCCGTAGGCCATCAAGGTTTTGCTGATACTTGGCGTGCTTCAGTTCAGGCTAAGACCGATGCCGGGCGTTTGATACCTTCGCTCAAACTGCAAGGCATTTTCGAAGGTGATCTGCTCGTTGCTTTCGATGCCACCACTGAAGCATTGGATGAATCGTCGAACTTCCGCGTTGGCGACATGGTGATGCTCTATCCTCAGGATGGCGCTACAGCGCAAGCCGCCAGCAGTTATCTTTCATGTATCGTCGAAGCTATCAAGGCCAACAGCCTTCGGTTGCGGTTGAGGTATCCGCAGCACGATGCATCAATGCTTGCTTCAGACAACCTCTTCGCCATTGAGCCGGCTCATGCCGATTCAGGTTATACAACCCTTTATCGCGGTCTTTTCTCCTTGCTCACTACAACGCCTCGGCGGGCACAGTTAATCATGTCCGGACGTGAGGCCGAGTTTGACCGGTCAAAAGTGCTTGCACGACCGGTCATAGATGAACATATGAACGGTCTTATTTTGCGTGCCAAACAGGCTAAGGATTTTTTCCTGCTTGTTGGCCCTCCGGGCACGGGTAAGACGTCGATAGCCCTAAAGCAGATGGTGCTTGAATTCTTGTCTGATAATCCCCCTCAAAGTCTTCTGCTTACGGCATTCACCAATCGTGCTGTCGATGAGATATGCACCATGCTCGAAGGCATTTCCGTAGATTATCTTCGTCTTGGACCTTCATTTGCCTGCGCTGAAGAGCATCGCAAATACCTTTTATCGACGAAGGCTGAGCAGGTACCTTCGCGCAAGGAAGTGCGCAAGTTATTGCAGATGGCGCCAGTGATTGTTGGCACTATTGCTTCCATCTCCTCAGCGAGCGAGCTGTTTCAACTTCGCCATTTCGATGTCGCCATCGTCGACGAAGCATCGCAGGCACTTGAGCCACACCTCATGCCGCTGCTTTGCGCTACAGATGCCCAGGGCCTTGTTGCTATTGACAAGTTTATCCTCATCGGCGACCACAAGCAGTTGCCAGCTGTCGTGGTACAGCCCGAATCATCAAGCCGTGTGACCGACGAGCGTCTCATAGCCATCGGCCTTACCGACTGCCGCCGTTCTTTATTTGAACGTCTTCATGCCAAGTCCCTTGAGCAGAACAACCTGGAAGCAATAGGTCATTTGGAACGTCAGGGGCGAATGCACGAAGAAATCTCAAGTTTTGTCAGCGAAAGGTACTACGACGGTCATTTACAGCCTGTTCCACTACCCCATCAAACAGCTTGTCCCACTGATATTTTTGGCACTCGACGCTTGTTACTATTTGATATCGTTCCTGACATTCAACATTGCACAGCCAAAAGTAATGCCGACGAAGCCAAGGTGGTGGCAAAGATAGTGGCAGGGCTGTATGCTACTACAGGCAGCCGCAGGAGCATAGGCATAATAGTCCCCTTCCGCGGACAAATCATCATGATACGCCGAGCTCTTGAAGCACTGAACGTGCCAGACTATGATAAGATCAACATAGATACCGTGGAACGATATCAAGGTTCTCAACGCGACATCATCATATTCTCGTCTACCATTTCCACACGCAGGCAGTTGGACATCCTTTCGCGCCCGGTAGTCATACCGTCGGATATGCCAAACGGCTCCGACCGTTTGCTCGACCGCAAACTCAACGTTGCCATAACACGAGCACGCGAGCAGTTTATTCTTGTTGGCAATCTTTCACTCTTAAGAAATTCACTTCCTTACGCTGAATTTATTGATTATTGTATGCAGAAATAGCACTTTTGCTATCTCTACTTGTCGCTCTACGCCCCTTTTTATCGAAAAAATGACAGTAGAGCAAAAAAAAAGTGTGAAAGCAACACCTCTTATTAAAAAAAGTATTAACTTTGGAGCGGAATATGTGTGTTTTGCATACTATTTCGAGCCAAAAAGAATTCTTATAAACCAAATCATACTAACTATTCACTTATCATCATGAAACAGATTGTAAGAAACATCCTCACCGGAGCAGCTCTTGTAGCCGTTGTGGCAGCTTGCACCGAAACCAAGGCCCCCGAAGCTGAGCTCACTGCCAGCGGCCTCAATCCCGAAGCTTTCGTCGACACCATCGGCGGCAAACCAACAGCCCTCTACACGCTGAAGAACGCCAACGGCGTAGAAGTGTGCCTCACAAACCTCGGTGCCCGCATCGTCAGCCTCATGGTTCCCGACCGCGACGGCAAGCTCACTGACGTCGTACTCGGCTTCGACAACGTAGCACAATACGCTGATTCCAAGAATACTCCCAGCGACTATGGCGCAAGCATCGGCCGTTACGCTAACCGTATCGCAAATGCTCAGATTACTATCGACGGTGTCGACTATCCCCTCGTTGCCAATGATGGCACCAACTGTCTGCATGGTGGCCCCACAGGTTGGCAGTATGCAATCTATGACGCCGAACAAGTGGACGCAAAGACCATTAAGTTCACCATCGTAAGCCCCGACGGCGACAACGGTTTCCCTGGCGAGGTAACAGCCGTGACAACTTATACTCTTACCGATGACAATGCCTTGGATATCACATGGGAAGCCACAACGACCAAGGAGACTGTCATCAACCAGACCAACCACGCTTACTTCAACCTCAATGGTGACTTCACCCGCGTAGGTACTAATATGGAGCTCTATGTCAATGCTGACTACTTCACTCCTTCAGACGTCATCTATATTCCTACAGGTGAGATCAAGAGCGTTGAAGGAACTCCCTTCGATTTCCGCGTTGCCCGTCCTCTTGATGAAATCATCAACGACACCACCTTCGACCAGATTAAGAACGCTGGTGGCGTAGATCATAACTTCTGCCTTAACACCTACGACCACGACACTAACCGTGGCGATGACTCACAAGTGGCAGCAAGTCTTTATAGCCCCGAGACAGGAATCCTGCTCGAAGTGTTCACTAACGAGCCTGGTATCCAGGTCTATAGCGGCAACTTCCAAGGTAAGGGCGCCGGTGCCGATGCTCCTCACAAACTGGGTCTTATCTATCCCACTCAGGTCAGCGTTTGCCTTGAGAGCCAGAAGTATCCCGACACTCCTCACCACCCCGAATGGCCCACAGCCAACGTGAAGCCTGACGAGACTTATCGCAGCCACTGCGTATATAAGTTCAGTGTGAAATAAAGAAGCGGATATTCGGAAGATTATTTTCTTACTCCCTTCAGGCTCTTGCGAGCATTTTCAAATACGCCTTTCCTGAAGAGGTTTGAAGGGGGTTTTTAAAACAAACAACTATGACAGACAAAGGAAATAGAGCTTATCTCATCAGTATTGTCCTCGTGGCCGTGCTCGGAGGTCTGCTCTTCGGATATGACACGGCTGTGATATCCGGTGCCGAAAAAGGCCTGCAGGCATTCTTCATGGAGGCTAAGGATTTCACCTATACCGATGCCTGGCACGGCTTTACCTCTGCTTCGGCACTCATAGGCTGTATTATAGGTTCTGCTCTCTCAGGATTTCTGGCCACTAATCTCGGTCGCAAACGCTCGCTCATCATCGCAGGCTTGCTGTTCTTCATATCAGCCCTTGGCAGTATGCGTCCCGAGTTCCTGTTCTTCGACTACGGCACTCCTACCTATTCTCTGCTTATCGCTTTCAACATCTATCGAGTAATCGGTGGTATAGGCGTAGGTCTGGCATCAGCCATTTGCCCGATGTATATTGGTGAGGTTGCTCCTTCCAATATCCGTGGTATGCTCGTCAGTTGGAACCAGTTCGCCATCATCTTCGGTCAGTTGGTCGTTTACTTCGTCAACTTCTTCATCCTTGGCGAACATATTCAGCCGCTTGTAGAAGAGATGGGCAAAGGCATAGCCGCTATCAATCCCGCAGCACAATGGACAGTGACTACTGGCTGGCGCTACATGTTCGGTAGTGAAGCAGTGCCTGCAGGTCTCTTTGCACTGTTGATTTGCTTCGTTCCAGAAACGCCACGCTACCTCGTCAGTATTGGTCGCGATGATGTTGCAGAACGCATTCTCGCAAAAATCAACGGCAGCACCAAGGCTCAGCAGATCCTGCAAGACATTAAGGACACTATGGTTGTGAAGACCGAGAAGCTCCTGACCTACGGCGCCATGTGTATTTTCGTTGGTATCATGCTCTCAGTGTTTCAACAGGCAGTAGGCATCAACGCCGTTCTCTACTACGCGCCTCGTATTTTCGGCGATATGGGTATGGACAATCCTATGATGATCACCGTATTCATGGGCATCATCAACATTCTGTTCACACTCGTGGCTATCTTCACTGTGGAGAAATGGGGACGTAAGCCCTTGCTTATCTACGGCTCTTTAGGTATGGCCCTGGGCGCCTTTGGTGTAGCTACGACTTTCGGACATCCAGGCTTGGAACTCTTCACGGCTGCCAGCCTGCTTGTCTATTCCGCATCCTTCATGTTCTCATGGGGCCCCATCACTTGGGTTCTCATAGCCGAGATCTTCCCCAACACCATCCGTGGTGGCGCTGTAGCTATCGCAGTAGCTTTCCAATGGATTTTCAACTTCATCGTTTCGAGCACGTTTGTGCCTATGTTCAATATGCACCTGACAGAAGGTGATGATTTCGGACATTGGTTCACCTACGGCCTCTATGGAGTCCTCTGTGTCGTAGCTGCCGTCTTTGTATGGCGTCTTGTTCCCGAAACGAAGGGCAAGACTCTCGAGGATATGACAGCGATGTGGAAGAATCGCAAATAACAATTCAAATCATTATCAGTAAACTATCACTAACAACAATAATTATAATTTAAACTATGAATTGGAGTTCACATGAATTTATCTGGCTGGACTGGGCGGTTCTCGTAATCGGTCTCCTCGGCGTTGTCTGGGCTGTCTGGCATGCAATCGTCAAGGACAAGAAAGCCCAACAGGGCGAAGACTCTTCGGCTTACCTCTTCGGTAAGGGCGAGCCTTGGTATGTCATCGGTATGGCTATTTTCGCAGCCAACATCGGTTCCGAGCACCTCGTAGGTCTGGCTGGTACAGGCGCTAAGGATGGTGTGGGAATGGCACACTGGGAGATGCAGGGTTGGATGATCCTCATCCTCGGCTGGCTCTTCGTGCCTTTCTATCAGTTGCTTATCAACAAGATGGGCAAGATCATCACCATGCCTGACTTCCTTAAGTTCCGCTACACACAGCGCACAGGCTCATGGTTGAGCATCATCACCCTTGTGGCTTATGTGCTCACAAAGGTTTCCGTGACGGCTTTCACGGGCGGTATCTTCTTCAAGTACCTGTTAGGCATCCCGTTCTGGTATGGCGCTATCGGTCTGATCCTTATCACCGCTATCTTCACCGTCTTCGGTGGCATGAAGGGCGTGATGACGCTTTCCAGCATCCAGACGCCTATCCTCATCATCGGCTCCTTCCTTGTGCTCTTCCTCGGCCTTTCTGCTCTCGGCGATGGTAGCGTCACAGCTGGTTGGGCAAACATGATGGCTGCTTGTAATGAGGCTCACAATGGCTTCGGCACAACCCACATGTTCCATCCCGATCCTGCCGATCCGATGTATCCGCAGTTCCCTGGCTATGTAGTATTCCTCGGTGCCTCCATCATCGGTTTCTGGTATTGGTGTACCGACCAGCACATCGTTCAACGTGTACTGGGTCAGGTTCCCGGTGAAGACAATGCAGCCGTTATGGCACGCGCACGTCGTGGCACCATCGCAGCCGGTTTCTTCAAGATTCTCCCATGCTTCATGTTCCTTATTCCCGGTATGATTGCCTATGCCCTCTCACTGAAGGCTGGCAGCGGCATCGAGATGGATATCACCAACCACGAGTCTACCGACGGTGCTTTCGCCATGATGGTTAAGAACATCCTGCCTGCCGGTATCAAGGGTATCGTCACTATCGGTTTTGTCTGCGCTCTCGTCGCTTCACTGGCTGCTTTCTTCAACAGCTGCGCTACCCTCTTCACTGAGGACTTCTACAAGCCCATGAAGAAAGGTAAGAGCGAGGCTCACTACGTCTTCGTTGGCCGTATGGCTACAGTTGTCGTCGTGCTGCTTGGTCTGGCATGGATGCCTATCATGATGAATATGGGTAACCTTTACAGCTATCTGCAGGATATCCAGTCGCTGATTGCTCCTGCTATGGTGGCCGTGTTCACCCTCGGTATCTTCTCCAAGAAGATTACGCCTAAAGCTGGTGAATGGGGTTTGATCGGTGGCTTCGTAATCGGCATGATCCGCCTGGTTACCAATGTCGTCACTGACTCCGGCAAGGCCGTTATGGATGGCGCTTTCTGGGATGCTACATCATGGTTCTGGCAGACCAACTGGCTCATCTTCGAGTGCTGGTTGCTGGTATTCATCATCATCCTCATGGTAGTAGTCAGCTGCTTCACACCCGCTCCTTCCAAGGAACAAGTTGAAGCGATAACCTTCACTCCGGAGTTCAAGAAGAGCATCCGCGAGAGTTGGGGCGTTTGGGATATCGTTGGCACATTGGTTGTCATCGGTCTCTGCGCTTGCTTCTACGCTTACTTCTGGTAAATCATGGCTCCTTCATTCTACAGTCAATATCCTAAGTTTCACGTTGCCGTAGACTGTATCATCTTCGGTTTCGACGCTGGACAACTGAAGGTACTGCTCCAAAAGCGACCATTCGAACCTCGTCAGGGCGAATGGTCGCTCATGGGCGGCTTCGTCAAGCGTGACGAGGATGTTGACGAAGCAGCAAAGAGGGTGCTGTTTCAGCTCACAGGCCTGCATGATATCTACATGCAGCAGGTAGGCGCCTTCGGCTCTGTCAACCGCGACTCCGGCGACCGCGTAGTGTCTGTCGCCTATTTTGCGTTGGTGGAAGTCTCAGACGTCAACGATGAGCTCACCCACCAGAACTCTGCCTATTGGGAGAGTATCAACGAAATGCCACCGCTGCTTTTCGACCATCGCGACATGGTTGAGCGTGCATTGAACTGTTTGCGAGCTTTACTCCACAGTCAGCCCGTGGGATTTAGGTTGTTACCTCCGCTGTTCACCCTGTCGCAACTTCAGCAGCTCTATGAAGCTATCCTCGGCAAGCAGCTCGACAAGCGCAACTTCCGCAAGCGCATCAACGAGATGAATTACATCGAGAAGACCGACCTTATCGATAAGCTTTCATCTAAGCGCGGAGCTGCTTTGTTTCAGTTCAACCAACAGGTATACGAGCAGTCGCAGTTATTCAAGTTGTAAATATCTTATATTAAGGAGAAAAGGATGTTCAGGTGATTATAACTATCAAAACTCCTTTAGATTCTTAGCACCATAATAAAACCTTCAACTAAATAATATGTTAGAAGAACTCAAACAGAAAGTATTCAAGGCCAACCTCGACCTCGTTAAACAAGGGCTGGTCATCTTCACTTGGGGCAACGTTTCCGGCATTGACCGCGAGAAAGGTCTTGTAGTCATCAAGCCATCTGGCGTCAGCTACGACGAGATGAAAGCCTCTGACATGGTGGTTGTGGATCTCGAGTCGGGCAAGGTCGTAGAAGGCGACCTTAATCCCAGCAGCGACACACCTACTCACCTCGTCCTCTACAAGGCTTTTCCAAATATCCAGGGCGTGGTCCATACCCACTCCACCTATGCCACCGCTTTTGCTCAGGCTGGTCGTGATATCCCCAACATCGGCACCACCCATGCCGACTACTTCTATCAAGACATCCCATGCACGCGCGACATGACGGAAGCCGAGGTTAAAGGACAATATGAGCTGGAGACAGGTAACGTTATTGTGGATGAGATACTTAACATCCGCAAGATCAATCCTGACCATACCCCTGCCGTACTCGTCAAGAATCATGGTCCTTTCTCTTGGGGCACCTCTCCAGACAATGCAGTATACAACGCAAAAGTCATGGAACAATGTGCCAAGATGGCCTTCATCGCTTTCAGCGTAAATCCCGCCCTCACCATGAATCCTCTCCTCATAGAGAAGCACTACATGCGTAAGCATGGTCCTAACGCTTACTATGGACAAAAGGGGCAGAAACACTAAACAACACTTATAAACATTACTAACAAGACCCACGCCCCTGTAAGGTCCTCCCCTTGTGGAGTTAGAGAGGGGCCTTTAACAAGATGTTTGAAAATTTAGAACTTTGGTGGGTAACTGGTGCACAGTTGCTCTACGGAGGCGACGCAGTAGTCGCTGTTGACGGACACAGCAAAGAGATGGTCGAGGGCCTGAATGCCAGCGGCAATATCCCCGTTAAGATTGTATACAAGGGCACGGCCAACAGCTCCAAGGAAGTTGAGCAGATTATGCTGGCTGCCAACAACGATGAGAAGTGCGCCGGTATCATCACTTGGATGCACACCTTCTCACCCGCTAAGATGTGGATCAAGGGTCTGCAGCAGCTGCAGAAGCCTCTCCTTCACTTCCACACACAGTACAATGCCGAGATTCCCTGGGGTGAGATTGACATGGACTTCATGAACCTCAACCAGAGCGCCCACGGCGACATCGAGTTCGGTCACATCTGCACTCGTATGCGCGTTGCCCGTAAGGTCGTTTGCGGCTACTGGAAGGACGAGAAGGCTCAGAAGCAGATTGCCGTTTGGGCTCGCGTAGCTGCCGGTGTGGCTGATGCACACAACGTGCGTTGCCTTATGTTCGGTATGAACATGAACAACGTTGCCGTCACAGATGGCGACCGCGTCGAATTCGAGCAGCGCCTCGGTTATCACGTTGACTACTATCCCGTTAGCAGCCTTATGGACTACTTCAAGAAGGTCACTGACGCTGAAGCCGATGAGCTTGTTGAAGAGTACAAGAAGCTTTACACCATCAAGATCGACGAGAGTGGCGAAAAGGTTTACTGGGAAAAAGTGCACAACGCAGCCAAGGCTGAGATCGCTCTCCGTCGCGTGCTGAAGGATGAGGGCGCAACAGCCTTCACCACCAACTTCGACGACCTCGGCGATGCCGACATCGACGCTCCTGACTTCTGCGGCTTTGACCAGATTCCCGGCCTCGCTTCACAGCGTCTGATGGAAGAAGGTTACGGCTTCGGTGCCGAAGGCGACTGGAAGACCGCTTGCCTCTATCGCACACTCTGGGTCATCCAGCAGGGCATGCCCACCGGTTGCTCCTTCCTCGAGGACTACACCCTTAACTTCGCCGGCGATCGCAGCTCTTGCCTCCAGAGCCATATGCTCGAGATCTGCCCGCTCATCGCTACCGACAAGCCCAAGCTCGAAGTACACTTCCTCGGTATCGGTATCCGTAAGCAGCAGACTGCACGCCTCGTGTTCACCTCCAAGACTGGTCCTGGCATCAAGGCTACCGTTGTTGACCTTGGCAACCGCTTCCGTCTCATCTCGCAGGAAGTAGAGTGCATCGAGCCCAAGCCCATGCCTCACCTGCCCGTTGCTTCCGCACTTTGGATTCCTCAGCCCACCTTCGAGATCGGCGCTGCAGCATGGATCCTTGCCGGCGGCACTCACCACTCAGCCTTCTCCTACGATATCAACGAGGAGTACTGGGAGGACTTCGCCGAGATGGTTGGCATCGAGTATGTTAAGATCAACAAGCAGACCAACATCGCCGACTTCAAGCAGCAACTTCGCAACAACGAAGTATACTTCATGCTGAACAAGGCTTTGAAGTAAACTGCAGATTTCACTTAATGGAGCACCTGGATTCAGGTGCTCCATTTTATTGAAATGGTGTACGATTCGCAATAAACTCTATATATTATTAGAAGAGTATGAAAAAGGTATTATTAATAGCAGCTCTCGCAATTACAACTCTGCCAACAATGGCACAACAAGTGAAGTATTCCATCAGCGGAACTTACGCTAACGATGGCAAGGTTATTTACCTGAAAGATCAACTGACAGAAACAGCCGTCGACAGCACCATCGTAGCCAATGGCAAGTTCACATTTAATGGTACAGCCGAAAAGGATGCTTTGATGGCTATCAATGTAAAGGACATAGATTGGAATACGGTGTTCTTCAACGATGGCACGCCAGTGATTATCAATGCGAATGACAGTACACTGAAAGGTTCTCCACTGAACGAACGTCTTACGAAGTACGATCTCGAGAGTGAAATGCCCAGCAGAGACATTAAAGCAAAAGTCGCTAAGATGACTAAGGATGAGATGAGGGCGCATGCAGAGGAGCTCGTGGAAGAGATTAACAAGGTGCAAGACAAAAAAATAGCTTTAGCCAACAAGATTTTCAAAGAAGAACGCAACACGCTGATTCCTCTGGCTTTCGCGCAACTGTATTTCTTCGATAATGGCATAGATGCCTATGATGAACTAGTCAAAGAGCAGGTGATATTTGCCAATCACCCATATCTGAAAAAGGCGAAGGACGATATAGCTGAAGCTCTGCAGCCGAAAGATAGTCCGAAATTAGCCTTTATTGGACAGCAGTTTACGGACTTTGAGATGGCAGACGCTGATGGTAAGATGCATAAAATCAGCGAGCTCGTAGGCGAAGGGAAATGGGTACTCGTTGATTTCTGGGCTTCGTGGTGCGGTCCTTGCCGTGCTGAGATGCCTAATTTGCTTGAGGCATACAACATATATCATGCCAAGGGCTTCGAGGTAATCGGTATCTCATTCGACCAAAATAAGGACGCGTGGATAAAGGCCGTTGAGCAAATCAAGATGCCTTGGCTGCAACTGTCAGACCTCAAGGGCGGTGAAGGTCCCGTCGCTTCTATGTACATAGTCGACGCTATCCCTGATAATATCCTTATCAATCCTCAGGGTAAGATTACAGACCGCGGCCTACGCGGCAAGCCCCTCCACAAACGTCTTCAGCAAATATTCGGAGAATAAGAAGTAGAAGGCACATGCAATACTTCTGTTTTAGCATATTATAACATGCTATTGGCATGAAAAAATAAGGAATTATTTGGATAGTAAATGAATTTCAGTTACTTTTGCAGTCAAATAACCCCCAAATCATTATACATTATGAACGCTAAAGAAATTATTCAAGCAGGCAAAGCCATTCTAGGAATTGAATTTGGTTCAACCCGTATTAAGGCCGTACTTATCGACCCCGACAATAAGCCTATAGCACAGGGCTCCCACACGTGGGAGAACCAGCTCGTTGATGGCTTGTGGACATACTCCACCGAGGCAATTTGGTATGGTCTCCAGGACTGCTATGCCGACCTGCGCAAGAACGTGCTCAAGGAGTACGACTGCGAGATAGAGACGCTTGCAGCCATCGGTTTCTCTGCTATGATGCACGGTTATATGCCCTTCAACGACAAGGGCGAGATCATGGTGCCATTCCGCACATGGCGCAACACCAACACAGGCAAGGCAGCTGCTGAGCTCAGTGAGCTCTTCAACTACAACATCCCCCTGCGCTGGAGCATCAGCCACCTCTACGAGGCAATCCTCGACAATGAGGAGCATGTGCCCAATATCACCTTCCTCACCACCCTCGCCGGTTATGTTCATTGGCAGGTCACTGGCCAGAAGGTTCTCGGCGTAGGCGATGCTTCAGGCATGATTCCCGTAGATCCCTTCACCAAAACCTACGACGCCACCATGGTCGAGAAGTTCGATAAGCTCATTGAGCCTCGCGGTTTCTCATGGAAGTTGCTTGATATCCTGCCCAAGGTTCTCGTGGCAGGTGAGAATGCAGGCTTCCTCACCCCCGAAGGCGCCCTGAAGCTCGATGTCAGCGGACACCTCAAAGCTGGTATCCCCGTATGTCCTCCCGAGGGCGATGCAGGCACAGGCATGGCAGCTACCAACGCCGTACGTCAGCGCACAGGTAACGTTAGCGCCGGCACTTCGTCCTTCTCTATGATCGTCCTCGAGAAGCCGCTTACCAAGCCTTATGAGGTCCTTGACATGGTCACAACCCCTGATGGCTCACTTGTAGCTATGGTTCACTGCAACAACTGCACCAGCGAGATCAACGCATGGGTAAAACTCTTCAAGGAATACCAGCAGATGCTGGGCGTAGAGCAGAGCACTTTCGACCTCTACTCCACCCTCTTCAACGCAGCTCTCAACGGCGATACCGACTGTGGCGGCTTGATGGCTTACAACTACGTTTCAGGCGAGCCTGTCACCGGTCTTATGGATGGTCGTCCCCTGTTCGTTCGTTCTGCCAACGACAAGTTCTCGCTCGCCAACTTCTTCCGCGCACAGCTCTACGGAGCCATCGGTGTGTTGAAGATTGGTAACGATATCCTTTTCAACGAGGAGCACGTTCAGGTAGACCGTATCATGGGCCACGGCGGATACTTCACCACACCGAAGGTCGGTCAGCGCATGCTTGCTGCCGCCCTCAACTCCCCAATCTCCGTTATGGAGACAGCAGGCGAAGGTGGCGCTTGGGGTATAGCCCTGCTCGCTGGCTTTATGGTGAACAACCCGAAGCAGCTCACTCTGCCCGACTATCTTGACCAAGTCGTCTTCGCAGGCAATACAGGTATTGAGGTAGCACCTACAGCCGAAGATGTTGAAGGCTTCAACCGTTACATCGAGAACTACAAGGCAGCCCTGCCAATCGAGCAGGCCGCCGTGCAGTACAAGAAGTAATAATGCACAACATCATTTCACACAATCCCGCTATAAGCTCATGCTTACAGCGGGATTTTTTTCAACAATTCGGATTCTACTAATAGATTATTTCGCATTCTTTTAGAATATATTTACGACAATGAGGGGGCGGTTATTGTATTTTTTATTAACTTTGCCTGCGAAAAGTGATTGATTAATACATTGCAAACACTTCAGACATGACACAATACACGAAATCATTCCTCTATTTCATCTGTGGCGTATCAGCCATGGGTGGACTGCTCTTCGGCTACGACTGGGTGGTAATAGGTGGCGCCAAGCCGTTCTATGAGTTATTCTTCGGAATCTCTGACTCGCCTGTGATGCAGGGCGTGGCCATGACTACAGCCTTGGTAGGCTGTCTGGTCGGCGCAATGGTGGCAGGCGCAGCTGCCGACCGTTATGGCCGCAAGCCATTGCTGACAACGGCTGCCGTGTTGTTTACAGTGTCGGCTGTAGTAACTGGGTTGTTCAACGACTTTGTATTATTTAATGTTGCACGTTTCATAGGAGGCGTAGGAATTGGCGTGGCTTCAGCCCTCTCGCCAATGTATATTGCCGAGGTGAGCCCGGCAGAGATACGCGGACGTATGGTAAGCCTGAACCAAATGACCATTGTGCTTGGCATTTTGGCAGCACAAGTGGTGAACATGTTATTGGCGCGTGACACTGCTGTGGCCGAAAGTCAGGCATGGAACGTGGCTTGGGGTTGGCGCTGGATGTTCTGGGCAGAGACTCTTCCCGCTGCAACATTCCTTATAATGAGCTTTTTTATTCCTGAAAGTCCGGTGTATGTAAGAGCCCATCACCAGCATCCCCCTAAGGGAGAAGAGTTCAAAGAGGATTCCAACAATCATATCAGAAATCAAGAATTACCCTCCTTTGGGGATGGATCAGGTGTTGGCCAGTCACTATTGTCGCACAAATACCGCAATATCTTGCTCCTTGGCCTTTTCATCGCTGTTTTCCAACAGTGGTGCGGCACCAACGTAATCTTCAACTATGCTCAAGAGATATTCGTGGGGGCGGGTTTCGACGTTGACGGAATGTTCATCAATATCGTGATCACTGGCATAGCCAATGTGCTGTTCACTTTTGTGGCCCTCTATACAATAGAGAAATGGGGGCGCAGGACGCTGATGCTGCTGGGCGCCGGCGGGCTGGGCATCATCTACGCAGTGCTGGGCTACTGCTATTATCAACAGCTGACGGGCTTCGCCATGGTGGCACTCGTGGTGGCAGCCATCTCAGTCTACGCTATGACGCTCGGCCCTGTGACATGGACATTGTTGGCAGAGATCTTTCCAAACCGCATCCGCGGCGTGGCGATGGCGACGTGTACTTTCGCCTTATGGGTGGGCTGCTGTACGCTGACCTTCTCGTTCCCTTCGATGAACGCAGCCTTAGGTAGCAGCGGCACCTTTTGGGTTTATGCTGCCATCTGTGCTTTCGCCTTCGTGTTCCTATGGATAAACTGCCCTGAAACGAAGGGAAAGGAGTTGGAGGAATAGAAGATAAAGCCTCTCTCACCATCCCTGAGAGGTTGAGAGTACTTTCAAGTATAGCATACGAAAAAGCAACAGTGAAGATATAACTATTTGAATTATGGATAAGAATACATTTAATCAAAAGGATTCTGCTTCCTCTCTCACAGGAAGGGCTGAAGACGAGACTTTTGGAACTGCCTCTGTCCGCGCTTGGCGTGAAACAGTAACTATCCCGACCTACGAAGTAGGGAAAGCGGAAAAGAATCCGATGTTCTTAGAGAAACGCGTCTATCAAGGCAGTAGCGGAGTAGTATATCCTTACCCCGTTATCGAGTCGATTGCCGATGAGCCAAAGCCCCAAGAGTGGCATGTGGTTTGGCTTGAGAACGAGTATATCAGAGTGATGATTATGCCTGAGCTTGGCGGAAGAATACAGATGGCATACGACAAGGTGAAGCAGCGTCACTTCGTGTACTACAACCATGTCATCAAACCGGCACTGGTGGGACTGGCAGGACCATGGATAAGCGGAGGCATAGAGTTCAACTGGCCACAGCATCATAGGCCAAGCACTTATATGCCAGTGGATTGCACTATAGAAGAGAACAAGGATGGCAGCGTGACGGTGTGGGTGAACGAGATGGAACGTATGTTCCACCAAAAGGGTATGGCGGGCTTCACTTTGCGCCCGGGTTGTGCCTATTTGGAGATACAGGGACGCGTGAGCAACCGCACTCCCCTACCTCAGACTTTTTTGTGGTGGGCAAATCCAGCCGTTGAAGTTAATGACGAGTACCAAAGTGTGTTCCCGCCCGACGTGAATGCCGTGTTCGATCATGGCAAACGTGCCGTGTCGAGTTTCCCGATTGCTACGGGTACTTATTATAAGATGGACTATTCTGCCGGCGTGGATATCTCTAACTACAGGAATATCAAGGTGCCGACGAGCTATATGGCCGTTAACTCAAAATACGATTTCGAGGGGGGCTACGAGAACGACACTCATGGCGGCATGCTTCATGTGGCAAGTCACCACTTCTCGCCAGGCAAGAAACAGTGGACATGGGGCAATGGAGATTTCGGCAGGGCATGGGATAGAAACCTGACAGATGAAGTGACAAAAGAAAGAGTGAAAAGTGAAAGAGGTGTATTACATCAATCTTCAGAAGGTAACTCTAATTCTTCATTTGGAGACGAAACCGACTTTCTTCATTTGTCACTACAAGAGGGGTTCCGCCCCTACATCGAACTGATGGCAGGCGTTTATACCGAAAACCAACCGGACTTCACGTGGCTGATGCCATATGAGGAGAAGCAGTTTACGCAGTACTTCATGCCATACCGCGAGATAGGTATTGTGAAACAGGCTACGAAAGACTTTGTGTTCAACCTCTCGCCCATCCCATCTTCTATAGGCGAAGGAAACAGCATATGTTTTAAGGTGTTAGCGACATCAAAGCAGGAGGTGCGGCTGGTGCTACGAAATATGAAGGGAGAAACACTTTATGAAGAAACGGTCGCCCTTTCGCCAGAGGAGGTTTTCACAAAAGAGGTTAACAGCCAAGACTCACCTTTATCTGACCTTACCTTTAATATTTTTAAGGTAACTTCTCAGCCAGACCTTGGGGGCGAGGCCGTGGCTCTGTTAACATGGACTCCAGAACCTGACGAGATTCGTCCTATTCCTGATGCTGCCGAAGCTGCGCTGCCACCCGAGCAGACGAAGACCAACGACCAGCTATACCTAACTGGACTGCACCTGGAGCAGTACCGTCATGCCACATGGTCGGCTCTTGACTATTACGAAGAGGCGCTTCGCCGTGACCCTAATGATGTGAGATGCCTGAATCAAACAGGCCTATGGTATCTGCGCCGAGGGCGCTTTGATAAAGCAGAGACTTACTTGCGTAAGGCCGTGAAAATATGGCAGAAACGTAACCCCAATCCTTACGATGGCGAGGCTATCTTCAATCTGGCATTGGCTCTTAAGTTCCAGTTCCGAAAGCAAGAGGCTTACGAACTGTTCTGGAAATCAACGTGGAACAAGGCATGGGCCGATGCCGGTTACTTCGAAGCCGCCTGTATCAGCGTTAGCCAAGGTCGCTACGACGACGCGCTTGACGAACTTAACCGCTGTCTTATTTTCAATAGTTGTAATCACAAAGCGCGTGCACTGAAGGCTGTCGTTCTTCGTAAGCTACAGGAAGGCAAGCAGAAAGGCGGACTACAGATGGGCAGTTCGCAGGAACTGAACGAACGGCTGTCGCTAATCAAGGATTCGCTAAGATTAGACCCCTTCAACTACGGCATCCGCTACGAGCAATACCTGCTAACTAAGGACAAAGACTTGTTGAAGGAGATGGTGGAGATGATGCACGGAAACGTGCACAACTACCACGAACTGGCGTTGGACTATGCTCAGGCCGGGCTTTGGCAGGAGTGCATTGAGATACTGAAGCTTTGCAAGACGAAACATCAGCTTACCTATTATTATACAGGTTGGGCTCAACTGGGGCTGGGCGATGCCGTTGCTGCCAACGAAGCTTTTGAAAAGGCCGAGAAGGTAGACAGCTATTGCTGCTTTCCGAACCGCATAGAGGATGTCGTAGTGCTGACCATGGCTAAGGCTATGAACCCCGACGGAGCCCGTGCGCCCTACTATCTCGGCTGTCTATACTACGACAAGCGGCAGTATGACCTTGCCATTGAGAACTGGGAACTATCTGCCAAGCTAGACCCGAAGTTCCCAACCGTTTGGCGGAACTTAGCACTTGCTCGATTCAACAAACAGGGACGTAAGGATGAGGCTGTGGAATATATGGAGCGTGCCTTCCGCCTTGACGAGAATGACGAACGCGTGCTGATGGAGCTGGATCAGCTCTACAAACGTCTGCAGCGCCCGCATGCAGAGCGACTGGCTTTCTTGGAGAAATATCCTAAACTAATTCAACGGCGCGACGACTTAATATTGGAAGAGATTACATTGCTCAATCATCTTGGACGATATGAAGAGGCGCAGGTCAAACTTGATGCCCACAAATTCCATCCTTGGGAAGGTGGCGAAGGAAAGGTTTCGGCACAGTATCAGATATGCCGTGTAGAGCAAGCTAAGAAGAATCTTACCTCGGATTCCGACAAGGAAAAAGAAGTAGCGACCTCTGCTATTCAATATGCAATCGATTTGTTGAAGCAATGTCTTGAATATCCTCATCACCTCGGTGAAGGCAAGCTATATGGCGCACAGGAGAACGATTTCCACTATCTGCTAGGCCTGGCATACGAAAGATTGGGCGACCTTAATGAAGCGCGACATCATTATGAACTGGCAACTGAAGGACCTACAGAACCTGCAGCTGCTATGTACTATAACGATGCCAAGCCCGACAAGATATTCTATGCAGCTATGGCATACCGTAAGCTGGCAGACCTTGAACTGGCAAATGAAGAGCAAGCCGCGGCTCAAATGGGAAATAGCAAATCATTAAATGATAAATCTCGTGGTTTATGCTACAAACTTATCAATTACGGTAAGCAGCATCTCTTTGAGCATCAGACGATGGATTACTTCGCTGTGTCGCTGCCGGACCTACTTGTATGGGATGGAGACCTCGACAGCCGTAATGAGATTCATTGCAAACTGATGTTAGCTCTTGGTTACATAGGACTTGGCGAACTGGAACGTGGCTTAAAGTTCCTCGATGACGTGGAACGATTGGATATCAATCACCTTGTCCCAATGGCGCTAAGGACGCTGCTTAAGCTCAAGGACTAATACAACTTTATATATTTCAGCACACAAACCGACAAGGTTGAGAGTAGTCCGCCCATCTGGCTCCCTAAACTCGTAGTTCTAGCGGAAGCAGAATAAAAAAATCCCCGACAAACAATTGTCGGGGATTTTATTTATAGCTTGGAGGTCTTAACCGCCAAAGTTATCGAATCGGATCATGTCGTCTTCGACGCCGAGGCTATGGAGCAGGTCGAGGACGGTCTTGGCCATCATTGGAGGTCCGCAGAGGTAGTACTCGCAGTCTTCGGGAGCCTCGTGTGCCTTGAGGTAGGTGTCGCCCATCACAGGAGCTACGAAGCCCGGAGTGTACTTGATGCCAGCTGCGTCGGCCTTGGGATCTGGACGGTCGAGGGCGAGGTGGAAATGGAAGTTGGGGAAGTCCTTCTCCAACTGCAGGAAGTCGTCGAGGAAAGGAATCTCCTCCAAAGCGCGAGCACCATAGAAGTAGTGCATGGGACGCTGACGATCTTCATCCTTCACGCCGTGGCCTTTAAGCATGTGCATGATCTGAGCACGCAGGGGAGCCATACCAGCACCGCCGCCGACCCAAATCATCTCGCGACCGGTGCCGTACTGCGGACGGAACTCGCCGTAAGGGCCACTCATGATGACCTTGTCGCCAGGCTTCAGCGAGAAGATGTACGACGAGGCAATACCTGGGTTGACGTCCATGAAGCCAGGACCCTGCTCCTTCGGCTTGAAGGGAGGCGTGGCGATACGTACGTTGAGGGTGATGATGTCGCCCTCGTCGGGATAGTTGGCCATGGAGTAGGCACGGATGGTGGGTTCGGGGTTCTTGCACTTGAGGGGGAAGAGTCCGAACTTCTCCCATGCGGGCAGATAGGTGTCGCCGATGAGGCTCTTGTCGAAGTCCTTGTCGTAATCGATGCAGTCGAATGCTGGAATCTTGATCTGAGCATAGGAACCGGGCTCGAAGTCCATGTGCTCGCCTGGAGGCAGAGCGACCTTGTACTCCTTGATGAAGGTAGCGACGTTTTTGTTGCCAATAACGGTACATTCCCATTCCTTGACGCCGAGGACGCTGTCGGGCACCTGTATGCCGAGGTCGCCCTTGACCTTGCACTGACAGCCGAGGCGCCAGTGGTCTTTGACTTCCTTACGGGTGAAGTGGCCTTTCTCTGAGTCGAGAATCTCGCCACCACCCTCGGTGACTTGACATTTGCACTGACCGCAAGAGCCTTTACCGCCGCAGGCTGAAGGAAGATAGATTCCTTCCTGCGCCAGCGTGGACAGAAGGCTTGCGCCTTGAGGCACGGACAACGTGTCCTTGCCGTTCATAGTAATCGTGACATTACCACTCGGCGAGAGGTAAGCCTTTGCAACAAGCAGAATGATAACCAGCGCGATGATAATCACGAGGAAAACCACAATGCTTGTTAAGATTAAAGATGTATTCATTGTTTTTCTGCTTGTTGTTTAGAGATTAAGACCAGAGAAGCACATGAAGGCCATGGCCATCAGGCCGACGGTAATGAACGTAATGCCGAGGCCCTGGAGAGGCTTGGGCACATCGGTGTAGGCCATCTTCTCGCGAATAGCTGCAAGACAGGTGATAGCCAACAGCCAGCCGATACCGGAACCGAGAGCGTAAGCCACGGCATCCCATATGCCAGTGATGGCCTGGGAATTGGTGTCGGGCATGGTAATGCGCTGCTGCATGAACAGCGAGGCACCCATGATGGCGCAGTTCACGGCAATCAGCGGAAGGAAGATACCGAGGGCAGCATACAGCGATGGGCTGAAGCGCTCGACAATCATCTCTACCAACTGCACCATGGCTGCAATAACCGCGATGAATAGGATGAACGATAGGAAGCTTAGGTCTACGCCTTGCACCAAGCAGTCGGGGCCAAGGACATAAACTTGCAACAGGTAGTCAACGGGCACGGTGATAAGCAACACAAAGGTAACAGCCACACCGAGACCGAATGCGGTCTTCACAGTCTTGGACACGGCCAGATAAGAGCACATACCCAGGAAGAACGCGAAAATCATATTGTCCACAAAGATGGAGCGGACGAACAAACTTAATAGGTGTTCCATAATTCTTGTTTCTTTTTACTGGGTTATTACTGCAAATCCTTGTTGTAAGCGCGATGTGCCCAGATGACACAACCCACGATGATAAGACTCATGGCGGGCATGGTCATCATACCGTTGTTCACATAGCCGTGCTCATAGCACCAGTCGGGAATGACCTGGAAGTTGAGCAGCGTGCCGGAGCCAAGGAGCTCGCGGAAGAAACCGACGATAATGAGGATGAGGGCATAACCGATGCCGTTGCCGATACCGTCGAGGAACGAAGGCCAGGGCTTGTTCATCATGGCAAACGCCTCCAAGCGGCCCATGAGGATACAGTTGGTGATGATGAGGCCGACATACACGGACAGCTGCACGCTGACATCGTAGGCAAAGGCCTTGAGCACCTGGCTAACAATGGTTACCAGCGCAGCCACAACCACCAGCTGCACAATGATACGAATGCGGTTGGGGATGGAGTTGCGGATGAGGGATATAATCAGATTGGAGAAGGCTGTGATGATGGTCACTGAAAGTCCCATCACGATGGCAGGCTCGAGTTTAGCCGTCACTGCCAAAGCCGAACAAATACCGAGCACCTGCACCACAACTGGGTTGTTCAGGTTCAGCGGATTGATCAGCGCCTCCTTGTTGGCTTTAGAAAACATACTCATACTTTCGTATAGTTTAATGTTGAAAGTTTAAAGTTGAAAGTTAGCGTTGACCGCAGCATGCCTTGTCGCCATTGCAACCAGGTTTACCACAGGAACCACTCTTGTCGCATACACCGCTTTTGCAGCAGTCGTTGCCACTCTTGCACTTGTGAGGAGCCTCGGTGCCAGCCTTTTCAGGGCAGTCGCCACAGCCTTCGTGATGACCGCAGCCTTCAGCCTTCTCGCAAGGAGCAGCTTTTTCGCAGCAGGCGCAAGGACATTCCTCGCGTGCGCAGCACTTAGCATCGCTAGCGCAGTTGCAAGCGGCATCACCGCAGCTGCCGTCCTTGCAAGCACACACCTTCTTCTCTGCGCACTTGCAATCGGGTTTATCACAGCACTTCTCGGCTTTATGGCAGCATTCGCCGGCAGGCTTAACACCGCCGAGAACATCGACATACTGCTGGATGCCTGTTTGAAGCATCTCCCCGACGCCCTTAGAGGTCAAGGTCGCACCAGTAACGCCATCGACTTCAGCTGGGGCCTTGCTCTCGCCCTTCTTGACGACCGTGAGGGCTACTTTGCCATCATCACCCATTACGGGACGGCCGATGAACTGGCTTTGGAAAGGCTCATCCTTAATGAGAGCACCAAGGCCGGCTGTTTCGCTCTCGTGGTTGAAGAAAGCGCCAAGCACCTTCTGACAATCGGGAGTCACAGCCACATAGCCCCAGATGCCGCCCCAAAGGCCACGGCCTTTCAGGGGAAGAACCAATGCGTCGGCACCATCGGCAGTCTTAGCCTTATAAACGGGGAACTTGTCGCCAATCTCTTTGGTATCAATATCGAAAGCATCTTGGCCTTCGAGCACCTGACCGTCTGGAGACATCACACAAGTTTCTTGAATCAATTCATTGTACTTAGCCTCTACATCGCTCTTGGCAATGCCGCGAACGCCGAGGGAAGCCAGAATCTGAGTACGTTTGTCTATTGCCACGTTAGCATCCTGCTTAGACTTGAGCGCACTGCTCACGAAAGCCAACAGGAAGGCAACGAGCACCACCATTACTGCAGCATAGCAGATGGTATAAACATTACCATTGGTATTAATACCCTTTGATTTCACTTCCTTAAGATGGGAAGTGTCAGCGCCACAGATAGGGCACTTGTCGGGCATTGATGCGGCTTCGAATGTCTGGCCGCACTGACTGCATGAAAATTTCTTCGCCATATCTGTTAGTTTTTAGTTGCGCGTTTTGCGCGTTTTGAAATGTTACGGCTTACGAAGCAGTAGTCGATCAGCGGAGCAAACAGGTTCATGAGAAGAATGGCGAGCATCATACCCTCGGGATAACCGGGATTGAGCACACGAACCGTAACAGCTACGAAACCAATCATGAAACCATAAACCCACTTACCGCCTTCAGTGCGAGCTGAAGTGACAGGGTCGGTAGCCATGAATACTGCACCGAAGCAGAAGCCGCCGAGTACAATGTGCTGACATGCATCGAGAGGTGAGAGGCCGAGAGCATTGTATAGCCATGCTGTCAAGGCACCGCCTACGAACACGCTCAACATTGTCTTCCAAGAAGCTACGCCAGTCCAAAGGAGGAGGATAGCACCGAGAGCGATGGCGATGACGCTAGTCTCACCGATGGAACCCGGAATGAAACCGCACACCTGGTCGCAGAAGCTCGAAGAGAGAGCAGTAGCACCAGCGGCAATCTCACCGAGAGGAGTGGCAGCAGAGAATGTGTCAGGCACATTGAAGCCAAGACCGCAGATGGTGTGCTGAGCAACCCAAACGGTGTCGTCGCCAGTCATGCTGGAGGGGTAAGAGAAAAAGAGGAACGCGCGCGTGATAAGAGCAACGTTGAAGATGTTCATGCCAGTGCCGCCGAATATCTCCTTGGCGAAGATAACTGCGAAAGCAGTAGCGATGGCAAGCATCCACAGCGGAGTATTTACCGGGACAATCATAGGAATGATGATGCCTGATACGAGGAAACCTTCGTGAATCTCCTCATTCTTCCACTGAGCAACGGTAAATTCAATACCAAGACCAACAACGTAACTTACGATGATCTTGGGTAGCACGGCGAGGAATCCGAACCAGAACATGCCCCAGAAGGAGGCGTTTTCCAATTGTCCGGCAGCAAGTGCGTTCTGATAACCTACGTTGTACATACCGAAGAGCAACGCAGGCACAAGCGCGATGACAACGAGCGACATAATGCGCTTGCTGTCGATGGCGTCGTGGACGTGAGTGCCGGCGCGACCTGCAGTCGTGTTCGGCACAAAAGCAAATGTCTCGAAGCCATCATAAAGCGAACGGAAGGCGTGGAGCTTTCCACCCTCCTCGAAGTTCGGCTTTATCTTGTCGAAAAATTTTCTTAGACTATTCATAATAGAAATCAGACCTACTCTCAGCCCTCCCTTGTAGGGAGAAAGCAGAATCCTTTACTATTTAATATGTATACTCATGATTTATATGTTTCTCGAAGGTGGCCACTCTCTCCCTACAAGGGAGGGCGGGGGGAGGGTCCGCTTCTTACATATTCTCTTTTCTTAGGATATCGAGTCCTTCGCGCACAATGCGTTGCAATTCGAGCTTAGAACTATCCACGAACTCGGCGATGGCGAAATCCTCGGGAGCAACCTCGTAAATACCGAGTGCTTCCTGACGGTCGATGTCGCCTGAGATGATGGCTTTGACTAAGTATCCTGCGTAGATGTCCATTGGGAATACACGGTCGTACTCACCCGACATGATAATGTGACGTTCACCACCTTTGATGCGGGCATCCATGGTGTACTCTGTCTTCTTGGGCTTAAGCCAGCTGAAATAGCTGCGACTAGTGGAGAATTCTTTGAAGCGCGGAGCTATCCAACCGAGCATCTCATGAACATCGTCGCCTTCGGGAATAACGGTGACCTCAGTAGCATGCGCTGCAAGGAAGCCTTCCTTACAGGTCTTTACACCCACCATGGGATTGCCGTTGATGATGCGCAGACTCTTGCTCTCATCAAGCTGGCCCTTAAGTACTGCGGCGAGAGGAGCTCCCACTATTACCTTGGCATACTTGGGAGTTTTCACTTCGCTACCTGCGACCGCAATAGTGCGTGTAAAGTCCACTTTTCCAGTGAGAACTAGACGGCCAATGAAGATAACCTCTTCGGCACCGAGCGTCCAAACCACTTCACCTTTGTTTATCGGGTCAATGTGGTTGATTTGAACACCTACGTTGCCAGCAGGAGCGGGACCCTCAAACACATTGATGGTACAGTCCTTAGCAACGGTCAGTGCTTCAGCTTTCTGACAGGCGCATATGCAGAGGTTTACCTTAGCGATCTTTGCCAGCAGAGAGAGTCCTGCCTGCCACTCCTTTTCTTGTCCCTTGAGGACAAACTCGAAATCGGCAGCCAAAGGCATACTGTTGAAAGCGCTTACGAAAATAGCCTTGGGCTTGTCCTCGGGATTGGCGACGACGTCGTAAGGACGCATGCGGAAGAACCCGAACAAGCCACTCTCGAGCAGCAGATTCAGCGGATCCTTCTCATCGAAGGAGCGTGCTTCCTGCTTGCCATCGGCATCTACGCGAACGCTCATCACCTTACGGCGTTCACCGCGCTCGACAAGAGCTACCGTGCCGCTGACAGGCGAAACGAACTTCACTTCGGGATGATTCTTGTCAACGAACAAGGCATCCCCGACCTTGACTGTTTCCCCTTCCTTGACAACGACCTTGGGCTTCATGCCATAGAAATCATCGGGGACCAGTGCATACTGACCATCAACAATTGTTTGCATGACTTCCAAGCTCGCTTTGCCTTTCAGGTTTACGTCTAGGCCTTTGCGTAACTTGATTACATTTGCCATATAAATAAAATAAAAATAAAAAGGTTTTAGCTAAAAACTGCGCAAATTTAGCGAAAAAAAGTAAAATAGATACCATAAAGCTTAAAGAATTTTGTCGAAAACCTAAAAAAAGACTACTTTTGCTCTCGTAAATATCATAGTGAGCTATCAAAACACTTAGAAATATAGTCCGATTCGTCGTAGGTTTGCTCTTGGCACTCTACCTCGGAATCATACTCTTCACTGCCACTCCAGCTTGTCAAAGATGGTTGGCAGGTAAGGTCTCAGATGTACTTTCCGAACAGTTGAAAACTAAAGTAAACATCGGCAATGCACGAATAGGCCTCTTTAACCGTATCGTTCTTGATGATGCCCTTATTTGCGATTTAGAAGGCGACACTTTGTTGTCGGCTGCTCGTATTAGTTCCAAAATAGATGTGCTGCAGTTGCTGAAAGGACGAATAAGGATTGAGAATGTACAACTGTTCGGTTATGACATAAACCTGCGCAAGCGTACTAAGGAAGGTCCTTATAATTTCCAATTTATAATAGATAGTTTTGCATCGCAAGACACAACTTCTACCCCACTCGACTTGGCAATCTCTAACATCATAATCCGTCGTGGAGTATTATCGCACGACCTTGATTACGAACCAGAGTCAGACCACTTCTCGATAGCGCATTTCCAACTTGATGACCTTAGCCTTGAAGCTTCGCTTGACAAATTGACAAATGATGATATCTCAGTTGATATCAAGAAATTAAGCCTTGTAGAATCAAGGAGTGGTTTAAGGTTAGACAACCTCAAGGCTACATTCATGGCCGACAAGTATGAAGCTCGACTCAAAGATGCAGAAATACGACTACCGAACACTGAATTAAAACTGAGTGCGAAGCTAAACAACCGAGCTGTGGGTGGTTGGAAACTTGACGACAGGATGTTGGCTGCCTTGCTCATCGAAGGTCGGTTAATGCCCACTGACCTGGCTCCACTCTTTCCAGAAGCGAATCTTTTGTCACAACCTGTGGATATAGCAGCGGATGCAACCCTTCATCAGAGGCGGTTTACTTTGAGTCAATTCGAAGTGGCTACCGACGGCTTTAACCTGAGTACAAAAGCAATAGGTCATGTCAATACTAAAGATACACTTCTGGCAATGCCATTCGATGATATCCTCGTTTCAATAAAACAATTCAATGCATCAAACGAGTTTTATGCACCTCTGCTCTCAAAATTCTCATCCGAGCAATATAAAAAGGTATTAAAACCTGACTTGGCTTCGATGTTAGCCAGGTTTGGGGACATATCATTGGAAGGAGTGGTTCAGGCCGACAACCATACCCGTCGAAGCGAAGCTGATATCAACCTAAAGACATCAATTGGAGATGTCATAGCACAAGGAAACGTCACAGGTGAAGATCAGTTCCAACTTACTGCAACGACTAACGATTTCCGCTTAGCCGAGCTGCTCTCCGAGAACAAAGATTTCCCCGTTGACCATCTGACTATTGTAACCGATCTTGCTGGAAGTTTAAAAAATGGTTCTGCCAAAGGTAATGTCAAGGCAGACGGTCTGACTATTAAGGACACACAAATAGACCATATTGACGCCGACTTGGATTTCTCAGCACGTTCCATACAGGCAATGGTTAAACTAACTGATGATCAATATGAATGCGCTTTTAACGCCAATCTCACTAGTACGCAGAACATTACATTCGACACGAAAGGTCTGAATCAACTTCAAGGTTTTGTCAAACTCGATGACCTTCAAGTGAAGTCTGGGGAACATAAATATTTTCTTGATAATATGTACATAGCTCTTGCCAACGATGACCACGGACATCATATGCTGGTAAGAGGAGATTTCATTGATGCTCATGCCGACGGCAGGTTCAACTACAGCACTATTGTTCACACAGCTCAGGCTATGCTTCATAAGTCGATGCCTTCGCTCATACCTGAGCCTAAGACATATGTTCAACCTACTGACGACCACATTGACTTTTCAGTTAATTTATGGGATACGAAAGCCCTGCAACAATTCGCCAATCTGGATATAGATTTATTAGAGCCCGGATACATTGAAGGCTCTGTCGATGGCAAGAAACAAAAGATGACAGTGAAAGCCGACCTGCCTCATGTCATCTACGGTGCTGAGAATTTGAGAGCGGCAAGTTTGGTCTTCAATCAGGAACATGATAGTCTGACTACATTCCTCACCCTACAACGAATGATGGCAACAGGACCGCTTGACCTATCTTTCTCTGCTGACGCCAAAAATGACGAATTACACTCGGTATTCAATTGGGATGACCATAACTTGCCTGCTTTAAAAGGTTCGCTTTCAACCGCATCACATTTTTCAAAAGACGACCATGGAAAATTCGGTGCCAATATAAAACTTTTACCTTCGCAAGTAATAGTTTCAGATACTATATGGAATGTCATGCCCGCACAGGTTAGTATTCACGACAAGATAGTAGATGTTCACGATTTCCAAGTGTCGCAACTCGGTCGTCACCTTATCGTCAACGGCCGAATCTCCAAAGACAATGCAGATACTCTATATGCTGACCTCCGCGGTATAAACCTCCAATATATTTTCGGACTCATAGACTTTCATGATGTTGAACTGGCAGGCTTGGCTACAGGCAGCGTCAAGGCACACAATTTCTTCGACGATATTGCCGTTGACGCAGACCTCAGAGTTGATAATTTCACACTCAACGACGGCCTGTTAGGTACAGTTTATGTCACAGGAGGATTTGGGCGGAAGGACGAGAGAGCCATAGACTTAGACGCTTTCATTCACGAACCTATTCACAAGGAGATAAGTCACGTGATAGGTCTTATTAAACCAGGGCACGAGGAAGGCCGAGGCATGACCCTTGATATACAAGCACGGTATCTTAATACATATTTTATTAACTATTTCACCGAAGGCATCTTTACCGATTTCAAGGGGCAGGTAACTGGACATGCAAATCTCCATGGGCCATTCAAACAGCTTGACCTTGAAGGTGACCTTGCTGTGGACACTCTATCAACGACGATAGACGTCTTAGGCACTCACTACCACCTCCTCGGGGGCGATAGCATACACCTCTACCCAGGTGGAATACGTTTCCGCGATGTCAAAATCTACGACCGCTATCACCGACTTGGAACAAGCGATCATTATGCTGATATGGATGGTGAGTTGCGTTTCCAGCATTTCAAGAATATGGAATACGACTTCAACATCACAGCACATAATTTCTTAGGTTATGACTTCCGCGATTTTGGGGACCAGACGTTCTATGGTACAGTATTTGCCAATGGAAACGTCAAGCTTAGCGGTGTGCCCGGACAATTGAATGTAGACATCAACTGCAGGCCAACCTCTGGCACGGTCTTCACGTACAATGTTTCTACTCCTGATGCCACGACCGAGAACGAATTCATCACATTTGTAAACAAAGAAGAAGGAGCTCGGCAGACATCAGTTGGCGGGCAATCTGGTTTATCGGGATCTTCTAACGACAATAGCAATGAGGACGCGGGAGACGACGAGCCCAATGATATGCATATCAACTTCGATTTGGATATAACGCCCGATGCCCAGTTGCGCTTACTTATGGATCCTCGTTCAGAGGATTACATAACCCTCTTTGGCAACGGACATATACGTGCAAACTTCTATAACAAAGGACGTTTCCAAATGTACGGTACATACCGCGTCGATCACGGCACATACCGTTTGTCACTTCAGGACGTCATACGCAAAGACTTCCAATTCCAGCAAGGCAGCACCATAACCTTCGGTGGCGACCCAATGAAGGGCGACCTCAATCTACAGGCAGTGTATACAGTCCCGTCGGTGTCGCTCAACGACTTGTCCGTAGGCAACAACTTCTCTGCATCAAACGTCCGTGTGAATTGTATCATGAATATAGGAGGACGTGCCGAGCAGCCCAATGTTTCCTTCGATTTCGACATTCCCAACGTCAACGAAGACGAGAAGCAGATGGTTCGCTCGCTCATCTCTACTGAAGAAGAAAGAAACCTGCAAGTCATATACCTGCTTGGCATTGGACGCTTTTACACCTATGGACTCGCCGACCAGCAAAGCCAGGCCAACTCCGCTGTTCAGAGCCTCCTCTCCTCCACCCTGTCAGGACAGTTTAATAACTTCCTCTCCAATGCCATTGGAAACAGCAACTGGAACTTCGGTACTAATTTCACCACCAATACCTACGGCTTCAATGATGTAGATGTCGAAGGCAGTCTCAGCGGTCGTCTGCTAAACAACCGCTTGCTCATTAATGGCACATTCGGTTACCGTGATACACCTATTGCCAACACCAATTTCATTGGCGACTTTGATGTGCAGTGGCTTCTCACTAAATCCGGCAACCTAAGTCTGAGAGCATATAGCGAAACCAACGACCGTTACTTCACCAAAACGGCGCTGACCACACAGGGAATAGGCTTACAGGTAAAGAAAGACTTTAACAACCTGCGCGAGCTCTTCCGTCCTCGACAATAAGTCTTTGTATTAAGCCATTATCATGGCGAAACACCCAGCATTACTCCAACTTGCGATAGCGGATGCGCTTAGGTTCTTCAAGGCCCAGGCGGCGTAGTTTATGTGCTTCGTAATCAGTATACGAGCCTTCGTAATAATAAACATTGCCATCGCCTTCGAAAGCAAGTATATGCGTGCAAATACGGTCGAGGAACCAACGGTCATGGCTGATTACCACGGCACAACCGGCGAACGCTTCAAGACCTTCTTCCAATGCACGCAAGGTGTTGACATCGATATCATTAGTTGGCTCGTCAAGCAGAAGCACATTACCTTCTTCTTTCAATGCCATAGCCAAATGCAAGCGATTGCGCTCACCGCCTGAGAGCACTCCACATTTCTTTTCCTGATCGGCTCCTGTGAAGTTGAAACGCGACAGATAAGCACGCGCATTGATATCACGACCGCCCATACGGATAAGTTCATTGCCTTGTGAAACAATTTGATAAACAGTTTCATCTGCCTTTATGTCCTTATGGCTCTGGTCAACATATGCAATCTTTACTGTTTCGCCTACTTCAAAACTTCCTGCGTCCGGTTTTTCCAAACCCATAATCAAGCGGAATAGAGTCGTTTTGCCTGCTCCATTAGGACCGATAACGCCTACTATGCCACCTGGAGGTAAAGTGAAATCTAAATCATGGAACAGAACCTTGTCACCGAATGCTTTAGCTAAACCGTGTGCCTCTATAACCTTATTGCCCAGACGAGGACCGCTCGGAATGAAGATCTCCAGTTTCTGCTCCTTCTCCTTCACGTCCTCATTTAACATGCGCTCATAGTTGGACAAACGTGCTTTTCCCTTTGCCTGACGAGCCTTTGGCGCCATTCGAACCCATTCCAACTCTCGTTGTAACGTTTTCCTTCGTTTCGACTCAACTTTCTCTTCCATCTCAAGCCGCTTCGACTTCTGTTCGAGCCAAGAGCTGTAGTTCCCCTCCCAAGGAATACCCTCGCCGCGATCCAGTTCAAGAATCCAGCCGGCTACATCATCAAGGAAATAGCGGTCGTGCGTTACAGCAATGACAGTGCCTTCGTATTGGTTGAGATGTTGTTCCAACCAGTCAATGCTTTCTGCATCAAGATGGTTAGTAGGCTCATCAAGCAGCAATACATCTGGTTTCTGAAGCAGCAAACGGCATAATGCGACACGTCGACGTTCGCCACCCGACAGTTCTCCACACAATTGCTCACTGGGAGGACACCTTAATGCATCCATGGCCTTGGACAGACGCGTGTCCAGATTCCAGGCGTCGGTAGCATCAATGATATCCTGTAATTCACCTTGACGGGCAAACAGTTCATTCATTTTATCGGCATCTTCATAGTACTCTGGAAGGCCGAACTTATTATTGATGTCCTCATATTCAGCAAGAGCATCAACTATATGCTGAACGCCTTCTTCAACGACTTGGCGAACAGTCTTGCTATCATCCAGCTCTGGTTCCTGAGGCAAATACCCAACGCTGTAGCCTGGTGCAAATACTACATGACCTTGGTAGCTCTGATCCAAGCCAGCTATGATTTTCAGCAATGTTGACTTTCCAGAACCATTCAAGCCTATAATGCCAATCTTAGCACCATAGAAAAAACTAAGATAAATGTTCTTCAGAACTTGCTTCTGAGTCTGCTGGATAGTTTTGCTAACGCCAACCATCGAGAAAATAATCTTTTTGTCGTCTGCCATATTGAGGAGGATTTGTAAATTATTGAGTTTGTACGTTTATAGCTTATTGGTGTGGTAAGATTATCTTAACCAAATCAAGTCGCCTGCTTGTGGCACATAATCAGGCGACAGACCATTCAGAGTGTATAGGTTCTTCAGTCTTATGGCATAATGCTGAGCTATATCGTAAAGTGATTCGCCTGGCTGCACCACGTGAGGAACGCCTTTGAGCTTCTTGTCCGCCTTTGTGGGCTTCTTTTCCAGATAAACGATATCGCCTGACGACAGTCTGTCGCCTTTCATCCTTTCGTTGTATTTCAACAGCTTACGCTTGCTCACGCCAGTTTCCCTGGCTACGCTCTCCCATGTGTCACCATTGATAGCTATTATCATATACGTCTTATTCACACGATAAACGATATGATGAGCAAAGAACTCACTTTCTGTCCGAACTTCGTTGGCCGATGAGGAACGTGCATGGTAACGTCCACTTAAAAAAGAGTCAAATTGCTGAAGGTTATAACGTTCAATTGTGCCAATGAGCATTTCAGCATAACGCGGATTAGTAGCATAACCACATCGTTTCAGTCCGTGAGCCCAGCCGCGATAGTCTGTTAGTTGAAGCGAAAAGAGCGAGCGATAGCGCTGATTGTTGCGCAGGAAACGTGAGTGGTCTTCGTAGCTCTCATCATCGGTGCGATACTTTCGGAAGCGGTCGTCAGGACGGTCGTCGCTCATCACGATGTACGGTCCTGTCCAGTTCATGCCCACTTTAATACCGAAGTGGTTGTGAGCCTCGCGAGCTAAGCGACTTTGACCGGCGCCGCTCTCGATAAGCCCCTGAGCCAAAGTGATGGATGCAGGAATCTGATAGCGTTGCATCTGATTTATCGCCATATCCTTGTAGTTCTCAATATATCTCCATTGCACGGATTGCCCCGACTGAGCATACAGCGAAGTTGTGATGGCAAACGAGCATAAAAGAGCCGCAAAAAATGATGTAAAGAGTTTAAAACGAGTCTTCATTGACTAAAAAACATTAATACCGCCACAAAAGTAATCCTTTTTTGGGAAATTATCGAAAAACCTTACTATATTTGTCGAGAAAAATGAGAAAAACATGAAAGAAATTCAAATAAACCTCACCGTTCGTGTCGTTTCGCTTGACGAATTGACCGCTGATGACCGCGAATTAGTACTAAAGGCCAAGGACATGACTGCCAACAGTTATTCGCCATACTCCCATTTCAAAGTTGGAGCGGCCCTGCGCCTTGCCGACGGCAGCATTTACTGCGGCAGTAATCAGGAGAATGCCTCGTTTCCCGTGGGCTTATGTGCCGAACGCACCGCTTTCTGTTTTGCTCAGGCCAATGCTCCCGAACAAGCTCCCGTGGCCATTGCTATAGCAGCTTTTACAGGAGGGGCATTTCTCGGCAAGCCCGTGTCGCCATGTGGGGCCTGCCGCCAAGCCTTGCTTGAAGCCGAGACACGTTATGGCCGACCTATTCGTGTATTGCTATATGGCGAAGACGGAATTTATATTGTCGACAGCGTTCGCGATCTTCTACCCCTCACGTTCGACGGTTCAGAGATGGAATAGCACATGGCGTCAGTAGCTCTTTCCACGTCCATATTAAGATTCATCCATGCACGCGTACATATTCTTATAGTATGTACGGTGCTTGGTCTTTTCGCCTTTTCTTCTGCTGCCGACGCGAAGATCAATAAGACCAAGAAGGCTGTACAGCAAGTAGAGACTGACGAAGACGACGCCCTTCCCCAGCCTGATGCTATTATCCCTGCGCTTACTCCACAACCTGAAATGGCTCCCGAAGTGGAGATTGGGAGTGTGAATAAAGTGGTACTTCAACACCATACACCAAACAAACGCATTGCCGGCATTGACGTTTCCCATTATCAAGGCTCAATCAACTGGCATGAAGTAGCACGTAGCGGAGATGTGGCTTATGTATACATTAAGGCTACTGAAGGGGCAAACCTCGTAGACAACACATACCGTACCAATCTTAATGGTGCTAAACGTGCAGGACTCCGAGTCGGCATCTATCACTTTTATATACCAAGCGTCAGTCCGCAACTTCAATTCAACAACCTACGCAACACCGTAAACCTTAGGGAGATGGACTTGTTGCCTATCATCGACATTGAGAGACGCGGACGCGAACCCTTACAGCAATTCCAGCGCAACCTCAGAGCTTTCATACAATTGGTTGAACGTCACTATGGCGTTAAGCCTGTGCTCTACTGCTCGCGCGACTTCTACAATAAATACCTAAGCGGCCCGTTTACAAACTACAAGTACATGGTCGCCCGTTATGCTGAGGAAGTGCCACAGTTGTGCGACAATGCAGCTTTCGTAATGTGGCAGTATTCAGCTACAAGCCGTGTACGCGGCATACGCGGAAACGTAGACCGCAGTTGTTTCATGGATCACTATACAGTTGATGATATACTTATCCATCCTTCAAGATAAGTGATGTAGCGACTCATTTCTTTGCACTAAACCATATAAAAACAATATAAGCCTCGTCCTCGCGACGAAGCCTATATTGTACGCCCTCAGGGGCTCGAACCCTGGACCCATTGATTAAGAGTCAATTGCTCTACCAACTGAGCTAAGGACGCAAATGAATGACGATTTATTTGATTATGTACGCCCTCAGGGGCTCGAACCCTGGACCCATTGATTAAGAGTCAATTGCTCTACCAACTGAGCTAAGGACGCAACTTTCATTCACCCGATTGAGACTTCTTGCGTTGCCTCTCTCGGTTTTGCGGGTGCAAAGGTAGTCGTTTTCGCTGAAACGACCAAATTATTTTGCAAATATTTCTTTACTTTATTATATCAAGCTCGCGGAAGACGTTCGTCAGTGCCTCCACAGCCTCGTCAACCTGCTCCTTGGTATGAGTTGCCATAAGAGCTACGCGCACCAATGTGTCCTGCGGAGCACAAGCGGGCGGAATAACGGGATTGATGAACACACCGGCATCGAATGCCATCTTGGTAACAGCGAACGTCTTGTCGACATCACGAACATAAAGAGGGATGATGGGGCTCTCTGTGTCACCAATCTCGAAACCAGCATCGCGGAAACGCTGCAAGGCATAATTGGTAACATCCCAAAGCTTCTGAATACGTTCAGGCTCCTGCTGGATGATGTGAAGTGCCTCGCGTGCTGCTGCTGTAGCTGCGGGTGTGCACGAAGCCGAGAAGATATAGGTGCGGGTGTGATGACGAAGGTAGTTGATGATCGAGCTGTCGGCAGCAATGAAACCACCAATTGAAGCAAGGCTCTTTGAGAAGGTGCCCATAATGAGGTCTACCTCATCAGTCAGGCCGAAGTGGTCACATACGCCACGGCCCTGACGGCCGAATACGCCCAAACCATGAGCTTCGTCCACCATCACTGCTGTGCCAGGATATTTATGCTTCAGAGCGATTATCTCGGGCAGTTTGCAGAGGTCACCCTCCATTGAGAAAACTCCGTCAACGACAATCAGCTTGACAACATCCTCAGGGCAGCGCTGCAGCAGGGATTCCAACTCAGCCATATCGTTGTGCTTGTACTTCAGACGCTGTGAGAAGCTATTGCGCACACCGTCCACGATACTGGCATGGTCGCGGTCGTCGCAGATAATGTAGTCATGACGGTCGGTAAGCACCCCAAGCACACCGCTATTCACGGTGAAGCCTGTGGCAAAACACATAGTTTCCTCTTTGCCTACGAACTCGGCCAGTTCCTTCTCCAGTTGCACGTGCAAGTCGAGAGTGCCATTGAGGAAGCGCGAACCGGCACATCCGCTACCGTACTGACGCATAGCCTTTATGCCAGCCTCTATCACACGGTCATCACCGGTAAGACCAGTATATGCATTCGAACCAAACATCAGCACACGATGGCCTTCCATAATAACTTCTGTACCCTGTTTTCCTTCTATCTCACGAAAATATGGGTAAATACCCAACTCTTTGTATTTCTGAGGACGGTCGTACTTGGCCAGTCTTTCTTGTAAAATTCCCATATAATAAAATATGTATAGGTTCTGTTTGTATCTAAAAGCGGCGCAAAGGTAACAATAATTTTTAAGATATTGCATTTTCTGAGATAAAATGTGCAAAAACTTATTCTTTTTCTTCCAAAGGCTTATCTCGTTACTACTTTTTGTGTATATTTGTGCCGACATAAATTGTATTATCATGAGCAAGACACGTTTGTTATTCATTGCTAATCCTATTTCTGGAACACGCGATAAAAGCCAAATAATTCAGTCGCTGCCTTCGTTCCTCGATGCAGACCGTTTCGAATGGCAAGTGGAATGGACAGACCATCGTGGTCATGCAGCCGACCTTGCACAACAGGCAGCACTCAACGAAGTGGACGTCTGTGTAGCCATAGGTGGCGATGGCACCGTAAACGAAGTGGCACGATCATTGCGCCACACAAACACCGCCCTTGCCATCATTCCCATGGGCAGCGGCAACGGTCTGGCCCGGCATCTGGGCATCCCAATGGATCCAGACAAAGCTATGCGCGTGCTGGCACGTTGCGACATTAAGCCGCTTGACTATGGAATGATCAATGACATCCCTTTCTTCTGCACATGTGGAATGGGATTTGACGCTTTCATTAGCGAGAAATTCGCAGGCTCCGGAAAGCGTGGCCTGCGCACATACATTGAAAACACTTTACGAGGCGGCTTGGCTTACGAACCAGAGACCTACGAGCTGAATATTGACGGCCAGACGGAAACATACAAAGCGTTCCTTATAGCCTGCGGCAATGCTTCTCAGTACGGCAACAACTTCTACATTGCTCCTCAGGCTTCAATGAGCGACGGTCTGCTCGACGTCACCATCATTGAGCCGCTTAATGTGCTTGGTGCTCCGCAACTGGTGATGCAGATGCTCAACAAGACGCTCGATACCAATTCCCATGTGCGGACAATCCAATGCAAGTCGTTGCACGTGCATCGTTCTCAACCAGGCGTCATCCACTACGACGGCGAGCCGGCGGAAGCAGGCGAGGATATAGAAATTCATCTCGTGCCTAAAGGCTTACGCGTAGTTGTAAATGAGGAAGCTGACAAGACGCAAGCGCCTATCGTACACGCCATACAGGAATTGTATGACCAAGTGACAGCTGATATCAAATCACAGCAACGCAAACTTCTAGCCATTAATAAAAACTTATTAGGTCGCATCCTGCAACGCGACCAGTCGTAAAGCCCAACACATACGGTCGTGAGGCCTAACACATACGGTCGTGAAGCCTAACACAAACGGTCGTGAAGCCACTTACATACGGTCGTGATGCCATTTATATCCAGTCGTAATGCCACTTACAACAAGTCATTTTTTACCCACTAACCGCCGCGAGATGGAACAGCGCGGCTGGGATCAGGCTGATGTCATCCTGCTCTCGGCTGATGCATATGTTGATCACCCCTCGTTTGGTGCTGCGGTAATAGGACGACTTCTGGAAGCCGAGGGCTTGCGTGTGGCAATAATCCCGCAGCCTGACTGGCACGGCGACCTGCGTGATTTCCGTCGTTTGGGGCGCCCTCGCCTCTGGTTTGGTGTGGCTCCAGGGTGTATGGATTCCATGGTAAACAAATACACGGCAGCCCGCCGACTGCGTTCCGAGGATGCTTATTCGCCCGATGGGCGTCACGATCTCCGTCCCGAGTATCCTACCATTGTTTACACGCAAGCCGTGAAGAAATTGTACCCAGACGTACCTGTGGTGCTCGGAGGTATTGAAGCCTCACTCCGCCGTCTTGCACATTACGATTATTGGCAGGAGCGTCTGCGTCCAAGTATCCTGCTCGACAGCGGAGCCGATGTGATTCTTTATGGAATGGGCGAACAACCGACCTTGGAACTCACACGCCTCAGTCTTGAGCTCATCGAAAGCTACCACCCTGCCCTCGCCTACGATGATGAGGGTAATGCCATGCTCACAGCCACCGCCTTGCGAGAAGCACTTCCTTCGTTAAGTCAAAGCGTGGTGGCTTACGACAATGAGCATGATATTCCTGAAGGCATTACAACAGACGACATCGTTCTACATAGCTACGAGGAATGCCTTGACGAGCCGCGTTTCCACGCCGAGAACTTCCATAAGATAGAGACTCAAAGCAATTCCGACACAGGTCATCGGTTGCTGCAACAGGCCAGAGGCCGATGGGTAGTAGTCAACCCTCCTTTCCCGCCTATGACCACCGAGCAGCTTGACCACTCCTTCGACCTGCCATACACCCGCCTGCCACATCCCCGCTACGAAGGCAAGCGCATTCCAGCTTACGACATGATTCGTTTCTCCGTTTGTCTGCATCGCGGCTGTTTCGGCGGTTGTGCCTTCTGCACAATATCAGCACACCAGGGCAAGCATATCATGAGCCGTTCCAAGGAGAGCATCCTTCGTGAGGTGGAAGCTATCTCACAGTTGCCAGGCTTCCGCGGCGTACTCTCCGACCTTGGAGGTCCATCGGCAAACATGTATAAGATGAGCGGCAAGAACCCTGACATATGCCGTCGCTGCCACAGACCTTCATGCATCCATCCCAACGTGTGCAAAAACCTCAATGGCGACCATCGTCCACTTCTCGATATCTACCGTGCAGTGGATGCCCTGCCTTACATTAAACATAGTTTTATAGGTAGCGGAGTCCGATACGACCTTTTGTTGCACGACTGGCATGACGAAGCCCTAAACCGCGCAGCACAAGATTACACTCGCGAACTGATAACGCGCCACGTAAGCGGCCGACTAAAGGTGGCTCCGGAACACACATCCAACCGTGTGCTCGGGCTCATGCGAAAACCTTCCTTTAGTCTGTTCTACGATTTCAAGCGGCAATTCGACAGGATAAACCGCGAGTGCGGCTTGCGTCAGCAGATTATTCCTTATTTCATAAGCTCACATCCAGGTTGTCATGCCGAGGATATGGCAGAACTGGCAATAGCAACCAAGCAACTCGATTTCCACCTCGAGCAGGTGCAGGACTTCACGCCCACGCCCATGACCACTGCCACCACGATGTGGGCCACAGGCTACGATCCGGACACGCTCGAGCCGGTCTTCGTAGCCCGCACTCCATCAGAAAAGCAAGCCCAGCGCATGTTCTTCTTCTGGTATAAGCCCGAGGAGCGACATCGTATAGAAGAAGAACTGAAGCGCTTAGGTCGCATGGACCTCCTAATCCAGCTTTTCGGCGGTATTAAACCAAAAACACCAACATCTGTCAAAAACAAGAATATCAACCGTAAACATAAAAACAACAAGTAATATTATGAGAAAAATCATTTTCGCCTTAATTGCACTATTCATCGTAGGCACAACACAGGTCCTTGCTCAGACTAAGACTGAGAAGCGTTACACTTACACAATGAAGAACCTCCATCTCGACAAGAAGACGGAAGCCGCTTTCAGCCCTATTCTCAAAGCTTATCTCAATGAGCGTAAAGCCGCTGGCGACATCTACGACGATGTCAAGAAGAAATACAAGGCAGCCGAGAAAGCCGGCACCATTACCGATGCCCAGGCCAAGCAACTCTTCGAGGCTAAGCTGGAGTCCGAGTCCAAGGAACTGGCCGCCAAGAAGAAATACTATCCCGAGTTCCTTAAAGTGCTCAAGCCAAAGAAGGTGTGGTATGCTTTCGACCTTGCCAACGACAAGATGACCAAGATCGACGGTGGCGACAGCGACGAATAAATCGTCAAGGAATCATCTTCAACTGCTTACGTCATGCAAAGAGATCGAATAGTTTTCATCGACTACCTTCGAGTGGTAGCCTGTTTCCTCGTGATGCTTGTCCATGCCAGCGAGAACTTCTATGGCGCAGACTCATCCGGTTTGGCCGGGAATGTATCAATGCTTGCCACTGAGGCAAACCGATTTTGGGTAGCCTTCTACGATGGTGGCGTCGCGCGCACGTGCGTACCTTTATTTATAGTAGTGTCATCTTTCCTACTCGTGCCTTTACGTCCCGACCAGACCATGGCTGGCTTCTATCGCCACCGTTTCCTACGCATATTGCCGCCCATGATTGCATTCATGCTCATATACACTTTCCTGCCTCTGGCATGGGGTGCCATGACTTGGGAACAATCAATGAACGACCTGATGCACCTGCCCTTCAACTTCCCCTCTATGGCCGGCCACCTATGGTTTATGTATCCGCTCATCAGCCTCTATCTGATAATACCGATTGTTTCGCCATGGCTTGAACGGGCTTCCGCACGCGATGAGCGGTTATTCCTCTATATCTTTGCATTCACGACACTCATACCTTGGCTGCAGCGTCTTGTGACACCCGAGTTGTGGGGTGCATGTTTCTGGAATCGCTATGATATGCTTTGGTACTGCTCAGGCTATCTTGGCTATCTCGTTCTGGCTCACTATATTCAGAAGCATCTTCAGTGGTCACGCGACAAACGTTTGCGCATAGGAGCCGTCTGCTTCGTCGTAGGAGCAGTTTTCACAGCCTGGTCCTTCTGGTACAAAGGCACGCCCGGACAACTCATCGAGACTCCGCTGCTGGAATGGAGTTGGGAGTTCTGCACACCTAATGTGGTACTTGCCACCTTCGGCGCTTTCCTGCTCTTCACATGTATTCAGCAGAAGCAGGCTCCGGGCTTGGTCACCACTACCTCAAAGCTCACCTTTGGCATGTACCTGATGCACCTTCTCTATTTGGCTCCCATCAGCAATGCCATCATAGGCGGCGACCCGGCTAATCCACTTATCCCTGTTTGGATAGCAATTCCCGTGATAGCCATTCTCACGTTTATCTGTTGCTGGATTACCACCCGTTTACTCTCGATGATTCCAGGCAGTAAATGGGTAATAGGCTAACGAGCCCGCCCTTATCGAATAAAATTAGTCCACGCCCGCGGTTCATTGTTCTGCGGGCGTCCTTGTAAGCTCTTCAGCATCCAAGCCATATTCCGTGCCAGGGTGCGCATAGTTTGCATGCCTTCTTCATCTTGAGCAGCCTGACCAGGTGTTTGGCCGTAAACCATGTTCCAATACTGCGATGTCACTAATGGCATGTTCATAATCTGGAAGTACTTGTTCAAACGGTCGAAAGCAGCTGAAGCCCCACCGCGACGACAAACCACGACGCTGGCACCGGGCTTATACTGCAGGTCGGCGCCCAAGGAATAGAACACGCGGTCAAGCAAAGCACAAAGCGAACCGTTGGGACCGCCATAATACACTGGCGAGCCTATAATAAGACCGTCGATGCCATCCTTTACGCATCGCAAGACCTTGTAATACAATTCGTCGTTGAACGTACATTTGCCTGTCCGTCCACACATGCCACAAGCTATACATCCTTGAACAGCCTTTTTTCCTATACTGATTATCTCAGTGTCAACGCCCTCGGCATTAAGGGTTAAAGCGACCTCGTTCAAGGCTGTGAACGTATTGCCCCTTTCGCGGGGACTTCCATTTATCAATAGCACTTTCATATTACTTCGTATTAATATAGGATTAGTGACTAAACAATAATTGTATTGTGCCACAAAAGTACAAAGAATTATTAGCATCGCAAGAAAAGAAGGTGAAAAAAGAAGCGAAGATGGTAAAAATTGAAGGAAACTATCATCCCAACATAATTGAGCTATTATCCCGACATAATTGAGCTATTATCCCAACATAATAGGACATTTAGCTTAACCTAATCGATCTGTTAGGCTAACCTAAATTGGGAATAGCCTAGGCAAAGAAGTTTAAGTATAATATGCTGAGAAACAAATATCCCCGGAACCAGAAGAGGTTTCGGGGATAACGTGATTGATGTAGAATCAAATTGTCTCTTACTTGAGGCTGAAGATGGGATCCTTCTCATCGCCCTCGGCGTTGAGCTTGTCCTCGCGAAGCAACCAACCGAGACCGAGATACAAATCCTTCTCGCTCTTGGCCTTGGCAGCCTTCTTCAGATCCTTGGCGCTCATGGCACCATTCTCGTTAAGTGCATTCCAGATAGCACCTGCGATTTCACCTGCTTTTGCAAACATAATCTTTTTTACCTTAAAATTAATTAATACTACACGGACTGAGGGTTTCATCGCAAGCCCAAAGGCTATTGCAAATTAGGCTCTCAGACGAGCTTTCTCTTAAAAACGCTGCAAAGGTACGCATTTTATGTTTTATGCGCAAATATTTAGACATAAAACTATCGTTTTGCCCCTGTTTTTGAACGTTTGAGGATAAATATTTGCTGATACAACATCATTTTCAAGCTGAATATGTTAAAATCGCAGACTAAAACAAACGGATTTCATCACATATAATTTTAGCATTAGTTGTTCTTTTTTTTATCGGTTATGATGATGATATAAGGAAAAAGTGTAACTTTGCACGAAGAAACAGCAAAAACAGAATTATACAAAGACTATTCATTGTTTCAAAAGACGTACTTATACATACAACCACAATAACAAACAAACGATTGCCACAACGATGAACGATGCAAAGACAAAGATACTTTTTGTTTGCCACGGAAATATATGCCGCAGCCCGATGGCTGAATTTGTGATGAAGGACTTAGTGAGCAAAGCAGGCTTGGAAGACCGTTTCACTATTGAGTCGGCAGCTACATCCAACGAGGAAATAGGTAATCCTGTGTACCCTCCTGCCCGTCGGAAACTGGCGGAACATGGTATTAGTTCTGCTGGCAAGACAGCCCGGCGTATGACGTCTGCCGATTATTCACGCTTCGACTTACTCATTGGCATGGACGATTGGAATATTTCTAATATGCAACGCATCTGTGGTGGCGATCCAAAAGGCAAGATTCACAAGTTGCTTGAATTCGCAGGCAGAAGTGGCGATATCTCTGACCCTTGGTACACTGGCGATTTCGAAGCTACTTGGCAAGATGTGCTTGAGGGATGCAAAGGATTGATGGATTTGTTCAAATGAAAATGTAGATTGATGACATTTGATTGTGATGTAAATCAGATAGTATGGGAGTTGAAATTATAAATATAACGGATTTAGGCGATGAGCGTATCGATATGTTTGCAAGGCTCACCGAGGCACAGTTGCGCAACCGTCTGCATGCCGAGCAAGGCATGTTTATCGCAGAGAGTCCAAAGGTGATTCGCGTAGCCCTGGATGCTGGCTACGAGCCGCTGGCACTGCTATGTGAGCGCCGTCACATAGACGGAGATGCAGCTGATATCATTGCACGTCTGAATGAATGTCCCGTGTATACCGGCGAGCGCGACTTGTTGGCAAGTCTCACAGGTTACACTCTTACACGCGGTGTGCTTTGTGCCATGCGCAGGCCTGTTCCTAAGAGTGTAGAGGAAGTATGCCGCAATGCAAGCAGGATTGCAGTTGTGGACAGCGTAGTCGATTCCACAAACATAGGAGCTATATTTCGTTCGGCAGCTGCATTAGGTGTTGACGCCGTGCTTGTGACGCAAACGTCATGCGACCCTCTGAACCGCCGTGCTGTTCGCGTGTCAATGGGTTCTGTGTTTCTCGTACCATGGACTTGGACTAATACTTTAGACAATGATACTCAAGATGCTGAACATCATTATATTAACAAATTGCATACAATGGGCTTCAAGACTGCGGCAATGGCTTTAGTCGATAGGTCAATTAACCTTAATGACAGCTGTTTGAAGTCGGAACAACGTCTGGCTATTATTTTAGGCAATGAAGGTGACGGTCTCCCTACCTCTACCATCGAGCGTGCTGATTATGTAGTAAAGATTCCAATGCGCCACGGAGTAGACTCTCTCAATGTTGCAGCCGCATCAGCCGTCGCTTTCTGGGAGTTAGGAAATGAAAGTTGAAATTAATCCTTGTGTTTTTACGTTCAAATCACAGACTTTTATTATATTTGCAACCGAAAACGAAGGAATTATAAACTAATAAAGTCAAAAAAATCATAAACTCATAAACTAAAAACTAACAAACTCATAATCTAAATCATCATGCGTAATTCAGTTATTACTTTTCCACTGCCGGCCAACGAGCCGGTGAAAGCCTATCTGGCAGGCTCACCCGAACGCGTTGCTCTGGAAGCAGAGCTGGAACGTCAGTCGAACATCGTTGTTGACATACCTATTATTATAGGTGGTAAGGAGATTCGCACGGGCAACACAGGCACCGTGACTTGTCCGCACGACCATAAGCACGTGCTCGCCACCTATCACAAGGTCAGCGAGAAGGAGATTCAACTGGCCATCGACACCGCCATGAAGGCATGGGAAGAGTGGTCGAAGACTGACTGGACCGTGCGCGCAGGCATCGCCATGAAGATGGCTGAGCTGCTGGCTACGAAGTATCGTCCTATCATGAACGCCGCCTGTATGTTAGGCCAGAGCAAAAACATCTACCAGGCAGAGATCGACTCAGCCTGCGAGACCATCGACTTCTTCCGCTACAACGTGCATTATGCCTCGAAGATTTACGCTATGCAACCGAAGGACGGCGCCGGCAACATCAACCATACAGAGTACCGTCCGCTGGAAGGTTTCGTGCTGGCCGTGACACCTTTCAACTTCACGTCTATCGCCTCGAACCTCTGCATGACGCCCGTGCTGATGGGTAACGTAGCTGTATGGAAGCCCTCCACCACTGCCCTACTCTCCAACTACTACCTCATGCAGTTGTACAAGGAGGCCGGTCTGCCCGACGGCGTTATCAACTTCCTGCCCGGCAGCGGAGCGCTGATTGGTAAGGTCTGCACCGAGAGCAAATACTTCGCTGGCATTCACTTCACAGGCAGCACCGCCACTTTCAAGAGCCTCTGGAGCCAGGCCTGCTCGAACCTCGACCGCTATATTTCCTATCCGCGTCTCGTAGGCGAGACAGGTGGTAAGGACTTCATCTTCGTGCATCCCTCAGCCGACCCGAAGGCTGTGGCTACTGCTGCTTTCTGCGGTGCCTTTGAGTTCCAAGGTCAGAAGTGCTCAGCTGCTTCAAGAATGTATATCCCGAAGAGCTTGTGGCCCTGCGTGTTAGAGGATATCAAGCGCATGGCCGGTGAAATCAAGATGGGTGATGTCCGAGACCCGATGAACTACGTCAACGCTGTCATCGACGAGGCTTCGTTCGACAAGTGCAAGAGCTATATCGACTTCGCCGAAGCAGCTGCCGATGCGAAAGTTGTCCTCGGCGGCAAATGCGACAAGAGTGTGGGATGGTTCGTCGAGCCTACGGTCATCGAGACCTCTAATCCGCGCTTCAAATCAATGGAAGAGGAGATCTTCGGCCCCATCATCACCGTCTATCCTTACGACGACGACAAGGTGGAAGAGGCTGCCAAGCTATGCGACGAGACCTCGCCTTACGGCCTCACCGGCGCTGTCTTCGGCCGCGACCGTTTAGCTGTTGAAAAGATTGCCGACAAGCTGGCATACGCCGCAGGTAACTTCTATATCAATGACAAGCCCACGGGTGCCGTAGTCGGCATGCAACCTTTCGGCGGAGCACGCGCCAGCGGTACCAACGACAAGGCCGGCGGCGAGTTCAACCTCATCCGTTGGATCATCCCGAGAGTTATCAAGGAGACACTCGTCAGTCCGACGGATTATAGATATACGTATATGAAGTGATTAAAAGAGGCCCCCTCCCATCCTCCCCGAGGGGAGGGGCTTTTCAATCCTAATGATTATAAGTCATGAATAAATTTTTTGCTCTGTTCGTTATTCTTCTGGCAATATGCCTCTCATCTTGCAACTCCTCCCCTCGGGGAGGTCTGGAGGAGGCCAATGGGACATTTGATGTCCCTGAGTGCATTGTATCCAGCGTTCCCGACTCGCTCGGTCTTGACAGCTTCTATGTCAAGTATGTGGATGTCAACGGTCTGCCATTAGTGTCATCGTGGCGCGTGCCCGATTCTGCCTTCGTGGCCGCCCATCGTACTCTGTATGCTATGACCTGCATGCTGAAACCTGAAGTTCTGCAGGCAATGATTAAAGCCAACGCCCGCGTGGCGATTATGGCGAGATACGAGGGGACAACGGACCTACCTGAGCATCATTATCTGGTCAACGACACCGCCCTGAACTGGGATCTCCGTGCCCGTGGCTTAGGCGGCACCATAGAAGAACCGCTGACCTCATGCGCCGAAGAGAATGTACTTGGTTATCAGATAGATAAATACCACGCCGAGGACATCCTCATCCATGAGTTCGCCCACGCCATCCATTGCATCGGTCTGATGATTGCCGAACCAGACTTTGACGGTCGCCTTAAGCAACTCTACGAGAAAGCCAAGGCCAGTGGCATCCTCAATGGTACCTATCGCATCACCGACCACATGGAATATTTCGCTGAGGCTGTACAGGACTGGTTTAACGTCAATGCCGAAATGGATCATCCCGATGGAAAGCACAACTGGTGCAACACCCGTGAAGAGCTCAAGGACTATGACCCGGACCTATATGACCTCCTCGCCGAACATTTCCCCGAGACTGACGAGCAGATCAGTTGCCACAAGAAAGTTAACGAGTTCCATCGGCCGAAATGATTAATTCATAAAAATCGTACACCAAAACAATACGTTGAATTAGATAGATTCGTTGCATAAAACTAAAAGGGACTGTGTCGCATTGACACAGCCCCTTTTTGTTAAGTGTTAATACTGACTGGAGTATTATTTCTTGCCAGCCTTCCAGAAGTCCTCCTCAGCCTTGAGCTCAGCCTGCTGCTTGTCGTAGGCAGCCTTCTGTGCTGCGTACTCAGCATTGTGACGCTCCACGGTGAGGATGCTGTTCTTGAGGCGCTGAGCCTGACCGGCGAGTGTGATGTCAGCAGCGGCAGCCTTGTCGCAGAAAGCCTTAGCATCAGCATAATTCTTAGCCTTGGTGGCAATGTTGGCGCGCTGCATGAAGCACTTACCTTCGAGGTCGGGATTGAACTGAGCAGCCTTGTCGAGGTAATCGTAAGCGCTCTTGAAGTCGCCGCTCTTGCGCATTGCGGCAGCTACGCGCAGTGCGATGTTACCCTTCTGTACGTCGCTCTGGCAGAGTTCAATGGCCTTGTTGTAATATTCAACGCTCTTGGCAACCTGACCGTCCTTGGCATACTTCTGAGCAGTACCGATAGCGGACTCGTAAGAGGGCTCGATATTGAAAGCATACTCAGCAGCCTTGTAGTAGACAGGTGCGTCGTCGCAGTCGTTGGCAGCCATCAGCGTCAGTGCGCTCTTCAGGTAAGCGAGGTTGTCCTTGTTGGCCTCGATCTTCGGAGTGAAGATAGCGATGATCTGGTCGCGGTCGGCGGCCTTGGACTCAGCGAAGAGGCCTTCGATGGTGTTCAGAGGAGTATCATACTCAGAAACTATCTTCTGAGCCTTCTCGGGGTCAGTCTCTTCCTTGGCCAACTGGAGCATCTTGTCGCAGACATCTTTGCTCTCGAGGTAGTCCTGAAGGAAGTTCTCACGGAAACCGTTGTTGTCTGCCTGGTACTTGGCGTAACTTACGCGGAAGAAAGCATCAAGTACGAAGCCACCTACCTCGCGACCGCCCTGTTCGTTGATCTTGTTGATACCATCCTTAAACATGTTGTAGGCCTTGTCGAGGGTGTATGTGGGATCGCAGGCGGGGCCATAAGCAGCGTAATCATAAGCCTTACGTGCGATGACGTCGCCTTCGGTGGCGCGGCGTTCAACTTTGGTGAATGAGTTCAAACCAGCAAGGTTCTTGACGCGGGTGTCGTACACGCCCATCAGTTCATTGAAGTAAGCCTGCTTCTTAGCAACATCCTGCTCACCCTGGATGAGCATTGCCAGCATATAAGCACCGTTGGTGTAGATACCCATCTGCGAGAAGGGAGCCTTTTCGAATATGGGCTTCCAAACCTCGTAGGCCTCGGTCCAGTTCTTGCTATTGATAGCGGTCTGGAACATGCTCAGGTTCTGACGTGTGCGGAGGCTGTCCTCACCGGTGCCGATACGATCGTACCACTGGGTTCCTTCATACTGTGCCATAGCTGAAGCAGCCATAGCTACGAGAGCGATGCTCATGAAAAATTTCTTCATCTTCATTGTTCTATTGATTTGTTTACGGTTATTACTCTTGTTAATTGTTATCTGCTGTTGTGCTTTTACCTGTTTAGATGTTGAGTGAGGACAATGGTTTAAGTCCGATATAATGAAAAATGAAATTCCTGCCTTTAGGCGACGGCATCTGACTGCGTTCGTCAATGTCTTCGCGCTGATGTATATAGTCTACGAGGCGGTTGTAGCAATCCATTGGGCTCCAGGCTTTAAGGATAGCTGAGAAGGATGTATCAAAGTAGTCGCACTTGCCCGTTTCGGGGAGGAATACCACACGCTTGAAGTTGATAGTTCCTTCGTACCATCCCGGACGCTCTTCAAGCAGTTTGTTGACAATAATATCCTTAGGACGCGGAGCTGGCGTGCCTTCACCAGGATTACTGGTCTGGTTGCGACCATTAGCCTTGAACTCCTCGAGAGTTGTGGCTGTAGTCTTTATGACAATGAAGTACACACGAGGACGTACTTTATAACGTTTCGGGTATACCACATCGCTTTCAGCATACTTACGGAAATCATCGTCGAAATCCTTTGTCGGATTAAAGCCTTGGAAGGTGTGAATGAATTCAAGGGCTTCTTCTGTTGTTGTCACGACGCGTTCATCGTCGAAGAATCGAATATATAGATTCATCTCAAAAAACTTGTTGTTTTGTAAAGGCTCTTTTAGAAATCGGCTGCAAATGTACAAACTTTCTTCGATTTGAACTCCCTTTTTACTATTTTTATTAATTCATCGGTGTTGTATTTAGTATTATTTAAGGATAAATCGCAGAAAAATTTGGAGCGTAGATGAAAATAGTATATTTTTGCCGAGCCATAGAATAACAATAAACAAATATCAGCAATGAAGACTCTCTCAAATGGAATTCTCGAAATAGCAGTGACCGAAACGGGTGCTGAGCTTACCAGCTTGCGCCGAGTTACGTCGCCTCATGAATATCTCTGGCAAGGCGATCCTACCTTTTGGGACCGCCGTGCGCCGGTTCTTTTCCCAATCGTTGGCCGGGTGTGGCAGAACATTCTTCACATCGACGGTCGCGAATACGGCCTTACCCAGCATGGCTTTGCCCGAGATATGCTTTTCGTCTGCGATGTTGAGGAGGACCGCCATCTCTCGTTTGTCACTCGAGCTAATGAGGAAAGCCTCCAACACTGGCCTTTCGATTTCGAATTGCGGATAGATTATCGTTTGCTGCGAAACGTTCTTACTGTAGAATGGCATGTAACAAACCATTCATCGGATACGATGTTCTTCCAGATAGGTGCTCATCCAGGCTTCAACTACAAGGGTTACAACCCTGACGATGAGGTCCACGGCTACCTGTCATTCGACGTCGACAGCCCGCTAGTGAGCACCGTGATAGCCCCTGGCGGTTATGCCGACAGTAAGACCTTTGACGTCGACGTGCCTGCAGACGGCCTACTTCCCCTGACCAATCAGACTTTCAAATGTGATACCATTGTTGATGCAACAAATCGTATCACGAGAATCACGCTGCACGACAAGAACACGCATCCTATCGTCACCGTGCGCCATTCGATGCCTATCACAGCCCTATGGTCGCCTTGCGACGGTCGAGCTCCGTTCATGTGTATCGAACCATGGCACGGCTGCTGCGATCCCGTAGGTTTCGCTGAAGACGTACGCCGCAAGCCATTCGCCGAACGTGTAGAGCCGAACAGCACTTGGTCTACCCACTATGAAATCATAGTTGAATGACGCTCTCTGCCCTTATACCTATTTATAATTACAACGCATTGCAGCTCGTGCAGGACTTGCACGAACTGATTCAGCGTGAGCAAATCGATGCAGAGGTTATCCTCGCCGACGATGCTTCGTCTGAAAATACAGAATGGTTTGTCAAGGTACGAGAATTACCAAGGCTCACCTTGTGGCAAGCACCTCACAACCTTGGACGTGCCGCCATTCGTAACAAACTAGCAAGCTTGGCACAGGGTCAGTGGCTGTGGTTTGTCGACTGCGACACAGCCTTAACAGCTACATTCTCGTTCAAGGCCTTCCTCGAAGCTGCGAAGGATGCAGAGGTGGTATGCGGGGGTACTACCGTTCCAGAGGAGCAGCCAGAGGGAGCTTCGCTACGGTACAAATATGAATATACGTCCAGTCGTGTAGCCATTCATGACCGGTCACAAACGCCTTTTCATCAGCTCACGACCTGCAATATGTTAATACGTAAAAGCGTCTTCACCAGTATTCAGTTGTGCGAGGAGATAAAGGAATACGGCTATGAGGATGCACTCTTCGGAGCTGAACTGGAGCGTCATCAAGTTAGCATCACCCATATCCAGAATCCTGTTATTCATCTAGGATTGGAGCCCAACAACATTTTTCTGGACAAGACTGAGACTGCACTTAGAACACTTTACAGCCTTGGCGACCGAATGCAAGGTTATAGCCGTGTTCAAGACACTGCAAGACGCCTTCAGCGCTATGGCCTATCTGGATTTGTCCGCCGTTGTTTCTCGCTCATCCGCAAACCTTTGCGCAGACATCTCGAAGGTCCCAACCCCAACCTAACCGCCTTTGCATTCTACAAATTGGGCTATTATCTCACACTCAACTAAATATGCAGATTACGATACAATTTCATCTCGTAATCATAAGCATAGCAAATTCTGGAAGAACAAAGTCATGAACTGCTCCAATCAAGAATGGAGATTTGGACAATGGGATTAATCTTTGAAACGGTCACCCCATAACTTAAGCATTCGTTCGGCGAGCTTTTGCTCCGCAGGATTCGGCTGTGCATGCCAAAAACGCTGTGTGATGCCGTCAGGTAGGAACTGCTGCTCAACGAAATGGCCTTCGTAGTCGTGCGCGTATTTATAGCCCTTCGAATAACCGAGTTCTTCCATAAGTTCTGTGGGAGCATTACGTAAGTGCAAAGGCACTGGCTGGTTACCAGTCTGACGTACAAAAGCCAAAGCATCATTCACAGCCATATAAGCGGAATTGCTCTTCGGTGAAGTAGCTAAGTATACTGTTGCTTCGGCCAAGGCAATCCGTGCCTCTGGCCAACCGATTTTATGAACAGTGTCGAACGCAGCATTAGCTAGCAACAAGGCATTGGGGTTTGCCAAGCCTATATCTTCAGATGCCAGGATAACCAATCGTCGCGCTATGAACTCAGGCTCTTCGCCGCCCTCAATCATACGAGCCAGCCAATATATTGCGGCGTCCGGATCGCTGCCACGAACACTCTTGATGAACGCTGATATTATGTCGTAGTGCATCTCGCCGCCTTTGTCGTATGCCAGCGGGTTCTGCTGCAGACGCTCTGTTACCAAAGCGTCGGTAATCTCTACAGGCTTGTTCTCACTGCCTGTGTCGGTAACGAGTTCAATAATATTGAGCAGCTTGCGTGCGTCGCCTCCGCTGAAACGCAGCAGAGCGTCGGTTTCCTTCACAGTTATCTGTTTCTGCTTGAGTTCCACATCCTCGTGAAGGGCCCGGTCGAGCAACGTGAGTAAATCATCCTTGCTCAGTGACTTCAACACATAAACTGCACATCGGGAGAGCAATGGACGTATGACTTCAAACGACGGATTCTCAGTGGTAGCGCCGATGAGGGTCACCGTACCTTTTTCAACAGCCCCAAGCAATGAGTCTTGTTGCGACTTTGAGAAACGATGTATCTCATCTATAAAAAGAATAGGGCTTTTCTGGTCGAAGAATCGACCACCGCGAGCTCTCTCAATCACATCACGAACATCCTTGACGCCGCTTGTGACAGCTGACAATGTGTAGAATGGTGTTTCCAGCGTGTGAGCTATGATCTGTGCCAATGTGGTCTTGCCTACACCCGGAGGTCCCCAAAGGATAAAGGATGAGACCTTCCCACTCTCAATCATTCGTCGCAGCACGGCACCAGGGCCAACAAGATGTTGCTGACCAATATACCCGTCAAGTGTGACGGGTCTCATACGTTCTGCTAATGGTTTCATTGGGGAAAAGAGCGATAGACGGGACTCGAACCCGCGACCCTCGGCTTGGGAAGCCAATGCTCTACCAACTGAGCTACTATCGCATGTTTTTTTTCGAAAAGCTTTGCAAAAGTAAACTAAAGAGCCCGTTTGAACAAATTTATCGTCAAAAAAAATAAAAAATAAGCTATTTTTGAACGATAATCAGAATAAAAAGCTAACTTTGCCGATTGTTGAGCTGTGTGCCAACAACTAATAATAGAAATCAATTAATTGAGAAAGGGTAGGAAATGACAATAGCTATTCTAACGCTCATCCTGATTGGCTATGTGCTGATTGCCAACGAGCATTTGACGCACATCAACAAGGCGACCATAGCACTGTTTGCCGCTGTGCTTGGCTGGATTCTATATGTGTGTATGGGCACCGATTTTGTGTTGAAGATGCATGGCGACGAGTACTCCATGTGGCCTGCTATACCTGGCCTTTCGCAGTCGCTCAACGTGAAGCAGTTTATTGCAGACAATATCTTCCTTCGCTATGGTGCTCAGCTTGGAGCTATAGCCCTCTACCTATTGGCAACGATGAATATCGTGTCGGTGCTGCAGAGCAACGGCTGCTTCAATTTCATAGCCGACTGGGCTCGGGTGCGGAGTAGCAAGCACTTGTTGTGGATTTTGGTTGGCTTCACGTTCATAATCTCTGCCAATCTTGACAATCTCACCACCACGGTGCTGATGCTTATTATCATGCGTAAACTGGTGTCGCAGAGCCGTTGGCGCATGTTCATAGGTTCAGCCATAGTCATAGCGGCCAACAGCGGAGGTGCCTTTACCGTCATCGGCGACGTTACATCGCTCGTAGTATGGGGCAAAGGCGCTGTTACGCCAACCAATTTCTCTGCTGCCCTTATCCTACCTGCACTCGTTGCCACAATTATCCCCACCGCACTGATAGCACGTTCGCTACCTGAGCATATCGACCTCATACGCCCGGCTACACGCTATCGTGGCGATAGTTTGTTCCTCAACCGATGGCAGCGCATTGCGTTGACGGTAGTTGGCATCGGCGGTTTGTGGTTCATCCCAACATTCCACCGCATCACCCTGCTGCCGCCTTTCCTTGGTGCTCTGTGCGTGCTTGGTGTGCTTTGGGTGCTTGATGAATTGTTCAACCACCATCGCATCAAGTCAGACCAACCTTTGGAAGCTTCATCAGAACGCCGTTTCCAATATATGACGCTTCAAACGATAATGTATTTTGTCGGCGTGTTCCTCTGTGTGGCCCTGCTCATTGAAACGGGTGTGATGCAGACTATCTCCACTTGGTGCGACGAATGGATACACAATATTTATATAATGAGTATTGCCATGGGGGCCATCAGTGCCGTGCTCGACAATATAGCCCTGGTGCTTACTGCCATCAATATCTATCCAGTTGCAGACTCTATCTCTGCCCTACCCTCGTTCCTCTCGCCCGAATATTCGCAGGCATTCCTACTCAACGGACAATATTGGCACCTCATCATCTACAGTGGTTGCATCGCAGGCTGTCTGCTGCCTATCGGCAATGTGAGCGGCTATGCCCTGATGAAAGCCGAAGACGTAAGCAATACATGGTATATGCGGCACATCATGCCTAAGGTATTTCTTGGTTGGATGGTTGGCCTTGCCGTATATTTTGCTATAGATTTGTGGCTTAGATAGTTAAAAAACTAAAAAATGTTTGCACAAGTCCAATTTATGTAGTACATTAGCCCCGTCAAACCTCAAATAACTACAAGTCATGGCTAAGAAAAGAGAACTCAAGAAGGCTATCAACCTAATGTCCACAGACCTTCTGATAGAGCTGTTAGGTGCCGAGCAGTCTGGTACCGGGGTACAGAAACAGGACGTAGAAAACATAGCGCAGAGCATATTGCTTATGCGCAACGATTTCGTGAACAGGCTCAGCCATATCGACAAGCGGCAGGTGAAGGCTTTCTTCAAGCAAATGGAGGAGGACCTAAACACGAGCACCAATGAAATCATCGACCAGATCTGCCATCTCATCTGATCTAACACAATCATCGAACGACTAATCGCAACTAAACGCAAAGCACAAAAGAACATGAAATCCCTATGCAGATTTATTCTTTACCGTCTATGGGGCTGGCACAACGAAGTGAGCATTGATCTTCCGCCCAAGTATGTCGTTGCACTTGCCCCTCATACCAGCAACTGGGATTTCATACTCGGGCAGCTTTACAGCCGCGCCGAGTCGTTCCGTTGCCAGTTTATGATGAAGAAGGAGTGGTTTGCATTCCCTCTCGGAGGTTTTATGCGAAGGCTCGGAGGAATACCCGTTGAGCGCAGCCGCAAGACCAGCCTCACCGACCAGCTGGCCCAAATAGCTATCAACAGCGACAACTTCGCCCTCTGCATCACTCCCGAAGGCACTCGCAAGCCAGTGGCCGAATGGAAAAACGGATTCTATTACATCGCCCTAAAGGCAAACATTCCCATCCTCCTCTTCGGCGTCGACTACGAGAAGAAACGCATCGTTTGCAATAAATCCATAATGCCCAATGGCAATATCGAGGAGCAGATGAAGGAGATTCGCGCCTATTACAAAGACTTTAAAGGAAAATATCCCGAGAACTTCATCCCATGAGTTAGTCGTTAAGCTTTTAATCCTCAACCATAAACCCTAATCCGCCTCCTCTGAGGCCAACCCTCAATCCGAACATTGCAACATTTCCGCCGCCATACCATTATCCTTTGGCTTCTGTTGACTGCAGAAGCCGTTTGTTTTGCACAGCAAGCCAGTCTTCAAACCCGTCTAAACAACTATTTTGGCAACTACGACCTCGGCTTTGTGCTTAAAGGTCTTACCTGCCGCCTCGACGATGTAAAGGCCGACTCCAAGAATAAAAGTTTAGAAATATATGTCAACGAAGCCTTCGGAATGCAGCCGTTCGATAAGGCCAAAGTGGAACGTGTTTACGGCGAAGTTCGTCAGTTGCTACCTGACAACTACGAAGGTTATGAACTACGCATATACTCTAAGGGCGTTCTCATCGACGAACTCGTGATAGGCGGCACTGGCACTACGGTTGTGCCCCGTACATGGGGAGATATACGCCACAAGACCCCATCGTGGGTAACCCCTATTGACCGTCAATATTCAACGGATAAAGGGCTTGAAGGCCGCCACATAAGCCTCTGGGCAAGCCATGGCAACTACTATTCCCTCTCAGACCGCCAATGGCAATGGCAACGACCGCGACTCTTCTGCACCACCGAAGACCTGCTCTCGCAAACTATCGTAGTGCCATTCCTCATGCCGATGCTCGAAAACGCTGGAGCTGTGCTGTTCTCGCCACGTGAGCGCGACTGGCAACGTCATGAGGTTATCGTAGACAACGACCGCCCGGAACAAGACGGTTCCTATACCGAGGATGTAGGGCAATACCCACTAACCGACGGTCCGCAAGGCTTTGCACACATCAAGGACGTGTACCTTGATGGTGAGAATCCTTTCACGCATGGCACAACTCGAACCATGCCAACCCAACAACGCCGCTCTCATGCCACCACCGTAGCCTGGACTCCACGCATACCGGAGGACGGCCGTTATGCCGTCTACGTTTCTTACACAACGCTCCCCACCAGCGTCAACGACGCCCTTTACACTGTGCACCACCGAGGACAAAAGACGCAGTTCCGCGTCAATCAGCAAATGGGCGGAAGTACGTGGGTATACCTCGGCTCTTTCGACTTTGCAGCAGGCGAGAGCAAAGACAACTGCGTAACGCTCTCAAACCTAAGCAACTACCGCGGTCATATTTCAGCTGATGCCGTTCGCTTTGGTGGCGGAATGGGAAATATAGCACGAGGCGACAGCCTTGAAGTAAGCCGCTTGCCACGTTTCCTCGAGGCTGCCCGTTACTCCGCACAATGGGCTGGTTTCCCATACGAAACATATGGCAATAAAGCTTCAACTAATGATTACTCCGAGGATATTAATGTACGCTCGCTCACAACGAATTATCTTGCCCGAGGCTCTGCGTATGTACCAGGCGATTCTGGACTTAATGTGCCTATCGAAATGTCCATAGCTCTTCACACTGATGCAGGTTGGACGCGCGACGAGAGTATAATTGGTTCACTCGGCGTTTACACCACTGATTTCTACGAAGGCATTACAGCTGCCGGTCTCTCGCGCCTATCCTCGCGCGACTTCTGCGACATCGTTCTCTCGCAGGTTAATTCCGACTTACAGCAGACCATACACCGTTGGACGCGCCGACAGATGTACGACCGTAACTATAGCGAGACACGCGAGCCCGCGGTGCCATCAATCATACTGGAGATGCTCTCGCACCAGAACTTTGCCGACCTCTGTTTTGCCCACGATCCATATTTCAAGTTCCTCTTAGGCAGGGCCATATACAAAGGCATACTGCGCAGCCTATACCAACTCCACGACAAGAACAACCCTGTAGTGCAGCCTCTGCCACCAACGGCACCTATGGCCATGGTGATGCCCAACAGCAACGACATAGAACTCACATGGCTTGTAGTTGATGATCCACTAGAGCCTACAGCAACGCCATCTGACTTCGTAGTCTATCACGCTGAGGGCGACAAAGGATTCGACAACGGCACACGGGTGTCCGACAGCCATTTCACTCTATCTCATGCCACTCAGGGTGTGTTGCACCGTTTCTACATCACTGCTTGCAACGATGGTGGACAAAGTATGCCTTCGCCAGAGGTATGTGCTTTCATTGGTTTCGACAATAGTCCGCGACTCCTCATCATTGACGCCTTCAACCGACTGGCCGGACCTCAGCCACTACGCAACGATACCATCGAAGGATTCGATCTTAATAGCGACTTCGGCGTACCTATGGCTCGCATGCCTGGCTACTGTGGCCGACAACTATGTTGGGATAAAGCAGGTTACGGACGCGAAGGCTACGGAGGCTTAGGACATAGCACAGCTGAGCTTGAAGGCATTATTATCGCCGGCAACACCCGCGACTGGACCACCCGCCATGCGCGTGATATCATTGCTGCAATGCGCAATTCTGTAACCATAAGCAGTTGCACTGCAGACGCGGCACAACGCGCTGTGTTCGACAGCCGCTCATTCCAAGTCATTGACCTCGCCTACGGCCTCAATCGCGCCGATGGTTACAGCCTTTTGCCTGCTCCGGTGTTCCCGCCTGCCATGATCCAGTCTGTGGCCGAGTTTACCCGTACTGGTGGTCATCTCCTCGTAAGCGGAGCATATATCGGCACTGACATGCAGACCGACGAGCAGCGCGTTTTCACCCGCGACATCCTCAAATACGAGTATGCAGGCTCGCTGCCTGCCGATTCTATAGGCGATATCAGCGGACTGGGCTTACATTTCAATATCGCAAACACTCCCAATGAGCGGCAGTATATGGTCAGCGCCGCCGACTGTCTTGCTCCATCTGAAGGTGCTTTCTGCGCCATGGCCTACGACCATAGCGGACAATCGGCAGCTATCGCTTATTCAGGTACCGATTACCACTGTTTCGCCATGGGCTTCCCATTCGAAGCCATCACTGATGCCGACCAACGTCGCGATATCATACGCGGTATAATGCAGTTCCTTTTGCCGCCAAAGATTGAAATAATGAAAAACTGAGGTCATACATAATGTTTTTCGATTTCAAGCATTTCCGCGTTTACCATGACCGTTGTGCCATGAAAGTGGGCACCGACGGTGTATTGCTTGGTGCATGGGCGCCATTCTACAATCCATCTCTCGATAATATCACAGAGTCCACTGCTCCCAACTCGCAGACTCAAGCGTTTATGAGCGTATTGGATATTGGCACAGGCAGCGGACTGTTAGCGCTCATGATTGCACAGCGCTACCCCACCGCCCGCATAACCGCCATTGATATTGATGCAGAAGCAGCATCTCAGGCTGCCGACAACGTTCTCGCCTCCCCATTCGCTAACCGCATCACCGTGGTTCATGCATCCCTCCAAGATTTCGCAGCCAGACAACAACATCCTCTCTCTACAACTGCTGACGTGGGTTGCCGCGAGTCCTTCCAGGCTATCATCTGCAATCCTCCATTCTTCGAGAACTCGCTCCTGGCTCCTGATGCTCAACGTGCCACCGCCCGTCATGCGTCCACCCTCTCTTTTGACGAACTTATATCAACCACAGCGCGTCTGCTCGCTGACGGAGGTCAGTTTGCCGTGGTTCTACCCACTGAAGCCTTCACTTCTTTCCACCACCTTTGCTTTGCCTCTGGCTTGAACCTCGAAGCAGAATGTCAGGTTCATACGACCTCTACAAAGCCGCCAAAACGTATTCTCGCTTGTTTCCGTAAAGGCCCCGTGCACGATGTCAGCCGACAGCATCTAACGCTCACCATTGATGGCCACCGGTCACCGGATTACTCTGCCCTGACCGCTGAGTTCTATATAAGATAGACTCTTTCGCATATAAATTAAGGGAATCTCATCGAGAGACTCCCTTTTGTGGAATAAAAAACTTATCCTTAATTGTTATTCTGTTTCAATGGAGCAATCAGGATTTGTATCTAATCCTTTATTTCTGCTCCATAGCCATAGCTTTGAACCTGTTTAATGAGGACTTCAGTATCGTGATTACCTTTAACAAAGGCTATGCCTGAGGCCAAATCCACCGTCACCTCCTCAACACCTTCAACGTTGCGGATGGCGCGCTCTACATTAGCCTTGCAGTGGTTGCAATTCATACCTGAGATCCGATAGAATGTACTCATCTCCTCCTGTGGCTCAAGAGTGGCTGACAGAGCATCGTGGTCATGATCATGCTCCTCATTTTTATCGTCATGTTCATGATTATGATTATAGTCTTGCTCGTTTTCGTGATGGTGTTCGTGATGGTGCTCGTGATGGTGCTCTTCATGATCGTGGTTATGTTCATGACCACAACTGCACGTGTGTCCGTGGTGAGCCTGCCAAAAAGCATTGAGGAGGAGAATAAGGAGAAGGGCAACCCATATCCAGTCCATCACAGAAAGACAGTGTGCACAGTGAGCTGCTTCGGCGAAGTTAGCAGAGACCGAGAACCAGTCCTGAGGCAACAAATAATCAATACCGAGGCCGAAGAGGATGGCGCCGATAATTATTGAAAGGATATACAACCAAAGTGTACGTTTACCGAAAACCTTACCTATGACAAGGATGGAGGCAGAGTTGACAGCGGGACCTGCCATGAGAAGAACCAGGGCTGCACCCGGTGTCAAGCCCTTGGCCATCAGGGATACGGCGATAGGTATGCTACCTGTGGCACAGATATACATCGGAATAGCCACGGCCAGCACAATGAGCATATTCAATAGCTTATACTCATGTAAAGCGGCAAGCCACTCATTAGGCACAGCTACGGTAATCAAGGCTGCTATCAACAGACCTATGACGAGCCACTTGCCTACATCCTGCATCATATCCACGAATGCATAGTCGAGTGCTTCCTTCATTTTAGAAACCAACCCAGACTGACCATTATGATTATCGTGGTCGTGTCCGCAGCTACAATGTTCTTGCTCATGGACGTGTCCGCAACCGCAATGCTCGTGTTCATGTTCATGTCCGCAACCGCAGTGCTCTTCATACGTTTCCTCTCCAAGTGTCTTCTCCCCATACCTATTAACCAACCAACCACCGAACATCGCAGTGAACAAGGCGGCGATAGGACGAACTATAGCGAAAGGCAAGCCCATAAGCGAGTAGGTGGCAGCTATAGAGTCGACACCAGTCTGAGGTGTAGCGATGAGGAAGCTGGCGCAGGCGCCGTGGCTAGCTCCTTCTTTTCGCAAGCCTACAGCCGTAGGGATTACGCCACAGGAGCATAATGGCAGAGGCACACCTATGGCAGCAGCTTTCACAACGCTCTTCATGTTGTTTGGTGCTAAATGTTTGGAATACATCGAACGGGGAACGAACACCCGCAATAATCCTGCTATAAAGAAGCCCAACAGCAGATAGGGAGCCATTTCTGCTGTCATCATGACCAGAGCATCCCAATAACTTTCAATCCAATTCAGTATCATACTATTTATCGTTTATTTGTTCTTTCTTTATCTTGTTTTGACGCTGCAAAGGTACGGCAAAGGATATGCAACTGGGTTGCAAAGTGATGTTTCGAGGTAAAAAAAGCAGTTAAAAGTAGAAAAAATGCCCAAAAACAAAAAAAACTTTATTCTTTAATCATTTATCTCTAATCTTTTTACTACCTTTGCAACCGCATTCAAAAAGATGCACCCAGGAGAGATGCCAGAGTGACCGATTGGGCCGGACTCGAAATCCGGTGAACGGCTCGTCCGTTCCGGGGGTTTGAATCCCTCTCTCTCCGCTAGAAAAGGCAACCTTCTGGTTGCCTTTATCGTTCTAGAGAGGTCTTCAAACCCAGCCTCTCTCATTCCTCACGCGCTAATCCCACGACTGCTGCGGCTTAAGCAAACTTGCCTTGCATTCGCGGAGCGCTGAGAAGTCATCTTCGAAAAAGATAATCAATCTTTTACTTTGATGCCACCCTCTCTCTCTGCTAGAAAAGGCAACCTTTCGGTTGCCTTTATCCTTTTTGAGAGGTCTTCAAACCCAGCCTCGCTCATTCCTCACGCGCTGATTCCACTACTGCTGCGGCCTTAGCATACTTGTTTTAACCTCCTATTTTAGCACTTATGCCATGAGCTGCTAATTGACGGATTATACGTTGAAGGGTTTCTTCTGTAGGCGTCGACATTGGAATGTTTTCAGGGTTGTATTTTGAGCCGCGCCTTGCATGCTTATCCTTGCCGGCATCGTGGTAAGGCAACAGAGCTACATCCTTGACTTGAGGTATGTCTGTTGTCGAAGTTCCTTGGCGGTGATTTACGGAAGAGAATTCAAAACGAAGATTCTCCAAGAAAAGGGCTACTGCTTCGATATTGTTCTCGTCAGCGTTAATGCCTTCAATCAGAGGAATACGTATCTGGAAGGGAACTCCGAGTTGAGCCAGCAAACGGATATTGGCAAGGATAAGGTCATTACTCACGCCAGTCAGTTGCTTATGCTTCTCAGAATCCATCACCTTAAGGTCAACCAAAAACAAATCGGTCTCGGCTGCCACTGCCTTCACCACTTCTGGGTCTGTATACAACGTAGTATCCACACAGCGATGAAAACCACGATTCCCAAGTTCGTGCAGAAGAGTAATGAGTGAATCGTCTTTGGAGGCAGGGCGACATACCTGCATCAGCGGCTCTCCACCACTGATGGTCACACCTCCTCCGCTGTCCATCATGATATCCCGTTCCTTTTCAACCTCTGCAAGCAGTTCGTCAATAGTCCATTCCCTACCACACATTTCAATTGCCTTAGCCGGACAGATGTCAGCTTTCGCTGCTAATTCCTCGCGAGTGCAATAATCTAATAATGTATTCATCGGCAGACCGAGCTTGTCTGGATACAGACCGCAGGTGTTGCAAGCAATACATTTCTTCGCCTTGAACAGCAGTTCTGGTTGTGGTAACCACGATTCCGGGTTATGGCACCATATACAACGCAATGGACAGCCCTTAGTGAAAATGGTTGTCCTAATCCCCGGGCCATCGTTAATGGCGTAACGTTTGATATCGAAAATAGTCATGCGATGCAAAAGTAATCACTATTTATGGTTTTTGATCTTCTATTTGCAAATAAATACCATCACCCTCGCGTTTTTTCTATTATTTTCCCACTTGCGTTACTTATTTGAAAATAAATGTAACAAGATGCGAAAACATTTAGTGGATTTATTAATAACTTTGCCGGCAGAAAGTTTGTATACCGATAATCTAATTAAACTGAATATTCCTATGAGAAGACTTGTATTGACATTCTTACTCGCCTTGACGCTTGGCTCAAGTGCTAAGGCACAGACCGTTGCCCCGGCACCAGAAATGGAATTCGTGATGCAACTAAAGGTCACGCTTGATGCACCTTACGTTGTAGGTGATACGCCTCACGGCCGACGCACAGTTATTCCAATCACCGGCGGCACTTTCGAGGGCCCTCTCTTGAAAGGAACAATCCTCAACGGCGGCGCAGACTGGCAGTTAGCCAAGGGCAACCGTACAGAACTTGAGGCTATCTACAGCATCAAGACCGACGACGGCGTTTTCATCCATATTCGCAACCGAGGCATCATCAGCAGTAGCAAGAACCCCGATGGCACTCCCTCGTTTTACTTCAAATGCGCTCCAACCTTCGAAGCTCCAGAGGACAGCAAGTATGCCTGGCTTAACAACGCACTCTTTCTCTGCGCGCCATCCTTCGGCAGTGACTTCAAAGGTATCGTGCTAAACGTGTGGAAAGTGAAGTAATCTTTGTTTTAAACAACTACTTTAACTATAGTTCACTATGAAAAAGATTATCTTTATGTTATTGCCTTTATTGGCAATGTTTGTGAGTTGTACATCACAAGACGAAAGCAACAACCCCATCTTAACCATTGAAGGTGGTCAGATTCAAGGCGTTCGTGCCGAAAATCCAGGTGTATTCGTTTATCGAGGTATTCCTTATGCCGCACCGCCCATTGGCGACCTTCGTTGGCGTGAGCCACAGCCCGTAGTGCCTTGGGATAGCATTCGTATCTGCGACAAGTTCGGACACCCCGGCTATCAAGCTGTCCACTACCCCGGCTTCTACGCTTCAGAATGGGGCTACGGCGACGAAGCGCCATATAGCGAAGATTGCCTCTATCTAAACGTTTGGACTAAAGCACCCGGACAAGTCGACAAAAAACTCCCCGTGGCCCTGTGGATTCATGGTGGTGGTTATCGTGAAGGTTGGGGCTCGGAACCCGAATTCGACGGACAGGAATGGGCTTCTAAAGATGTTGTGTTGGTTTCCATCAATTATCGCCTCGGCATCTTCGGCTTCATGACTTATCCCGAGTTGTCAGCCGAAAGTCCCAACCACGTCAGCGGCAACTACGGCATCCTTGATCAGATACAATCTCTGAAATGGATTAAAGCTAATATTGCTCAGTTTGGAGGCGACCCTGACAACGTGACGATCTTCGGTCAGAGTGCAGGTGCCGGCAGTGTACGAACCCTTTGCGAATCACCCTTAGCCCGTGGCCTTTTCCATAAGGCAATCATCATGAGCGGCGGCGGTCTGAATATACCTCCCAAGGATGGCGAGGAAGCCAAGCCTGCCACACCTATGAACCGTTTCTTCTTCTACAATCCAACTTTGGCCGAGAGCGAAGCCACCACTAAGAAAGTCATGGACTGGGCTGGCCTCACGGATCTGGACAAGCTGCGCCATGCCTCCACAGAAATCATGTACACCGTAGGGCAACTCTATAACATGGTTACCAAGGACGATGTCTTCCTTATGATGCGCCCCATCGTCGACGGCTATGTCTGCACCAAGACCTTTGATGATGCAGCCCGTGCAGGAACCATAGCTGATGTCCCCTATATGATTGGTTTTACGCTCAACGACATGGGGTCAATGGGACCTGGCATAGCAGAGTTCTGCAAGGTAAGAGAGGAACAGGGTCGCAAGGCATGGGCTTATGAGTTCGCACGCCCATTGCCCGACGATGGCAAGCACCCCGAAATCACCGACCGCCTCAAAGGTGCCTTCCATAGCAGCGACCTTTGGTTTGTATTTAAGAGTCTCCAGCATTGCTGGCGACCGTGGACACAAGGTGACTGGGACCTCTCTGAAAAGATGATCACTGCCTGGACCAACTTCGCCAAATACGGTGACCCTAATGGCGAGAATAACGCTTTAGGCTGGGAGCCGTGCACAGCCGAGAAGCCACAGTTCATGCTCTTCAAACTCGACGAAGAGGACAAGGAAGCCTCCGTAATGGGTGACTTCATGACACCGTAGCCCTTGTTTCATATCTCATTTCTGAACACAATCCCGAAGGAGGCCTTATCGATGCTATAGTCAGGCCGGCATCGACCTCGTCAAAGAAACAACTAAATGGAAACGAAAAGATTTGTAGTAGGCCTTGGCGAAGTCCTCTGGGACGTATTGCCCGAAGGCAAGAAACTCGGCGGAGCACCCGCCAACTTCGCTTACCATGCAGGACAGTTCCTGGGCTCCGACAACACCATCGCCATCAGCGCCCTGGGCGAGGATGCACTGGCCGAGGAGACCATCGAGGCACTGCGCGAGCACAATCTAAACGACCTGCTGCCACGTGTGCCCTACCCCACAGGCACCGTACAGGTTACCCTTGCTGAGGGCGGTATCCCCACCTACGACATCAAGGAAAACGTAGCTTGGGACAATATTCCGTTCGATGATGATATCGCTGCCATAGCCCGCAACTGTCGTGCCGTCTGCTTCGGCTCGCTCGCACAGCGCAACATCGTAAGCCGTACCACCATACAGAAGTTCCTCGACGCTACACCCGACGACTGCCTCAAGATCTTCGACATCAACCTGCGCCAGCAGTTCTACACCAAGGAAATCATCCAAGAGAGCATCCGTCGCTGCAATATCCTAAAGATCAACGACGAGGAGCTCGTGCTCATCGGTCGTATGTTCGGCTATCCTGGTCTCGACATCGAGAACAAGTGCTGGCTCATCCTGGGCAAGTACAACCTCGACATGCTCGTGCTCACTTGCGGCACCAACGGTTCCTACGTCTTCACCCCCGGTGCAGTATCGTTCCAGGAGACTCCTAAGGTCACGGTGGCCGACACCGTAGGCGCCGGCGACTCCTTCACAGGCTCCTTCGTAGGTAGCATCCTCAATGGCAAGTCCGTGCCCGAAGCCCACCGCACCGCTGTCCGTGTCAGTGCCTTCGTCTGCACTCAGAACGGCGCCATGCCCGTAGTGCCCGACGAACTGAAGGCATAACCCACACAGATACCCACATAGGTATTTCATCACAAAGCCTGCCACCGAGCTAAGCATTCTCGATGGCAGGCTTTAAGATTCGCAATTTGTGTTGAGCGGCCTGAAAGGGCAAAAGCATTGGCAACAACATAGCACTTGGCACAAAGGTATTACTCTACCGTTCCCTTTTTCGCCACTTCAGATGGCAGTACACCGAATTCCTTTTTGAAGACTTCGCGGAAATGAGCCATTTGGTTGAAGCCTGTCATCATAGCGGCCTCAGTGACATTGTAATCACCGCTTTGTAGCAGCTTATAGCAATGACGAAGGCGCTGCTTGCGCACATACTCCTGGGCAGTAAGGCCTGTGAGCGCCTTTATCTTGCGGTAGAAAGTGCTGTGGCTCATTGCCATCTTGTCGGTAAGGAATCCCATATCGATATCGGTTTTCATGATATGCTCCTGTACTATGGCATCGAGTCGTACAAGGAAGTCATGGTCGAGACGGCTGAGGGTGTTTTGCGGTGATGAAAGGTCAACGGCGAGGCTTTCAACACCGTTACTGCTTAGTTGTTCTGCGAGCCTACGACGGTTTGCCAGAAGATTTCTTATTCGGCTGATAAGGAGTTTGGCGGTAAAAGGTTTGGTCAGGTATGAATCCGCACCGCTGTCGTAGCCTTCTTCCTTGTCCTCGTCGGTATCCTTAGCGGTGAGCAGAATAATTGGGATGTGGCTTGTTTGTAAGCTGTCCTTGAGTTGATGCGTCATCTGAATGCCGTTCATCTGAGGCATCATTATATCGCTGACAATCAGGTCGGGCAGATGCTCATTGGCTAAAGCAGCTCCCTCCAGTCCGTTCCTGGCTTCCAGAATCCGATAGTCGTTGCACAAGGCTTCAACGATATACTGACGGATATCGTCATTATCCTCGACGATGAGCAGCTGTGGACGCTCCTCCTCAGCCGGCTCACCTTCGTTGTGTTTCTCTGTTTTCAAGGTTGGCGTATCAGTGTGTGCATCTTCTTTGTGCAATGCATTGGGGTATGTGTTGTGGACAGATAATGCCAGCGTGAACTCACATCCGCGTCCCTCCTGACTCTGAACCGCTATCTGCGCTTCATGCAGGTCGGCTAAGGCTTTGACCAATGCCAGTCCGATTCCCGTGCCCGAAGCTTGATGTTCACCTTTCGCTTGGTAATATCGGTCAAATATATGCGGCAGTGCTTCGGCTGATATGCCGTGACCTGTGTCGGCAACACGAATAAGCAGTTGCTGCTCGTCGTTTGTTTCCACCGCCACGTCGATGCTACCCTTCTCGGTATATTTCATTGCATTGGAAAGCAGGTTGTTGACCACAGTGGACACTACCTCGGAATCAAAATACACGGCCGGAAGGTTACCTTGCTGGCGGTATCTTATTTCCACGTTGCTGTTGCGGTTCAGTTCCTTGTAATTGAGTACCATCTCCCTCACAAACTGTCCGATGTCGCCCTTGGCCACCGTGAGGCGTCGGTTTTGTGTTTCCGTCTTGCGGAATTCGAGTATCTGGTTGATAAGGTCGCGCAGACGGTCTGCACTACGGTTTATCAGTTCCACCTTACGTCGGCTGCCTGTGGAGAGTGTACTGTCGGCCGCAAGGTCCTCGAGCGGTCCCAGAATGAGTGTCAGCGGAGTGCGCAGCTCATGCGTGATATTAGTGAAGAAGCGTAGTCGCTCTTCGTTGAGTTCTTGTTTTTGAATGCCCTCGCGCCGTGCCAGTTCCAAAGAGTTCTGTAGAGCCAGATGGCGTTTGTAGGACTTGGACATATACCATAATGTGCTGACAGCCGCTATGGCATATATCAGCCATGCCCACCATGAGAGCCAGAAGGGCGGCGCTATGACTATAGCGAGCTTTGTCTCGCTGGCCGAATCCCAATTCTGGTTTTTCAACTTGGCACGCAGCAGGAATGTGTATCGGCCTGGCGGCAAACTGCGAAACGACACTTCCATCATGTCGTTCATATCGTACCACTTGTCCTCCAACCCCTTCATCTTGTAAGCCATATCCACGAAGTCCCACTGAGCGTAGTTATCCACCGTGGCCACAATCTGCAAAGTATTCTGTCTGTGAGTCAGTTCTATTCGTCCGTCGGTACCGGGAAACAGGCCTATGGTGGCTGTTCCTTCGGCTGTAGGCTGATAGATATTGCATATCGCTATCTTAGGCTGTACGGCTTCGTAGCCTACGACGTAAAGGTCAGGACGTACAAAACATACTCCGCCCGACGAGCCAAAAGCTATCTGTCCGTCGGCTGTCTGCGCTACGGACCCTGCCACAAAGCCGCCGGTGGACACTTGCGCATGGCCGGTGAAATTGTGACAATGCCACTCCTTATCGTTAGCGCTTGCCGCTGGCAGCAGGCCTCTTTCTGCCGAATGGTCGAGGCATGAAATGCACGTGAAGGTGCTGGCCCACAGACGACCCTGCCGGTCTATGGCTATTGCCTGCACCTGGTTATCTGCCAATCCATGGCGGTCGTCGAAGCAAAGGACCTTAGCGCTGTTGGTGATGTCCGACAAGAGTACGATTCCCTTGTTCGTGGCAAGCCAAAAACCCCCGTTGCCGTCGGGTAACGCCTGATTGATATTCTCAGTGGGCAAGCCGTCGGCCATATGCAACTGTCGGCTAGTGCCAGTGTCGGTGTTGTAAAGAACCACGCCATTGCCTTGCGTTGCCATCAGCATCACCTTGCCGAATCTGATGAAGCTGGTGACAGGTGCCTTGCGTGTTATGTCGTCGATATTATCGGCATGACTGACTATGCCGTCGCGGTAGACGCATATCCCGAATTGGCTGCCTATCCATACGCTGCCGTCGTCGTCTTCGAAGAAGCTATGTATGTCAGGAGCGTCATAGCCGATATCTATTCGTTCGAATCGCTGCGTATGAGGGTCAAAACGTATGACGCCCTCGTCCTCCATACCCATCCACACCCGTCCCTTACGGTCGGCCATCATGGTTCTTGCAAAGGAGTGAGCACGGTTGCGCAGTCCGCTGATAGGCCACGACCCCAGACACGTAGCGTCCTGCCACAGGCTCAACTCGTCCTCGCCGTTAACCCATAGTCGGCCCTGGCCGTCGGCCGTGATGGCATTCACGGCTTGCCTACGTCCTGAGGTGTTTCTATAAGGCAGCTGGTGGAAGAGAGCTTCCTTGTCCGAGAGGAAATCGATGCCAGTGCTATGGCTACCCACCCAAACGTTGCCATGGCGATCCAGCAGCAAGCAACGTGTGTTGAGCGACGACAACTCAACGGGCGCATCTTCGGTGTATTCCAAAGCGCGGCTGTCAACGATGCCGATGCCGCCCACATCCATGGCCACCAGCAATCGGCCGTCGTTCATCTCCATTAGGTCGAACACGTTATCGTCGTAAGGAGTGTCGGCATGGCGTACCTCCTGAAAAGTGGCGGCGGCAGGATTGAAGAGTGCCAAGCCGTGGTCTGTGCCTACCCATATGCGGCCGTGGCTGTCTTGTAAGATACGTCGCACGTTGTCGCCTGGTATACTCCGGCTGTTACCGTGTTCGTGTACGAAGGCGGCCTTCGATTTACCAGTGCTATAATCCACTATGCTCATGCCGCCTTTGCTGTGGCCTATGTACAGATGTCCTTTGCCGTCGTCGAGTCCGCTGCGGCATCCCTTCTCGAATCTCACAGGCGACGTTGCGACCTTTAGATCTGCGCAGTCCAGGTGCTGCACCTGACCATTGTCGTAGAACAGCCATACGCCTCCGCGATGGTCGGTGGCTATATCCTGTACACTGAAATTGAGCAGACTGTCGCCAAGGATATTCAGGCGGTAGGCACCTGTCCGACTATCTACGATATCGAGCCCGCTTTCAGTGCCCACGAAGAGGGTGCTGCTTGGTGCGTCGTAGTGGAGTGATACCACCTTCTCGCTGTCGCCTCGCGTTCCGTGGTACCACTGCTCAGGCCTGTGCATACGCGTGCATACGCCGGCTGCTATACGGTTGAGTCCGGCCTCGGTTCCCACCCAGATATAGCCTTCGTTGTCGGTAGCAAGGCAAAGCACCTGATTATTTGACAAGCCGTTCGCTACGTTTATCTGCTTGTGGAAATAGTCCATCGCCCTCAGGGAGCTTGCCGACAGCAGTAATATGAAAAGTAGTTTCTTCATCAGTCGTGATTGATTGTCGTGAGGCGCTTGAAACGCACTTTACTAACGTCGAAGGTGAAAACAGCCTGTCGCTCATCGTGGCGCAGGGTAGTCATGTGTATGTCCTTCAGCCTAAGCTTCTCGGCATGACTGATAGAGAGCCCCCAGGCTGGTTGTATGCCGTGAGCCGAGGGCTCCGGATAGCCGTCTCGTTCGCTGCCTCGATTGACTGAAGCCTGAGTGCTGCCGGCGAAGAAAAAAGGATTAGTGCCCCGTTGCTCCTTTACGTCAGTCAATGTCAGACCACCTCGGTATTGAACGTTGATATCGCTTAGCCGCACATTCTTTATCCTGTGACCTTCGGTTCCCATAATCAGACTGGCATAACGGCTGTCGACATCTGTTGCGCTGAGATTGGTTATGCTGATGTCGCTGACGGTGGAATGACGGAAACCCTCAGGTGCCCGTTGCCGACTGCCCAGACGAATGTATATAGGCGCGTTGCAAATGTCGTGCATCTTGATATTGTCTACCTTGACGTGCTCCATAGGTGCACCGTCTACCGTTTCCAATGCCAGCCCACGACAATGTGTGAATGTGCAGCGTCGAATTACGATGTGCTTGAAACCTCCGTTACTCTCTGTTCCGAGCTTGATGCGACCTGTAGGCCCGTCGCCATCGGGGGCTTTGGCGGTGAGTGACGTGCAAGTACCGTCAAGCAACGAACCAACATCGAAACCGCTCACGTGGCAATCCTCTATCACTACGTGCTGAGTCGGTTTCGGCCATCCCAGAGCATAAGAGCATTTCAGAACTATGGCATCGTCGTTTATGGTATTCACTCTACAACGACGTACCGTCACGTCTTCGCAGCAGTCTATATCGATGCCGTCGCGGTTGCTGTCGACCATTACATCTTCTATCAGCAGATTGTCTACTCCCGTCAGCAGCAAGGCAAAGTGCCCGCAGTTGAGAAAGCGAAGCCCACGGATGGTGACTCGCTGACAATCGCGCAGCGCCACAGCCTTATTGGCGGTGGTCTGTCCGCTGGCACTCTTGCGCTGACCACCGCGTGTCAGCACGTCGGTGCCGTCGATGAGCCCGTCACCTTCAAGCACTACGTCATGGAGCTTCTCGCCCCAAACGAGCGAATTGTGCCAATGACTATGGCCGAAGTCCTGATACTGTGAGCCGTTAGGCTCAGCCTCGTCGTACCCCTCGGTTTCCGTTGGAGCAGCAGCTTTCAGCACGGCGTCGCCTTCGATGCGAAGCGTCACGTTGCTCTTTAGATGCAGGCTGTAGCAGAGGAACGTACCACCACGCAGCACCACCGTAGCCTTACCGCCGCTGTGTGCAGCCTGCTCTATGGCTGCGTTTATGGCAGGCGAATCAATATGTATGCCGTCGCCCACTGCACCGAAATTATGTACGTCGTACACTGCTTCAGCGGTCTTGGCAGTCTGGGCTGACGAGCTGAAAGGCAATAAGGCAAACATGAACAAGGGCAAAAAGCACCTTGTACACCACGTTGCCTTGTATGCCGTCGTCGTTCCCATTTCGTCTTAATGATTCGTGTTTGAACGGTCTTCTACCTCTTATACCTGTCCACAAGATACTTGGGCAAGCGAACCACACATATATTCATCGAACGTCCATCCTCCGAGAGCATGGCCGATTGAATCTCTATTTCCGTGCCGTCGGGTTTGAAGGTTGGGTGAACATGGTCGCGTGCCGTGGTCTTGTGTCCGGCAGTGAGCAGGATGCGCTCACCGGTATGGCGGTCGATGAGCCATAACTCACGGGCAAAGTCGTCGCCTGCCACCCAGTGTCCGTCCTGCGAACCTGCTACATGCCAGAAATTATCGCCTGGCACTTGTCCTTCCAACGTCAGCTCGTGGGTACGCATATTCACCACGGCAATGCCCGTGGCGTACTCCTTGGTACCCGAAGGTCCCCAGTCGTCGGAGGTGGCGAAGGACTCCAACCCGTCTATCTTCTTCTGCTCTCCCCTATTGATTGGTCTGTGGCCTATGATTGCAATAACCAACTCATCCTCGCTTATCACAGCCTCATGAGTCACCCAGTCGTGCTCCGTCTCGCGGTAGATGGGACGTAGACCTGTGCCGTCGGCATTGCATATCCACGTGCGCTGCGGAGCCTTACCTCCTGTTTCCCAGCAGAAGATCACCTCACCGGGATGCCATGGATTGCCCTGAATATGTCCCACCTTGAAGTGAACGGCCACTACCGGCTCGCTCTTTCCTGTCTTGAGGTCCATCTTGCCTATGCCTCCAGGGCCGGCTCCCATATTGCGCGGCCCGAAATTTGGTGATATCTGCTCTGCAATGGGATATTTGCGTGCGAACTCCTTATCCAGACGGAAATAGACCATCTCTTCGCTACCGTCGAGTGCCATGTCACCCTCACTGCACATCTCTGCAGGGATGACGCCGCATATTCGCTCGTAGGCATCTTTCTTATTAAGCTTGCCGGCCTCCGAATCGGTAAACAGGCGATCCAAATCAATCTCCACTACTTCCATTCCCGTGCGCGTACCTTTTTTATCTTTAGCCACACGCATGATGTATAGATGCATGGACTTACGCGCCACGCAGAGCATGCCCGTGTAGCCGCCTTCTGTCACTTGCACTATGTCGCCCGTTTCCTCGTTCACGGCCATCGCTTCGCCCTTGACACGGTCTGAGCGGAAGATTACCCACTTGCCGTCGGACGTCCATTGGTTATGGGTCTGATAGATCTTGGAATCGCCCGTTCCGCTTTTACTTGTCAGGAATACCAATTCTATTCCAGTCTTAGGGTCGTTGATTACTTTACGCTCCGAAGGGAAACGCGTTCCAATCTGAGCAAATAGCATGAGCGCAAATAATGATGCCAGTCCTAAGCAAATAAGTCTTTTCATAATAGAAACATTTTTATCTTCTTCCGCTGCAAAAGTACGTAAAAAGGTCGGAAAAACGTTTAGGAAATGAGCAAAAAACATACTTTTTTTCATCATGACAAAAAAATGAATGCTCTTTGACTGATTTCTGTGCGTTGACCACCTTTACATATTAATTACCTTTGTGTTGGAAATCCTTTTTTCAACCTAAAATTTATATCATTATGAGACATCTTCTACAAAAAGCAACAGCGGTGATTGCACTTGCAGCATTCACGCTGTCATCAATGGCTCAGTCGTGGGTACCGCCCACCAAGCCGGAACGTCCCACTTTCCCGGACATCGAATATCCCGAACTCGACGGCGCTGATCCCGAAGTCGGCAATGCCTATTACATCCGCAGCGTAGGTAGCGGACAGTTTCTTACCGCTGCTAACAACTGGGCTACTCAGATTAGCGTCAGCGAGGATATGACGCCCTACATGCAGATAATGATAGAGGATGCAGGTGATGCGGCCTATCCCGGCGGCGTCAAGATGCGCCTCAATGGCACGTTCTACTTCACTGGTCCTACTCCCAGCGGCGCCATGCGCGAGAATTATGCCGTAACAGATAAATACCTGTTCCGCGAGACCGAGGAAACGGGACAGGTGGACCGTCGCAGTCAGGCTTGCTGGTATTGGCAGTTTGTCAAGGTCGGGAATGTGTATCGCATAATGTCGTATCCCGGCATGAACAACTTCAACAAGGAAGGCAATCAGTTTATGTACGACCAAGGTGCCGGCAAGCCCGCCCTCATGAACGGTACCGAGGACACACAGGGCATCGATTGGATCTTCGTCCCTGTCGACGATGTCGATGTAGAAGCTTTTAAGGAGCTGGCTGATGAATATAATGAAACGTTCCAACCACTCAAAGAGCAGTACGACATTGACTTCGCTGCATATCAGGAGGCTCTGCCCATCTACCGTGCTCGCCTGTTGCTCTATGAGTTGCTGTGCGATGCCGATATGTGCGGCGCCGATACCGCCGAACCCGGAGCCGTGTACAACAACCCCGAGAGCACGCTCGACGAGATTAACGCTACGGCCGAAGCCTTGCGTGCCAGCGTGCGCGAACAGATGTTAGTTTATGCATCCAAGAATTCTTCTGTTACCAATCCTATCGACCTCACCAAGTACCTGCTGCAGAATCCCGATTTCAACACAGGCAACATCAACGGATGGGAAGTAACGGCCGGAATGGGCCAGAATCTGGGCTATCAGGCCAACAATATCTACGTCAACGCTGATGAGGATATCGAGGTGAACCAGTTCATAGAAGCATGGACGCCCGCTCCCGGACATCTCAACGATGGCACCATCAGCCAGACTATCTTTGGTCTACCTTCGGGCCACTACCGACTCTCATGCGATGCTATGGCACAGCACCAGTCGGGCGAGGACGATCTCGACAACTACATTGACCCCGACAACTACACGGGCGCATATCTATACTATTCCGACGGCGGCATAGTGGTACTCAGCGACTTCATCGTCAAGGCTGGCATCGTAGAGGACAGCGACGGCAACCTCAACCGCGTTCCTCTTCACTATGAATTTGAATTCGATATTGACCAGGTCGACAGTATCACCGTAGGTCTTATGATTCAGAACACCAATCTGAACTGGATTCTTGCCGATAACTTCCGCCTCGTGGCTGCCGGTCCCAGCCAGACACCGCCATCATACACCGCACTGCGTGGTGAGTATGCCATCAGCAAACAGGTTCTCGAGAGCGACTACTCTGCTGTACAGAAATCTGTTGAGGATGCGTTGACGCAAGCTGCCGACGAAGCTCTCAGTCTCATCGAAGCAGGCGCCGATCCTGCCAAGGCTGATACCTACACCAGTGTCTTCACCACCCTTAAGAATGCTCGCACTGAGATGCAGGCTTCAATTGCCGCATACCAACGTCTCGAGCAGTTCCTGACGACGGCCAACCTCGACATGGAGAACTACAAAACCAAGGCCTACTGCGAACCTATCGTTGAAACTATCGAAGGTCTTATCGACGAGCTTGAGGCTGGCCACGACAATGGTACGCTTGCTACAACCGAGATTGACGATGCCATCAACGGCTATCCCGCTCTGTTGGCCGAGAAGGTCGGCGCCATCTTCAACCAGCTGGCTGCCAGTGGCGAGGAGTTGCGTGAACCGTTTGAGATTACCCTCCTCTTCCCACACATGAGCTACGAATTCGGCACCGCTCAGACCTCTTTCGCAGGCGGTTATCCTGCCGACAACCCCGTATGGATGAATCCCGGAGGTATCTCACAGTTCAAGACCAACTATAGCACTGCCGAGGTATGGGACAAGTTCCCGTTCGAGATATATCGCGAATTCACGGATCTGCCCATGGGTAAATACGTTATCGAGACTCACGCCTTCACACGTATCGGCGAGAACCAGCCCAACTACGACAACTATGTCTCCGGCGCCTTCGCCGAAGGTGGCTATGCTTACCTCTATGCAGGCAACACCAAGAGTGATTTGGTCAACGTAGTCGAACTCGCTGTGCCTGAAACAGATACCGACTACGCTGCCGTAAACGCCGTCGACGGTTCGCAGATATTCGTTCCCAACTCGCAGATGAGTTTCTACAACCTGCTCAACAATCCCGACGCCGCCGAACGCGCTGAGAAAACTCTCGTAAGTGCTGCCGGCATCGTCGCCAAGGACGGCGGCTCACTCCGCGTGGGCATAGTGGGCACGGATTTACTCACTGCCAAGCACTGGGTAATCTGGTCTGCCTTCCGACTCTACTACTATGGTTCCAACAACGAGGTACTCCTCATAGCTCTCAACGAAGAGATTCAGGAACTCATTGAAAAGGTGGAAGCAGAAGCCCAAAGTGTCAACGTAGAAGAGGTGGTCAATACCCTGGCCGATGCCGTGCAGAAGGGCAACGAGGCTCTGGCTGCAGACAATCTCGAGGCCAAGAATGCTGCCATCGAACAGCTCCACGAGGCTTTGGCACTGGCCGAAGAAGAACATCAGCTGCTCAACGAACTGGTTGACCTCTCAGTGTCATATAGCGACCAGGAACTCGTAGGCGACTACACCGACGAAGTGTACCCCGCCCTGCTCGAGGAAATCGACGAGTGCATCGTCAACGAAGGCAAGGGCATCAAGACCCTCCAGCAACTGAAGGATTATATCGCCGACCTGCCCGACGCCTTCTTCCGCTTCTTGCTCAGCAACACCGAACTCGATGCAGCAAGCGAGGATAATCCTATCGACATGACAGGCCTGCTCGTCAACGCCGACTTTGAATCCGCAACATCTGCCAACCGCACTGCACCGAGAGGATGGGTGCTCGAACTGGAGAAACCCGACCAGGGCAACGTGGAAAGCAACAACGGCGGCTACGAGATATGGAACACCGGCGGTGCACGTTTCTATCAGGAACTGCCTTGCCTGCGCGACGGCTATTGGAAGCTCACTGCCGACGGCCTCTTCCGCACCGGCACAGCCGATGAGACGCTGAAGCGTTTCAACGAAGGCACACTCGATGTCTACGGCTACCTCTTCGCCAACGATACAAACACCAAGCTCTACAGCTGGTTTGCTGAAGGACAGTACACCACCGAACAGTTGGATCTCGGAGGCATGCAACGCAACACCACCGAACTCGGCACCGTATACGTGCCCAATAGCGGAGCATCGGTACAGAAGTACTTCGCTGCAGGTTATTACAATGATAACTCCGTGGTCTTCCACTACACCGACGGCCCTGTTCAGCTCGGTGTGTTCAAAAACCCCGAAACGACAATAGCTCAGGACTGGATATATATCGACAACTTCCACCTCTACTATCTTGGCTCGCAGGAACCTGTTGCAGTCAACGCTGTCAGCGCTGCCGCCAAGGCGCCCATCCTCATCTATAGCCTGGATGGCCGCCAGCAGAGCCGGATGCAGCGTGGTGTCAATATCATCCGCATGTCCGATGGCTCAACACGAAAGGTTTTAGTAAAGTAGTTGATAATAAGGTTAGTAATTGTGCAAGGGCTGCGTCGCGTTGACGTAGCCTTTGCTTAACGAAAACATCATCACGACTTATGAAAACCCGATACCTCACACTTGCACTGCTATGTGCTACGCTCACCTCTGCCGTGGCACAGACGCCTGTCGACGAGAGCCTCGCGCGCCACGATTTCTTCTACGCAGGGCAAAGCAAGCGCCAGCGTATGTTTATCGTGCGCGACGGCAAGGTGGCATGGACCTACTACAACGCCCAGGGCCGCGGCGAGATAAGCGATGCTGTGCGGATGACCGACGGCCACATCATCATGGCACATCAATACGGCGTAGCTGAAGTGGACGGCAACGGCGATATCGTATGGCAGTACGAAGCGCCTTCGGGCACTGAGATTCACACCGCACAGCCCATAGGTCGATCCCATGTGGTGTTTGTACAGAACGGCCAACCAGCCAAGGTCGTGGTCATCGAGATTCCCGCTTGTCGCATAGTGCGCGAATTCGAGGTGCCCACGGCCGCGAAAGGCTCCGTCCACGGACAGTTTCGCAATGCACGCCTCTCCAGCCGCGGCACGCTCCTCGTGGCAAATATGGCATTAGGATGCATTCATGAATTTACCTCCACAGGCAAACAGGTGGACCGCTGGGACGGCTTCCTGCCGTGGTCGGTGCAGGAGATTCCAAAGACCGGCAACCTCCTCATCACAGGGCGCAAGGGCCTCATTCAGGAAATAAACCGGCAGGGACAGGTCGTCTGGCAGATGAACTCCACACAGTATGGCATCACGCAGCCCCAGAAAACCGTACGGCTGGCCAACGGCAACCACATCATCAACAACTGGTACAACGAATGGAACAAGGAGCCTATGGACACCCTCAACGCTCCGGTGCAGGCCATCGAAGTGGACAAGGATGGCAACGTGGTGTGGCAGTTAAGGGCGTGGCGCGACCCCGACCTCGGACCGTCGACCACCATCCAGCTGCTAAGCGACGCTGTCAACCGCGACAGGTTGTTCTTCGGCGAGTTCGGCAACAGCCCGCAACCTAAGCTCTGCACCGAGCCTAATCATCCGCTCGGCATCGGACGCGGCATACACGCTGGACGTGTGGCGTGGATACATGCTCCCGGCGTAGCCCAATGGGACGGCAAGAGCGGCTTATGGGTTGAGGACCGTTGGAACTCACAGGCCAAGGCCGATGCCATGGTCAAGGAGGCTGTCGTCCAACTCACCGGCGAACCCACCGCCCGCAAGGCGTGGCAGGCTCTGTTCAGCCATTTCAACAAGACACACAAACGTGGCAACCGAGGCTACAGAAAAGGCGAGACGATAGCCGTGAAGCTCAATATGAACAATGCCATCACGCACCACGACACTATCGAACTCAACTCATCGCCGTTCGTAACCCTTGCCTTGGTGCGCTCTATGGTGCATGATGCAGGAATACGCCAGCAGGACATCATAATCTGTGAACCCAGTCGCGCCATCACCGATTCAATCTTCAACAAGGTGCACCGCGAATTTCCACTCGTGCGCATCATCGACAACCTCGGGGGCAATGGGCGCGAGAAATGTGAATACTACCCCGAACAGATTACCTACAGCACCGACAACGGCAAGATGGCACGCGGACTGGCACGCTGCATAGTGGATGCCGACTATCTCATCAACTCCGCACTGCTCAAGACGCACTCCGGACCTGGCGTCACTCTCACGTCGAAGAACTGGTACGGCGCCACCGACATCAACCTGCTCTGGCGTCAGAATGCCCACAACAACATCTCCCAGGACAAGCGCAACGGCAAGCCGCAGTACAAGACATTCGTGGATTGGATTGCCCACAAGGATATGGGACAGAAAGCACTGCTCTTCATCATCGACGGCACCTACGGCTCGCGCGACGTAAACGGAGCGCCTAACCCCAAATGGATGAAGGAACCCTTCGGCGGCGATTGGGCTTGCTCGCTCATCGTCTCGCAGGACGAACTGGCATGCGATGCCGTGGCAATGGACATCATCATAGGCGAATGGCCGGAATTCGGAAGCCTGAACTACTGCGATGAATACCTGCGCGAAGCGGCATCTATACCCAACGCGCCCAGCGGCACCGTCTACAAACAAGGCGGAGAGCCCCTCACCGAGCCCCTCGGCCTCTTCGAACACTGCAACTCCGGACGTGTGTCATCCTCCGACCCGTCATCCTTCTCGCGCAAGTACACAAAGATAGATTTGAAGTACCATAAGATCCCAGAGTGAACATCAGCCATGAACCTTCTTCGCCTGCTTAGCCTGTCACTACTCGTATGCCAACTGGCAGTAGCCAGCATCACCGCACAGGATGCCTTCCAAGGCATACTGCCCGTCACCGACCCTACCATGAAGCGGTCGCTCAATGGCACATGGAACCTCAAGGTCGTCGAGGGTATTGCCAACGACCTCGCCGTGCCGGCCATTGACGACACTTGGCGTAAGATACCCGTGCCAGGTTGTTGGGAGGCATATGGCTTCTGCCAGCCAAGCTACGACCGAGCTCTGCCGCTGACAGGCTACTACCGCACGTCGTTCACTGTGCCTGCCGAGTGGAAAGGCAAGCGCATAGTGATACGTTTCGACGGCGTGCTCTATGGCTACGACCTTTGGATAAATGGCCGTCAGGCTGGCTCATGGCGCTCGGCTTACAACACGGCGATGTTCGACATCACCGACCTTCTGTGCGGCGGCAACGAGCAACTGGCAATGCGCGTCATATCGCAATTCCCGGGCAGCGACTTCGACTACAACGACGACTGGGTTCCCAATGGCATATTCCGCGACGTCACCATCATGGCAGTGCCCGCCACTCACCTCGCCGACCTCACAATCCACACCAGGAATACTGGCGAGGTAACCATCGACACACGAGTGGCAAATGCCAACAAGCACACCACCGTCACCTACGAAATCATCAGCCCATCCCTACACAGGGGAGTGGTAAACCGTGAGGTGGCCAAGGATGCAAAAAGACTGAGAACTTATCGCACCACCTCTAAACTCGCGTCATCTCCCCTCCATGGGGAGGGGTTAGTGGCTGGCTGCATTGGTGTGCACACCCCCTTACTCTGGTCCTCCGAGACTCCTTATCTCTACACCCTCCGCACCACCTTAAAGCAACGCGGCAAGACGCTTCAGACCTTCGAGCATAAGTTCGGCTTCCGCGAACTGACAATCGAAGGCAACGTCCTCAAACTCAACGGTCAGCCTATCAAGTTGCGGGGCGTCACCTCACATGCCACAGACCCTCGTACCATTAAAGTTATCTCTGATGAACTCACGCTAAAGGATATGCGCTTGATGAAGGAGGCATCCGTCAACTATATCCGAACGTCACACTACCCACGCGAGCCGCGTTTCTATGAGTTGGCAGACTCATTAGGCTTCTACATCATCGACGAGGTGCCTTTCGGCTATGGCGACAAGAACCTCTCCGACAGCACCTTCTATCCCGTGCTGCAGCAGCGCGCACAGGCCACCATACGTCGCGACAAGAACCACCCATCGGTGCTCATATGGAGCCTTGGCAACGAGAACCCACTCACTGATATATGCATACAGCTGGGCCACTACGTGAAGTCCGAACTCGACCCATCACGTCCCATCTGTTACCCACAGGTCGGCAGCTATTTCCGTAAGTTCAACTACGATTTCCCCAAGGTGGCGGATATCTACGCTCCACATTATCCCTCCACCAACCAGATAGCAACCTTCTATCAGCGTGCCGACCGTCCCGTAATCTTTACCGAGTACCTCCACACTCTCGGCATCTCCTTCGAGGACCACGACCGCCAATGGGAACTCATCGAACGTACACCTGGTATCGCCGGCGGCTCTGTCTGGGAGTGGGTAGATCAAGGTTGTGAGATGAGTAGCGACAGTCTGCCCACATTCAGCTACAAGGAATCTTTTACACCCGACTACACAGAATCTAATTCAACAAACTCAAACAACTATTACGGTTACGAAGAACACGTAATCCTCAACCCCCAATCACCCCTCCACAGCGAGGGGAAGGGGTCGGGGACTCATTATTATTCTATGCAGGGCTCCAAAGGCACCGACGGCCTCCTATATGCCGATCGCACTCCTTTGCCAAACTACTACGAGCTACAGCACAACTACGCCCAGGCCGCCATCACCGACAGCATTATCACCCTCCGTGAAGGTCAGGACACCATACTCCTTCACATACGCAACCGCTTCGATTTCCTTAACCTCAAGGACAATATCACCTTCCATTGGACTGTCACAGCCGACCGCGACACCATCGACAGCGGCACATTCTCACCCTATTGTCCACCGCACAATACCGTCTCCCATCCCTTCATTCTACCAGCCCTTCCCGACACTTCCATAATCTGTCTGTTGAACATAGAGATAAGCGATCACCACTCACGTATCTTCAACCGCCAATCCATTCCTTTCGTTCGGAATGGCTCGCGCTTAAAGGCCCTTCGGCTCGCCGCCACCTCCACTCCCTCCGAGAGAGAAGTAGGCTATCCATTATTCATCCGCTGCGGACGTAAGCCCACCCTTGCCGAGACGCTTAAAGTCGCCGACAAGCGCATTGAGAAATACATACAGCCGCTGTCCGCCGACGGCACTAAGGCTGGCTCTATCCACACTCATATCACTACCGAGGCAGTGGGCGATGGCATACACTACACCTTCGCCCTGACGCCCGACTCCTCCGACACCTTCCTCTCCGAGTTGGGCCTCGCCTTCCTCCTCGACCCTCATATTGACCGTGTGCAATGGATAGGCAATGGCCCTATGCCCACCTATCCAGGCCGCTTCCGTGCCGGACGCTATGGTTTCTGGGCTATGCAACAGGGCGACCTCTATTTCGAGGGCAACCGCAGGGGCGTTGATGCCGCCTGGCTTACCGATGCCAATGGCAATGGAGTGTTGCTCGTTTGCGATAATGCTGATGTCAGCTTCGAACAAACCGACCGCGGCATCATCCTCACCTACAACGCCGCCGTGTCAGGACAAGGTCCCAAGTTCGCCCGCACCGCCTTTCCTGTCATTGCCAGGAACGTAGGCACCGTCAGCGGCGATTTCTACCTCTACCCCACCCAGGCAGGCAACACACCTTATCCCCTCCGCCGCCTATTTCTCGACCCCGCCAACATCCCCGCACCCTTCCGTCCCTTCGCAACACAATACGACACCTACCTCATGCCCCTCTCCTCCATCCTCGCTCCCGCCCTATGATTTAAAGAAGAGTTAAGAGTTAAGAATTAATAGTTAAGAGTTAAGAGTTAATAGTTAAGAGTTAATAGTTAAGAGTTAGTAGTTAAGGGCCTCTCTCCCCGCTCTCCCCTGTTAGGGAGAGGGCCTCGCTTCGCTCGAATGGGCTGTGGAAGCGCCGAGCGAAGTTTAAGGTTAAGGTCAACGTTAAGGTTTATAAAGATTAAAGATTAAGGATTAAAGATTAAAGTTGCAACTAACCCCTAACCGCCCGAAGGGCTCTAACCCCTAACCGCTGGAAAGCAGCTCTCACCGGAACGCAGTTCCTTCAATTAAGGTTAAGGTTAAGGTCAAGGTTTATATAAAAACGTGCTTTTAAAATAACGTTTTCTATAAAAAACGTAGTTTCAAGATAACGTTTTTGCATTTTCTTTTGGTAGTTTCTTTGCCATTATGTAACTATTAACTGCAGCTCCGCTGACCCTCTCCCCCACTCCCCACTTATTTAGACATAAATACATATAAAATCCAAATTTCTTATAATATTTTCGGATTTAAATCCAAATTTCTTATAATATTCTTGGATTTCACGTATGGTTTACCTACCTTTGCACCGCAATAAAAGTTAGAAATAATGATTAAAAGGACTCTTGAAAAGGCTATCAGACCTTTGCTAGGATCACAAAAAGCCATCATCATCATGGGGGCTAGGCAAGTAGGCAAATCTACCCTGCTATCGACATTGTTGGCTGATCATAGAGATGTGATGTGGTTAAATGGCGATGATGTTGATGTTCAGTCTCTTTTCAGCCAAATGACCTCCACGCGCATCCGCACCATTCTTGGCAACAGCAACATACTAGTAGTGGATGAGGCACAACGTATTGCTGACATCGGACTCCGTTTGAAGCTGATTACAGATCAGGTGCCTGGGGTTCAGGTTATTGCAACTGGTAGCAGTTCGTTTGAGCTAGCCAGCAAAATCAATGAACCGCTTACAGGACGCAAACGAGAGTTCCGCATGTTCCCAGTCACCTTTGCAGAAATGGTTGCCAATACCAATCTCATAGAAGAAATGCGTTTGTTGCCACATCGAATGGTTTTTGGTTACTACCCCGAAGTTGTCAGTACCCCTGGACAGGAGCGTGTGGTATTGAAAGAGCTGGCAGACAGCTATCTCTATCGAGACATTCTTTCTCTTGAAGGCATCAATAAACCTGATAAGTTGGTAAAGCTTCTTCAAGCGCTAGCTTTCCAAATTGGTAGCCAGGTGAGTTACAATGAAGTCGGTCAGTTAATAGGACTAGACTCCAAGACTGTAGAGCGTTATGTAGATATACTAGAGAAGTCCTACATCATCTTCCGCCTTAGCAGTTTCAGTCGAAACCTGCGAAACGAACTTAAGAGTAGCCGTAAGATATACTTCTGGGATCTTGGCATACGTAATGCCGTCATAGGCAATTTTTCTCAAGTAGAGAACCGCAACGATGTTGGAGCTTTATGGGAGAATTATGCCATCGCCGAACGCATGAAGCGGTTATATTACGACATTGATCGTTTTACTCAAGTATGGTTTTGGCGTACTCAACAGCAGAAGGAACTTGACTTTTTGGAGGATGAGGATGGTATGCTCCATGCTTATGAGTTCAAGTGGAATGAGCACAAAGCGAATGTTAAGTGCCCAGCATCTTTCACAACTGCCTATCCTGAAGCCACCTTTAAAGTCATCACGCCACTGAATGTAGATGAGTTTTTGCTTGAATTGCCAAGTCGTGACAAAAGCCAGCTGTGAGTAGCGCCAGCGTTCTATCTCTCAACTCTCCGCTCAGCGCTACTAACTATTAACTCTTAGCTATTAATTTCTAACTCAAACTATAAACTGACTCTGAACTCTAAACTCTTAATCGGTCAAGGTTATCGTTAAGGTTAACGTTAAGTTTAAATTCTGTGATTTCTGTGTGAGTTAAGTTTTTCAGCGCAGCGGTGTTTTTTCCAGATGAAGAGGTGATTCAGGATGAATGATGATAAGTTGTAAAGAGATCTGCGAAAGCTCGCTTTCTGGCAGTCTCTTGACGAATTAGCATCAAGGCACGAAGTGCCACCTCTTCACCTGGTGTTTTTCCTGTTTTTGTTTAAATCTGCGGTATCTGCGATATCTGCGTGAATTTAAGGTTAGGGTTCCAACTATTAACTCTTAACTATTAACTGCAGCTCCGCTGCCCGTTAAGGTTAAGGTTAAAGTGAACGTTTGTCGGCAAAGCCGACTTAACTCTTAACTCTTCGCTCGGCGCTTGCGACGCTTGACACTTCAAGAACTCTTAACTAATAATAGTTGTTTCAACGCATTGAGTATCCCATCGTCATCGACAGATGTGGTGACATAGTCAGCCTGCTGTTTCAGTTCATCGATAGCATTGCCCATTGCCACGCCTATACCAGCCTGCAGGATCATGGACGTATCGTTGCCGCCGTCGCCGAAAGCTATGGTATGGCTGGGATCGAACCCCTCATGTTGAGCCATCGCCAGAATGCCCTTGCCCTTGTCGGCGCCGTTGGCAGTGATATCCGTGAACTCAGGATGCCATCGTCCCGACACACAATGCGGCATACGCGCCAACAGCTCAGGCTCGTAGTCCTGTGCGAAGAACGGCGTCAGCTGCAGGATATCCTGTTGCAGCACCACGTCCAGTGGCGCCGCCTTGTCAAACTCCTTCACCGCCAGCATCTGTCGGAATATGCGGTCCACATCCCCTTTGGCATCCATCACCGCCACATCCTTCCGTCCCACCACTATGAGGCTATACCCCTTCTCCCTGGCATCCTCCACACACGTCATCACATCCTGCTTGGGAATAGGCTGACAGCACACTATCTCATCCCCAACATAGCATAAGGCGCCGTTGGTGGTTATATACCCATCTATCAGATGTTCTATAGCCCCCAGGTTAGTGATTATTACAGGCGGTCGTCCCGTGGCGATAAACACCCTCGCCCCCTTCTCCTTGGCCAGTGTCAAAGCCCGTATCGTCGACTCCGGTATCCCATGCGTCCTGAAACTCACCAGTGTCCCATCAATATCGAAGAATAACGCGAAAGAATTTTTCATTGTCATGAAAAAATAACCTTAACCTTCGCTCGGCGCTTCCACAGCCCATTCGAGCGAAGCGAGGCCCTCTCCCTAACAGGGGTAGTGAGGGAAACAGACGATTGACTGAATGTCAATCGGCCCCGAACGACCGAGACTTATCTCCTAAGTCGAGGACGGGTTGCGGGGAGAGAGGCCATTAACTCTTAACTAAAAATGTATCGTATAATGATAACTCAGGCCGCCAACAAAATACTTGCCGTTAGTAAGGCCTGCCTGCACGTACAGATGGCGCCAGAGGAGCACGTCGGCACCAACATTAACATATGCCCCATCCCACTCTGCCATCACGCGCAGGTCACGATAGAACTTGGGACGGAAGGCAACTCCACCAACGACTCCCCGTCGGTTGCTGTTCATGTCGTTGACAAAATACCTGTAGCCAAGGTGTGCAGCTAATTCATAGCCCTTAATGTCAAAATGCTTAGACGCTACTATGTAAGCATTCTGATAATTCGTACTGCCGTGTTGCGCCAGCCATTTCTCAAAGAACTGTTGCATATCATCTGCACCAACAGCTATTGCCGGCCACCATTTTCCTTCCTTCAGCGGACGTAGTTTCAGACTCAAGCGACGATCTTCATTGTAATAGCCCACTGGTTCATTAACATCCTTATTCTTGTGAAACTTCAAAAGCGTACATGCATACGACAGTTCAACCCAGCTCCATGGTGCTATGCTTATGAAATAACCGCCTGTATTGTATTTCTCGCCCTCACACACCAACTTATCTGGAGTGATATGATCGTTGAGGAAGAAGGCACCGCCGCGAAATGTTCCAGCCTCCGCAGTCTCAGCAGTCGGAACGGCTATCATTCCCGTTGTTCCACAATACTCCTGTGCCAATGGCTTGACAGTCCAAGCCACCAACATCAAAAACGCTATTATTATCTTCTTTTCCAATTTTGTATATCCTAAACCGTAAACTGTAAACTGTCCACTCGGCGCTTGCGACGCTTGACCCTTCAAGAACTGTCAGCCGTCAACTAAACAACGTCCACAAAGGTACAACATAATTCTCTCGCGCACCGCCTAATCCATGTTAATTTTCTTTAAACGCTCTCAACCTTAACGATTGCTCGGTGCTTGCGACGCTTCTTCGAGCTTGCGAGTCTGAAGAACCTTGACTTTGGCCTCACGCAGATCTCGCAGATGACGCAGAAATTGATATTGACATTAACGTTGAACTACCACTCGAGGACATGAATCTGTTTAATCCGTGTCATCTGTAGCGAAAGAAGTTTCCGTGTATTTCCGTTCTTTTCCGTGTTTTCCGCTGTCGAATAACAATGAGAGTATCCGTGCAATGAAAAGAAAAAGCCCCGCGGACCTTAGTCCCCGGGGCTATCATTATCGTTCAGAGGTCTTCACCTCTTACACTAATCTCATTTGCTCCAGTCGTCGCCCCATACGTTGTATGAGTCTCGGGTGGTAGAGGTAACATCTTGTTTAACCCAGCCGCCGTCTTCAGTAGTCCCACCGCCTATAATCACAGAATCTGCAATCAGCGACTCACAGTCTACTACCATGAGTTGCATTTGGGGTATGATATATGTCTTTTTCATAATGGTCATTATTCTCATTTATTATTTTACGATGACTTTTTTGCCGTTGACGATATAGAGACCCTGGGTGGGTTGGTTCACACGACGACCACTCAGGTCATACCACACATTATTACCATCGCCATTGAAGAGCGACTTGATGGCATCGACAGAATCGAAATCGAGGGCAAAGCCCTTAACATTGCCTCCTGCATCACTAATCTTAGAAGCCTCGAGATATGCACGGTTAGCCTTAAGCTTCGAACCAGTCCAATGATAGAAACCGACCTTATCATCATATTTTCCAAGGAAGTAATCAGTGTCGCCTGATACTTCCTTTTCAAAATAAATTCCCGTTAAAGCGGTCTCCGTAGAGATGGCTGAAGAAGAAGCAGCGCTAATAGTGGCTGTTGCCGAAGCAGATGTACCTTTCAACAGAATAGGAGTACCTGCCGACACTTCACCTGTCACCTCTGTCATGGTCAATGCTGATTTAGCATTATTGACAGTCAGTGTATAAGCGGAAGCGCCCGTGATTGTGGCATCAAATGGTAGACAGATGGTTGCATAATAGCTACCATCAATAGGACCGTTGAGCGTAATACCCAGCGTTGACACTTCCTCGAATGTCCACTGAGCCATTTCATGGGTCTGGTCTGTAGGACTACCTGCAACTACTTTTGTCTCCGTATTCTTAAGGGCATAGAAACCAATGCCCAAATAATTAGCATAATTGTCCACGCCATTTCCATATGCGATGGAGAATGCACCTACGCCAGGAGCTGTAACTGCAAAATGAACATACTTGTCGAAATTCGTTGATGTTAATCCTTCATACCCATCAGTCCTACCATATACCCAATTCAGATACTCACCTTGAGTGCTCATATATAGATGAGACGCATTTTCTACGAAGGTAAAGTGTGCCGATGCGTCTTTGGCTGCTTCCTCCGCTGTCAGGTCTGCAAAGACGGTGCCACGAGTACCGCTGGCCGTTACGCGCATATACTTACCATTGTAGTTGTTCTTAACCAGATAGAACTTGCCCGTTTGGGGAAGATTGAAGTTCTCAGCATTTCTCACGACTGCTAACAACTCATCATAAGTGGCTGTGCTGCACGTTGTCAAAGCTGCCGTATAAGTGGCATTGTGTGTCTGAGCTACGGAAGACTTCAGTTGGAACAAGTCAGAACCAGCAGCATCGAAGAAGGGCTTGATATTAGCCACTACGCTGGAAGCCAAATTCGTCAGAGCATTGATAACAGGAGTGGGATCGAAATCTGCTGCCTCGATTATGGCTACCGAGTTACCTGCGTCTGTCGTGCTCCAAGAACCGAAACTGCATCCGTTAGGATTACAGTTCATATAGTTAGAACCACTCTGGAACTTGAACAGAGGCCCTGTAAGTGCATTCAATGTAACGGCAGTTGGGGTATCTGTCAAAGCAGTTCCGTTACCTGCTACGAACTTACCATCCTGAACGCTCCAAAGATAATAGGCATTGTCATAGTTGACAATGGCGAAATTATAAATTGTATAGTTTGAACCGCTCTTCGCTGTATTTGCCAACTCTCCGTTATCAGTCGTGAAAGTACCGCGCTCTGTCACCAATGTGTAGGCTTTATTATTACTCAAGCCAGCAAGGGTAGCAACCACGCCTGCTTTATTGGTACGAGCCACCGTTATAGTGCAATCGCTTGTGCCGATAGTTCCACTCGGAGTATAGTCATAGACAAATGTCTGGGTGAGCAACGATGCCGGTACGGAAACGGCAGAATTCTTTGGTTGCATAACAACTTCACTTGCAATCAATGTTTCACCATCACGAACTTCGTATGTAACATTTACCTGAGTGTTGAATGTCTCCAAGGCCTCAGTCGGATCGAAGTCTGCAACTTCGAGGATTTTAGCTTTATTTCCGGCATCAGTCAGGCTATTATAGAACGTAATTACTGCAGGATTATAACCATTAGAAATGCCTGCATGATAGGTTCCGTCTTGGAAAGCTACTACAGTAGGATAGCCTGTATCTCCTGTGCCTGTCAGGAGGGTAACGTTATCACCGGCAACATCCGTCAGGGTCGTGTAGTTTCCAGACTTACTGACGAACTTCTTAGCGCTGACGCTGTAAAGATAGTAATTACCACCATGAGAAATGAAAGCAAACTGCTGTTTGGGATCTGCCTTCATAGGAGCAAAGCCAGCTTTAGTCGTTGAAGTAACGGCTGTTCCGCTATTTTCAACCATCCATGCACCACGATCATAGGTAGTGATGTAGTATGCCTTGTTAGCGTTGACTTCCGAAATGCCTGTTATGAAAGGATCTACTTCTTGGATGGTGTGCTGGGTATTGGTTCCAGCTGCCTCCCAACCAACACAGCCACTACCACCATTGTGGATATAACGATAGCCATCATAGGAACCAGTATTATTTGGACGGACAACAGTATAACCATTATAAGACTCAAAGTAGAAAGCTGTTGTGGGTGTTGCATCCGTATTGATAGCAGTGCTAATCTGAACATCACCTACATATTTCTCCGACTTATAACCCTTGAGGTAGAAATTACCACTGCCTGCGGATACCAACTGAATCACTTCCTCATTACCTGTTGGTGATGCTACGTAGGAACAGGCAGATTCACCAACGACTAGGTATTTGTCGCTGCGGCAGAAGAGGGAAATATTTGCCTCGAATGCCTTCAGTGCATTATTCAGTTCGGTCTCATTTGCAGCGTTACGGACAGCTGTTATGTTGGCAGATGTGTAAACGGAGAGGGAAGAGAGGGGAGCCAAACGAGCCAAAACATCTTTCTTTGTTAATGCAAATGACAGGTTAACAGTTCCTGCATCAACTTCAGCCTTTGAGACCGGTACTTCTATGATATTCCATGAAGTACCTTCATTGTCGTTTGCTGCAGGCTGCCAATAACCGATTGTCGTGTGACCGCCCTGGTCATCCCAGCAGTTAGCTGTAGCACCGCTGGTCAAACTCACGCAGAACACCCCTGACTTATGCGGATTCTCAGGCAGATACCATACAGCACCTTCAGCAGTCGCACTGCTATGAGAAGCCAACTTCAAAGATGGGTCAGTAGCAGGTACGATGCTAACGCCGTCGCCATTTGCCATGAAATACCAAATGGAAGTTGCGCCACCATCGGCAGATGTAACTTGCTGAAGCTGTACTGATGCCCCGGCGTAGTTGGCATATTTACCAGAACGGAAATTCTGAATGACGTAATAAGTAGGATTGTTAGCATCTGTCGTCAGCGTAGGCTGAGTGACCGTAGCCCATGCCCCCACTGTTCCCAGCAGGGCACATAAAAGAAGTAGGAATTTCTTCATAAAAATGTAGTAATTAGTTATTTATAGTTATATCTTTCTCAAAAAACCGCGCAAAGATAGAGAAAGAATTGTATGAAAAGATAAGTCAAGTGGTTAAATATCATTAATTGAACCTCTAGGGATACAAATCGGGTGTACGCGGTACACATATAA
>JAEESE010000011.1 GCA_016286165.1 Bacteroidaceae bacterium | reverse complement strand
AAACTGGAAAATTAACGCCTGATTTCATTTCCATCACACAAACCGTGCTTTTGGAGATGAGAGCACGCTTGACACGTATGAGCCGCCATTTCCTGCTGATACGGCACGATGAAGATGGGAAAAACTGTCATTCTGGAAGACGTAAGAATGTCTATAGCAACGAGGTCGACATCGTCTCCGAGCTGGCCATTTTTATTGCCCAAAACTATATGAATCCTATAAAGGCTGTTGATATAGGTCGACAGGTGGGAGTTCACCCAGACTACGCTAATGTCTTGTTCCGAAAGGCATTTGGGTGTACGCTCCACAGCTATCTTGTCCAGGAACGTTTCAGCCATGTAGAGCGACTACTCATTACGACTGACAGGCCCATCACGGACATCGCTTTCTCATGCGGCTGCAATACCATCAGCAGCTTCAATGCAACATTCTTGCAGATACATGGTTGCACGCCTCGTGAGTATAGGGCGCAGATGGCAACGTAATCACGATGTCGTTTGTCACGTCCTGTTTGCATCATCCCTTCATGTCCGTTAGCATCTGTTTGTGCGTCTGCTCGCATCGGCCTGTACGACCGTTCGCTCAGCCCTACACATATATAGGCATCGCCCTTCACGTCCGTTCGCTCAGCCCTTCACGTATATAGGCATCGGCCTTCACGACCATTCGCTCAGCCCTACACATATATACGCATCGGCCTGCACGTATATAGGCATCGCCTTGATCGACTATATGTGTACGTTATTCGGTCGCGACCGAACAATGTTGAGCCATTACCTTTCCGGCAGGCATGACTTTTCAACGCAGAGCTCAAACGACATCAGTACGCATAAGTTGAACGCTATTTCTGTCAACTTTTTCAGTACACGCCAATTAGCCTTGCTTCCACTTTTTGCCGGAAAAGGCAGCATATTGAATTGAATGATAAAGTGTTACCCGAGTGGAGGCTATTCATTTTACTTCCACTTAGCCTCCACTATCAGTTGAAAGGTTCTTTGAAATTTCGAAACGAGCAAGTTCGAGCGCTTCAGACTAGCTGTCGCTCGCGCTCGAACTTGTTCGCTCATTTGAACGTATTGAGTCTTGAGAAGAAGCGGAAAAGCCGAGCGGAATAATTGAGTGGAAGCAAAGTGGAGGCTATACGGACATCTTCCACTCTTGTAATTATCACAATATCAGCCTTTTGACCTTTAATTTCGTTCAAATAGTGGAAGCTAGGTCAATCTCCATAGATTTTTTTGACAGAAAAATGCGCAGATAATTATTTCACTGAAGTTTCGCTTGTTATTATTGATCGGCTTAGAGGTCGAGCGAGAAAACAGAAGTCCTATAGGCTTTGGCCCCGCTGTGTCTCACGACTCTGCGGAGTATTTTTTGTTCAAACTCCATATTTATGGAGATAAAAACGTACTTTTGCAGCGAGAAAGGAAACATTTTCGTATAGCCAGATGAGCAGAGTGAAACTCGTTTCAAACTCTGCCATGGTGAGAAAATGAAGGATGAAATCCAACTTTTTCGGTCGCGAGGGTTTAGTAAATCGCAATTCATGTGTTATAAAGGTGTATGATAGACAAAGAAGCACTCGAAACGCTGTTCCGCAGTCACTACCGCGAGATGTACCGACTGGCCATGACGCTGCTGCACGATGAGGCAGAGAGCAAGGACGTCGTGGCAGAGGTGTTTGCGCGGATGGCAGAGGCGGGGCGCACGGAAGGCTGCGGCTATCTGCTGGCGGCTGTGCGCAACCGCTGTCTGAACCTGCTGCGCAACCGTAGCATCCAGCAACGCATCCAGCGGCTCTATCTCCTGGATCAGGAGGTGGAAACGAAATCGGCGGAACAGCTGTGCGAGGAGTCACGACTGCTGGAGCAGAGTATCGGGCAGTTGGAACCGCCGATGTGCGAGCAAGTCGTCAGGCTTCACTTCGAGCAGGGAATGACCTTCCGCGAGATTGCCTTACAGCTCGGCACCAGCGAGACCACGGTCTATAAGTACCTGCGCCGCGCAATGCATCAATTACGTCAACACCTTAATAAAGAATCGTGAGTTATGAAAAACGAGCCTAAAACCGACGTTCTGCTGCGCATGATGGAGCAGCCGGAACGATATACCGAAGAGCAGTGGCGCGACATCCTCAGCGACAACGAGTGCCGCGAGCTCTACACATTGATGGCCTTGACCCGTGGCAGCTTTGATGCCGCCAAGGCCGATGCGGAACTGACGGATGAGGAGATAGAGAGGGAGTGGGAGAAAGTAATGAAAGTGAAAAGTGAAAAATATAATTTACCCGAAGAGTCGGATACAGTTCATGAAAGAAACTCTCATTTTTCATTTTTCACTTTTCACTTTTCATTTAAGAAAATTGCCGCTATCTTCCTAGCCGCCGCCTTCCTCGGTGGTCTGGCGTGGGCTTTCGTGCCTCGCCTCTTATCACCTAAAACCATTGTTCCCCAATCGGCAATGGTGACCACTCTCCCCCTTGAGGGGGAGCGGGGAGGGGGTCTTCTTTCCTTCTCCAACCTCCGCCTCGACAGCATTCTCACCGTCGTGGCTGCCCACTACGAATGTGAGATCTGCTTCCGCGACACCACTGCCCAGGCACTGCGTTTGAGCACGGTGTGGGATAGGGATGACTCGTTGTCCGTATTTCTCGAAACGCTGAATGAGTTCGATGGCTTGCGACTCACGGACGAGCGCGACACCATCTTTGTGGAATCACTAATGGTGGAGGATAAATGATGAAGCGCATAGTCCTATACGTTATTATATGTATGATTGCTGGCGTGCAGCTCTCAGCGCAAGACCTAACCTTCAAGGATGAGAGTTTGGCTGACGTCCTCGCCGCCATTCGCGACTCACAGACGGAATACACCATTCATTTCATCCACAACGACCTCGAACATCTGCGGGTCACTGCTCACATCAAAGGCAAGGACGCGCAGAAGGCGGTGGAACGGGTGTGCAAAGGACAACCTGTGAAGGTAAAGACAAAGGGAAAGAATATCTTCGTGCAGTATAAACCAGAAAAGGATTTCTCGGACAAGACCATTCAGATAGCAGGATCAGTGCGTGACGCTTTCCTGAAGATTCCCCTGAAGGACGTCAAGGTGACGGTGCATCGGATGGACAGCACCGTTGTGGTTGATTCCATAGAAAATATAGATATCTATGGAGCCAATAAACTTATGGGCGTCATGTTCTACGCCAATGTGAAGGCTAATCCCAGGGAGTACCTGGTTCACGCGCAACTGGACGGCTACGATGACGTCTGGCAGAAGGTGACCATCACAAATCCCAAGGAAGAACGGGTGGGGGCGGAAATAGAGATGCGGAGGTCGAGGGCACGGACCATGAAGGAAGTGACCGTGACAGCCACGCGCATCAAGATGTACTATCGCGGCGATACTTTGATCTATGATGCCACAGCCTTCAAGATGCCCGACGGCTCGATGCTCGATGATCTCATCCGCCAGTTGCCGGACGTGACGATGAACGACGATGGAGAGATCTTCGTCAAGGGACGCAAGGTGGACGAGTTGCTGCTGGGTTCCCGCTCGTTCTTCGGCGGCAACAAACGCGTGCTCATGGAGAACCTGCCCTACTACACGGTGAAGTTTCTGAAGGCGTACGAGAAGCAGACCGACAAGAGCGTGGCGCTGGGCTACGATGTGGAGCCGCGGCAGTTCGTGATGGACGTGATTCTCAAAGATGAATACAAGCAAGGTTACATAGGTAATGTGGAAGCGGCAGGGGGTACTGAGGACAGATGGCTTGTCCGCGCCTTCCTCCTCGGCTATGCAGACAACCTGCGCTTCACGCTCTTGGGCAACGTGAACAATGTCAACGAGAGCCGCCATATCGGAGAGGCGGGTCATTGGACACCTGAACAAGCGCCGCGTTCGATGCTGACCACCCGTAGCGCCGGAGCGGAAATCGACTATCACACCGATGAGGACAAGCTGCAAGAGACCTTCCGCGCAGAGTTCACGTCGACGACCGACGAGCAGACCATGCGCCAGCGCTACGAGCAGTTCCTCGAAGGCTGCAAACCCACATCGCTCACAGAATCGTTCAACCGCAAAGGCAACAGGAAGCTGAAGCTGAGTAATACGTTGGCCATGCATAAACCCCTTTGGTTGTCGCTCAGCGCAAACTTCGATTATGCTCATCGCGACGGCTCCTTCCATTCGGCTTTCGACCAATGGAACGATTCGCTGACAGCCTCTCAGCGTCTTGAGGGCATGAGCGAAGGCACAGACTGGAATGTTGGTGCCTCGATATACGGAGCAATAAATATAGGTGGCAAGAAACAACATATATCCTTCTTTGCCACGTTGAGGCACGATGATGACCAGTCAGCACAGGGTAGCCGATATGCTACGCAAAGCCTCCGTCAGACGAACCTCCAACACAACACCAACGACATCAGCAACCAATCGACGTCTGGTAGGGCACAATTGAGCTACAACAAGGATTTGAGTGATAAACTGACGCTGAAAATCGAGGAAGTCCTCAACCTCACCAACCAGCGCACGCACGATTACCTCTATCACCCCGACACGCTGGCGCTTGCCTCGCAACTGGACGCCCTCGCGGCCATTACCGACCCCTCCAATTCCTACGATGCCCACCACCGCGAAACAGCTAACACGCTGGCCGTTCAACTGCATAAGAGCGCTTTCCGGTCGCTCATCGACGGTGGTCCCGTAGGTAGCTCCTATGATAAATACTCCGTGAGATTAGAAATGCCAGTACGCCACGAGTCACTCAACTACCAGCGCGGCTCGCTTGACACGCTGGCTTGGCAGAACAACATTTTCCTAAATCTCTCCGGAGGCTACGGATTCACCTTTGACCGCGACAGGAACTTCATACGCATCAGTGCCCACCACAGCCGATATGCTGCAGAGCTCATGGACCGCATCACCTACCGCGACGACAGCCAGCCACTCGTCGTGAAGCTTGGCAATCCCGACCTCAACGGCAAGGTGGAATCAGGAGTCGGCGTTTCGTATGACTACGGCTTCGCCAACTTCCATCGCCACGCCCTGAACGCCTCAGGAGGTTTCTCCTATCTGCATCGCGACGTGGCGCAGTCCGTGAGCTACAATCCCGCGAGCGGAGTCTATACCTACCAGCCTATGAACATCAGCGGAGCGTATAATGCCAATGTCCGTTTAGGCTTCGACCAAGCCATTGACGAGAAGCGCTATTGGAAATGGCATACTGATGCCGATACCCGCTTCGACCACGCAAAAGACCATGCCATGCTGGCAGGAATGACCGAGAGCCGCGAGAACACCGTCAACACCCTCACCCTGCACGACGGCACCTACGTCCAGTACCACCGCGATCAGCTCGACCTACGTGCCACGGGCGATATCAGCTGGCGGCACAGCGAAGGCCGAATGTACGATTTCTCCACCCTCAATGCCATCGACTTCCGCTATGGCCTCAGCGCCAAATATACCACGCCCGCTCTCGCCGGCAAAAAGGTGGGAGGTATGACCCTCGCCGCCGATGCCACTATGTACAGCCGTCGTGGCTATGGCAGCGCTGCGCTGAACTCCGACGATTTCGTGCTCAACGCCTCCCTCAGCCAGCCCTTCATGAACGGCAAACTCATCCTCCGCCTCGAAGGCTTCGACATCCTTCACCAACTCTCCGCTACCAACTATGTCGTCAATGCCCAGGGCCGCACAGAAACCTATTATCGGTCCCTGCCTCACTACCTCATGCTCCACGCCGTCTGGCATTTCAACAAGAACCCGAAGAAGAAAAAATGAATACTTGAATTCAATAAAGTAGCAAAATTGTTGGTAACGCAAATGGAACACCGTACCTTTGCAGCAGAAATCCTCAATCTGGACCGATCATGAAGAAACTACCCGTCATATCCATCATCCTCGTGGCCCTCGTGGCGTGTTCCCCAAAATCCTCGCAGCCCTTGTCGTCCCTTCCGATATGGGAACGCAAGAGTGCTCCTGCCGTCATCCTTGGGCGCTATGTTGACTGGCAGCCAGGCGACGACAGCAATCCTCCGGGGTTCTGGGGAAATCAAGGTAATCTGAAAGGCAACGCTTTCCCTGAAATCATAGTTGATTCCACCGCAGGACGATTTACCATGGTGTGGGACATCTGCTACCCTCTGAAACACGATTTTCATGGCTGGTCGCTCATGCTCTGCCCTGGCGATACCATCAAGCTGGATTTCAACCGTGCTGCTTTTGCGGAATACGAAGCTTACACGAGACCTCCTGCCGACAGTGTCACTACTTCGAAGTTGCAAGAACTATGGAAGAAGGCCATACACATAGAAGGTGGAACCTTTGAGCAGCCCCTGCCCATTCACATGAAAGGAATGGTGCTTGGTGTTAGTCGCGATTATGCAAAAGCTCATGTCCACGACACCTTCGACGAATGGCGGGTGGTGTGTTGGGATGAGTTTCAGGATGTCGTCAAGCAGTTGGATTCGCTCAACCTCTCAACTAGCGAAACAGAGTATCGCCGTATGCTGATTGAGCAGGATTACTTAAACAAGCTGAGTAATTTCATGTTCGTGAAGAAAAGCTGGAAGATGGTCACGGACAAAGACTCACTGGACATGTATGAGCAGCAGTTCACCTTCAAGGATCCCCATGCCGGCGAACTGACCTATTACCGCAGCGTCACCGGTTTCTACGCCTGTCTTTCAAATATATTTAATGAGGGAAAAGAGTATATCGAGGCCAATGGGCTCGAGACGTCGCCGCTCGGACGTTGGTTCAAAGAGCTGGACGAGGCCCATGCCGTGATGAATCGCGTGAAAGCCAGAGAGCCTGTGAGCGACAGCGAGCTGAACGCCCTTGCGCCTGAGTTCCAAGCACAAATCCGTGAAGTGCAGGCAGAATTGCGACAGGAGGCCGACGGCAGTAAAGGCAGGACATGCGACCTGCCGGAAGGTGAGCCGCAGGAATGGTTGCCGAAAATTGTTGCCGAGCACAAGGGGCATTTCGTCTTTGTGGATTTCTGGGCCACATGGTGCGGTCCCTGCCGTATGGGAATGAAGGAGATGGAGGGTGTGAAGGATGAATTGACGGCACGAGGCGTGGACTTCATCTACATCACCGACACCAGCAGCAGTACCGAAGAATGGCTGAAGTGTGTTGGTGAACACGCCGGCGACCACTACATCGTACCACAAGGCAAGATGAAGGAGATGCAAATCCCCGACTACGACGACGCCATCCCCCACTACCTCATCTACGACCGCGAAGGAAAACTCGCAAAAGCCATCGTCGGCTGGCCGGGCTTGGAAGAGATGAAAGCGAAGCTGACAGAAGCCCTGAAGGACTAACCAGGCTGTTTATTCACCGCAAAAATTCGGCGAATAGATGCGGCTTAATGCAGCACCTTGTGGCTGGCGCCGCCCAGGCTGTGGATGTAGAGGCCGCGGGGGAGAGAGGGGGATGGGCTGACGAGCTGGCCTTGCAGGTTGTAGATGCGCTCGGGAGCTGGAGTGGCGGAGGAAGCGGAGGTGCGGGGAGATGTTATGGCATCGGGAGCCTGGGTTGCAGGCGTGACGACGAAGTTGTCGAAACGCATGACGCTGTCGTGGGCGCGGAAGCCGGCACGGCCTGTGATGAAAGGCGTGGGGTCGGTATAGCGTATGAGGGGCGTGTCCATATCGTCAATGTAGCAACGGATATTGGGTCCTTCGACCTCGACCTTCATGTGGTGAGGCTTGCTGAGGTCGATATTGTGGTTGACGCTCTTCAGCGCCTGCCAGCCGAAGTTATGCTTGCCGAGGGTGGCTGACGTGGCGCCGTGCAGGAAGACATAGCCCTGGAGAAAATCGGTGCCGAGCGAGGGGCTGTCGTCGGCGCCGCCTGTGCTGGCATTAGTGGTGCGGAAGAGCAGGCCGCCGTTGGTGTTGCCGGTGTTGTAGATGACGTCGCACTCGACGGTGTAGTCGGTGAGGTGGATATCGTCGAAGCCGCCCATGAGCATCTTGCCGTAGCGACCGGTGGACTCCAGCTGGCCGTCGATAATCTTCCATTCACCCTCGCGGTAGCCCCACTCTGGACTGAAACCTTCGTCGAAGTTGTCGGCCATCTGATGGGGATTGACCACGCCGCGCTTGATGTTGTATTCCACGATGTTGATGGTGCCGTCGACGACCTCCACGGTGAGGCGATGGTGACCCTCAGGCATGACGACATCCTTGATGGTCTGCACGCTGGTGGAGCGAGAGAAGGGGAGTTCGATGGCATCGGCAAGGGGTTGGCCGTCGAGGAGCAGGCGCAGGTGGATGATCGAAGAGGCACGGTAGCGGAGGCCTATGTTGTAGGGGCCGTCGCGCTGGATGTTGACAGCGTAGGTCATGGAGGCGCCCGGGTTGCAGCGCATCATGAGGTATTTGCCGGCAGACAAGTTCATGGTCACCTGGCTTACCTCATCGTTGGCCTCAGTACAGAGGTTGGCAGCCAACATGCCTGGGATGGGCTGACTGACTGCGATGGAGGCGCTGCCATCAACGTAGGGACTGAGGGCGATGTAGCCGAAATGGGCTGCGCCGTCGCGGGTGAGATAGCCTGCACTGCCTCCTGCTGCCTCCACGGTGAGCTGCGCCTTGCGCATGCCGTCGATATAAGCTCTAAGGCGCGTGCCGTTCTTCTCGATGCGTATGCTGTGCCAGCATTCGGGGTCGAAATCAGCGGGCAGGGCATAGCTCTTGCTGTAGGCTTCGGCGCCGTCGGCATAGGACGTAATCTCAAACTTACGCGTGGCGGCGTTTATGGCAGCCAAGGAGTAGTTTTGGGCGTTGCGATAGGAGAAGAGGGCTCCGCAGATGCCTGTGGAACCGGGGGCTGCACGGAGGGTGAACTCGGCGGTGTAGTCGTCGTAGGCAGCAGCCTTGAAGAGGGCTGTGTGCTGCGATTGAGCGGCGCTCTGGCTGAGGTAGTCGGCGTCGATGATCTGCCAGTTACCTCCATCTGAGAGCTGCCATTGGTCGCCGATGTCCTGGCGCTCGAAATAGTCGGTGGCGGCGAGGAGGGGGGCATCCTGAGGCCAGTCGGTGGGACCGGTCATCATAAGTTTGTCGCCGTTCCAGGCTATGCGCTCGAAGTTCAGCAGGCGACGCGCCTTGTTGTCCTGCAAGTTGTGGTAGCAGAAATAATAGGTGTCGAGGTCAGGCCCCACGAATGCCGTGCCGTGGCCGAGTGCCTTGTGCGTAGGCGTCTCGGTGTCCACGAGGATGGGGTTCTGCTCGCTCTGCGGACGGAAGCCTGCAAGGGGACCTGTGTTGCTGATGGCGTAGTCGATGCGGTAGCCGTTGGTCCACACATGGTTGCCGGTGTAGATGAGATAGTAGAGGCCGTTGCGCTTGAACACGCAGGGGCCTTCGGTCCATTGCCTTGAGATGCGACAGCCGAGGTCCACGTCGCTGCCGAAGCTGAGGGGGGTGGGCATGGCGCAGCCGCGTATGCCTTCGTAGTTGGCATGGTAGAAATAGCGCTTGCCGTCGTCGTCGATGAACATGGAGCCGTCGATGTCGCGCCCGAGGTTCTCGGTCCTGTGCACGAAGGGGCCTGTGGGCGACTCGCTGGTGAGCAGGTAGTGGCCATTGCCGCGGGGCGAGGTGCACATGTAGAAAAGGCCGTTGGAATAGATGACCTCAGGTGCGTAGGCCACGGCTGTAGTCTCGTCCTTGCAGCAGATGTAGGCATCGGACCAGTTGACAAGATCCTTGGTACGCCAGCAGTAGATATTGCGGTCGCCGGCACTGACGTAGAGGTAGAAGTAGCCGCGATACTTCATCATATACGGGTCGCCAAGGCTGCGGTTCTGCAGCCCTGGCAACACCATGGGATTGGTCCAACTCAGAACGGGTAGGGTTGGCAACAGGAGGGCAATGGTCAGCGCCAGACGTAGGAGATGTTTCATGTTCATCATGCTATCATTGTTTTTCATTGAAATCCGACGCAAAGATACAATGAAACGGGCGCAAATGATAGCAATCCTTGTTCATTAAAAGCAAATTATCGGCCAAAGCCCAGAGGGATTTATATATTCTCTTAATTCGTGATTGATTACAGGTCCCCCAGCATGAGGATGCGCTTGTCGGCGACCATTTTGCGGAAATCAGGGGCATCAGGGGTGTCGGGGGCTGGCGCGAAGTACTGGCGACGGTCGGCGTTGCGCCATACGAGGAAATAGCTGATGGGGTATTTCTCAATCTGCGGTTTCAGTACGCGCGTCCACCACGTGGGGTCGGGGATGTTCTGGTAGCCGCACTCGGTGAGGGCAAGAAGCTTGCCTTTCTCCGCTGCAAGGGCGCTGAGGGTGGTAAGATCTTTGTTGAGAGTGGCGATGAAGGCTTGTTCGCCATTACGCTGCTGGTAGGCATCGAGGCCGATGACGTCCACGCGGTCGTGACCGGGATAGGTATTGAGCACGTCTGGTTCGAAGCCGTAGTTGGGGCTCCAACTCCACAGAATGTTGTAAGGCAGCGTCCGCATGACGAAGTCCTGCGTCATATTCCATAGCGCCTTATACTCCTCGGCAGAGCACAGACCGCGTCCCCACCAGAACCAGCCGCCGCTGTTCTCGTGCCAGGGTCGGAAGATGAAAGGTATGGGCTGTCCATGCTCATCGCATAGCGAGGCGAGGAAGGTGGTGAGACGACCCAACCAAATCTGGAACACCTCGTAGTCCTTGCCTCCTGGCAGCACGGCAGCCACGGTGTTCTTGCTGCGTTCCTGAGCGTTGACCCATGCCGTGCCGCCCGTGTGCGGGTTGCGGGGGTGCCAGGAAATGGTGACGATGCCGCCACGGCGGTGCTGGGCGACGATCTCGCGACGCATCACCTGGAAGGGCACGCTGTCGAGGTTCTTGTCATCGCCCACTTCAATGCCGCCAAGCTCAAAGCCCATCACGGCAGGGTAGTCGCCACAGACGTCGTGCACGTCGCTGCGGCCCTCCTCATATTTCCAGCCGAGTCCGTAGAAGGGAGCGTCCTGATGGCCGAACATGATACCGCGTTTCTGAAGTTTCTGCAGGCGTAGCCTTAGCAGTTGGGCCGTGGACGATGTTTTCTTGGTCATTGGCGAGAGGCGATAAGAGATGACATCGCGGGCAGGCACGGTAAGCTTGCGCCACACCTTGTCGGCGGTCGGTGTGCGTCCCTCGTCGGCGTGTTTCCATAGATTGCGGACTGTGTACGTGACCTCGTTGAAATGTGTGCCCAGGCGGCTTACTTCCGTGTCGATGAGATTGAAGTGTTGCCAGTTGAGGTCGTAGGTAACGGGGGCTTGCGTCGGGTTGAGTATCGTGAAAGCCCAATCGCCGCCACTCAGCGGTTTGAACCAGAACTCCAGCCCCTGCTCAGTGGCATAGCGCAGTCCCTGCACGCCCAGTGCATCCTGGTCGACGGCTATCATCTCGGCATTGGTGATGATGGATTTTGTCTCAGAGCTCATGTTGCGCAGGTCATTGCCCAGGATGAGCGGCGAAGCCATCATACACCACATGGTGAAATGCGCGCGGTCCTCGTTGACAGACATTCCATTGCCCACTTCGAGCATGTCAGGGTCGTTCCAATGTCCAGGACCAGCGTATTTGCGCAGGGGTTCGCATAGACGGATGCATTGCATGACGCCAATGTCGGTGAAGCCCTGGGGATGTACTCGTGTGGAATCGAAGTTACACCAGATGTCAGGTCCTATGCGCCAGCTGTGGCCGATATCGCGGGCCCATAGCCAAGGCTTGTTGCTGCCCCACTCGCACATGCTAAGGAAGATGGGGCGCCCTGATGCTCGCAAGGCATTGCTCATCAGTCTGTAAGCTCCACGGGCATTGACATCTGTGGTGTTGCACCAGTCTTCCTTCAAGTAGTCGATTTCCCAACGGGCGTACTGGAGAGCGTCCTGATATTCATGGCCGAGACTGCCCGGACGTCCAGCACATGTGGCTGTTCCGCAGTCACTATAGATTCCTAATTTCAAGCCTTTGGCATGGACATAGTCCGCCAGCGCTTTCATTCCGTTGGGAAAGCGTTTGGGGTCGGCTTGGATGAAACCATCGGCATCGCGCTCGCCGTGCCAACAGTCGTCGAGATTGACGTACACGTAGCCGGCATCGCGCAAGCCCGTTTCCACGAGGGCGTCGGCAATGCCTCGGACGAGTTCTTCATTGATATTGCCGGCAAATTTATTCCAGGTATTCCATCCCATCTGAGGACGGTCGCCTATCTTCTCCCATTTTTGTGCCATAAGCCCGTGACAGGCTGCCAAGCAGAGTATGATACAAGCTATCTTTTTCATTATTGATATGATTTATAGTAGGGCAGGTACAACAATAAAGACTACGTTGAGTTGAACGTGTGGTTCAGAAGAAATTATTGCGGATTTCCTTGGCAATGTAGCGCCCCATGAGTTGCTGGCCAGGGCGGTCGGGGTGCAACCCATCGCGCAGGTAACGCTGTCCGTGCCCGTTCTCCAGTTTCTCGGTGATGCCGCACTCGGCCCAGCAGTCGATGACCTGTACGGAGAGGGCGCGACAGATGTCTTTCAGTATCTGACATTTCTTGAGGTTGAAAGCATTGTGCCCTGGGTCGGCGGTCTGAATGGGTGTGCATACGAAGACACGGCAGTTGGGGAACCGCTCTATGATGGTCTGGATAGCCCATCGGGCGCCACCAGCCATCGTGGTGACATCCACCTCGTCCAGGCTCTTGCCCTTCAGTGCCTCCTCGGCCGTACCGAGTTTACTGTCGTTTGTGCCCATGGCAAAAACGAAGACGTCGGGTTCAGGAAACTGTCCTGCCTCCACTTCGGCTATGAATTTCTGAATGTGCACCTTGGAGCAGTTGTTGTGGCGTTTTTGCATCTCAGCCGCGTCGTCTGTAGGCTGCCATCCACCGGAGATGCCAGCAAAATCCTTGCTGCCATATTCCTGCGTATCAGGGTAACATGCCCAGGTGGCTGAACCCACTGCCACGTTGTGGTGAGTTGCAAAGCCCAATTGCTCCACTACCGTCGCCGACCACTGGTTACCAGCGGTGATGCTGTTGCCATCGCAGCCGAAATGCAATTTCGTAAAATCGGGAAAGATCTGGGCTGCTGCTTGGAACAGCGATGCGCTCATCACGAGCAACAGGATAGTGATTCTCTTCATGATTGATACTTGAATCTTTAATACAGGGGTTGGATAACGGGGATAGCTGTCGCGGTGGGTTGGGTGCGACCGAGGGGCGTGATGCTAAGGTTATCGAAGTAGGGGGTGGACACGGTGCGCTCGTGCAGGGGAGCGATAAGGCCTGCCATGCCTCTCTTGTAGTGGTCGGAGGTGGCCTGCACCACTTGATTGCCATCGACGTAGCCCGTGATGCGGTCGCCGTCGAAACGGAGCTTGAGGTTGTGCCACTGGCAGGCTGCTGTGCCGTTGACGACGGCTTCATCTAGCGTGTATTCTCCACCTATCTCCACGTCCTTACGTGCGAGGATGAGCGCCTGCTGCTCCTTGTCGCCGATGAGCTCCTTTTGGTCGCGCTTGCCACGGGTGAGGATGAGCTCGACGCGCCCCTGCTCGTCCATCTTCAAGTAATAGCCCTTGGCCCATACGCCATAGCCTGAGCCCACGTCGCAGAGGCGTCCCATGACACCTGCCTCATCGCCAGGATTCAGATAGACGTCGGCGCTGATCTCATAGTCGGTCCATGACGCGTCGCCAAGGATAGTGTAGTGGTGCCATTCGGGTGCCCAGCTGAGGGTGTGGGAGCCTACGGTTTGGCGAATGCAGAGCCCCCCTCCCTGACGGGAGGGGTTGGGGATGGGTCTTATTTCAAAGCACCCAATTAAATCTGCCAGGTAATGAGGCAGGTAGCCCCATTCGGAGGGGTTGGCGTATTGGTCGAAGTTGTCCTCGTAGGGGATGGGGAAAGGCTTTGAGGCCGGTATGTCGGCGAAGGAGCCTTTCTGCTGCCCTGTGGTGGTGGAGAAGGAATAGACGGCATCAGGTTTCAGGGTAATGGAGAAACCGCCTCGCTTGGGGGTGATGTCGCTAAGACGTACGAACTGCTGCTGAGCATCGCTGTACCATTGGCATAGCTTGCCTGCCGCAAGGCCTTTGCCAACCTTGAAAGTAAGAGTCTGCTCCTGCTTCGCCCCCTTCGTCTCGGCTATGATGCTGTAGTCGCCCGTCTGCGGGTCACGCATGGTGATGATGGAACCTCCGGCGGGCAGGTTCATACAGCCGTCGTCAATATAGCGCCAACCAACACGTGTGAACTGGCCGTAGTGGGCATATCCCCAAAGGGCTTCGCGCACCGTGTAGTGACCACTCCACGGCTCCTGCGCCAACAGCATGGGCGGTTCCTTGCTGTAGGGTTCTAGGGGATAAGTGGCGCCTATGTCGTACCAGTTGATGACGCGTGTGGCTCCGCTGACGATGTAGTTCTGGTTGAAACACTTCACGATGGTGATGAGGCAGTCGAAGCCGGGCAGATAGACGTGGTCCTCGCTGTTCCAGATCGGTTTGCCCATGCCCTCGGCCATCTTGCGTTGCTCAGGTGTCAGCTGTATCTCGCTGTAGGTGTGTGCGCAAACGGCATCGAGAGCATCGCGCAGCTCGGCATCCTCCTGCATGCGCTGGAGGAAATCCATCTTCTGGTTGCCCCAGTTGCCGAAGCCGTGGAGCTTGACGTCGCGGAAGCCGCGCTCGTTCATGGCTCGGCGCAGGTGCTTGGCGAATTCAGCGTTCCAGCCTTTCTCGTTGTGACAACCCAAGGCGTCGAGCTCGAGGCCGTGCACCTGGCGCAGTCCCTGCAACCAGGCGATATAGTAGTCCACCATGTCATCCGACCAGAAGTTGCCCACCCATGCCGGTGCACTCCATGCCGTGGCATCGAGCGCCAAATCGGGGTTGCGCCGCTTGGCCTCCTGCATGATCCACCACATATAGCCGCGCAGGAAGTCGGCATCGTTGCGCTCGTGGGCGTGCGAGGGCATGGAGCCCTGCGTGCTGTTGCCGTCGCCCGGCACCTCGACGAGGATGGTGCTGACACTGGCGCCGAACATAGGCTTATAGACCATGTCCATGATCTGCGAGCGCTGCGGCTCGGGGTAGTCCTTGAGCAGCACCGAGGTGGCGCCGCCGCCATTGACGGCTCCAATGCCGTCGAACTGTTTGCCACTGGCCTTGGCACTCAACTGAATCGGCTGGGCCGCTGCGCCTGCCCATGCAAGAGTCAGAAGCGCCCATAACAGGATATGTCTTCTCGTCATTTTCTATAATATTTTTTACCATTCTTAATATATAGACCACGTCGGCCTTCAACCCACGGACGTCCCATAAGGTCATAGGCTCCGACAGGCGACAGCCTCTGCTCATCCTGCGCAGCCTCAATGCCAGTCAAGATTTCCTTGAAGTCCTCGCGTGTGAGGACGTAGTCGTTTGAGAAAGCATCCTGCCACCAGGCAGCATTGCAATGGGTGTGATCAGTGCTCTTGAAGTCAGCGCTATTAACGTCCTTTGTCCGATCGTAGTCGTACCATGGAGCGAAGTAAAGCCATTTGGCTCCTGATCGCCACTGGGCATTTATCTTAGCCAGATTGCCACATTCGGTGAGAGCAATTAACTTGTCAGGTGAATGTTGTTTCAACATCTTGAAACAGGTGGAATTGATGTTGCTGGCGCTGCTATTGTTGTAAATATCGATGCCCACTATGTCCACATATTCGTCGCCAGGGTACCATTTATAGCCGTCGCTATAGGGCTTGTTCCACTCTGCAGCCGATGTCCACACCCAGATGAGGTTGTTGAGACCATGGTAGTTGGTGAATCGGTCGTACATCACGCGCCACAGTTCGTTGCAAGCTTCAGCATCAAGACCCCACCAGAACCATCTGCCACCAGCTTCGTGCAACGGACGCCACAACACGGGTATCTTGCGTTGCTTGAGTTTCTTGAGGGTAAAGGCCACTTTGTCAATGTCTTTTATCATCTGTTTGTATTCAGCCGACTCCGGCTCGAAGATCTTACGCACGTCGAAGCTCGTCTGCTTGTCACCTGTTCCTGGGGTGCAGGTCCAGTCCTGCCCATTGTTAGCAGGCATATTCCAGTGCCACATACAACCTACTATGCCACCATTCTTGTGCCAGTTAACGACCTCCGTGACATTGGTATAGTCAATCCAATTGGCCGGCGAGAATGGCAGGTGTATAAAATCAAAGAAGTTGATAGCGGGCCATTTGCCCGTGTGCTGATACACCCATTTGGCTTCGTTTATGTTCCAGTTGACGTTGGCTGTGCATCCGGAGATGATCTTCTCGCCGTAAATCTCACGGAAACATTGAAGCAATGCCTCGGCCTCGGCAGACAACTGACGCGCTTCTTGTGCCTTAGTGAATCCGAAAGGCAACATAAGCAAAAGAATTAACAGACTACGTAATCTCATATTCCTATATTGTTTTGTTCTTTATTTCAGATACTCGTCGATAAACGCCTCGCGAGGCCGCAGGTACTTCTGTTCCCAGGGCTGGCGCCGTTCGCCCGCCGGCCAGGCGTGGGTGCGATAGGGCACGCAGTTGACCGTCTTCTTGCCCTTCGCATTGTTGAGCGACGCCCATATAGCCGATGGCGGACAGGTGGTGTCGATAAGCCCTATCTCGCAGTAGATCTCGGCCTTGGAGTGGCGGATGAGCTGGGCGCCGTCGAAGTAAGGCAGCGTGGCATCGAGCTGCGACGCGGTTAGATTCGGGTGGTTCTCGATGGGCTGCGGCCAACCGCTGCGACGGCCTTTGCGCGCACCGCCTAAGTCCTGCATCGCCGGTACGTTGAGCACCACGCACGACACTCGCGAGTCGAGACCGGCAGCTGCCACGGCCTGTCCCCCACCCTGGCTCTCGCCGATGACGATGATGCGACGGCCGTCCCATTCAGGCTGCTGCGTCATATATTCTATGGCACGAAGCAGACGCAGGTACATACCGCGGAAATAGTAGGTCTCGCGGTCGGCTGCGTTGTGCTCGTAGTAGTTGCGCAAAAGTCCGTTCTCGAGCATACGATAGTAGTCATCCGACTGCCCGTTGAGCATACCGTGGGCGTTGATGTCGAGGCTCAAGGCGCCATTGCCTAAGGCGGCATTGCTGACGCATTCCCACTCGGAGCAGCGGCACCAGTTGCCGCTGACGCCTGCCGCACGACAGAGGATAATGATGGGCAGCGACTTCTTCTTCGCGCCCAACGGCTTGGCCATATATGCGCGCACGGGGGCGGGCCCGAGACAGTTAATCTCCACGTCCTGACAGGTGTATTTGCCTTGGAACTGCTGCGGCACGTCGAGCGCCGTGGTCTTCACCTGCATGGGGAGCGCCTTGAGCTGCCGCTTCAGGTTATCCCAATAGGTCATGAGGTCGGCAGGCTCGTCGTAGCCTGCACGGAACCCTTCGGGCGCCACCACGTAACCGATGGCCTCGGGCTTACCCGTCGTCTCCTTCAGCTCCACGCTGACGGCACAGGTGCTGTCCAGCGCCTGTTCCATCACGGTGAAGTCCGCCGTCGAGGGCAGGATGCGGAACTCGCTGCACACCTTATTATTATAATGTACGCGCACAAGAAGTGAATCCAGCGGCACGGGCTCTGCATGGCACGTGACCACCGCCCGCTCACCTTTTTCGTAGATGCCGCTCTCCTTGTTGATACTCAAACGATACTTGCCGGCGCGGTCCACCTCGTCGCGCGTCAGGATGAGTTTCTCGGAGAGAAACTGACGCCAGAAGGCATCATCGTTGTCGCGGCTGAACACGAAAGGCGTGGTCCACGGCGCCACAAAGAGCCAGCGGGCATCGTCCTGCTCCATGGCTGCGGCTCCCGGCACACAGTCGCACTCGGCCAAGGCCAGCATCTTCGTGGGATACTTGCTGCGCAGGAGGTCGAACTGCTGCTTGAACGAGCCGTGATTCGAAGGCACATGGTATTGGTCGCGCGCCACGATATCTACGTATTCGTCGCCAGGGTACCAATCGTCATCGTCGAGTTCTGAGGTCCAGATATAGATGAGGTTATGTATGCCGCGCTCCATGAGATAACGCTGGGCATAGAGGTACAACTGTTTGAAAGCCTCAGCGCCGTCGCTTCCCCACCAAAACCAGGCCTTGCCGCCACGGTTGGTGTTGCCAGCTGCTTCATGGAAAGGTCGCCAGAGGATAGGTATGCCTTGCTGCTGATAGTGCAGCAGGTAGCGGGCTATGGTGTCGAGGTTCTCGTTGATGATGCGATGCTCAGGGCTGCCGGGCTGCAAGGCACGGCGAGGCGAGAATAGGGTGCTCGAACGTCGGCCTTCAGCACCCGACGGTGTGTAAAAAGCAAAGCCCTCCTTGGCCGACAGATCGGCTGCTACGGGCACGCTCCAATGCCAGATGAAACCTACGATGCCGCCTGCGTCGTGCCAAGCCTTGGCCGTAGGACCCATGTAGCTGAGATTGCGCTGACGGAAGTGCTGGAAATCGAAGATGTTGACCGCTGGATACTTGCCGGCACGTTCGTAGATACCATCGGCATCAGTGGTGTTGTAATCCCATCGCGCCTGACAACCTGCCAGCACTTGCTTGCCCCAAACCTTGTCGCGAAGGTAACGGTAGAGCTGACGTGTAGCCCCGGTAGCCTCGCGGTCTATGGGCTGCTGCTGTATTTGGCCTGAGGATGAAACCGCCAGAAGAAAAATCAGCATGACGGAAAAAATGGAACGTTTCATTTTCTCGTTGTTATTAAACTATATCTAACGTGCTGCAAAGGTAAGCGCAATCACTTCTACGGTCTGACACTTTCTTAACCATTGATAGCACCGAGGCTCAAACGATGACTTTTTTCTTGCGATAGTTCTCGCGGAATTCCGTGGGAGAACAGTTTTTGTGTCTACGGAACAAACGATTGAAATTCGAAAGGGTGTTGAAGCCGCAGTCGTAGCAAATCTCGGCCACAGTCATATCGGAGTCGATGAGCTGGCGAGCAGCTGTGCCTATTCGGATATCAATCATGTAGTTCGACAGTGTGCGCCCTGTACGCTGATGGAAGAAACGCGAGAAAGCCACAGGCGTCATGCCTACAAGGTCGGCCAACGTTTCCAAACGAATGTCCTCGCTATAATGCAGCGCTATATATTTCTGAACCTTCGCCACACGACGGCTCTCGCTTCGGGTCTCGATGCGTGCAAACGACGAACTGGACAGCGTTCGCGAATCATCTGCCACCGACAGGTCGTAGAGCAGTTCCAGGAATCCTAATACAGCGTAAGAGCCGTGCTGCTGATGCGTCAACGCGTCTAACTTGCTATAAACCTTCATGATGGTGGGCAGCGAGAAAGCGAGACCACACTGCGCACGCTCCAACATACGTCGAATGGTGTGGAACTGGTTTTTCGAGAGCAGCGATTCGGGCAGCACATCGGAGGTGAACTGAATGGTTATCTCGCGGATATCCTTGCTCACGCAGTCGCCCTGTTCCCAGACGTGCTCCAAGTTGGGGCTGGTGATGAGTACCAAGTCGTAGTCGCCTATGGCCTCGCTGTGGTCGCCAACCGTGCGCCGTACACCTGCCGCGTTGCCGATGAAGTTCAGTTCATATTCCGGATGGCTGTGAATGGGGAAGTCGAACGACGACTTGTGGCGATCAGCCAAATAAAAGCAGTCGCGCTCTGACAACGGTGTTATCTCGTGCATCACAGGTGTTGTGGAAGAGTCTTGTTGTATCATAATTCTAATGTGTATTTATGAAACGAGCATCGCGTCGATGCGTTCTATGAGTTCCATGCACATACGGCTGTTGTGGTACGGACATTTCCAAAAGCCGGCGTGGTCGTCATCGAGATTCACACTGCCATCCTCGCGGATACTCCAGTACCATTCGCCATGCTCGCGGTCGATGAGATGCTCTTTGATATACTCCCACACGCGCAGAGCCTTGTCCAACGCCGCCTCGTCGCCGAAGTGCTGGTAGATATTGAAGAAGCCCACTACAGCCTCGGCCTGCACCCACCAGTGACGGTCGCGGTCGAAATGTGAGCCGTCTGGTTCACCTTCGTAAATTAGCGAGCCATCCGCTTGCAGCCCTTTCTCACTCGCCTTAGCAACCGCGCGCACTATGGGCTCTACTTTTTTTATTATGTCGGCATCGCCAAGCGCCAAGGCTGCTTCATGCAACAACCATGAGCACTCAATATCGTGCCCATAGCTCTCCGTACGACTCATCCGCCTCCAGTCCATATCGAAGAACAGATCCAAGTGGTGCGTCGTGGGGTTGAGAATACGCGTGCAGAACAACTCAATAAGCCGCGCAACAGCCCCAGCAAGAGGACTTGAATCACCCTCCTTCATCATATTTGCATACGGCTCAATGATATGTAAATGTGTATTCTGGCTTTTCGGAAAGTTCTCGTCTTTAGCCGACAAACGCATATCCTCAATGGGGCACCAGTCACGTGTGCAAGCCTCAATGTATCCACCGTGCTCGCTGTCCCAAGCGTGCTGCTCAATGACCTTAAACAAATCCTGCGCCATCTTAAGTGCATCATCGTCGCCAGTGGCACGGGCATATTCTGAGAAGCCGTAAAGCATGAAGCCTTGAGCATAGAACTGCTTCTTGGTGTCAAGAGGTTCACCATCGGCCGTCACGCTCCAATAGGTCCCGCCATATTCGTGGTCTACGAAATGTTCGAGGATATAATTCTTCGTCATCGAAGCGGCATCCAAATACGCTTCAACGTTCAAAACACGGTAGGCTGCGCTCAACGTCCACAACAATCTGCCATAGAGGATGGCGCCTCGAGGAGCCTCCTTAACCAATTCGCCACGGCCAGTCATCTGGCCGTACCAACCGCCTCGTTTGGTATCAATCATATTGTTAATCCAAAACGGCAGTATATTCTGAGTCAGGCATTCGTAAACCTCACCACGCAGTGTGCGCAGCTGCGTCTCTTTAGGATGTAAAACGTGCTGAAGTGCAGGCATAACATTAGGATTTCATCATTTCTGAGGACAAAGATAGAAATAAAAGATGCAGGATAAGCTTCCAAGACATAATAATTTTCCTTATCTGCTTATCTTTTGCTAAAATAAAGTCAGTAGGCAGCGGCAAAACCTAAATAATGCACAAAAGAAAGAGGCTGTGTCGCAGATTGACACAGCCTCTATTTATCAGCTAACCAAATTCGGCTTACTTATAGCACTCGAACATCTTGTCGATGTCGGCATTAGGCAATTTCTTTGAGAAAAGACTGACAAGCCAAACGACCGGGAAACCGCCAAGCATAGCTATAGCACCGCAGTTGATGGGGTTGATAGGATTGCCGAGAAGCATGTTGACCACTGTGAGACCTACGCCCCATACGAAGCAAGCCCAAACAGCAGCGCGCGTGACGCCGCGCCAATAGAGGCCGAGCATAAACGGAGCCAGGAAAGCACCAGCCAAAGCTCCCCATGAGATGCCCATGAGCTGGGCTATGAAGGTGGGCGGGTTCAAGGCTATCAACAGGGAGATGACAATGAAGAACACTATCAGTACGCGCATGACAACGACCTTGCGGCGCTCTATCTTCTCTGCCACTATATCATCAATACTGCCTTCTTCCACCTCGCCTGGCAACGATTTCTTGTCGCGATAGATAAGGTCAAGCGTCATCGTGCTCGAGGATGTCAGCACCAGCGAAGCCAATGTGGACATTGAGGCTGAAAGCACGAGAAGCACCACGAGGGCGATGAGGACATCAGGCAATGTGACAAGCATTGCAGGCACGATCGAGTCGAAGGCTATCTTGCCATTAGCCGCGATGACAGGGTCGTACAAACGACCGAAGCCACCGAGGAAATAACAGCCGCCAGCCACTATGAAAGCGAAGATGGTAGAGATGATAGTGCCGCGGCGAATGGCGCTCTCATCGGTAATCGAGTAGAACTTGCCCACCATCTGAGGCAAGCCCATAGTGCCGAGAGAAGTCAGAATGACAACCCCCAGCAAGCCCCACGGGTCGGGGCCGAACCACGAAGCAAAGCTGCCTATGCTCCCATCGTCGCCCGGAAGCACGGCTAATTTGTGTACGGCCTCGACAAGACCGCCTTGCGCTGCTATCACAGCCACAATGACGGCAATGATGCCAAAGAGCATAATAATGCCCTGAATGAAATCGTTCATGGCAGTAGCCTTGTAACCGCCGAAGATGACATAAACGGCCGTGAAGGCGGCCATGGCTATCACGCAATACTCGTAGGGGATGCCAAAGCCCATCTCAAAGAGCGTGGAAATACCCTTGTAGACACCTGCGGTGTAAGGAATAAGGAACACGAAAGCTATCACAGAAGCCACAACACGAAGCTTCTGACTATCATAGCGTGTACCGAAGAAATCGGGCATGGTGCGGCTCTCAATATGCTGAGTCATCAATTTAGTGCGACGGCCCAACAGCAGCCAGGCCAGCAGCGAACCTATGATAGCGTTGCCAACGCCAATCCATGTGCTGGATAGGCCGTATTTCCATCCGAACTGTCCGGCATAACCGACAAAGACAACAGCTGAGAAATAAGAGGTTCCATAGGCAAAAGCCGTAAGCCAAGGACCTATAGCACGACCGCCGAGCACGAAACCGTCGACGGATCTGGCCTGCTTGTGGGAGTATACCCCCACGCCTACCATCACGGCCAGGAAGATGATGGTCAGGAAGACTTTGATAAACACGGATTTATTTGACGATTTACGATTTACAAGTTAGTTGAAGCGAACCTGCATCTGGCACATCACAGCGTGATTGGCGCCGTGAACAAACTGGTTGCCGGCGATGTAGGCGCTTTTGTAGACATACTGCAGTTGGAAGCGGCATTTCTTGAAGAACCAATACTGCAGGCCGGCGATGGCCTTGTGCTGGTCTTGTCCCAAAGAAGTGTTATAATTGAAGAAGTCGTAGCTGCCCACAAACTCCACTTTCGGCGTGCCTAAGGGCACAGCGCCAGTGAGGTAAGCTCCGCGGCTTACGACGTCGCCATCGTAGCCTTCAAGATACTCGCCATGGGCGTTGAACGCCTTACTCTTGTATTCGAAACCTGCCGTCCAGCGGTTACGCTTGTAGTTCTGTCCGTTGGCTATAGTCGGGTTGTAAACAGAAGTCTTACCATCGGTGAGGATGTTGTGACCCCGACCTATCTGTCCGGTAGCAACAAGGTTCAAGCCTTTCACGGGACGAAATTCCAGACGGCCAATAAAATCCTTAGTATTGTTGCCGTCCTTACGATTGATACCCTGTCCATTCATAACCTCCAACTCATAACGCAGTTTGCCGTCGTTAGTCTCGCCGAAAAGCGAAAGACCGAGATCACGGCCATACTGAACGCCCATAAGCGGATCGCTGCCACAACCGGTGAGGAACGTCACACCCTCACTATAAACGTCGATGGCTTCCATTGCTGTAGGTGACAGGGGATTCTCGAGTGAGAGACCATTCTTAAACTGCCCCAGGCGCACCGTCAGGGCTTTGTTCCTTGTGAGTCGATAGTCTGTGTAGAATTCCTGTACGACACTCGAGAAGTCGTGCATGAAAAGAAACGACCAGCGGTCGGTGATGCGGGCATTAGCCCAGAAGAGAACGCGTTTTATATCAAACGTGTTAGTGTTTTTGCCGCCCTTGTGGGTGAAAGTGTACCCGCCCTGAGCGTAGCCGTGCAACTGAATACGGTCCGCCACATCTTTCATCCAGTCGGGTGCTTTTTCGCCCACTGCCTGACGAACGATTGTGGGTTGGCTCTCAACGGAGGCCGTCGTTTGTTGTCCCATGGCCGCCGTGCTGCTGAAGATGGCCAAGGTCACCGCCAGCGTCGCTTTCGCGAAAATTGTCTTTTGTTTCATCGTGTTTTGTGAATTGGTTGATATTATAACGTTTAACGTTGTTGTTCAACGATTGAAGCCCTTCGCTTATGCCGTTTCCGACGTTTCGCTGGCTGCCAAAGCTCAGCTATTATTCTCCTCGAAAATCTTCATGCGTTCTTCGAGTTGTGCATACTGGTGGTCCTCGATGAACGAGGTACACACGCGCAAGCCTTCCTGATGCGAACCGGTGGTGATGAGGCAGATGGCCGATACACCATAGTACATAAGTTCGCGCGCGAGTTCACCGCTGGTCATACCCTTGTAGCCTATGGTGAAATAGAAGCCGTCGGCCACGGGCTCGTCGCCGTCGCGGTCATAGACTACGTGGAAGCCATGGCGCAGGAAAATCTCCTTAAGCCGATGTGCACGTTCGCCATAGACCTTAACCTCGTCGCGGAAACGATATTCGCCGTCACTGGCCGCACGGAACATGGCAGCCAGAGCATACTGAGCAGAATGGCTGGTGCCACTGCTCAAAGCGTAGAGCATGCGGGTGGAAAAGACGAGGCCGAAGGGCAGGCCTTCATAGCGCGCACTAAGGTCAGGGAAGTGGCGATGGAACAGTGCATTGCTGATGCACACCACACCTATACGCTCACCAGCATACGAGAATGCTTTCGAACCGCTGATAAGCAACATAAAATTATCGGTATAGCGAGCCACGGTGGGCTGATAGGGCGGTTCAAACGGCACGCTCAAATCCTTACGGAAATCCATAGCAAAATAAGCCAGGTCCTCCATTACGATGCAGTCGTACTTCGTCGCCAGCTCGCCCACAGCTTGCAACTCGTCCTCCGTAAGACAGATCCACGCCGGGTTGTTGGGGTTACTATAAACGATGGCACAGATATTCCCTTTCGCAAGATAGCCCTCAAGCTTTCCGCGCAGCCGATCGCCGCGAAAGTCGTAGACATCGAAGGTCTCGTACTTCACGCCCATCACCTGCAACTGCATCTTCTGTACAGGGAAGCCTGGGTCGATGAACAGCACCGTGTCCTTCCGTTTGTCTGCCTGCGAGCAGGTGAGGAACGAAGCGAATGTGCCTTGCATAGAGCCAGTTACAGGCACACAGCCTTCGGCAGCGATGTCCACACCAATGAACGCCTTTACGAAACGTGAGGCTTCGCGCTTAAGTCCCGGATAGCCCTGGATGTCGGGGTACGAGTGAGCGATGCCGGCTTCCAATGCCTGCACCTGTGCTTTGACGCCTACTTGTGCAGCAGGAAGTCCGGGAATACCCATCTCCATTTTGATGAACTCCACGCCACTTTCCTTCTCGGCCATGGCTGCCACCTGCTTAACCTCGCGGATTGTGGCCTTGGCGAAATCCTGGATACCAAGCTGAGCAATCAGGCCGTCCACCACTTCGCGTGCTATTGGCGTCGCTATCTTTTCTTTCATTTTATTGCATTTTTAGTTAAATCAGCGGCAAAGTTACTATTTTCTTATGAAAGCCACACACAAAAGGAAAAGAAAATAAGCATTGACGTAATAAAATAACACAAATCAACTCACGCTGTAATTTGTTCGGGTACGAAAATGCTTAAAGTGCATTGTTTATACTGCTTTTGACATACAAATAAAAGCAAACTACTTGTCAACTCGTCAACTTGTCGGCACAAAAGTAAGATGATGGGAAAAAGAAAACCCTTACGCAAAGTTACGTAAGGGTTATGTTGTTCTTCAACAGGCCGAAGGCCCTGATTGGAGCGTGCCCTGTTACTGCGCATCACGCCCGATGGCGAGTGCTCTGATATTGGCATCCACTATGGCATCGCCCTTGCGGCCGAAGACTCGGCGAATGGCGGTCTCCAGTTTGTCGTAGTCTATGCCGAGGGCTTTCTGGGCAGCACCGAGCAGTATGACGTTGGCCGAGCGAGGCACGCCGTTGTCTTTTGCGAGTTGCTCGATATCAATGGCTACAACATGAGGAAGTTTCGCCAGGGCGGCCTTGATATCGTTGATGTCAGGATAATTGGGGATGTTCACGAACGGAGCCGTAGAAGTAATCACCCAACCATCGGCACTGAGGTAAGGCAGGTAACGCAGGGCCTCCATGGGTTCCATGGAAATGATAACGTCGGCAGCACCATGTGGGATTAGGTCACTGGCGATGGGTTCACTGCTGATGCGAAGGTTCGACTGTACGTCGCCGCCGCGCTGGCTCATGCCGTGCACCTCGGCCTGCTTGATATAAAGGTTCTCGTTCATTGCGGCTTCGCCGATGATGGTGGCGATACTGAGGATGCCCTGGCCTCCTACTCCGCAAAGTATGATATCAACTTTCATTTACACTATTACAATTTACATTTTACTACTTATTAGCGACCTTCTTCTCTTTAGCATGACGCTTGAAAGTCTGAATACATTCGCGCTGAGGTATGATGACTGAGACGCCGTGGTAGTTGATCTCTTCGCGGATTATGCGGGTGATCTCAGGCATATTCTTGGGAAGAGGCACTACTACATGTAGATGTTCATCAGCCACACCGAGGCCACGGCAAATAGTTTCGAACTTGTTCGTACCGGCTGAGTCCTGTCCGCCCGTCATGGCGGTGGTGAGGTTGTCGGAGATGATCACTGTGATGTCGGCATTCTCGTTGACGGCGTCCAAGAGGCCTGTCATGCCAGAGTGGGTGAATGTGCTGTCGCCAATGATGGCTAAGGCCGGCCACTGTCCGGCATCGGCAGCACCCTTGGCCATAGTGATTGAGGCGCCCATGTCCACGCAGGAGTGGATAGCCTTGTAAGGAGGCAAGAAGCCAAGGGTGTAACAGCCTATGTCGCCGAAGACACGTGGATTCTCATACTCTTTCAGCACTTCGTTCAAAGCGGTATAAACATCACGATGACCGCAGCCCTGACAGAGCTGTGGCGGACGGGGAGCTACAAGCGAAGAAGCATCAACGAACGGGGCATTAAGCTTTTCCGAGTCCTGTTCATTGTCCGATGCCAATTGTTCATTCAGTGCAGCAGCCACACAATCCGGCGTGAGCTCGCCAGTACGGGGCAGTTCGCCTGTGAGGCGGCCGAGTATGTTACGACTCTCAAAGACACCGCGCACCTGTTCCTCGACAAAAGGCTGACCTTCCTCCACGACAAGCACCTTGTCGCAAGCATCGAGCATCTGACGAACCAACGTCTTGGGGAGAGGGTACTGACTCACCTTGAGGATACTTACCTCTTGCTTGAAGGAGCGCTTGGCGAGGGTTTCCATCACATAATTATATGCAATGCCACTGGCGATGATGCCAAGGGGACAGCCTGAACCAGACGCCGGAAGAATAAGTTTGTTGTATGTTGAGCTTACAGCATCGGCTTCGAGCTGAACCTGTTGCGCCGTGACCTTGTCGTTGCGGCGGCGGGCATTGGCCGGCAGCAGCACCCAGTTGGCAGCAGCGGCGTCGTAGTTCTTGTCGTTCTCGGCACGAGCCTCATCTTTGACCACGACCACGGCACGCGAGTGGGCCATACGTGTGGTAACGCGCATAAGCACGGGCAACTGCTGGCGTTCGCTGTAGTCGAAAGCATCAGCCATCATATCGTAAGCCTCCTGCTGGTTACTGGGCTCAAAGACTGGCAGCATGGCAAACTTGCCGTAGAAGCGCGAGTCCTGCTCATCCTGTGATGAATGCATTGAGGGATCATCTGCCACCACCACGACAACGCCGCCGCCCACGCCTGTCATGGCGCTGTTGACGAACGGGTCGGCGCAGACATTAAGGCCTACATGTTTCATGCACACCATAGCGCGCTTGCCCATGAACGACATGCCGAGGGCGGCCTCCATGGCCGTCTTCTCGTTGGTGCACCAGCGCGAGTGGAGACCACGCTCCTTAGCCAAAGCATTGGCCTGGATGTACTCGGTAATCTCAGTGGACGGCGTGCCGGGATATGCATAAACACCCGAAAGGCCTGCATCGATAGCTCCCTGTGCTATGGCTTCGTCGCCCAAAAACAACTTTTTCATTACTTCCTATATTATAATCTAAACAAAAATCCTGCACAAATAACATTTCAGCGCGCAAAGGTAGTAAAAAGTTTAAAGTATATAGTTTAAAGTCTAAAGTTTTTTTCATTTTTATCATTTTCCTTGTCCAATATTGGGAAAGTAGCTCATAGCTAATAGATTCCGCGTGAGCTAGTTGAATATACAAAGAAAGTTAAATCCCAGGGCTTTTGAATGTTGCATTGGGATTTATTTATATATTTGCACACAGATAACCATTTGTCTTACTTTTATTCACAGCCAAACACATTTATCAAACACATGAAAAAGTTATCCGCTATTGTAGCCGTGCTTAGCACGGCAATGATGCTCCAGGCACAAACACTGACTCTGCGTCTGGACGAGGCCACGACAGAGGTTAGTCCGATGCTTTACGGACTGATGACCGAGGAAATCAATTACGCTTACGAGGGTGGACTATACACACAGTTGGTGCCCAACCCTTCGTTCGCAGACATGTTCAATCCCAGAGGCGGGCGTCGTGGCGGTCGGCCTAATGCAGAAACGCCTCGTTTTACCGTACGCCCTGAGCGTTGGCAACTCTCCGACACGGTACAGGTGCGCGTGCGCCAGAACCGTCAGGGCGGCATGAATGACGCCAACCCCACCTCACTCATCGTGAACTACGGTCAGGCTGGCCTTGCTCTCGTCAGCGAAGGCTACTGGGGATTCCCCATCCGCAAGAACACGACCTTCAAGGGCGCGCTCTACGTCCGACAACCGGCAGCACGCAACGAGCAGGGGCCTGCGGGCGGTCTCTCCGCTTCCGCTCCCATCAAATCGCTGACCATAGCCCTAAAGAGCGCCGATGCTGCCACAACCTACGCCGAGACGAAGGTTAGCGGTTTCACAGGCGATTGGCAACGATTCGACATCCAGTTGGCCACTTCTGCTACACAGGCTGACACGAAGGATGCACGCCTCTTCATCATAGGTAATGAGGCTGGCAGCATCGAACTGACGCGCGTTACTCTCTTCGCCCCCAGCTACAAAAACCGCAAGAATGGCTTACGTGTGGATCTGATGGAGATGATGGCCGAAATGAAACCTAAGTTCGTGCGCTTCCCCGGCGGCAACTATCTCGAAGGCAACAACTTCGCCAACCGCTTCGACTGGAAACAAACCATAGGCAACCCCGACGAACGGCCGGGACACCAGAGCCCTTGGGGCTATCGCTCTACCGACGGACTGGGTCTGTTGGAGTTCTGCCAGTGGGCTGAGGACACGGGCGGCGAACCTGTGGTAGGTGTGTTTGCCGGCTACGTGTTGAACGGTGACCACTTAGACGGCGACTATATCAAGCCCTTCATTCAAGACGCTCTTGACGAGATAGAGTATATCATGGGCGATGCCTCCACCAAATGGGGTGCCGTGCGTGCCCGCGACGGTCATCCTGAGCCATTCCCACTCCACTATGTTGAGATAGGCAACGAGGACTTCTTCGACCGCAGCGGCAGCTATCCCAACCGCTTCAAGATGTTCTACGATGCCATCAAGGCACGCTATCCTCAACTGCAGATTATCTCTACCGTAGGTTATGATGCCCTCAAGTCGAAAGCCATCCCCAACCCGAAGGTCGATGTCATTGACGAGCACTACTATCGCAACGCCTTCGACATGTACCGCAATGCCTTCCAATACGACCGCTACGACCGCAACGGACCTAAGATCTTCTGCGGTGAATGGGCTACGCGCGAGGGTTCACCCACCACGAACATGAACGCTGCGCTGGGTGATGCTGCTTGGATGGCATGCATGGAACGCAACTCCGACATCTGCATCATGTCGTGCTATGCGCCGCTCTTTGTCAACGTGGAACCCGGAGGCATGCAGTGGGCCAGCGACCTCATCGGCTATGACGTGCTCAATGCCTACGGCTCGCCGTCGTACTGGGCACAGGTAATGTTCTCGCAGTATCTGGGCGACCGCATCGTACCCGTTGAGGCCGTTGACATTCCCAAGCAGAAGCTTGACCGAGGCGATGAAGCCAATGCTGTTTTCTATACAGCCACCACGGAGGCCAAGACCGGCAAGACCTACCTGAAGCTGGTGAACGCAGTGGGGAATGCACAGAAGGTCACCGTAAAACTTGACGGTGCAAAAAAGGTGAAGGCAAAGGCCAAGAAGATTGAACTCAAGTCTGCACGGCCCGAGGACACCAACTCCATCGACAATCCCCGCAATATCGTTCCACAGGAGTCTACGCAGAAAGTGGCCAAGCAGTTCCCAATCACCCTATCTCCGTACTCGATTACCATATTAGTAATTGAGTAACAGATTAATTTAGAAAAATCACGGCAATAATATAGTTATTGCGCTCCTTGGGTGAGAGCCCCAAACGGAAAACAAAAAAGAGGCTGCGAAGCCTCTTTCTGTGGTGATCCGTTTGGGGCTCGAACCCAAGACCCCAACATTAAAAGTGTTGTGCTCTACCTGCTGAGCTAACGGATCTACCTAAACGCTTGGATGAGGGTGTTCCTCATTTTGCGGCTGCAAAGGTAAGCATTATTTACGATTTACCATTTACGTTTTGCATTTTTTTTTCGTTTTAAGTGCATTTTTTTCTATTTATGCATTCTCAGATGACTCTGAAGGCACCTCAAAAGGCTCCTCTATGGGTTCTTCGGATACAGATTGTGGCAAAGGTTTCACATTCTCGTCGAGCACGAAACGTCGGTAATAGGAGATGAGCAGAGTGGTGAGCGGCAAAGCTATGATCAAGCCTATGAAACCAAGCAACGAGCCCCATACCGAGAGAGAAAGGAGGATGACTGCCGGCTTCAATCCCATGGCCGAGCCCATAATCTTTGGCACGAGGAACATATCCTGCAGGGCCTGCACTATGCATACCACTATGATGGCCGGCAGAATGATAACCCAGAAGTTCTCGCCCGTATCGGCGGATTTAAGCAAAGCAAGAAGTACCATGGGTAGGAAGCCTACCATCTGAAGATAAGGCACGAGGTTTAGGAAGCCCATAAACATGCCCAAGCCCACAGCCATAGGGAAGCCTACGATAAGAAAACCGATAGAGAAGAGCACGCCTACACATAGAGCTACAAGGCCCTGACCACGGAAATAACTGTTCATGCCGTGCTCAACATCGGTCACGAGTTGTGCAGCAAATGGACGCGTGCGTTCTGGCAGAAGGTCAAACCATCCGTTGCTGAGTTTCTCGTAGTCTTGAAGTATGAAAAACATGTACAGCAACACTATCAGCGAACCCACTACGCCGATAGCAAAGTCGAAGGTCTGGTATAGAATATCCCACAACTGCCCGAGCACCGATTGTGCGGCGTCAACGAAACTCTTCTCCTTGACAAGATCAAGGATATTGTCCTGATATTTTGAACCCCACTGATTCAAGAAGTCCTGAATGTAGGGAATCAGTCCCGTACCGCCAAGGAAACGCTCTGCATATTTGGCAAACAGTCCATTGGCCTTTGAGAACTCAGTTATTATCGGCGGTATTATGAGCAGCAGAACACCAGTAATCACCGCCAGCACGATTATCAAAGCGACAAAGATGCTAAGGGTGCGATAGCGCAGATGGCAGCGATATTGCAGGAAGTTGACCAACGGGTATATCAGGTAAGCCAAGAGCCATGCAATGAAAAAGGGCAACAGCACGCCACTGAGGCGGTTTATCAGGAAACCGACACCGAAGAGTATCAGGGCTATGAGCGCTCCGCGAATGAAGCTGTCGAAAGTGATAGGAGTCTTGAACATGGTTGACGGATTGAAGGGTTATGAAGTGGCCTCTGCGTAACACTGACGGCAGAGCGGTTCGTATTCGTGTGTTTCCCCAAGCAGTACCTGTTTTTCACCTGCCACAATACGATGGCTGACGTAAGCAAGGGCTCCGCAGCGCACACAGATGGCATGCACCTTAGTAACCTCGTCAGCGATAGCACACAGCTTAGGCATCGGACCGAAGGGCTGTCCGCGGAAGTCAAGGTCGAGGCCTGCCACAATGACGCGTATGCCACGGTTAGCCAATTCATTGCACACGTCCACTATCTGGTCGTCGAAGAACTGAGCCTCGTCCACGCCGAGCACGTCGCAGTCTGACCCCATAAGCAATATGCTTGCGGCACTCTCCACGGGCGTCGAGGGTATGGCCTTGCCTTCGTGGCTTACAACATCCTCTTCGCTGTAGCGCACATCGATAGCAGGCTTGAAGATCTCCACTTTCTGCTTGGCAAACACCGCACGCTTGACACGACGTATGAGCTCCTCGGTCTTGCCCGAAAACATGGAACCGCAGACCACCTCCACGCGGCCACGTCGCATCACCTCGCCATTGTAATCCCTTTCGCTTCTCATTCTTATTAGCATAAAATTTGTGTCAAAAGTAGTCTTTTATTGCGTTTCTGCCAAAGAAAACGTGAGAAAATCCTTGAAAAATGCAAATAAAACGTAAATAGCGAATAAATCTTTATACTTTAAACTTTAAACAATAAACTTTTTTGTACCTTTGCCGCGTATGTTATACCTCGTACCAACGCCTGTAGGCAATCTCGAAGATATCACCATGCGTGCACTGAGGGTGCTACGCGAGGCCGACCTGATTTTGGCAGAGGATACCCGCACGAGCGGTCTCCTGCTGAAACACTTCGATATTCACAAGCCGATGCTCTCGTACCACAAGTTCAACGAGCACCAGGCGGTGGCTCGTATAGTGGAACGCCTGCTTGCCGGCGAGACCATAGCAGTGGTGAGCGATGCCGGCACTCCGGGCATTAGCGATCCTGGTTTCCTCGTCGCGCGCGAGGCCATACGCGCAGGCGTTGAAGTCAGTTGTCTGCCTGGCGCTACAGCCTTCGTGCCAGCGCTGGTGGCCTCCGGTCTGCCATGCGACCGTTTCTGTTTCGAAGGCTTCCTGCCTCAGAAGAAAGGACGGCAGACACGACTGCAGCTACTGACCGACGAAACACGTACCATGGTCTTCTACGAATCGCCCCACCGCATCGTGAAGGCCTTACAGCAGTTTGCAGAGGTATTCGGCCAGGAGCGGCCGGTAGCCGTCTGCCGCGAGATATCAAAGGTGCACGAGGAAGTGGTGCGCGGCTCCATAGCCGAAGCCTTGACGCATTTCCAAGAGCACGAGCCGCGCGGCGAATTCGTAATCATTGTCGGTGGGAAACCTGAAAAGCCCGAAAGACTGGAAAAGCCGGAATAACAAAAAAACAGAAAACGAAATAACAACCAATTAAAATAAAGGTAAAATGAAAAAGTTTTTTCTTGTACCCCTATGCCTCACGGCATTAACATTCGCATCTTGCAACGAATTCGGCAAGACAAACGAAAAAGCACAAATGGAGCGTGACTCCTTAATGCAGTTGCTCGACGAGAAAGACGTTGAGCTCAACGAGATAATGGGTTCCGTCAACGAAATCCAAGAGGGATTCCGCCTCATAAACGAAGCTGAAGGCCGCATAACCGTTGCCAACGGCAATCCCGAGAGCGCCTCGTCGCGCGAGGTGATTCGCGAGAACATGCAATTCATCCAGGAGACACTCAAGCAGAACCGCGAAAAAGTGGAGCAACTGAAGCAGCGCCTGAAGGCCTCGACCATTAACGTGGAGAAACTCACTAAGACTATTGAGAACCTGTCGGCACAGCTCGAAGAGCAGAACACCCACATTCAGGAGCTGCAGGCTCAGCTGGCCGAGAAGGACATTCAGATTGCCGAGCAGGGCGACCAAATCAACTCACTCAGCGAAAGCGTCAGCAACCTCGAAGCCGACAACCAACAGAAGCAGGAGACCATCCAGGCTCAGGACAAAGACCTGCATTCAGCATGGTTTGTTTTCGGCACCAAGGCCGAGCTCAAAGAGCAGAAGATTCTCCAGAACGGCGATGTGCTGAAGGCCAGCAACTTCAACCGCGACTATTTCACAAAGATCGACACACGTATCGACAAGGAAATCAAGCTCTACAGCAAGAGTGCCGAACTGCTGACCAGTCATCCTGCCAACAGTTACGTTCTTGCTAAGGACGCTAAGGGGCAGTACATCCTCCGCATCACCGACCCTGCCAAGTTCTGGAGTGCAAGCAAATACCTCGTCATTCAGGTTAAGTGAAAAATGAAAGAGTGAAAAGTGAAAAATACAAGTAACCTGTCACCGCCTATGCTCGCAGGTAATTCTTATTTTTCACTTTTCACTCTTTCGCTGTTCACTTTTATATTATGAAAGAGTTCGTAATCACCGAGGCACAAGCCGAAACGGCCGTTCTCGTGGGTCTTATCACCCCGGAGCAGAACGAGCGCAAGACTAATGAATATCTCGATGAGCTGGAGTTCCTGGCCACTACGGCAGGAGCCGTCACCGTGCGCCGTTTCACTCAGCGCGTGGGCGGTCCCAGCCAAACCAGCTACGTAGGCAAAGGCAAGTTGGATGAGATACGCGCCTTTATAGCCGCCGAGGAGGATGCCGACCGCGAGATAGGCATGGTAATCTTCGACGATGAGCTCAGCGCCAAGCAGTTGCGCAATATCGAGAGCGTGTTGAAGGTGAAGATTCTCGACCGCACAAGCCTCATCCTCGACATCTTCGCCATGCGAGCTCAGACAGCCAATGCCAAGACACAGGTGGAGCTGGCACAGTACCGCTATATGCTGCCGCGTCTGCAACGCCTATGGACTCACCTCGAGCGCCAGGGCGGCGGTTCCGGTTCTGGAGGCGGCAAGGGCAGCGTAGGTCTGCGCGGCCCAGGCGAAACGCAGTTGGAGATGGACCGCCGTATCATCCTCAACCGCATGAGCTTGCTCAAGCAACGCCTTGCCGACATCGACCGCCAGAAAAGCACACAGCGCAGCAACCGAGGACGAATGATACGTGTAGCACTTGTCGGCTACACCAACGTAGGCAAGAGCACCCTCATGAACCTTCTGGCCAAGAGTGAAGTATTCGCCGAGAACAAGCTCTTTGCCACTTTGGATACCACCGTGCGCAAGGTCATCATCGACAACCTGCCATTCCTGCTCTCCGACACCGTAGGTTTCATTCGCAAACTGCCTACAGACCTCATCGAATCCTTCAAGAGCACTCTCGACGAGGTGCGAGAAGCCGATTTGCTCGTGCATGTCGTGGATATCTCGCATCCTGATTTCGAGGAACAGATACGCGTCGTTGACAAGACTCTGGCCGACCTCGGCTGCGCCGACAAGCCATCGATGATCATCTTCAATAAGATCGACGCCTATACCTTCACGCCAAAGGACGACGACGACCTCACTCCCGCCACACGCGAGAACACCCCCCTACCCGACCTGATGAAGACATGGATGGCAAAGCTCAATGGCGACTGCCTCTTCATCAGCGCTCGCGAACGCACTAATATCGACGAGCTCCGCACGGCACTTTATACACGTGTGCGAGAACTTCACGTACAAAAATATCCCTACAACGACTTCCTCTTCCAACACTACGAGGAAAACGACGATGAGAAATAGCCTGATGAAACGAATCCTATTAATGGTAGTACTACTGGCTGGAAGCCTTACTGCAGCCCGTGCCGAAGTTGATCCTAATTTTTATGTCTATCTTTGTTTCGGGCAGTCGAACATGGAAGGCAATGCTCAATGGGAGACCGTCGACAACGCGGTCGACACTCGTTTCCAGATGCTCGCCACCACTAAATTCGACAGTCCTGCCCGCGCGCTGGGCAAATGGTACAAGGCCTTACCGCCCATCGTCAGTCCCGTGGGCAAGCTCGGCATGAGCGACTATTTCGGTCGCACCATGGTAGCTGCCCTGCCCAAGGATGTCAAGGTCGGCGTCGTAGCCGTAGCCATGGGCGGCAGTCCCATTGAGATGTTCGACAAGGACAAATGCGTACAAAAGCTTGCCGACAACCCCAACGAATGGTGGGCAATAATCACAAGGAACCACTATGGCGGCAATGCATACCAGCGTCTTATAGACATGGGACGCAAGGCACAGGAGAAAGGTGTCATCAAAGGCATACTTCTGCATCAGGGATGCTCCAACAACTGCGACCCCAATTGGCCCAAGAACGTCAAGAAGATCTACAACGACATGCTCACCGACCTCGGTCTCAGCGCCGATAGTGTGCCCTTGTTCGTTGGTGAGATGCTGCGCGAAGACCAGGGCGGCGTGTGTTGGGGACATAACAACATCATCGCAAAGATGCCGTCGGTGGTTCCTACATCTCACGTCATCCATTCCAACGGTTGCCCAGGCAACAACACCGACCCTTGGCATTTCTGCGCTGCAGGTTATCGCACTACGGGCAAGCGCTACGCCTACGAAGCCCTACGCACGATGGAACTCGACACCAGGATGAACGAGGACTACCGTATCACCTCAAGCCTAAAGAAATTCTTCACCGTAAAGAGTTTCGATACCGAGTTCGAAGCCAAAGCCCGCGCCACCGTCACCCTGCAATTGTGGTGCACCTTTGCCGACGGCCATCGCGAAGACCTCACTGAGGAAGCCACTTTCACCAGCGAGGATTTCAAGATAACCAATGGCAAGGTGAAAATAGGCTCCGACGGCAAAGGCGGAATCGTTACGGCCACTTACACCGATTTCCTCGGCAACGAGCACGTGGTGACACTTACTATAGGTGATGTCGCAACCTCATGCAGAGATATAGCTGCCGACAACAACGACTCCCGTGTCTTTAACCTTCACGGCATGCGCGTCGCTTCTCGCGCCGACAGCCGTCTGCTTCCCCCCGGCATCTATATTATCAACGGCAAGAAAGTATTCCTAAAACCATAAGTAACACCAAACGCATATACACACAATGAAAACAGTTATGAATAATCTTTCCCGTTTGTTTGCATGCTTATTGCTAAGCGTAATAGGCATCGTAGGAATCCACGGAGCCGATATGGTCAACGGACTTTGGGTATCCGATGCTCCAGGCACCGACTTCGCCGATGGCACCGTGTGGTACCAGATTACCAACTACAAGAGCGGCGGCACGCTATTCTACCTGAGCACGGGCTCAGCCTATACCGATGCCGGCAACGTGCTGAAGCTTAGCAATACAGCCGAAGATACCTCCGATGCCGGTCTCTGGTGTATCGTCAGCGACGGCAATGGCGCCTATCGCTTCTACAACAAGGCCTTAGGCACAGGTTATGTACTCTCCACCGCCAACGACAAGAAAGCTGCCATGGTAGCTGCCGACGGTGCCACATCAGCATCATTCACCTTCCAGCAGGGCACCAACGGAGCCGGCGTGGCTGGCTGGTTCATCAAGGACGGCACCTCTGGCAACAACTACTGGAACCAGCAGGGAGGGTATATCGCACATTGGAACAGCAGCGGTGCCATGGGCGACAACAACTCCACCTTCGTTTTCACAGCCAAAGGCGACCAACCCGAACCGCCGCAGCCTGGCTTCTTTTCTGCTTCGGCCGAAGAGGCTAAGTACTATGGTATTAAGTTCCGCGCAGGCACAGTATACATCTCCGAAGGTGAAGCACTGGGCGACCTGCTCATCACCAAGGGCGTGTTCGACACCTCTTGGGCACTCATCGGCAATGCCGAGAGCTTCAAACTGATGAGCAGCAGCGGTCATTATGTCGGTGTTAAACATACCTCCAATGATTTCTGTTATACAGTTGCCAACGCCAGTTCCGCCACTGATTTCACTCTCATCACCAACTCCGACGGCTCGTTTGAGATAGCACGTAAAGGCATCACTGGCACCACCTTCAACCCCTGGACAGGAATGTCGGCAGGTAAGAATATCGGTTTCTGGAGCGTCGGCGACAACAGCAACAAACTGATGTTCATCGACGAGGCTGATATGCCCTTACTCGATTATCATCAAGTCAACGGAGGCTCACGCCCAACGGACATCAGCCCGCTGAGCCTATGGTACGACTTCCCGTCTACGCTCTCCGATTCAGGCAACCCGTGGATGGAATACGGCCTGCCCATCGGCAACGGCCAGATAGGCGCTACGCTCCTGGGCGGCGTGCTGCGCGACGAGATCATTCTCAACGAGAAGACGCTCTACAACGGTTCACCCACCGACTGGGGCGAGCACGGCAAATATGCCTGCCTGGGCAAGATATTCGTCGACGACCTCAGCGAGATAGGCTCTGTGAAGGACAACACAAAGCCCATCAACGACTACATACGTTATCTCGACATAGAGCAAGGCGTAGCAGGCGTCAATTTCAGTAGTACTGCCGGCACGCATTACACTCGCCGCTACATCGTCTCAGCACCTCACCGCGTGATGGCAGCCCATTACACGGCCGACGGCAGCGAGCCTCTGCACCTGCGCTTCAGCTACGAGCCCGATGGCAGTATCAATGCCTCGGCTGCAACCTACAGTGACGGCAGCGGCACCTTCGGCGGCAAGCTGAAGACCGTGAGCTACAGCACAGAGATGCGCGTCGTTGCCACGGGCGGCACCGTCACCACCACCGCCAAGGGCATTGAAGTCGACGGTGCCACCGAGGTCACCCTATTCATGACCGTAGCAACCAACTTCGACGACAGCACACCTTCATATATTAAAGGTACGCGCGCGCAAGTGGCAGCTGCCAACAGCCAGCTGCTCGACGCAGCCTGCGCCGATGGTTGGAATAAGATATATGAGGACCACGTGGCGCAGTTCTCTGAGTTGATGGGGCGCGTAAGCCTACAATTGGGCGATGCCGCCAGCACCATGACCACCAAGGCCCTCGTCGACAACTACGCCACGGCCGCCAACCGCAACAAGGCCGACGGCCTGTTCCTCGAGCAGCTCTATTTCCAGTACGGCCGTTATCTTGAGATCAGCTGCAACAACGTACTAATCAACGCACCGGCCAACCTGCAGGGCATCTGGAACAACGATTCCAACACCAGCTTCTGGCACTGCGATATCCACACCGACGTCAACGTACAGATGAACTACTGGCCTGCCGAGATCACCAACCTCAGCACCATGCACCTGCCGTTCCTCAATAATATCATTACCCTTTCGGGCGACAGATACAACTTCCACACCGTGGCCCAGCGCTACAAGAGCGGCGTGCGCGGGTGGATGGTACCCACCGAGACCAATATCTTCGGCGGCACTTCGCAGTGGATGGCATTCCAGATCAAGACCCTCGCTGCATGGAACTGCTCACATCTGTGGCAGCACTACCGCTACACGCTCGACCGCGACTTCCTGCGCCGTGCCCTGCCCGCCATGCTCCGTTCAGCACAGTTCCTGAAGGATATCAGCACCAAGGCATCCAACGGCACATACTTCGTGGCCGACGAATACTCGCCCGAGCACGGTCCTAGCGGTCACTCAACCGCCTTTGCTCAGCAGAACACTGCTGAAGTAGTGCGCAGCGTCATCGAAGGTGCCGAGATTCTGGCCGACGATTCACCCGTCTCTGCCCGCGACTTGCAAGAGATGCGCGACTTCTGGGAAGTGCTTGACAAAGGACTGCACACCGAGACCTACAACGGCAAGACTTGCCTGCGCGAGTGGGCCGACCTCACGCTCAACTCACAGGGCGACGCCGCCGGCCATCGTCACCTCAGCCACCTCATGGCCCTCTATCCCTATGGTCAAGTGTCAGCCTTTACCGACGACGCCGAAGGCAAACGCCTTTACAAGGCCGCCGTCAATTCGCTGCTCGTGCGCAACGCCACTGACGTCACCGGTTGGTCGGGCGGCTGGAAAGTGAACCTCTTTGCCCGTGCCCTCAATGGCAACGAGGCACGCAAGGTATTCGCTCTCATGCTCAAGCACAGCCAGAGCTACATCATAGCCATGTCAGGTCAGGGCGGCTGCTACTACAACCTGTGGGATGCGCATTCACCATTCCAGATCGACGGCAACTTCGGTTTCACCTCAGGCGTGGCAGAGATGCTCCTGCAGAGCTACGACGGCAACCTACACCTGCTCCCCGCCCTGCCTTCGGCATGGAAGAACGGAAGTATCAAGGGCCTCAAGGCCATCGGCGACTTCACTGTAGACCAGGAATGGGCCGACGGCAAATTCGCCAGTGCTCGTATCATCAACAATCAGGGGCAGCCACTTACCCTCACCGTGGGCTTGTTGGCGTCTAAGATGACCATCTCTGCCAAGGTCAATGGCACGGAGGTCGCAGTCACCAAGAACGGCGACGGCAGCTTCACCATTCCCACTTCAGCAGCCGGCGACGTCATAGAACTCGCACCCATAAGCAGCGAACAAGATGCCATAACAATGAACGCCAGCAACAACAGCACCGACGACAACTACTACAACCTCAGTGGTGTGAAAGTGGATTCCATTCAGCGTAGCGGCGTGTATATCGTGAATGGCAAGAAAACAGCCGTGAGATAACCACTAACGAATCACCACATCTTTTAAATAATCACATCCTCAGGCTGGCATCATCTTCATCACCGAAGAGCGCCAGCCTGAGGCTTTTTCTATCGCCCCGTCAAAGGCGGGGCTATGCTAAGTGCATAATTTGCTTTTGGAGAATAAAAAGAAAAGCCCCCGTTAAAACGAGGGCTTTTACCAGTTGTTTATCATCTGTTTCCTACATCAAACCACAACAGCTGCGACAGCAGATACTCTGATGAGGTTGCGACGCAGATCGTAGCCAGCGGCGAGGAATTCCTGAACGATGTTCAGGGCTTGACTTCTAATTTTTTTCATTATTCTATTTTTTTAATGTGTGTTTAAGATGAATGTCTTGCAATCTGTGGCCACTTGCATGCTAAGAATTCGTCTGCAAAGATAATTCATTTAAATGTGTTTGTCAATAGTTTTCGTTATCTTTATTTTGACTTTTTTCCCTGAAAATCAAGACTTTATGTATACCGATTCTTGACCTGAAGTATACGCTTTCACAACCTGTCAAACGACCTCATACGGCCTGAAGAAAAGTTCCTAAGTCTTAGACATATAGTTCTGCGAGAAAGGACGTGTGCTGCGACATGACCGGTCAAAAACTATAAAGCACTCGGTGCTTTATAAACGTCACACGGTGCTTTATAGATTATGACCAATAGTATTTTTGTTGATAGCTTTTTTGAAGATTTATGTTTCAGGATTTGTTTCGTTTTCCGTTTTATTGTATCTTTGCAAAGACAAATAAAGCTAATCTATTCTCCACCTTTAACCATTTAAATACAATGCCTCAGATTGAATACTACAAATTGGAACAGCGCGATATGCTGGAGCCTGGGAAAACGAGGTCGGTATACCGTCTGAAACAAAAGCATCGCGTGGATGCAAAACAGTTTATCAAGGAAGTGGCGCATAGGCACGGTTTCAAAGAATCCACCATAACAGGAGTCCTCATCGACGTGGCAGATGAGCTGGCAGAGCTGTTGGGTAGCGGCTATTCAGTGGAACTGCCCAACATAGGAGTGTTCAGCATAGGCGTTCGTATGAAGGCCGACGGTGAGGAAGCTGAGGGCGATGCCCAGCAAGCTGAGGACCGGACGAGGAATGCCCGCAGCCTTGAACTTCATCACATCAATTACCGCAAGAATAGCGAGTTCTTCAATGATGTGGTCTCACATTTCAACTCGCAGGACATCCAACGCATTCACGGCAAGGAAGGCGTGCACATCAAGAAGTCGCAGTATCCACAGGTCAAGAACCGCATGATTGTGGCCCGTGAGTTCCTGCGCGACCATCCCTTCATGACTGTTAGCGACTATGCCCGCATCACGGGACTCTCTTATACCACCGCCCAGCGCGAGCTGAAGGCATCATGGGAGAACCCTGCTTACGGCATCAAAGCCACAGGCCACGGCACCCATAGAGTATATGTATTAAGGTAGCGGCTGTAGTCTGTAGTCAGTTTCAAACAATTTTTTTTTTTGAAACAATCTTATCTCTAATCTTCTAAGACATTTTTAAGCCCTGCTCTGAAATAATTCCCGATTTTCAATATGTAATTCTCAATTAATTACTATCTTTGCGGCGAAAAACTTATAAACGCTAAACGAAATAACAACTATGGCTAACACACCTGATTTCAAGTACGCCCCGATGTTCCAGCTGGGCGAAGACAAAACCGAGTACCGCCTACTGACGAAAGAGGGCGTAACCATTTCCGAATTCGAGGGCAAGGAGATCGTGAAGGTCTCAAAGGAAGCCCTGACGCTGCTGGCCCAGCAGGCCTTCCACGACGTGGAGTTCATGCTGCGTCGCGAGCATAACGAGCAGGTGGCTGCCATCCTGGGCGACCCCGAGGCCAGCGAGAATGACAAATATGTGGCTCTGCAGTTCCTGCGCAATGCCGAGGTGGCTGCCAAGGGCATCCTCCCCTTCTGCCAGGACACCGGCACCGCCATCATCCACGGCGAGAAGGGCCAGCAGGTGTGGACGGGTTTCGAAGATGAAGAGGCTTTGAGCCGCGGCGTCTTCAACACCTTCACCCAGGACAACCTGCGCTACTCGCAGAACGCACCCCTGAACATGTACGACGAGGTGAACACGCGCTGCAACCTGCCCGCTCAGATTGATATCGAAGCTTGTGAGGGCGCAGAATACCGCTTCGTGATGGTCGCCAAGGGCGGCGGCTCGGCCAACAAGACTTATTTCTACCCGATGACCAAGGCCACCATCCAGAACGAGGGCACCTTGATCCCCTTCCTCGTTGAGAAGATGAAGAGCCTGGGCACGGCAGCCTGCCCGCCCTACCACATCGCCTTCGTCATCGGCGGCACATCGGCTGAGAAGAACCTGCTGACGGTGAAGCTCGCCTCTATTAAGTACTATGACTCATTGCCCACGACGGGTGATGAGACAGGCCGCGCCTTCCGCGACATCGACCTGGAGAAGAAGCTGCTGAAGGAAGCTCACAACATAGGGCTCGGCGCACAGTTCGGCGGCAAGTATGTAGCCCACGACATCCGCGTCATCCGTCTGCCGCGTCATGGTGCCAGCTGCCCCATCGGCATGGGCGTGAGCTGTTCGGCCGACCGTAATATCAAGGCTAAGATCAACCGCGACGGCGTATGGCTCGAAGTGATGGACAGCAACCCCACAGAGCTTATTCCCGAGGCTCTGCGCCGTCCAGGCGAAGGCACGAAGGGCATTGAGATAGACCTCTCGAAGGGCATCGATGCCGTGCGCGCCGAGCTGACGAAATACCCTGTCAGCACACGTGTGAACCTCAAGGGCACCATCATCGTGGCTCGCGACATCGCCCACGCCAAACTGAAGGCTCGTCTCGACGCCGGCGAAGGCATGCCCGAGTACTTTAAGAAATATCCTGTGCTATATGCCGGACCAGCCAAGACTCCCGAAGGCTACCCCTGCGGCTCAATGGGTCCCACCACGGCCAACCGCATGGATCCCTACGTGGATGAGTTCCAGGAGAATGGTGCCAGCCTCGTGATGATTGCCAAGGGCAACCGCTCGCAGCAGGTGACCGATGCTTGCCAGAAGCATGGCGGCTTCTATCTCGGCACCATCGGCGGCGTGGCAGCCGTGCTATCGCAGTCGAGCATCAAGAGCATCGAGTGCGTCGAATACCCCGAATTGGGCATGGAAGCTATCTGGAAGATTGAAGTGGAGGACTTCCCCGCCTTCATCCTCGTCGACGACAAGGGCAACGACTTCTTCAAGCAGTTGAAGCCGTTGTGCTGCAAGAACTGAAGATTAATCAGCTCATAAACAATAGGCGGAACTTGCACAATCTTGCAGGTTCCGCCTTTTTATTTGGAAACTATATAGAGGCAACAGCCGTTAGCTACCTGAAATATAAATTGCCTTATATTAAGCTGTTATTCTCAACTAAAGTCCTTTCATCGACAACGATATGCGGCCACGACGTCGGTCGACCTCGGTGACACGTACACGGACATGCTGATGCAGTTTGACCACGTCTGTGGGATGGCTGACGTATTTGTCGGCCAACTGTGAGACATGCACTAAGCCGTCCTGATGGACACCGATATCTACGAAGGCGCCGAAATTGGTGATGTTTGTCACTATGCCGGGCAGCTCCATACCTGGCACAAGGTCGTCGATGGAAGTGACACGACTATCGAACTCAAACTCTTCAAGCGCCTCGCGCGGGTCTCGGCCAGGCTTTTCTAACTCGTGCATGATATCGGTAAGCGTAGGGAGTCCCACTTCAGCACTGACATACCTATTAATGTCCACGCGCGCGCGTAGGTCTTTCTGCTGAATCAAGTCTATGACTTTACAACCTTGATCCTTGGCCATCTGCTCAACCAGTGCATAGCGTTCGGGGTGCACGGCGCTGTTGTCGAGCGGGTTCTTTGCATCGCTGATACGCAGGAAACCGGCACACTGCTCAAAGACCGACGGTCCCAGTCGCGGCACCTTCTTCAGTTGTGCACGCGATATGAAAGCACCGTTGTCGCGACGATAGTCAACAATGTTCTTTGCCAAGGCAGGGCCGAGGCCGCTGACATAGGTAAGCAGATGTACTGAGGCGGTGTTGAGGTTCACACCGACCGAGTTTACGCAACTCTCGACGGTCTGGTCCAAGCTGTGCTTGAGCTTTGTCTGGTCTACGTCGTGCTGATACTGTCCCACGCCTATGCTCTTTGGGTCAATCTTCACAAGTTCGGCCAGAGGGTCCATCAGTCGGCGACCTATGGAGACAGCGCCACGCACGGTAACGTCCTCGTCGGGGAACTCATCACGTGCCACCTTGGAAGCGGAATACACTGAGGCACCGTCCTCGGAGACCACGAAGAGGCCAACCCTCGCGCCCTTATCGTCAGGAGAGAGCTGGGCGCAGACCATCTCCACGAAACCTTTTGTTTCACGGCTGGCAGTACCATTGCCTATGGCGATGGCCTCAATCTTGTAGCGCTCTATCATCGCAGCCAGCGCATCGGCAGCCTCAGCGGGCTTACGCACAGGCGGATGTGGGAAAATGGCTTCGTGGTGCAGGAGATTGCCCTGGGCGTCAAGGCACACCACTTTGCACCCCGTTCGGAAACCTGGGTCTATGCCCATCACACGTTTCTGCCCGAGCGGCGCAGCGAGGAGCAGCTGCCGCAGATTCTCGGCAAAGACACGTATGGCCTCATCATCGGCTTGTTCTTTGCTGGAGGCGGCAAACTCATTCTCGATGGAGGGCGAGAGTAGTCGTTTGTAGCCATCGGCCACAGCTGCGGCTACGAGTTCGGACGAGGCACCGCGACCATGAACGAAATAACGCTGCAAGCGCTCTACGCACTCATCATCGTCAACGCTTATGTTGACGCGTAGGACGCCCTCTGCTTCGCCTCGGCGCATAGCCAGCAAACGATGGCTGGAGCAACGGCGCAGTTGTTCACTCCAGTCGAAGTAGTCGGAGAACTTGGCGGCCTCGTCGGTATCGGCCTTAGCTTTAACCACCTTGGACGTGATGACGGCCGTACGACGGAAGATACCACGTATGTTCTGCCGCGAACGTTCGTCCTCGCTGACCATCTCGGCGATGATGTCCTGTGCACCTTGCAATGCGTCCTCGGGCGTCGGCACCTCGGGCGTAACGAAGCGTTCGGCGGCCTTTGCCGGGTTAGACTCACGCTGCATCAACAACAGATTGGCCAACGGCTCGAGGCCTTGCTCGCGTGCCACCTGAGCACGTGTGCGACGCTTAGGCTTATATGGAAGATAGATATCCTCAAGTTCGGTGGCGTTCCAGCAGTCGGCAATGCGAGCTTCCAGCTCGGGCGTCATCTTTCCTTGTTCGGTGATAGTATTGACGACGGTTTCCTTGCGTTTAACCAATTCCTTGAGCTTGTCGTTCTGCTCGGCGATTGCAGCTATTTGCACCTCATCGAGGGCACCAGTGCGCTCTTTGCGGTAGCGAGCTATGAAAGGGATAGTCGCACCGCCGTCCAACAACGTCAGTGTGCCCTGTACCTGGCGTTCGCGCAGTCCGAGACGCTCGGCAATGAGTTTAGAGAATATCGTTTCGTCCTTGTCCATTTTCTTAATTTACGATTTGACTATTTACGATTTACGATTTATTTACGACTTGACTATTTACGATTTTTCCTGCCAAATAGCCGAATATTAGAAACAGTACGTAGACAGTTATTCGTAAATCGTCGAATAGTGAACAGATAACAACTACTACAGGGTGACTCCTGTCTTGAAGATTGCGAATTCAGCGTTGCCGTGGATCTCGGCCGTAGTTTGTGTGCGACCAGAGGCGACATCAATGATGTAAGTAATAAATCGTGGCAGCAGTTCCTCCATTGTGGAGCCCTCCAACAGCACGCCGGCATCGAAGTCTATCCACTGAGGCTTACGGCTCGCAAGGTCAGTGTTGGTGGATACCTTAAGCGTCGGCACGAAGGTTGAGAAAGGTGTGCCGCGACCTGTAGTGAAGAGAACGAGCTGGCAACCTGCAGCAGCCAAGGCTGTAGAGGCTACGAGGTCGTTGCCTGGAGCTGAAAGGAGGTAGAGGCCTGAGGTATCGGTAGTGGTTCCCTCGCCATACTCCAGCACTCCCACTACGGGGGCTGTGCCCGCTTTCTGCGTACAACCAAGCGCTTTCTCCTCAAGCGTAGAAATGCCTCCGGCCTTGTTACCGGGCGACGGGTTCTCGCCTACGGGCTGACCATGACTGAGGAAGTATTCCTTAAAATCATTGATGAGTTTTATGGTCTGCTTTAAGACGTCATCTGAAACGGCACGACGCATAAGAATGGTTTCAGCGCCGAACATTTCAGGCACTTCAGTGAGAATGGCTGTGCCGCCTTGCTCCATACAAAGCCAGTCGGTGAAAGCACCGAGCAGGGGGTTTGCCGTGATGCCGGAGAAGCCGTCGGAGCCTCCGCATTTCAAGCCCACGCGCAGTTTGCTGATGGGGACCGGCACATGCTCGTAGGTCTGTGCCTGCTCGTAGAGTTCCCTGACGATGGCTGCACCTACTTCCACCTCATCACCATCCACTTCCTGACAGACGAGAAAGCGGATGCGCCGACGGTCATAATCGCCCAGCAACTTCTCAAACTCGTGAGGCTGATTGTTCTCGCAGCCAAGGCCCACTACCAGGACACCGCCTGCATTGGGGTGCAGCACCATATCGCGAAGTATCTTACGCGTATTCTCATGGTCGTCGCCGAGCTGGGAGCAGCCGTAGTTGTGGGGGAAATAAAGCAGACTCACCCCATGACGCCTCTCGTCAGGGAGTGGAGTAGCTGGTGCGCAGCTATCGAGCGGAGCAAGGCTCTCCCCATTACGGGGGAGCGGGGCAAGGGTCTTTTCTGCTCTTTCCACTATCTGCCTACATATACCATTTACACAACCGACGGTAGGGATAACCCAGATGTCGTTGCGGATACCTACTTGACCGTCTGGGCGGGGATAGCCGAGAAAGGAGGTAGCCTCTCCCCCGGCTCTCCCTATCATGGAGGGAGTAGAATGTGTTGAGAAGGCATCCGCTTTGTCTCCCTCAAAGGTAACCGCTCCCTCCCTAACAGGGAGGGCGGGGGGAGAGTCCAGTCTTATACTACTATAGTCCAACGTGCCACTAAGGTTGGTCGCCAAATTGTGGTGGTCCACCAACTCGCCTTTAGTTATGGCTCGCGTGGCGTGACCAATGGGATAGCCATATTTGATGACATCCTCGCCTTCAGCTATATCGCGAAGCGCGAACTTATGACCTTGGGGTATATCAGAACTCAGCGTAATGCATTGGCCGTTGATGTCTACAGCATAGCCCGTCGAAAGCGGCTGCAGCGCCACGGCCACAGTATCAGCGGGATGTATTTGCAGAAAATCTCTCATAGTATGTTGGTCTTATTTACTTCTGGAAAACACGGACATATTCCACTTCCATCGTGGCTGGCAAGGCACGTTCATCCACTCCCTGTGAGCCGCCCCAGTTGCCGCCCCAGGCAAGATTGAAGATTACGTAGAAGGGATTGTCGTAAGGCCAGTCATCACGCCCCAGGCCTCGGTTGTCATAGCTCAGTTGGAGGCGGCCATCGACGTATGTGGTGATATTTTGTGCTGTCCATAGCATGGCATAGGTGTGAAAGCCGTTCTCGGCCCCTTCGCACAACATTTCGTGTGTGACCTGTGTGCCATTGCTGTGAACATGGGCATTGGCATGGAGACTCGATGATACATAGTTGGGGTGATAGCCTACCTCCTCCATGATATCAATCTCGCCGTCGGCCGGCCAAGAGCGGAAGTTGACGGGCATCATCCAGAACGCCGGCCATGTACCACGGCCCTTGGGCAGTTTGATGCTTGCCTCAAAGTAACCGTACTGCCATCCTTCGTGTACCTTGGCATACACGCGACCCGAGTAAATCTTTCCGTTCTCCTTGACACAATGAATCAACAATCGGCCTTTCTTGACCTCGGTAACCAACTTACCGCCAGGTGTCTTGTGGTTGACATAATCCTGCAATTCGTTGTTCACGAATCCCTTTCCCCATACTTCATGGGTCCAGTCCTCGGCGTTGAGTACCGTGCCCTGCTCGAACTCATCGTGCCAGACGAGACGATAGCCGTCGGGTACCCCGATGCTATCCTTTACCGGTTGAGGCGCGGCAACCGACAGAGCCCCATCGCTGCTGCTCCATCCTAAACCGCAGAGGACCGCGGTAAGCAAGAGCAAAAGTGTACGTATCATTGTCTTTGAAGTCAATAATCAATTTCACTTAACGGTCATCACCTTCAGGCGTAAGTTGCCGTTGTACTCGTTGTCGTAGTATTCAATGCGAATCGAGTGCTTCTGATCCTTGGTTGTCTTGAGAGTAGCGATGCGCGATGTCTCGGAGTGGTCGCCCCAATCAGCACAAAGCTGTTTGCCGTCGACGAAAAGACGGTAGCCGTCGTCGCCAGCAATGTGGAAGATGAACTCGCCAGCCTCAGGAGTTGTGAACTCACTCTCTGCTATCAGGCTCCAGCCGTCGGCCGTAACGCCATCGCATGGGTTCTGACTCCAGAAAGCGTCCATCTTCTCAAAATGAGCCGTGGCAACCGCATTGCCTGTGAGCGTTTTATTGTTGAAGAAGCGGATACTGAAACCCGTCTTGCCGTTTGCTTGGAAAGCGGTTGCATCAACATCTGCGAGTACGTTCTTTGTGTTAAGAAGCTGCACGGCACGCTGGTAATTATCGGCGATGCCCATCTGACCAATGAGCACTTGGGAAATACGCTGGTATTTCTCGCGGAAAGTGCTGAGCGTCTCATCCTGCTTCTCGGGATGATAGGAAAGGCGCAGCGGTGCGGCTTCCAAGAATCCGAAGTCTTCAGTATAAACCATACCGGCTTCGTGTTGCTTGAAGTCGTGAACGACGGTCTGGATGTGACGGAACTGAGCCTTTAAGCCATCTGTGAGGCTTGACTCCTGAGGCATTTCTATCTCTATGTCCGTACCAGTGGCGCAGTTGACCATGCCAAGGTCAATGGTGGTTTCAAGATTCATTCCATCGTAGGTGAAGGGCAGCTGCTTGCCTTGCGACGTCACACTCAGGGGAGCCTTCTGACAAGGGAGCGCCACGGAGTACCGCCGTTGAGCCGGCATATCCTTGTATTGTCCCGTGCGTGCACCTATCGTCACTTTCAGTTTGCCATCCTGACGAACGTACGAAAGCGGTGTGACGGCATATTCCGTAACATAGTTCTTATCCTCACCATTGTCTTCATAGAGTTGGAACTCGCCCTTGTCCTGACCGGGGAAGACACGGACCGTAACAGCCTGTTCCGTGCCTGAGAGGTTCTTCAGTTTTCCATAATAAGGCAGGATACTGCCAGCTTTAACATAAACCGGATATTCGTCCATCGTGAAACTGCGCTCGTATGTTTTGCCGCCGTGAAGCATCTCACCGGTCTCATATTCCAACCATTCACCGGCAGGGAGCCATAGCTTAACAGTAGCATAACCACTCTCTTTATCCACCTCATCGGTGATGGGGGCTATGAGCATATTGTCGCCAAACATATATTCCTCGTTGTATTCGTAAGCCTCCTTGGCCTCGGGACTGTCGTAGTAGAGGGGGCGGCATAGCGAGATACCCGTTTCGTAGGTCCTGCGTGCCATGGTATAGATATAAGGTACAAGCGCGTAACGGCCGTTGATGACGTTGACAAGCCTTTGCTGCGTTGTCTGATCAAAGGCCCAAGGCTCCTTGTTAAGGCTGGGATCCTTAGTGCTATGCGAACGTATAATGGGCAAGTACTGTCCCATCTGCATGGCACGGGTATAGAGTTGCGGCTCAACAGGTGTGCCGTGCTTCAGACTCTGGTGCCCGCCTATGTCGTGGCTCCAGTAGCCATAGAGCACGTTGGAAGCGGTGGCATTGAAATAGGGCAGGAACTTCAGGCTCTTCCAAGTGATGTAGGAATCGCCCGAGAAGCCGATTTGGTAACGGTGGTTGCCCAGTCCGCCCCAACGATGATAGAGCATAGGACGCTTCTGGCCGTTGTGTTCCATGTCCGAAAACCAGATGTAATTGCACCAGAACACATTATCCAGACTCTTTATGGCACGGTCTTTTTCCCACTGCTGCCAATCGAGCCACCAGAAGTCAACACCTTCGTCCATATAAGGATGAAGATATGTGTCGAAAAGGGCTTTCACGTAACGCTTGTCAGAGCCCAGCCACTCGTAGGTCTTGCCATCGTCCTTGCCTAAGCGCTGCATGAATTCCTTATATTTCTTCTCATAAGGACGCACGCCATCGGCTGGATGAAGGTTCATAGTGGCCTTCACACCTTGTTCGTCGAGATATTTAAGGAACTTCTTGTAGTCCGGAAACAGACGTTCGTTCCAGTCCCAGCCCGTCCATCCGCCGCCAACCTCGGGACTGATGGGATGCCAGTCCATATCTATGACGAGCACGTCAAGCGGCAGGTCCAGCTGTCGGAAGCCGGCTATGAGGTTGCGGAAATCCTGGTCGCTGTAGCTCCAATAGCGGCTCCACCAGTAACCGAAGGCATAGCGCGGGGGAAGGGGAACCTTGCCTGCGAATTTGGTATAGGAGAGCAGTGCGCTCTTGTAGTCGTGACCATAAGCCATGAAATACCAGTCTTGTGCCCCTTCTGCACTCTTGCGCTCTGTGACCCATTCCCAATCCTTGTCGCCATCGAAAAGCAAACGCTTGCTGTCGTCAATAAACGTCCAGCCGTCGGTAGCAAGGATGCCGTCCTCGATGGGCATATCATGTTTGGGGTTTGCATACTGATATTCTGCTCCGTCGTAGCCGTCCAAGGTGCGATAGGTTCCTTTCAGGTTTCCCTTTTGCGGAGTCCCGGGCTTCCACACAAACGGGGTGGAAATCGCCTTCGTGCTGCTGATAGTCAAGTTGTCGGCACTAAGAGGACCTGTACCTTTCTTGTACACCAGTTTCAGTTTTGCTGTTGTGATCACCACCTGCTTGCTGTTGTCCTTAATGGTGTATGGAACGTCAGGGTACTCGCGGATAACGGCCATAAAGCTCTTATTATCCACAAACTTCCCATCGGGGGCATACTCCAAACGCACCGTACCCTCGTCAATGAGGGTGAAACGGACGTTGGCACTCTGATAGGCCACTTTAGCAAACAGCGGCAGGCTGCACGACAGCACAACCCCGAGCACAATAAACTTTAAATATCTCATGATGTTTGAATGGTTCTTTAGTTTGTGATGAGGAGCCTGACTAAGCCATCAACCGCCTAACGGTCTCCATCATTCCACACTCCAGGATGCTGTCGATGCTCTGCGTGAGGATGTCGGTGAGGCCGGGGATGGTATTGAGGTCGCCGTGCTCGTGCCAGATGAGGTCCTTGGCAGCGAGAACGCCCTCGGCCACTTTGCGGGTGTCGCCCGTCTGCCACAGCTCTGCAAGCAGCTGCATGATACGCGGGTCATCGTTAGGTTGAATGGCCGTGCCGTCAGGTCGTTCGCCTCCACGATAATAGACGCAGATGGCGGCAAGGCCGAGGACAATGCCCTTTGGCAATGTACCCTTGCGTTCAAGATAGGTCTTCAGACCGGGCAGGTCACGCGTCTGGAACTTCGGGAACGAGTTGAGCATGATGCTCGTGAGTTGGTGATCGACGAAGGGGTTGCAGAAGCGCTCCATCACATCGTCGGCGAAGCGGCGCAACTCATCCTCGGGGAGGTTCAAGGTCGGCAACAGCTCCTCGTACATCACACGGCGCACGAAGGGACCGATCACTTCATGCTGGCAGGCATCACGCACGATGTTCAGACCGGCGAGGAAGGCGACAGGCGAGAGTACGGTGTGCGGACCGTTCAAGAGCGTCACCTTACGCTCGTGGTAGGGCGACTCGTCGTGGGTGAAGATGACGTGCAAACCGGCCTTATCGGCAGGGAACTCCTGTGCCAACTGCTCGATAGGCAGGTTGGGAGCCGTCTCGATAACCCAGAGGTGGAAAGCCTCAGCCTGAACGACCATCTGATCAGCATAACCCACTTTCTGCTGGATAGCGTCGATATCCTTGCGCGGGAAGCCGGGGACGATGCGGTCCACAAGCGTTGCACAGACATAACACGACTGCTCAAACCATTGGCGGAACGCCTCGAAGTCAGCGCCCAAGTCTTCCTTCCAAAGCTCGATGTACTTGCGAATACAATCCACGAGGTGATGGCCGTTTTGGAAGATGAGCTCGCAAGGCATGATGATAAGTCCTTTGGCGGGGTCACCATTGAAGGCACGGAAGCGGTGATAGAGCAGCTGAGTAAGCTTGCCAGGATACGAGGAAGGCGGAGCGTCGTTCAAGCGACAAGCAGGGTCGAAAGCGATGCCAGCCTCGGTGGTGTTTGAGATGACAAAACGCACGTCGGGCAGCGAAGCTAATGCCAGGAACGCTGCATGGTCGGCATACGGATTCACGGTGCGGCTGACGCTGTCGATCATCTCAAGCGAGTTGACGGCCTGACCGTCGATGAGCCCTTGCAGGTTCACGTGATATAGGCAGTCCTGTGCCTGCAGACGCTCGGCCATACCTTGGGCGATGGGTTGGACGATAACGACAGAGGCATCGAAATCTGTTTTCTTATCCATCTGCCAAACAATCCAATCTATAAAAGCGCGGAGGAAGTTGCCTTCGCCAAACTGTATGATGCGCTCGGGGCGGATGGTCTTGGGAGCGGTTGTGCTGTTGAGTTCTTGCATAATCTTTCGTTATTTCGTTGTTTCGTTGATTCGTTGTTTCGTTATCACGTAATCCCGTTATAACGTTATTTCGTTATCACGTTATCACGTTATCACATTATTTCGTTATTACGACAATTAAAAATTCACTAAAATGCGGAACACTTTGCCTGGAGCGGCATCCCATGCGGCCATAGCCTGTGCGGCCTCTTCAGGCTTAACAATGCCCGATATAAGGCGAGCGGTGGGACAGGTGCCACGACGCAAGTAACGGATTACGGCACGGAAGTCATCGGGCAGGGCGTTGCGCGAACCGCGGATGTCCAATTCCTTCTGCACGAAGAAACGGGTGGGCAGAGGCACATCGCCGGGAGCATAGCCGATGCAGACGATACGACCTGTGAAGGCCACTTCGTTGACGGCACAATTATAAGTAGGTGTTGCACCCACAGCCTCGATGACCACGTCGGGGCCCGCACCATTCGTCAGTTCCTGCAGGCAAGCATGTACATCCTCTGTGCCGCTGTTGACGGTGGCTGTAGCACCGAGTTCACGCGCCAACGCCAGTTTCTCGTCGTCAAGGTCCATGGCGATGACCGTAGCGCCGCGCAGGCTGGCCCGAACGATAGCACCCACGCCAATCATGCCGCAGCCGATAACCAGCACCGTGTCGGCATCGGTCACCTGACCGCGATCAACAGCATGGAAGCCCACACTCATAGGCTCAATCAGCGCGATGTCCTGCGGCGCAAGTCCTTCTGCAGGAATAACCTTCTGCCAAGGCACACAAATGTATTCGCGCATGGCACCGTGGCGCTGCACGCCAAGAGTCTCGTTGTGCTGGCACGCATTAAACCGACGACGGCGACAACTGGGGCAGTTGCCGCAAGCGGTGTAAGGATCAACGGTGACAAGCTGTCCTGCCTGCAAATCAGCAGGTACGCCCTCGCCTACCCTTTCTACGATGGCACTAATCTCATGACCTGGGATGACTGGCTTCAGAGCCAGTGCATTGCGGCCGCGGTACGTGTTGAGGTCGGAACCGCAGAAGCCGACATAGCTGATGCGTAAAAGCACCTCGTCGGCAGCGGGCTCCGGCATAGGAAGGTCAATGACCTCCAAATTGTGAATATCAGAAATCTGTAATGCTTTCATTATATCTTGAAGCTTAAATAAACGTTCTCTTCTCAATTAACTCTCAAAGGGGTGATGGTGAAACCTGTGGGATTTCTCCTGCAAAGGTAGGAATATTTTTCCTTTTACGCGCGGGAACCTAACTCTTTTTATCTTATTGCAAAGCTTTTCCTATCTCCGTTTCAATGACCTGCAGCGTTTCATCTCCGAAACCGGTTTGTTCCCAGACGCGCTGGCCTTGGCGGTCGTAGAGATAATACTGGGGGATGCCGGTGATGGCGGGGAGCTCGCTCAGGGAGCCAATGCGGTAGTGCCGGCCGGGAATCTTGAGGACATAGTTCTTCCATGCTCCGACAGGGCTGGACCCGTCAGTGAGATAGACGAAGACTACGTCCTTGTCCTTCATCTGTTCCTTCAGAGGTTCCATCGCCTCGATACCTTTCTTGCAGGGACCGCACCACGTGGCCCAGAGGTCGAAGAAAATGACCTTACCGGGATACTGCTTTGCAATGGCTTGTAGGAGCTGATCGGCAGGCACCTCGGGAGCCGTCATGATGCGATCCTTGGCCTCCCGCTGCAGCCGCTCCGCAAGGACACGCGTACTGTCGTTGAAAGCACGAAGCACGGGCTGGAAATAAGGATGTACGGACTGAATGGCGCTGTCGGTCTGCACTTCAATGTTCTTCATCTTCTCTCCGAGGGCCTTTGCTTTGGCGAAGTTTTTGGTCATCTCATACACCTCACCATGATCCAATCCATTGGCCTCCCAATAAGGCAATAATTCCGGTTCGAGAGGGAAGTAAAAACTGCGTCCGTCGCGACCGAACTGTAACTCCCGGGCATGGGGGTCTACAAGGATATAGGTCTTCGTCAGGTGCGCCAAGGTGCTGTCGGGATTTGTCAGTTGGAACCTCCACTTAAGGACATCATAGTATTCTAAAACGGCACGCATATACGTCAAATCTGTCATCAGCGCGAAGAAGCCCTTCTGCCTGCGAGTGTAGTCTGAGCGCAGAAGCACTCCCTGCCGCAGGGTATCGAGGTTCTGCCATAGCTTCTCGCGCCACTCGGGGAAGTCCTTCGCTTCGTCATAGCGCGGCATCGCGGGGAGCGTGAAGAAGTATTGGTCAAGATGCTCCAGCAGGACTTGGTTCAGGTCGCCAATCGTTCCGCCAACGCGGTAACCACGACCGCTGGGCTTTCCGGCTGCAAAATCATACTGCCTGGCCAGAATGGCCGTGCGGTCGATGTCGAGCGTCAGTGTCTCGCCCGGAATCAGGTACATAGGGAACTGACCACTAGGGGCATTGGGCTCTATCTTTGCGCCAGTGAACCGGGGGAGTACTGTTGAATATGCGGGTTGGACAAAGCGAAGCGTAGTGTCTGTCTTCGTTGTTTCCACCTTATCCTCGTTTGTTATAAAGTCGCGGCTTACATCTCCGAACCAGCCAAAACCCTTGATGCTGTCGCCATGCATGGTAATGGTGGCTGTTGCATCGCCGTACTTCAGGGCTATCGGTTCCAGGGGTTTCCCGTCGTCTTCCCGTGGCTGATAGGGAGGCAGTTGCGAGGGATAGAGCTTATTGTCGAGACGGATGCCGAAGATTTTCCAAGAGTTACCTTGATCAGACTCTATATAATCAAAGGTCTTGGCACTCTTGGGCAACGGGTCGAAGCAGAGGATGACGGAGTCCTTGCGCGCGTCCCTCTCAATCCTTTTGCCGAACTCCAATGGCTCGTCGACCAGCACCTCAGAGCCGTCGTGCGTGATGATGCGCGCCTGCCGGCAGGCGAACGTCTGTCCGTCGGCCTTCAGCTGCGCACCGTCCATACTCCAATCCCTGTTTTTTGCGCAGTTGATGTAGAAATGAACGATGGTAGCTTTCTTGGTCAGCTCCACCTTAACGGGCAGGAGGTCGTATGTTATTAAAGACTTGAAAGCAGGGCGGAGGATGGTCTTATCCTTGGCCTGTGCTGGTATTGTCAGCAAGGTAACTATGACGGCCAGCAATATAGTAATCTGTAATGCTTTCATTGTATTTAATTATGATGAGTTTGATCTTCTCTTCCGAAGTGCGTCATCGTACACCTCAAGATTCGACGGCAAAGATACGGATAAATTCTTGAAGCATATACAAAACGTACAAAAAAATCGTTGCCATCAAAGCATTCTCCTGTATTTTATGAGTGATGCTGAAATCCCCGTGAGGGATAATGTGTAAAATTATTAGACGTTTTCGTTGGAAAGGAAATAGGTTGTGAGTAGAACATTTGGCTGACAAGGGGATATGCCGTACCTTTGCAGCGCTTAACCAACCATAGCATAGCAATGGATAAACTCATCGAACAACCGCGTGGTATAGCGCGAATCAGGAAACACTGGCCTTGGGCTGCTGCAGCTGCACTGCTCTTGATGATTGCAGGCTGGCTGCTGTTTGGCAACCACGCCTCAACCCTTCGTGTCGCAGCCTCCGACCTTACCATAGCAGATGTCAGGCAGGCAGAGTTCAAGGACTATGTACGACTGAGCGGACAGGTGGTGCCCATACAAGTGGTACAGCTTTCGCCCGAGGAGGGCGGCATCGTCACGGAACGCGTAGCCGAGGAGGGAACCATGGTTCGCAAGGGTGATGTCATCATCCGCCTACGCAATTCGAATCTTGACCTACAAATCCTCAACGCCGAGGCCGAGCTTGCCGAGAAACAGAACCTGCTACGTAACACGCAAGTAGCCATGCAGCAGGACCGTCTCAACAACCAGCTCGAACAGGCACAACTCGCCATGGACACTGAGCGCAAGCTGCGCACCTATCGCCAGAACGAGCGACTCTACAACGAGCGTCTCATCAGCCGCGAGAACTACCTGCAAGCCGAAGAGGACTATCATCTGGCACAGCGCAAACAGGGGCTAATCACGCAACGCCTGCAGCAGGACAGTATCTACCGCAGCGTGCAGATGGACCAGATGGAGGACAATTTGGCGAATATGCGAACGAATGTGGTCCTCGTGCGCGAGCGCAAGAATAAATTAGAGGTACGCGCGCCTATCGACGGCGAACTGGGACTCTTGGATGTGGAACTTGGGCAGAGCGTCACCTCCGGACAGAAGATAGGGCAAGTCAACGACCTCAGCGATTATAAAATTGAAGCCCAAGTCGATGAGCATTACATAGACCGAGTACGAGCAGGGCTCTCTGCTAACTTTGTTCGTGGCGACGCTAACTTCTCATTGACAGTGCGTAAGGTCTATCCTGAGGTGCGCGAAGGTAAGTTCCGCACCGACTTCATCTTCCGAGGCGAACGGCCAGCGAATATCCGCAGCGGGCAGACCTATTATCTCAACCTCGAACTGGGTCAGCCCGAGCAGGCAGTGCTCATCCCCCGCGGCGCCTTCTTCCAGAAGACGGGAGGCACATGGATCTACGTCCTCAGCAAGGACGGGCGCACCGCCTTCCGTCGCACCATCTGCATCGGTCGCCAGAATCCGCAATACTACGAAGTCACCGAGGGGCTGGAACCCGGCGAACGCGTCATTACCAGCGGTTACGAAGCCTTTGGCGACAACGAGCGATTGGAAATCAGATAAAGTAAAAAACATTTTTCACGTTTCACTCTTTCACTTTTCATTTTTCATTTTTCACTCTTTCACTCTTTCACTTAATATGACCTCCCTTTTCTACTTCGCCCGCCGCTTCAAGACGGCCACCGCCCTGAACTTCATCGGCCTCGCGGTAGCCTTCGCGGCCTTCTACCTGTTCATGACGCAGGTGCTGTACAACCACAGCTTCAACAGCGAGCTTACTGGTGCCGACCGGCTGTACCGCTTTGAGCTTACCTCTTTATGGGGGGACAACGAAGGCCGTTGGAGCAGCAATTGCTCGCGTTTCGCAAGTGAAGAGCTGGCCGCCGTGCCACAAGTGGAGAGCGTGATGCTGGCACAGTCGGGGTGGTATGAGCGCCGCTATTTGCACGGCGATTCGGAGTTCCACTTCGACTTCATCACCACCGACAGTCACGGCCTCACCACCCTGCAGCCACGCTGTCTCGACGGCCGTCTGGATTGGGACGAGGGCGACACGGGTGGCGTGCTCATTGCCGAGTCCATCGCGCGTACCTATTTTAATAATGAGACGCAGGTGGCAGGCCGCGCCCTATGGGACGGGCAGGACAGCATCACGGTGCGCGGCGTCTATGCCGACTTCCCTGAGGCTTGCGGCTTCAAGAACGCCGTGGTGGAGAACTTCGGCGACAGGGACTTGGGTGCATTCAACAACTATAACTTCGACTGCTACGTCCGTCTGGCTGCTGAGGCCGACACGGCCGCCGTGCTTGATGCGTTTCGCAAGGCGTACTTCAGCAAGCTCCGCGATGCTGTCCTCGCACAGTGGGGAGCGGACAGTTGGGACAAAATCAGCGACTCCTACGGCGCCATGCAGTTCCGCCTCACACCCGCGACGGAGACCTATTTTTCCGGCGTGGATGGCCGCGTGGACAAGGGCAACCGCTTGGTCGATGGCGTGCTCATCGTAGCCTGCGTGCTGCTGCTCATCGTCGCTGCCATCAACTTCCTGAACTTCACCCTGGCCGAGGCTCCGATGCGCGTCAAGGGCGTGAACACGCGACGCGTCCTCGGCAGCACGCTGGGCAGCATCCGAGCCGCGCTCATCGCCGAGACGGTGGCGACGGCACTCGCCGCCTACGTACTCGCCGTCGGTGCCGCCTATCTGCTGACACAATCGCCGCTGATCGGCGAGCTCACGGTAGGCAACATCAGCCTCGGCAACCACCTCCCGCTGCTCGCGTGGACGGCCCTGCTGGCCATGGGTGTTGGCATCGTCGCTGGCATCTATCCCGCTTTCTACGTCACTTCGTTCCAGCCCGCCTTGGCACTGAAAGGAAGCGCTGGCCTCACGCCCCGTGGCCGCCAGCTGCGCACCGCACTCATTGCCTTGCAACTCTTCATCTCCTGCATCATGGTCGTTTATATCGCCATCCTCTACCTGCAAAGCCACTACCTCTTCACCTCCGATTACGGCTTCGACAAGGACGAAGTGCTCTACGTGAGGCTGAACGATGAGCTTCGGGCGAAGAAAGATGCCGCGCAGAGCGAGCTGCTCAGGTTGTCGGGCGTGGAGGACGTGGCCTACTCGCAGTTCCTCCTCGGCGTAGGCAACGCCTTCATGAGCTGGGGCCGCGGCGACGATGATTACCAGATAGAGACCATGGCAGTCTTCCCCGTTTCGTGGCAGTTCCTGCGCACGATGGGCGTCCGCATCGTCGAGGGCCGCGACTTCAACCAGCATGACCACGAAGTATTTATCATCAACGAAGCGGGTCGCCGCGCCTGGGACTGGGTGGAGATGGACAAGCCGCTGCTCACCGACATGGGCAATGTCGTAGGTGTGTGCGCCGACCTTCGTTTCAGCACCGCCCGTGCCGACCGCACGCAGAAACCAATGGCCTTCGTCGCCTATGACGAGAAGGATCAGGATTACGGGGCCTATAATTATATGTTTATTCGTACCACCCCAGGCTCGGATAAGGTGCAACTGCGCCGCATGGTTACTGAGAGCCTGACAGGACTTGGCCTTGAGGAACAGCCCGAAGTGCGCTTCATCGACCAGGACTTGGAAATCACCTATCAGGAGGAACTGCGCTTCATCCGTCAAGTGCTGCTCTTCAGCGTCATCTGCCTCATCATCACCCTCATCGGTGTCTTCTGCCTGACGCTCTTCGAGACCGAGTATCGCCGCAAGGAAATCGGCATCCGCAAGGTCTTCGGCTCCACCGAGGAAGCCATCCTGCTGTTGCTCGGTCGCCGCTACGTCGCTCTTATCCTCATCGCTTTCGCCATCGCCGCTCCCCTCGCCTGGTACCTCGGCCACGAATGGCTCCAAAGCTTTGCCGAGCGGACGCCCATCTACTGGTGGCTCTTCCCCCTCGCCCTCGCCGCCGTCTCTGCCATCACCCTCGCCACCGTCTGCATCCAAGGCTGGCGGGCTGCCACAGAGAATCCGGTGAATAGCATCAAGACGGAGTAAAGACCCACCCCCTGCTTTGCCCTCACGTGCTTAGCGCCGACCGCTTCGACCTGGATAAACCGTCTCGCATTCGTCGAGCACTGAGAAGGCTACTTCGGGAAAGACACTCAGTCTTTCCCTCGTAGCCACCCGTCAGGGAGGGGCGAAGGCTGGCGCGCAGCTTTCAAGCTGAACAAGACTCTCCCCCGAAGTAACTTATATTTTTCACTTTTCACTCTTTCACTTTTCACTCTTTCACTTTTCACTTGATATGACTTCTCTCTATTACCTGGCGCGCCGCTTCAAGACCGCCACCGCGCTGAACCTCCTTGGCTTGACCGTAGCCTTCGCCGCCTTCTACTTGTTCATGACGCAGGTGCTGTACAACGCTGGCTATAATCGTGGCATCCCCGATGCCGAACGCCTCTTCCGCGTAGAGGCGAAGATGAACCTCGATGCACCCTGGGGTGTGGACTGCAACCGCCCCGTGCTGGAAATGATGATGCAACTGCCTGAAGTAGAAGCGGGCACCATCGTGCCCAGGTGGGGATGGATGCAAGAGGTCTATCAGGGCGAGACACCGGTGGAGTGTACGGCAGCAAAGATTCACGGCGAATCGTCGCTGCTGCCCTTCGATGCCGAGTGCTTGGACGGCAAGCTGACGTGGGACAATCCCACCGAGGGCGTCATCATCCCGGCTTCGCTGGCAGAACGTTTCTTCGACACCACGATGGCTGCGGGACGTTACCTCTGGACGGGAGAAGACAGCGTTCGCGTGATGGGTGTCTATCGCGACTTCCCCGAGAACTGCTTTCTGATGAACGCCATCTATAGCTCCATGGGCGAGGACGGAAGTCGCGACTACAGTGAATGGAGCTACAATGGCTACCTACGCCTTCACGCCGCCGTGGATGCCGATGCTTTCCGCGCCGAGTTCAAGGAGCGGGTGAAGGCCACCTTCCGTAAGGTTGTCATGGCTGAACAAGCCGATGAATACGACAAACTCAATGCTGAAGAACGTGCCGAGTGGGATCAGCAGATTGAAGACTACTTCGGCAAGCTGGACTTCCGCGTCACGCCGCTCACGGAGACCTATTTCTCCGGCGTTGATCCCAGCGACACGGGCAACCGCACCGTACACCTTATTCTTATATGGGCGTGCGTGGTAATCTTGCTCGTGGCCGCCATCAACTTCCTCAACTTCACGTTGGCCGAGAGCCCAATGCGGGTGCGGGGTGTGAACACGCGGCGTGTCCTTGGCGAGCAAGCCAGCACGTTGCGACTGAGCCTTATTGCCGAGACTGTGGCCACCGCTCTCTTTGCCTTCATCCTTAGTTTAGGAGTTATCTATCTGCTCTCACAATGGCCCGCCATCGCCGAGCTCTTTTCCAGCGACATCTCCTTTGTTAATCATCTGCCGCTGGTGGAATGGACTGCCGTCATAGCGGTCCTCATCGGCATCATCGCAGGCACCTATCCCGCCTTCTTCGTCACTTCGTTCCAACCCGCCTTGGCGCTGAAAGGCTCCTTCGGCCTAACGCCCAAGGGCCGCCAGCTGCGCACAACCCTCGTTGCCCTACAGGTCTTTATCAGTCTCATCCTCGTTATCTACATCGGCATACTCTATCTCCAGAGCCATTTTATCTACCACTCCGACTACGGCTTCGACAAGGACGAACTCCTCTACAGCCGGCTACCCGGCGAACTGAAAGGCAAGAAGGATGCTGTGCGGGCAGAGCTGCTGCAAATGGGCGGTGTAGAGGACGTGGCCTACTCCTACGTAGTGTTGGGTTCGCAACCCAAGTACATGGGCTGGGGCCGCGGCAACGGCGACAAGGCCGTTTCCTTCACCTGCTTCCCGGTCGATTGGCGCTACCTGCGCACGATGGGCATCAAGATCATCGAAGGCCGTGACTTCAACGAGCACGACAGCGACTGCTACATCATCAACCGTGCCGCCCGCGAACGTTGGAGCTGGGTGGAGATGGACAAGGAACTGACGAACGGTGATCTGCCAGTCGTGGGTGTCTGCGAGAACATGCGCTATGGCAGCGTACATCAGGACCGCGCCGCCGACCCCGTGGCCTTTGTCATCCTTGGTGAACGCTACAAAGACTGGGGCGACCGACTCGAGATCCTCAACGTCCGCCTCGCACGTAATAGTAATAAGGTGGAACTGCGGCACCAAATCGAAGACAAACTGCGCGAGATGGGTGACGGTAGCGAAGTCGGAGTTCGCTTCCTCGACCAACAACTCGAGAACCTCTATCAAGAGGAGTTCCGCTTCATCCATCAGGTGCTGCTCTTCAGCGTCATCTGCCTTATCATCACCCTCATCGGTGTCTTCTGCCTCACGCTCTTCGAGACCGAGTACCGCCGCAAGGAAATCGGCATCCGCAAGGTCTTCGGCTCCACCGAGGAAGCCATCCTCTTGCTTCTCTCCCGCCGCTATGCCATCCTGCTCCTCCTCAGCTTCCTCATCGCTGCTCCCATTGGCTGGTACCTCGGTCACGAGTGGCTGCAAAGCTTCACCGAGCGCACGCCCATCTACTGGTGGCTCTTCCCCCTTGCCCTCGCAGCCGTCTCATTCATCACACTCGCCACCGTCTGCATCCAAGGCTGGCGCGCTGCAACGGAGAATCCGGTGAATAGCATCAAGACGGAATAAAGAACCACCCTCAATAGTAACTCATATTTTTCACTTTTCACTTTTCATTTTTCACTCATAAAATGAATCCATTTGCCAAAGGCCAAGGGGCCTTCATCAAAATCACATCGCTGACGGTAGGACTGACCGTGGGACTGGTGTTGCTAGCCAAGGTGCAACTGGAACGCAACTACGACCGCTGCATCGTGGACAAGGAGCATGTGTATGAACTGCAAGAGACGATGCAGCGTGCAGGCGAAGAGTTGGAGCAGCACGGTTGCACGTCGGGCGGCATCGCACCTGTGCTGGCAGAGGAGATTCCCGAGGTGGTGACGGCCACACGCTATACCGCACAGTTTGGTGAAGAGAAACTGACGCTGGAGGACGGCAGTCGGCACTACTTTGAACAAGCGGTGTTTGCCGATTCCTGCTTCTTCGACATCTTCGTCACAAGTACGCTGGTGGGCGAAGCCAAACAGATACTCTCAACAGCCGGACAATGCATGATCAGCCGTAGGCTGAGCGAGAAGATGGGCGGCGAGGTGGTTGGTCAGACGTTCTGTTTTGCCTCGGCCCCACAGAAACCGATGACCATCTGCGGCATCTATGAGGACTATCCCGAGAACTCCACCTTTGCGCGTTTCGACATCTTGATGTCGATGCCCTCTGTCGGCACCTACGCTTGGGACGGCACAGAGAACCTCATTGGCAACGACCGCTACCATTCGTATGTACGCCTGCGTTCCGATGCCGACATGGAGAAGGTGCGCAGCGAGGTGAAGCAGCTGCTGCAGCGCATTCTTCCGTGGGAAGACCTCAAGCAATCCGGCTACACGGATGCCGGCTACGTACTGGTAAGTGTTGAAGGCAGCCGCATGAAGGACACCACGGTGCGCACCACCTGCATCATCCTCGCCGTGGTGGCGCTGGTGATGCTCTTCACGGCGGTGATGAACTATATCCTCGTCGTCATAAGTTCGCTGGTGGGGCGTGCCCGTCAAGTGGCCGTACGTAAGGTGCTCGGCGCTCCCCATCGGGAGTTCTTCCTCGGCTCTATCGGCGAAGCGGCCCTGCATCTGCTGGCGGCCCTTGCCCTGATGTCTTTGCTGCTCTATGTCGGTCAGGACCTGACGAGCGACCTGTTGGGCGTTAGTGTCACGACGCTCTTTTCACGGCAGACCTTTACGGTGCTACTCGCGGTCTGCCTCATCGTGCTGCTCAGCTGCGGCATCTTGCCAGGCTTCATCCTTTCGCGCATCCCGCTGGCCTACGCCTACCGCCTCTACAGCGAGAGCAAGCGCATGTGGAAGCTGTCGCTGCTGGCCTTTCAGTTTGTACTCACGACGATGCTGCTCTGCGTGCTCACCACCATCTATCGGCAGTACCACTATATGCTCAACACGGATATGGGCTATCAATATGACGAGGTGGCCTACGTCAATGTGTCAGCCCTCCACGGCGACTCCATCTATTCGCTGGCTCGCGAGATCGAGAACCTGCCCTGTGTCGAGAAAACCGCTGCAGCCTACTCGCTCTTCTGCGAGCGGCAGAGTGGCGACAACGTACTCGTGCCAGGCAACCCGCAGGAGCTGTTCAACTGTGCCAACATGTTCTTTGCCGAGGGCGGATTGGTGGAAACGATGGGGCTTCAGATTGTACGAGGTCGTGACTTCGAACGAGTGAACCATAAAGGCTGGCAACCGGAGATGCTGGTGGATGAGCATTTCGCGCAGAAGATGAAAGAAGTGGCGGGCATAGACGACGTCGTAGGCCAGCAATTCGTAAACTCTTCGTTAGGGAATCAGTACCCCTTGACCGTCGTAGGCATCGTAAAGGACTTCAAGATGGGTTCGCTGGTATCTCGCGAGGAGCGCCCCATCATGGTGGTCAACGGAAACGTCTTCACGCACTATATCATGCTGAAGCTTCAACGCATCACGCCCGAAAACCTCGCGACCGTACAGCAACTCTGCGACCACCTCTATCCGGATGCCGAACTGAACGTGAAACTCTATTCCAACGAGATGGCCGACCAGTATCAGGAGACGCAGCGCACGCGCGACCTCGTCATGATAGGTTGCCTTGCCTCGCTGCTCATCACCCTCATCGGACTCATCGGATATGTCCGCGACGAGGTGCAGCGCCGCTCCCGCGAGTTGGCAATCCGCAAGGTAGTTGGCGCTACTGAAAGTGAGGTTCAGTTGCTGTTTGCCCGCAGCATCGCCGTCATCGCCCTGCCCTCCATCGCCCTCGGCATAGTCTTGGGCTGGTATCTGAGCACGCTGTTGATGCAGCAGTTCGCCTACAAGGTGCCGCTCCTGTGGTACGTATTTGCTGCCGACGCCCTCGCTGTCATCCTCATCATTGCTGCCATCGTCTTCATCCAGACAAGGCGCGTGGCCAATGATAATCCGGTGGAGTATTTGAAGAAGGAATAAAGCCCCCCTCAAAGACCCCCTCCCCGCTCCCCCTCAAGGGGGAGAGTGGTCACCTTTCAAGAATTGTAATCCATAAACAATAATCTTTAACCCCATAAACAATGACCCTATTGCCTCTGCCGCTCGAATACATTCTACTCCCCTCCCTAAGGGAGGGGCAGGGGGAGGGTCTTCTACTATTATGATTAAACTTAAGAACATCAAGAAGGTCTTCCGCACAGACGTGGTGGAGACCACTGCCCTCGGGGGCATCAACATGGAAGTGAAGGACGGCGAGTTCGTCGCCATCATGGGTCCTTCGGGCTGCGGCAAATCGACGCTGCTGAACATCTTAGGTCTGCTGGACAACCCCACGGAGGGCGAGTACTGGCTGGACAATGTCGAGGTCGGCAAGTTGAAGGAACGCCAGCGCACGCTGACGCGCCGCGGACAGATCGGTTTCGTCTTTCAGTCGTTCAACCTCATCGACGAACTCACCGTGGAGCAGAACATCGAGCTGCCGCTAAAGTACCTCGGCGTGCCTGCTGCCGAACGCAAGGAGCGCGTCACGGAAATCATGCGCCGCATGGCCATCAGCCACCGTGCCAGTCACTATCCGCAGCAGCTCTCCGGCGGTCAGCAGCAACGCGTGGCCATCGCCCGTGCCGTAGTGGTCCGTCCCAAGCTGGTCCTCGCTGACGAGCCCACAGGTAACCTCGATTCGAAGAACGGCAAGGAGGTGATGGACCTGCTCACCCAGCTGAATGCCGAGGGCACCACCGTCGTCATGGTCACCCACTCGCAGCACGATGCCTCCTTCGCCACCCGCACCATCAACCTGCTGGATGGCATGGTCGTTGAGAAGACGCTGCTGTAACCTTTATTAAACATAATTACCTGCTTCATCATGCTTTGATGAAGTACTGGGCGACCATCCGTGAGGACAGCCGCCCAGAGTTATATAACAATGTTGAAGGAGTATTTAAATGTGGCGGGAGTGGGTTATAAAACAATCATGAAAGCGTCAGCTTGAAGGTCACCGTGTAGCCCGTCTCGGGCTGCTCCATGAGTTCCAGGTTGCCGCCTTGCCGCACCATGATCTGTCGGGAGAGGGCGAGACCGATGCCGGTGCCGGAGGATTTGGTGGTGAAGAAAGGCAGGAAGATGCTGTCGCGGTCGGTGGCAGGGATGGGAGAGCCGTTGTTAGAAATGAAAAGGGCGGGGGGTGGGTCTGCCTTTACTTTCGTCGCTCCCGCCTCCACGGCGTTCTTCACCAAGTTCACCACCACCTGTTGCAAGAGCACGGGATCTGTATTGACTACGACGCCCTCCATACCTTCTATTTCCCACGTGAGGCGGGGATAGAGTCGCTGCACTTCGGCGAAGAAAGCGTCGAGGTGGACGTCCTCGGGCTGAGGCTGTTGCAGCTGGGCAAGCTTGCGGTAGCTCTCGACGAAGGTTGTCAGGCGCGATGCTGTGGTGTGAATACTGCGGATACCTGCTTCGAGGGGAGTCCCCACGACATCTTCACGTTTTAAGAGGCTCTGGCTGATGCTGGCAATGGGTGCCGTGGAGTTCATGATTTCGTGGGTGAGGATACGTGTCAGCCGTTCCCAAGCCTCCACCTCATGCATACTCATCTGCTGATGGATCACTTCGCCGAGGTCGTTCAACGTCTCTTGCATCGCCCGTTCGCCACTTGTCAACCCCCGCGTGCTGAGGCTGAACGACCAGTCGCGGTTGCGGATAGCCTCACGCATGAGGTGGGCACGACGGCGAAGGGAGCGCTGGTGGCGGAAGAACAGGAAAAAGAACAAGAGGCATACCACAAGGGAGCACACCCCAAGGGAGCACACCCCCAACCCCTCCCCAAGGGAGGGGAGACCAGAGGCTGCTATCAAATATAATGTTATCATATTGTTCAATTTGAGGAGGAGTGGGCCTTCAACTTATTATACAGCGTCTGCCGTGTCAGTCCCAGCATCTTGGCTGCGGCCGTCAGGTTGCCGTCGGCACGATCCACAGCCCGTCGGATATGCTCCATCTCCACCTCGTCGAGCGGTGGCAGCGTCTGCTGAGCTTCCAGTACTTTGCGGAGCTTGTAGGTCAGCTGATCGTTGTCCCATGGTTTAGTGATGAAGTCGGCGGCGCCACTCTTCAGGGCGCGCACGGCCAGCGGCACATCGCCGTAGGCGGTGAGCATGACCACGGGCACATCGGGGTGTGCCTGTCTGACTACCTGCAGCCAGTGCAAGCCTTCGCGACCTGAGTTGGTGCCGAGGGAGAAGTTCATGTCCAAGAGCACGATGTCTATGTGCTCCTGTGCCATTGTCCGCAGCAACTCCTCCGGACGGTTGAGCTTGACGATACGATCGAACGTGTCGGCGAGTGCGTAATCGAGGGCGGTAAGGATGTCCGCGTTGTCGTCACACGTCAGGATTGTGCCTAATTTCATCTTTCCTTTCTTTTTGACGGCAAAGATACATAAAAAGTGAAAAGTGAAAGAGTGAAAAGGGAAAAATTAAGGGTGTGACGAGTGGAAAGCGTAAAATAATTAGACAATGTTGAGCTGCAAGAATGTTTTTGGGACGCATAAAGCTTGCAACGAACACAACTCAATGTGTACCTTTGCACAAACGTTCAACTATCGAAACTCAATAAACTGTTTTATGCGACACTCTCATTTCTTTCTGCCAACACATCCAGCATTGATGATTGCTGCATCACGATGCGGCAATTGCTTGATGATGCATCAATTGATTGGTGATGATTCAGCAAAGCAAACATACAAGCGTGTGCGCCTTGCCGTCTTGTTCCTTCTGCTGGTTCAGCTGGGCATATCAGCCCAAACGACGGCTCAAGTTCAGGCTCAGAGCGATGACACCACCATGGTTTGGACTGTCGAGGATTGCATGCGTTACGCCGTTGCTCACAGCCACGGTTTGCGGCAACGGGAGTTGCAGCTGGACAATAGCGAGGCTACGCGTCTACAAGCCATCGGGGCGTTCCTGCCAAGTGTGAACGCCAGCACAGGCACGCAGTGGAACTTTGGTCGCGCCATTGACCCTGAGACAAATACATACACGAGCGTTAGTACTTTTAACAACGGCTATGGTCTTTCTACTTCACTGCCAGTCTTCGACGGTTTGTACCGCGTGCATGCCTTACGTGCTGCCCGTGCCGACGTGCTCATGCAAAAAAACGCACTGCAGGCAGAGCGCGACCAGGTGGCATTAGAAACTTATCAGGCTTACGTTAATGTGGTCTATGCACAGGAGGCGGTACGGCTGGCCGAGGAAAAGCTCAGCGAGAGCAAGATGATACTGCGGCAGACGCAGGTAATGGAGGAGGAGGGACTGAAGAGCCCTGCCGACGTGGCGCAGATAGAGGCACAGGTTGCCTCTGATGAGCTAATGCTGACGCGTCAGGAGGGGCAGAGGGAGACAAATATGTTAGAACTAAGAAAAGTGATGAACAGACCCGCCCCCCAAAGCCTCACACTAGGAAGCCTCACCCCCGACCCCTCTCCGAAAGGAGAGGGGAGTATATACCTTCAAGAACTGAATATCTATAGCGAGCAAGGGGAAGAAGTAACTACTCCCCTATCCTTTCGGAGAGGGGTCGGGGGTGAGGCTTCCGGGGGTGGGTCTGCTGGTGCTAAGTCTTTATTGGCACAATCCTTCTATGCCGTTGAGTCCGCCCGCCATTCGCTGCGTGCCACTCGCTCGTCTTTCTTCCCCAGCATCTCTCTCTCGGCAGGCATCAACTCGTCGTACTACCGCAATCTCGATGCCGCGACGACAACATCGTTCAGGAATCAGCTGAAGAACAACCTGGGCGAATATGTGTCGCTGAACCTGAGCATCCCCATCTTCAACCGCCTCGGGAACATCGCGTCGCTGCGGCGGGCGCGCAACAACCTATTCATCGCCCAGGAGCAATACGCCGCCAAGCAGACTGAACTTGAGGTGCTGCGTCAACAGGCGTGCCTGGATGTTCTCGTTTACCAAAAAGAAGCCACACAGGGCGAGCGTAAAGTGGCGGCAGACAGCCTCGCCTACGAACTCACCCGCCAACAATACGCCCAGGGTCTGGCATCACCCATTGACCTGCAGACCTCGGCAGCTATTCTCTTGCAGTCGCGTGCAGCCCTCCTGCAAAGTCGTCTGATGATTTTCGTGAAGAAGTTGCAGCGTCGCTATTACGAGGGTTTAAGCCTCATATAGGTAAAACATTCTATCCATCATCTGCCACTTCTCGTCGCTGGTGGCACCTTCGGCGCATTGCTGAAACATTGCCATGTAATCCTCCCACTCCTGCTGACGCGGTAACGTGGCGAGTCGTGCCATAGCCGTGTCCCAGTCGAAGTCAAGAGGTGTCTCGACAATCATCACCAAACGTGTCCCAAGGATATAGAGTTCCATTTCAAGGATACCTACCTCGCGTATGCCATCGAGAATCTCTGCCCATGCCTTCTCGCGACTATGGCGACGACGATATTCAGCGATAAGCGCAGGGTCATCTTTTAAGTCCATCGTCTGAACATAGCGTTTCACGGGCTGACGGTACTGTTTTTGAACAAAGCCAGCTCCACAGTTCACCTTCCCTTCAATAGAGGATGTAGCATGTTTGGGAACTGAGTTATCTGTTTTTAACATGTCTTTTTCGGTTAAGGGTTCTTGTTAGGTAACCACTCCCTCCCTCAGATGGAGGGTGAGGGGTGGGTCTGCTTATAGGTACGGTAGCCGTAGATGGTGATGAAGATGAAACAGATGAAGGGCAGGATAAACGAGAAGTTGACGGCAGGCCAGCCGAAGATGACCTGTTGGTCAATGAGATGTCCCTGCAAAGGAGGCATCAAGGCTCCACCGACGATAGCCATAACGAGGAATGCGGCACCAAGGGAAGTGTCCTCAGTCTGTACGTTCTCGAGGGCAATACCATAGATGCTAGGGAACATGATGGACATGAAGAGGCTGATGCACACCAACGAGTACAGGCCCCACATGCCTTCGATGCAGATGGCACCGAGCGTGCAGATAGAAGCACCGATGCCGAATATCATCAGCAGGCGACGCTGGTTAATCCATTTCATAATGTAAGTGCCAACGAAACGTCCCGTCAATGATAGCGACATCGCTAAGATGTTCCAGCGTTGGGCCGTGGCTTTATCGATGCCAAGATGGTCGGCATACTGAATGATGAAGGTCCAAACCATGATTTGGGCTGCCACATATAGCACCTGAGCAAATACACCGTTGCGGTAAATCTTGTTATGCCACAGGCGCGAAAGCGTAGTGCGAGCACTGGTCGTCGCGTCATTCTCTCCTTTGAGCGAAGGCATCTTAGTGAGCGCTATGACGATAAACATCACGAGCACCACAAGACCAATAGCAACGTATGGGTCGCGGATAACAGCCAAATCGTGAAGACGAATATCAGCTTTCTCGGCTTCGCTCAGTCCATGGAAAAGAATCTGTCCTGCGGCATCACGTTTGTCAGACAAGAGGTTCGGCAATACGATGAACGAAGCGACAGCCATGCCAGAGAGCGAGCCCACTGGATTAAAAGCCTGAGCCAGGTTCAGGCGACGCGTGGAGTTGCTCTTGTCGCCCAACGAGAGGATGAAGGGGTTGGCACTGGTCTCTAGGAAAGCGAGGCCAAAGGTGAGAATATAAAGCGACACGCAGAAGAAGGTGAACTCCTGGAACTGTGCGGCGGGAATGAAGAGGAAGGCACCCACGGCATATAGTCCGAGGCCAATCAGCACACCCACCTTGTACGAATACTTGCGAATGAATAAAGCAGCTGGCACAGCCATGGTGGCATAACCGCCGTAGAAGGCGAACTGCACCATCGAGGCCTTCGCCGCCGATATCTCCATCAGCGTCTGGAAGGCAGCTACCATTGGGTTTGTGATATCATTGGCAAAGCCCCACAACGCAAAAAGTGAGGTAATGAGTATGAAAGTGAGAAGGTATTTCTTGGGGACTAAGGGAAGACCCCCTCCCCGCTCCCCCTCAAGGGGGAGAGTAGAATGTATCTGAGAGGATGTATTCATATATAAAATAAGGTGTAATGTTTTCAATTCCTAAAGGTAACCACCCTCCCCAAGGGGGGGGGGAGAGCGGGGAGGGGGGCCTAATACAACGGTCCGAAATTCTGGCAGGCACGGTAGTCAGCGCCCTCCTTGTCCATACCGAAGGCATTCCAGGCTGCAGGACGGAAGATGTCGGCATCGGCTACGTTATGCATGCAAACAGGGATGCGGAGAATAGAGCACAGCGTGATGAGGTCGGCTCCGATATGGCCATAGGCGATGGCACCATGGTTGGCGCCCCAGCAGTTCATGACGCTATAGACATCCTTGAAGCAGTCCTTCGACGGATCGAGACGAGGCACAAACCATGTCGTAGGCCAAGTTGGATCGGTGCGTTTGTCGAGGATATCGTGTGTCTTCGGGTCAAGTTCTACCGTCCAGCCTTCAGCCAACTGCAGCACTGGGCCGAGACCGGCAACACGGTTTACACGCATCATGGTCATAGGCATACCGCCCTTGGTGACGAAGTGCGAGCTGTAGCCGCCGCCACGGAAATAGTCACGGTCGGCAGGCATCCATGAGGTGGCCTTAAGGCAGGCTTCCACATCAGCATCGGTGATGTTCCAAGGCTCTTTCATTGTGGGCTTGCCATCGGCAGCAGTCATGGCTCCTGTGGCATCGAGGGTAGTAGCACCACTGTTGATGAGGTGGATGAAACCCTGGGCAGGCAAACCGCTCAGCACAGTACCCGTGACGCGCTCCACTGCTTCGGGGCTCCAATAGGTGCGGATATCCGAGAACATGACGCCGCGGTTGGTGAGCAGATGACCGAAGAGCATCGACAGACCGTTGAGGAAGTCGTTTTCTGTGGCTAAGACGTCGGCTTCGCGCACGCCATTCCAGTCAAACGAGGTGCAAAGCATAGATTCGGGGAAGTCGAAGTTGGGACGATAGTCGGTCCATTGGCGCTGGCCTTGTACACCACCAAAGAGGGCGTTATGACCAAGCGCTTCTTCCTTGTAACCCATCTCCAGAAGACGAGGATTGCCGTGCATGAGGTCGCGGATAATCATCATCGTCTTGACGGTGAACTCCCAGTCGGCATCTTTCTCTTCACGGTTCTTGCCTTTGCCCTTGCCGTTGAAAGTGGTCATGGGGGTGCCGGGGAAGAGTGGACGGTCCTCATTATAGTCGTGACCTTCCTGCGGCTTGCAATATTTCTCCACCCACGCCATTGCTTTCTTGAACTCTTCAGGGTCGAAGATATTGAAGTCCACGCGACGCAGGATCTCAACGAGTGAGACATACTCTGTGCGCATGCCGAGGTAGTGCTGCAGGAAATCGGCATCAACGATGGAGCCTGCGATACCCATACAAGTGTTGCCCATCGACAAGTAGCTCTTGCCCTTCATCGTGGCCACAGCCTGTGCCGCACGAGCGAAGCGAAGAATCTTCTCTGCCACGTCAGCGGGAATAGTGTTATCGTCGAGATCCTGCACATCATGACCATAGATGCCGAAAGCGGGTAGGCCCTTCTGAGCATGAGCGGCAAGCACGGCAGCCAGATAGACAGCACCAGGACGCTCAGTGCCATTGAAGCCCCAGACAGCCTTCGGATAATGGGGATTCATATCCATTGTCTCGGAGCCATAGCACCAGCAAGAGGTCACGGAAATGGTGCTACCTACGCCTTCACGTTCGAACTTCTCGGCACAAGCGGCGCTCTCAGCCACGCGGCCTATCGTCGTGTCGGCGATGACACATTCCACAGGCGAACCGTCGCCATTACGCAGGTTCTTGGTTATTAACTCGGCCACAGCCTTAGCCAGTGCCATTGTCTTCTCTTCGAGGCTTTCGCGGACGCCACCTTGGCGACCGTCGATGGTCGGACGAATGCCGATCTTTGGGTAAGTACTCATATGCTTATAAGGTTTTATTCAGACATGTTCTTTATATAAGGTAGTTCAGGCAAGTTCTTGAAGCCATAAAAACGCTTGGCGTTCTCGCCGAGGAATGCGGCTTGTTCGTCTTGGGTGAAAAGGTCGCTGCGGAAGATGAAGTCGTAGGACATACGATAGGTGATGGCGGTGATGGTGCGTGGATAATCGCTGCCCCACATCAGTTTCTCCATTCCTACGAGGTCGGCAGCTTCACGAATGGCTCGCACGGCCGAAGGGAAAGGATAGAATTCCGTGTTGTAGAGCCATGTGATGCCACCGCTCTCAACCATCACATTCTCATGACGGGCTAAGAGAATCTGCTGGCGCCAACTCTCGTTTTCCCAAGGCGGTGTCTGCGGTTGGTCGGCCATGCCAAGGTGTCCGATGGCAACCTTCAACCTCGGACATTCAGCAATGACCTCCCGCAGTTCTGCCACTTGCTCATCGCCGTCGGCAAGTGTGATGCTCAGGTATTTGCCATTAGCTTCCATCCAACGGAACATATCCATCATCTCAGGTTCAGTAAGTTTCCGGCCCAACAATCTGTGACCAGGAATGGCCATACCCTTGAAGCCGTCGGCTGTCATGAGGCGCACAGCCTGCTCGCAGAAGCCGTCGTGCAAATAATCGACCATCGCATAGCAGAAAAATCGGTCGGGATATTGCTGCTGTACGGTCTTCAGATAGTCGTTCTGGATGCCGTCGATAAACTCCTGCACAACCACGGCTGCGCCGACCTGCGCGTAATCCATATTACTAAGGAACACCTCTGCCGTGTTGCGACCGTCAATCATAAAAGGCGGAAGCATCTGCCGCTCCTCGCCGAGGAAAGCCGAACGGCTGCCATTGCCTTCCTTCGTGCGAATGACCAAGCCGTTCCACTGTGTGTCTTGACGTAGCCAAAGATGGCTATGAGTGTCTATTATGAGTTTGCCCATGTCACACGTTTTTGATCACCGATAATATCTTGCACCTCCTTTACCAACTGCCAATCGATAGGCTCGCTGATGTATTCAAGGTTGCGACGCACATTATCTGGGTTAGCCGAGGAGAACAAGGTAGAAGTAACACGCGGATTGCTTACGGAGTACTGCATAGCCAGCTTCTCGATGGGATAACCCTTGGCCTTGCAGTGCTGAGCAGCACGTTGGCAAGCCTCAACCAATGGTTTCGGAGCCGGATGCCAAGCAGGCACTCCGCGTTCGGAAAGCAAGCCCATCGACAGCGGCGAAGCATTGATGACGCCAATGCCGTGACTCTCGAAATAATCAAGGTGGTCAGCCAAAGCATCATCACAAAGGCAGTAGTGACAGAAGTTGAGTACCGACTCCACTGTGCCTTCGGGACTGTGGTCGATAACCCAGCGCAGGTTAGGAATCTGAAGGTCCGTGATGCCGACATGGCTCACCAATCCTTTCTCTTTCATCTCCACAAGCGCCGGCAATGTTTCATCTACCACCAATTGCAGACCGCCCGGCAGCGCAGCCTGGAACTCGATATCGTGAACATTAATGATATCTATATGCTCGACGCCAAGGCGCTCCATGCTCTCATAAACACTTTCCTGAGCACGACGGCCGCTGTAGTCCCAGGTGTTGACGCCATCCTTGCCGTAGCGCCCGACCTTAGTGGAGAGGATATACTTCTCGCGAGGCAGCTGGCGCAAAGCACGGCCCAGCACACGCTCGGCACGATAATGACCGTAGTAAGGTGAGACATCAATAAGGTTCATGCCGCCTTCGAGGGCTACGCCCACCGTTTCCACGGCCCGGCCTTCGTCGATCTCATGGAACACACCGCCTAACGACGATGCACCGAAACTAAGGGCCGACACCTTCAAGCCCGTTTTTCCTAATTCTCTGTACTGCATAATTCAGATTTGTTAGCGATATTTGCCGACAAAGATAATCTTTTTGTAGGAAAGAGAAAAAAGAAGATGAGAAAAATAAAGGAAAAAAGAAAAAAAAACCTATCCCTAAACCATAATCCCTTTTCTTTTGTTACCTTTGCACCCAAATTAATAACAAAAGACATGAAAATAGGCGATAAAGTTAGATTTCTGAATGAAGTGGGAGGTGGTATCGTCAAGGGTTTCCAGGGCAAGGATATTGTGCTCGTGGAAGACTTGGACGGCTTCGCCGTTCCTATGCTCCGTTCGCAGGTAGTGGTGATTGAAACCAACGCCAATAATTTCGAAGTTAAGAAGAAGGAAGAGGCGCCCAAACCTCGTGTGCGCTTCCTCGAAGACGATGTCGACGACGACCCCTCGGCACGCCCAACGACCTTTCAGCCCAAGCCTCAGGAACGCAAAGGCGGCGACCTGTTGAATGTTTGTCTGGCTTTCGTCCCCGAGAACTCGCGTGAGCTTTCCACAACGCGCTTTGAGGCTTACATCGTCAACGACTCAAACTACTACGTCAACGTCGTCTTTGCCAACAATGAAGGCGCCGCCTGGCACCTACGCTGGCAAGGCCTGTTGGAGCCGAACACCAAGCAGCTTGTCGACACTTTCGAGCGTTCAAGCCTCAATGACCTGGAGCGCCTGAGCGTGCAACTCATCGCTTGGAAACAGGACAAGCCCTACATGCTCAAGCCCGCTGTGGGCGTTGAACTAAGGCTTGACGTAGTGAAGTTCTACAAATTGCATGTGTTCCAGCCTTCACCTTTCTTCCGCGAACCAGCCTTAGTCTACGACATTGTCCGCGACGACCGTCCCATACGTCAGATTTTCGTGGAGCCCGAAAGCGTGCGTGATGCCTTGCGCAGCAACACTTTAACGGCCGAAGAGCCCGACGACAGGCCTACAAACGATGACGTAGAACCCGTCCTCCCCCACCCCAACAACAGGTTCGACAACGATACACCTATAATACCACAGCGCACACGCGAGGAAGAGCGCGAAGCACTCAAGGCCGCAAAGCGTCAGCTCAAAGCCGAGCAACAGGCACGAGCCAAGGAGATGGCAGCCAAAGCCGAGCAGCAAGCCTTGAAAGCCAAGGAGTTGGCAGCCATGGCCGAACAGCAACGACGCTCGCGACAGATGGCCGCACCTCCCAAAGACCTGATTGAGGTAGACCTACACATAAACGCTCTTCTCGACAACACCGAAGGCCTCTCGCCAACGGTTTTGCTCAACACGCAGTTGACAGAGTTCCGCATCATGATGGAACGCAACATTCGTAGGAAAGGCCTTCGTATCGTTTTCATCCACGATAAGAACGACGATGTCCTGCGCGAAGCCCTAATCAAAGAACTCACACGCCGCTACCGGACCTGCACTTACGAAGACGCTCCTTTCCAGAAGTATGCCTTCGGTGCCACTATGGTTACCATCCTTTAGGTCACATCTATCAACACGAACGGTCATACAAGCCTTCATGAACGGTCATACAAGCCTTCACGAACGGTCATAACAAACTGCACGTACGGTAGCACAAAAAACAAGGCCGGGTTTACAAGCAATTTAGGCCAGCCTAATCAGGCTCTTAGGCCAACCTAATCTGGCTCTTAGGCTGGGCTTAGAAAATAAACATTTCAGACCTTTTTAATCAGTGATTGAGGCCGCCTCTTTCACATTCCATAATATGTTGAATCCAAAAGATATCCATATAGCCGACTTCGCTTACGACTTGCCCGACGAACGCATTGCCAAATACCCGCTGGCAGAACGTGATGCGTCGCAACTGCTCGTGTACAAGCATGGCAACATCACCCACCAGCACTTCCGCGACCTGCCAGACCTTCTGCCCGAAGGTTCACTTATGGTGATGAACAACACGCGAGTAATCCAGGCCCGACTTCATTTCCATAAGGCTGCACCCGAAGGTCAGACAGGCGCCCGCATAGAAGTGTTCTGCCTTGAACCGGCAGAGCCGTCGGACTATGTGCTGATGTTCCAGCAGACACGCTCGTGCACATGGCACTGCCTTGTAGGCAATGCCAAGAAATGGAAATCGGGACCACTGACACGAAGCATCACTGTAGAAGGAAAGGATTTGACATTGAGTGTTGAACGTAGAGCAGATGACCTCATCTTTTTCTCCTGGGACGACGACAGCGTCACTTGGGCGCAAGTGCTCGATGCCTGTGGCGAACTACCTATTCCACCCTATCTCAACCGTGCCACTGAGGCCAGCGACCTTCAGACTTATCAAACGGTATATTCCAAGGTCAAAGGCAGTGTAGCCGCTCCCACGGCAGGGCTTCATTTCACACCCGCCGTGCTTGCAGCTCTTCAGCAACGCGGCATCGAACGGGCAGAACTCACCTTGCACGTAGGTGCAGGCACCTTCAAGCCCGTGAAAAGCGAGCGCATCGAAGGTCATGAGATGCATTCGGAATGGATCTACGTTCCTCGCTCAGCCGTGGAAGCCCTGCTTCGCCACAACGGCGAGTGCACTGCCATAGGCACCACCAGCGTGCGAACGCTTGAGTCCCTCTATTATATCGGCAAGAAAATCATTGTCAACCCCGATGCTACAGAAGAGCGGTTGAAGGTAGCGCAATGGGAACCTTACGAGCAGGAGCCCTCCAACCCGACAGATGCCTTGGCCGCCCTTGAGGCCATCCTCGACTGGATGGACCGCCGCCACACCGATGCTCTGCACACTTCTACGCAGATCATCATAGCTCCAGGCTACTGCTACCATTACGTTCGCCGAATGGTCACAAACTTCCACCAGCCGCAGTCGACGCTCCTGCTGCTCGTGTCGGCATTCGTTGGCGGCGACCATTGGAAAGACATCTATAGATACGCCCTCAACCACGACTTCCGCTTCCTCAGTTATGGCGATTCTTCACTGCTTGAGCCGTAGAGAAGCAAAAATAAAATATAAAAAGAGTTAACAGATTACGCCGTTTCCAGATTTTTATATATCTTTGCAGCCAGAATATGTGCATCGAGCACATTATCACGGATTTCATACAAAGCTTTTACATAAAAATCTATATGGAAACAACCCTCGTCCTCTTGAAGCCAAGCTGCGTGCAGCGACAGCTCATCGGAGAGATTGTACACCGTTTTGAACGTCGCGGCCTGCGCATAGCAGGTATGAAGATGATGCAGCTCGATGAAGCCATCCTTCGCGACCATTACTCTCACCTCGTCGACCGTCCCTTCTTCCCCGCCCTGGCTGCTTCGATGATGGCTTCGCCCATCGTAGCAATGGCCATCTGCGGCGTAGAAGCCGTGTCCGTAGTTCGTGCCATGACAGGCTATACCAACGGTCGTGTTGCCGATCCCGGCACCATCCGTGGCGACTACTCGATGAGTAACCAGCAAAACATCGTTCACGCTTCCGACTCCATAGAGAATGCAGCTATCGAACTCAAGCGTTTCTTCCGCCCGGAAGAGATATTTGAGTACGAGAGCGCTACATTAGGCTTCATTTATGCCGTCAACGAGCGTTAAGCGCTAAACCATCAAAACCACTAACGAACAAACAGAAACCCTTAACAACAGGATATGTTCAAAAACCTCATAAAGACAGCTGCCATAGCAGCATGCATGACACTCGCAGCGCCCTCGGCTTGGGCACAGGACCTTTTAGCCCGACAGGCTCCCGTGGACAAGAAAATGCGAGCAGTCGACAGCATCGCAATTCAACGTCTGTTCCAAGCTGAAGAACTCGAAGACCCCGCAGCAGAACTCTACCCCAACTGGGAAGACGAACAGATAAACCTCTACGGCAACGTCACCCTGCCCGATGAATATAAAATCGATCTCCGTGGCTTCTGCATGCCTACCACCAACCGCATCGTAACATCCAACTACGGCTACCGACCCCGTTTCCGCCGTCAGCACAAAGGCATAGACATTAATGCCAATAAAGGCGACACCATACGCGCAGCCTTCGATGGCAAAGTGCGCGTCGTTGATTTCCAGTCGAGCGGCTATGGCAACGTAGTAGTAATACGTCACCCCAACGGTCTTGAAACCGTTTACGGGCACCTCTCCAAGCATCTCACCAAGAAAGGCGCTACGCTCAAGGCTGGCGACCCCATCGGACTGGCCGGAAACACAGGCTTCAGTTTTGGCACACACTTGCATTTCGAGACTCGCCTCTTGGGCGAATACATCGACCCAGCCAAGCTCTTTGATTTCGCCAATCAGGATGTTACGGGCGACTTTTATGTCTTCCGTGGGCGCGGGCGCGGTACTTTAATAGGTAAGCACGATACCAACGGCGAAGCAGGCAACGACGAAGAAGTGCGCTACACCAGCAGCGAGAGTGCTGCCGCCAAGGCACAAGCCCAGCAAGACGCGCGTCAAGCTGCCCGCACACGTATTCATAAGGTGCGTAAAGGCGAGACTCTAAGCAGCATAGCACGTAAGCACGGCATCTCCTTAGACAAGCTCCGCCGCATGAACGGCCTCAAGAACAAGTCCAAGATACGTCCCGGACAGATACTGAAATATTCATAAGCGCATGGCAGCAGACAGCGCACACAACACCGAACAACAGTTCAGGGCCGTACTCAGCGAGTGCCGCGACGTCTTCGTCAAGAAGTTGCACGACTACGGAGCTGCCTGGCGCATTCTCCGCATTCCCTCGCTCACCGACCAGCTCTATATCAAGGCCAACCGCATACGCTCCATCGAGATGAAAGGCGAGGCCAAGGTCGACGAAGGCATACGCCCCGAGTTCATCGCCATCGTCAACTACTCCATCATAGGGCTCATACAGCTCGAGCATGGTATAGCCGAGAAGCCCGACGACATGAGCGCCGACGAAGCCATAGCCGAATACGACCGTCTATCGGAAAACGCCCTGCAACTGATGCTTCGCAAGAATCACGACTACGACGAGGCCTGGCGTGGCATGCGCGTGAGCAGCTATACAGATATCATACTGCAGAAAATCTTCCGCACTAAACAAATCGAGGAACTTGGCGGAGCAACGCTCGTAAGCGAAGGCATCGATGCCAACTACTCCGACATGATGAACTACGCCGTGTTCGGCCTCATCAAACTAACATTCGACGAATGACCAAGAAGATATTATGGATAGTGGTGAACACCTGCCGACTGCTCGTGTCCGCCACTTTTATTTTTTCAGGACTTGTAAAACTCCTTGACCCTGCAGGCACGTCCTACAAGATTGTGGATTATGCCGCAGCCCTCGGCACCAACTTTCTGGCACAGCCGCCCCTGCCTATGACGCTGGCTGTAGCTATGGCCCTCTTGGAGTTCACACTCGGCATATACCTTTTCTTTGGCATAAGGCGACGATTCACCACATACACCATCCTCGCCTTCATGCTCGTATACACGCCCCTTACTTTGTGGCTCGCCATGACAAACGCCGTAGCCGACTGCGGCTGCTTTGGCGATGCCATACATCTTACCAACTGGCAGACATTCTGGAAAAATGTAGCGCTGCTGGCTGCAGCCATCATACTCTTTTGGCGCGGCAACCTGCTCACACGCGTCATATCAGAGTCCACTCAGTGGATTATATCGCTTTACTCGCTGGCCTATGCTCTCTTCATAGCTTTCCTTTGTATCTGGGCTGAACCTATCATCGACTTCCGTCCTTTCCACATCGGGCAAAACATCCCTAAGGCGATGGAGTGGCCAGAAGATCCTTCGCTACAGCCCGAGATACTCGACTTCGACGTTGACCCGACCCTGATAGAGGACACTGGATATGTCTTCATACTCACCAGCCCCCACCTTGAGACAGCCGACGACAGCAACTTCGAGGACATCAATGCCATATACGACTACTCTCAACAGTACGGCTACCGCTTTGTATGCCTCACGCCTGCCGAAGACGCAACCATAACCAGATGGCAGGACCTCACGGGAGCACAATACCCCTTCGATTTCGCCGATGAGCTGACACTGAAAACCATAGCCCGCAACAACCCTGCTATCACGTTGTTGCACAACGGCACCGTCGTAGGCAAATGGGGGCACCGCCAACTGCCTAAGGCTGAGGCATTGAATGCCCCGCTCCATCAACTGTCGCTCGCACACCCTCATGAGGCAAGCTACAGACACATGCTACTCAAACTGCTACTATGGTACATCGTGCCTCTGCTCACAATCACCTTCCTCGACCGCGCCTACGCAAGCTTCAGATGGTGGCGAAGAAGAAAAGATAAAAAAGAGGAGGGAATAATCAAAAATGAAGAATCAGGATTGCAAAATGAGGAATAAGAGATGAAAAGACGAAAAAAGTGCGAATCCCTAATCCCTAATCCCTAATCTTTTCATATCTTTGCAACCGGTTTTAAACCTTTGCATTCACCGAGCATCACAACAAAGGAAATATTTCTATAACATAAACTTAACATACAAACAATTATGAGAAAAAAGATTGTAGCAGGCAACTGGAAAATGAACCTCACCCTGCAAGAAGGCCTCGCTCTGGCCAATGAACTGAAGGCAGCTCTCGCAACCGACAAGCCCAACTGCGACGTTGTCATCTGCACACCCTTTATCCACTTGGCTAAGGCTGCCGAGGTAATCGAAGGAACCGTAATCGGTCTCGGCGCTGAGAACTGTGCCGACAAGGAGAAAGGCGCATACACCGGCGAGGTAAGTGCCGCACAGGTAAAGAGCACAGGCGCACAGTACGTCATCCTCGGCCACAGCGAGCGCCGTCAGTACTACGGCGAGACCGCTGAGATCCTGAAGGAGAAAGTGAACCTTGCACTGGCCAACGGCCTGAAGGTTATCTTCTGCATCGGCGAAGTTCTCGAGGAGCGCGAAGCCGGTCGTCAGAACGAAGTCGTAGGCGCACAGCTCGCCGACAGCCTCTTCGACCTGACCGAGGAGCAGCTTGCCAACATCATTCTCGCCTACGAGCCCGTGTGGGCCATCGGTACAGGCAAGACCGCTACCGCTGAGCAGGCTGAAGACATGCACGCTTTCATCCGTGGCGTCATCGCCGGTCGTTTCGGCGACGCAGCCGCAGAGAACATCAGCATCCTCTATGGTGGCAGCTGCAAGCCCTCCAACGCTCGCGAAATCTTTGCAAAGCCCGACGTCGACGGCGGCCTCATCGGCGGCGCTGCACTCAAGTGTGCCGACTTCTGCGGCATCATCGACGCTTGGAAATAAATATCGCTTCGACGCTTTTATCAACTAATAAATAAGAAATAATATATCATTATCAGCAATGAAAAGATTCTTCAATTGCGGTTCACACACAGGAGCCACACATATATTATTTATTATTTATTACATGCTATGCATGCCGGCACTGCTGGGAGCACAGACATTCACCGAGAACCTCACCCGTGTACGTGCGGGTGAGGGCATGGTGACAATCCATCAGGACGAGGAAATAAACGCCCTCGTCAATGGACTTATCTCCTATGCACCAGGCCGCGCAGCAGCAACTAAACGCGTCGCAAAGCCACTTCGAGCTCTCACAACCGACACCATCTCCGTCGCAGACAGCAGTGCATGGGCCGACACGCCCATACTCACCGGCAAGCGCGTGCGCATGAACGGCTATAGGATTCAGATTTATGCCGGCGGCGACAACCGCAAATCCAAAGCCGAAGCTTACGCTGCAGCAGCAGCCATACGCAACTACTTCGACGATGTTTCCGTATACACACATTTCATCAGTCCACGATGGGTGTGCCGCATCGGCGATTTCAAGACGCGCGAAGAAGCGGCCCAGATGCTTTCCAACATTCGGCAGACAGGAGCTTTCCGTGAGGCTTTCATCGTAAAAACTAAAATCACAGCTCTTTATTAAAACCATGGAATCGTTTCAAGAGCGACAGGACGAACTTGCCGCCCATTATGCTGCAATACTCCCGCTCTTAGGCGAAGATCCTGAGCGAGAAGGTCTCGTGAAGACGCCTATCCGCGTAGCACGCGCTATGCTCGAACTCACACGGGGATACTACGAAGACCCAGTAGCCATCTTACGCTCGGCACTCTTCAAGGAGACATATCACAACATGGTGGTAGTGAAAGACATTGAGTTCTATTCACTTTGCGAACACCATATGCTGCCCTTCTTTGGGCACGCACACATAGCCTACATTCCTGATGGCGAAATCACTGGCCTGTCCAAACTCGCACGTATAGTAAACACCTTCAGCCACCGCCTGCAAGTGCAGGAACGCATGACCGAACAGATTGCCGAGTGCATCGAAGAGGCTCTGCACCCTCAGGGCGTGATGGTTGTCGTCGAAGGCCGTCACCTATGCATGCAAATGCGAGGCGTGGCAAAGCAGAATGCTCAGACCATTACCATGCACCATATCGGAGCCTTCAACGACCCCGAAATCCGCAACGAATTCCTCAGCCAACTGCGCAACGAAGTGCGCTATGCTTCCCCCGAAGATCCGGAAGAGGCATAAGTCATTTCCAAAACTCTTAACTTTCAACTATCGTGTATCCCCTTCTCTTTCATAATAATCTTCACACATTAGTTTGGGGTGGCAATCAGCTGCAACCCCTCAAAGGACTTGAGCCTAGCGGAGAGCCCATTGGCGAAAGTTGGGAGATAAGCGATGTACCATCAAGTGAATCGCACGTTCGCAACGGCAAGCTGTCGGGCCGAAGTATCCACAGCCTCGTCAGCGAATATGGTGCTGTGCTGCTTGGCAACAAGATTCTTGAGCGCTACGGTGCTGCTCTTCCGCTGCTTGTGAAGTTCATCGATGCCGCCAGTGACCTATCCATTCAAGTGCATCCTGACGATGAACTCGCGCACAAGCGTCACGGTTCTCTGGGTAAGACTGAGATGTGGTACGTACTTCGTGCCGAACCGGGCGCATCATTGCTATGCGGTTTCAATCAGGAAATCAGCAAGGAAGAATACGAGCGTCGTGTTGACGACGGCACAATAGTTGATGTCCTCGCGCGCCACGAAGTGCATGCCGGCGATGTCTTCTTCATTCCTGCCGGACGTGTCCATGCCATTTGCAAGGGCATCATGGTATGCGAGATACAGCAGAGTTCCGACATCACATACCGCATCTTCGACTATCATCGCCTCGGGCTCGATGGCAAGCCACGTCAGTTGCACACCCTTGAGGCGCTCGACGCCATTGATTTCAACGTATATCCCGACTATCGCACTCACTACACGATGCCCACCAACGCAGCCACTTGCGTTGTCGACTGCGATAAGTTCGTAGTTAACGTACTGGCCACCGACAGCAGCCTGCGCCGCGACTTACTCTCCAAGGACAGTTTCGTGACGCTCTCATGTCTACAGGGCACGGCCGCAATCACAGACCACGAAGGCAACAAGGTCACTCTTGCCGCTGGATTCTCATGCCTTATCCCTGCTTCACAGGCCGACTTCACCGTGGCAAGCGCCGATGGCACCGAGGTCCGATTGCTGGAGTCGTGGGCTAAATAATTATATGTATACAAAACCAGTGAGGGCGCTTAACCAATTGATTAAGCGCCCTCACTGGTTTATGATATATTGCTCCAGTCTACATTGTCACGGGCAAGTTCTTTCAGATGTCTCCACATCTGAGCGTTCTCGGGGAGGTTCTGCCCCGGATCGTTATCAAGAATTTCATTAGCAATATCTCGAGCCAGCTGAACGAGTTGCCCGTCGCGGGCTACATTAGCAATATGCAGGTCAAACGCCATACCGCTTTGTTGCGTGCCTTCAAGGTCGCCCGGTCCTCGGAAGCGAAGGTCTGCCTCAGCTATCTCAAAACCGTCGGTCGTGTCGCACATGATTTGTATGCGCTGCTTCGTTTCTTGCGACAGGTTGTACTTCGTCACCAATATGCAATAGCTCTGCTCAGCACCTCTGCCTACGCGCCCGCGTAACTGATGCAGCTGGGCCAGTCCGAACCGCTCGGCATTCATTATCACCATAACCGAAGCATTAGGGACATTCACACCTACTTCTATAACAGTAGTGGCAACAAGTATCTGTGTCTCTCCCGATACGAAGCGTTCCATCTCGGCATCTTTCTCTGCACTCTTCATCTTGCCGTGCACCTTAGATATAGTCAGGTCGGGGAAGACATGGCAGAGTTCTTGATATCCGTTCTCCAGATCCTGAAGATCCATCTTCTCGCTCTCCTGGATAAGTGGATACACTACATATACCTGCCGGCCCTTGGCTATCTCTGCACGCATACCTCGATACAGACTTTCCGAACGCTCTTGCCAAAAATGACGTGTCTCGATGGGCTTACGGCCTGGCGGCAATTCGTCGATAATAGAAACATCGAGGTCGCCATAAAGCGTCATGGCCAAGGTCCGGGGAATAGGCGTAGCTGTCATTACCAGGACATGCGGAGGTGTAATATCGGCAAACGTGCCTGTTTGAGCACCTTGTGCCTGCGGCCCTTTCTTCCATAAGCGAGCACGCTGCGCCACGCCAAAGCGGTGTTGCTCGTCTATTACCACTAGTCCGAGGCGGTGGAAAGCCACGTTATCTTCCAACACGGCGTGAGTGCCGATGAGTATTTGAATATCGCCCGAGCTGAGACCGTCGAGTATTGCCGTCCGTTTCTTCTTACCCTTTACGGCACCTGTCAGCAACGCCACCTTCACCGGCAGTCCATTCAGGAACTCGCAGAAAGTGGCATAATGCTGTTCTGCCAATATCTCCGTAGGAGCCATGAGGCAGGCTTGGTAATCGTTGTCAAGGGCTATAAGCATCGTCATCAATGCAACAAGCGTTTTGCCCGACCCGACATCGCCTTGCAGCAAACGGTTCATCTGCTTGCCGCTGCCCATGTCATGACGCATCTCACGTATCACACGCTTCTGCGCCTCGGTGAGGCTGAAGGGCAAGTTATGCTGATAGAAGGTATTGAACAGATTGCCAACATGGCTGAACACGTGTCCGAACACCTGTTGCTGACGCTGACGTGCATAACGCAGTATACCCAGTTGGATGAAGAAGAGTTCCTCGAACTTCTGACGATAGGTTGCACGTCTGAGGGCATCGGCCGTGGCTGGATAGTGAAGGTCGTGCAACGACTGTGCCAGCGGCACCAACAACAGTCGGTCTATTATGCTTTGCGGCAATGTCTCAGGCATCACCTCACCCTGCAGGCGCTCAAACAACGTACGAGTGAAACGCTCTATGCTGCGGCTATTGAGGCCGCCGCGTTTCATCTTCTCGGTAGTATTGTAATAAGGCTGCAGTCCCATTGCCCCTAACTGCAGTTCGTCTGCCGGGTCGATGTCGGGATGAGCTATATTGATGCGCCCGTTGAAGAGCGTGGGACGCCCGAATACTATGAACTGCTTGCCTGCCGGGTAACTCCTCTTAATCCATTTGAAGGTTGTGGCTTGAAACCATACAAGGTCAGTTACGCCATGGCCGTCGGTGAAATGTGCGATAAGGCGGCGCTTACGCCCTACCCCTTCTTCCTCAAAGCTAAGTATCTCGCCTTTTATCTGAACGAAAGGCATATCTGCCGTCAGTTCATGGATATGGTACAGTCGCGAGCGGTCGATATGCTTGTATGGGAAGTAGTACAGCAAGCCGCGGAACGTCGTAATGCCGAGTTCCGATTCCAACAGCTTAGCCCGCTGCGGGCCAACGCCTGGAAGGTAGGTTATAGGAGTTGAGAGGTCGATGGTTATTTGCTTATTATGAAGATTATCTTTTTAGGAGCGAAAGACGAATGTCTGACGCATGTCTGGTTTATCCAAACTCCGGCACCTGCACTGGAGCATAGCCACGTTCGATGCTGAGGCTCGAGAGGGGGATGATGGAGCACCAAGTAGCCATCTCCTCGAGACTGACTTGAGGCTTGCAGCCATGCAGCAGCACATCCACGAGGTGCCGGTTCATGGCTGCCGACATCTCCTCGTGCGAGGTCTTGCCGGCATCGTCCAACGTAATGCGTCCCTTCGTTCCTATGAACGTGAGGCGCCGCTCGTAGGGCTGCTTCGTTTGCACATCATGCTTAAGGATAATTGTACGGCCGCGCTGAGTACGAATCAGCGTCGTCGTATGGTCGCCGTTACTAAAGTCAGCGGCCTCCGTTTGCATACTCCTCTCGTAAGCTCGCGGACCTGCCACGGCAGTACTGTCCATGCTCACGAGTGTAGCCAGGCGGTCGTCGGTGCCTATATTCAGAACCTTGCATATAGGTCCTATCTCATGCGTTGGATAGAGGTCTCCCTTCAATCGTCTGTTCATCTCGAGGCGCCAAGGTGTCCAGCGGTCAGCCAGTTCGTGGTAGTACGACCCTTCGGCATGCACAATCTCGCCTATGGCACCTTGACGAATGTCGTCGATAGCCTTGACCAACTGGCTGTCGAAGCAGCAGTTTTCGAGCATGAAGCATATCTTTTGCACACGTCGGGCTGTTGCTACCAACATCGTCAGGTCGTCAATGGTCAATGCCGCCGGCACTTCAACAGCCACGTGCTTGCCTGCTTCCAAGGCGGCAAGGGCTATCTGTGCATGCGATTCCCAATCCGAACAGATATACACGAGGTCTACGTCCGCCAGCCGACATACTGTCTTATAGCTATCGGCACCTGCCATGCAACACGTAGTAGGCTGTGCAAAGGCCTTTGCTGCCTGCACGTTAGCCTCTATCGTGTCGCACAACGCCGCCACCTCCACCTCAGGCATCGCTGTCATAAGCCGTAGTGCCGTGCGCCCGCGGTCGCCAAGACCTACGAATGCAACCCTTATTGATTCCTTATTCGTTTCCAATATCTTTTGTTTTATCTCTAATCCTTAATCTCCATTATGAACGAAGCGTAAGCGAGTCTGAAAAACTGGCAACTATCAACTAAATCCTCCTCTCTCCGCCCAGTCGCCTCTATCCAGATTCCTATATCCTATCGCCTCGGCAATATGATGCGACTGCACTTTTTCCGTTCCTTCAAGGTCGGCTATAGTTCTTGCCACCTTCAGTATTCGGGAATATGCACGGGCGGAGAGTTTCAGACGCTCCATAGCCAGCCTCAACATCTCCAGCGACGCGGCATCGGGCTCTGCAAACTGGTGCAACATCTTCTCAGTCATCTGAGCATTGCAATGAATGCCCTTATGTCCTTGGAAGCGTTCCTCTTGGATAGCCCGCGCTTTGATGACCCTTTCACGAATCGTTGCCGAACTCTCGCCAGGCTCCATCCTGCTTAACTGCGCGAAAGGCACTGCCTGAATCTCGCATTGTATGTCTATACGGTCCAGCAGAGGACCGCTTATCTTATTCAGATACCTATTTATCTGTCCTGGCGTACACTGACATGGCTTAGTGGGATGGCTGTAGTATCCGCAAGGACAAGGGTTCATCGACGCCACGAACATGAAGTTGCATGGATAGTCGATGCTGTATTTGGCTCGCGACACGGTTATAGTCCTATCCTCCAACGGCTGACGGAGTACTTCCAGTGCCGTTCGTTGGAATTCAGGTAATTCGTCCAGGAAGAGCACACCATTATGGGCGAGGCTTATCTCACCGGGCATAGGATTAGTTCCTCCGCCCACGAGTGCTACTTGCGACACCGTATGGTGTGGTGCCTGAAAGGGCCGTTGTGTGATAAGTCCTGTGCCGCCTTTCAGTTTGCCTGCCACAGAATGGATCTGTGTCGTCTCTAAGCTTTCGGCCAGCGACAGGGGCGGCAGTATACTTGGCAACCGCCGCGCCATCATGCTCTTGCCGGCCCCGGGAGGCCCGACCATGATCAGGTTATGTGACCCAGCCGCAGCCACCTCGAAAGCCCTCTTTATATTATCCTGCCCACGCACATCGGCGAAGTCCAGTTCGAAGTCGTTTTGATGGGCAAAGAATTCTGCCCGTGTGTCTATCACTGTAGGTGTGAGCACATCAGACATGCCATTGAAGAACGCCACCACTTGCTGTAAGCTATCGGCACCATACACCTTCAAGCGGTTCACCACGGCGGCCTCGTGTACGTTCTCCTTCGGCACTATCAGTCCTTCATAGCCCAACTCGCGTGCCTTGATGGCTATGGGCAGGGCACCTCGGACAGGTTGTATAGAGCCGTCTAAACTCAATTCGCCAAGCACCATGAAACGTGAGGCACGTGCGAGGTCCATAGCGAGGCCGTTGGCCAGCAGCACGCCCAAAGCTATGGGCAGGTCGAAGCCTGTGCCCTCCTTGCGTATATCACCGGGTGCCAGGTTCACTACTATGTTCTGTGGCGCAAGGCGCATACCGCTGTTCTTCAGCGCGGAGTCAATACGGCTGAAGCTCTCCTTGACGCTGTTGTCAGGCAGTCCCACGATAGTCATGTGCATGCCGAACTGGTCTTTCGATGCCACGTCGACATTTACCTCTATAGTAACAGGTATTGCCACTATGCCGGCTACTGTTGCACTATTTGTCTTTGCTAACACGGTTATGTATTTATTATCTTTTCTCTTTTCTTTATTCTTTCTTCTCTCTTTTATCTTCTCTCTTTCATCCCTCCGTCTTTTCTCTCACCTCACGGTCTTTCACCCTTCATCCTCACCATCACCCATATCACTACTGGTGCGCCGATAACTGGTGTTATCACGTTGATTGGTATCACCGACTGCGACGGCATGGTGGATAGCAGGTTGCAGACGAGGGCCAAGGCGGCGCCTGTGAGCAACGTCGCGGGGAGTAGCGTGCGATGGTTTGACGTTCCCAGAAAGAGGCGTGCCAGATGAGGAACGGCCAATCCTATGAATGCAATGGGACCGCAGAAGGCCGTTGATGTGGCGGTGAGCAGCCCCGTAGTGAATAATAATAATGTTCGCGTGCGCGCGACGTTGATGCCGAGGTTCGTAGCGTAGTTCTCGCCGAGGAGCAAGGCATTCAGCGGCTTCACCAGCAACAGCGACAGCACTATGCCCACGCCCATCGAGCCTACGAAGGCAGGCAGGCGGTCAAGGGTGACATTAGCAAAACTGCCCAGCCCCCACACCATGAACGATCGCACGCCCTCCTCGGTAGCGCCGTAGTTGAGCAGCGAGATGAGCGACGAGGCCAGATAACCTATCATCACACCCGTGATGAGCAACATGATGTCTGAGCGCAGTATTCTTGAGAACATCAACAGCACTGCCATCACAGCCCAAGCGCCCAGCATTGCAGCCACTATCACGAGCACGAAGCCGCTGAGCGTGAAGGCACCGGCCGTAAGAGAGCCGCCGAGCAGCAACATCACTATAGCCACGCCCAGATTAGCACCGGCATCTATACCAAGAATATTAGGTCCGGCCAAAGGATTACGCAAGGCTGTTTGCAACATCAGACCGGCCGCTGCCAGTCCTGCTCCCGCCAGCATGGCGGTGACCACTTGCGGTATGCGATTCTCAAATATGATAAACGTCCACGACTGTCGTGCTGCCTCACCTCCTCGCAATATCCTCGTCACCTCTTCCATGGGGATATGCACCGAGCCACAGTAGACGTTGGCCATAGCCAAGACGGCCACAGCCACTGCCAAGAGACAAAGTGTAAGAGAGGAGGAAGAGGATTTCATGATGAAGTTTAAGAATTATGCGCAGCGCCCACCAATTCCTTCACGCTTCCTATGCCGTGGCGGCGTAGGTAGTCTTCGATGCCGGCGATAACCTTGACGGTGGTTTGCGGATCGATGAAGTTGGCAGTGCCTATCTCCACGGCAGAGGCGCCGGCCAGGATAAACTCTATGGCATCAGTGGCATTCATAATGCCGCCAAGGCCCACCACGGGAATCTTCACGGCCTCAAACACCTGCCACACCATGCGCAGCGCCACAGGTTTCACCGCCGGGCCCGACAAGCCGCCAGTGCCTATGCTCAGCACAGGCCGCTGCCGCTCGGCATCTATGGCCATGCCCATCAGCGTATTGATCAGCGACACGGCATCAGCCCCTTCAGCCTCCACGGCACGCGCTATGTCAGCTATCGACGTCACATTTGGCGACAGCTTCACTATCAGCGTCTTCGGGTAAGCCTTTCGCACGGCTTTCACCACGCTGGCGGCTCCTTCGGTAGTCACGCCGAAAGCCATTCCTCCATGCTTCACGTTTGGACACGAGATATTCAGCTCTATGGCGGGCACCTTGTCCAACTCAGCCACTCGCCTTGCACACTCGGCATAGTTCTCTGGACTGTTGCCGCTTACGTTCACTATGACGTTGGTGTCCAAGTCCTTCAGCTTAGGATATATCTCCTTGCAAAAGTAGTCCACGCCTTTGTTCTGTAGGCCTACGCAGTTGAGCATGCCCTGCGCCGTCTCGGCCATGCGCGGATAAGGATTGCCCTGCCTGGGGTCTAAGGTCGTGCCTTTCACTATGAAGCCTCCAAGCGCGTTCAAATCTACGAAGTCAGCGAACTCCAAGCCGTAGCCAAACGTTCCCGAGGCTGTCAGCACCGGGTTCTTCAGTTCCAGAGGACCTATCTTAGTTTGCAAATCTATACTCATATATTATTTTACTTTCGCAAGCTCAGCTTGCTTGGGAGTTAAAGAAATTAAAGAAGTTATGGCCTTCGGCCACGGAAGTTCTTCAGACTCGCTACGCTCGAAGAAGCGTCCCGTTGGGCCGAGCGAAAGACGAATGTTCTGCAAGTTGAATGCTTACCGACGAATAGGTCGGGGAAGTGGACCATCCATTGCAAACACAGGTCCTTCCTTGCACACGCACACGTTACCTTCGGTCGTTTCTTCTACACAACAAAGGCAGGCACCCAAACCGCATGCCATCATATTCTCAAACGATGCTTCGCAGGCCAGCCCCAACTCGCGGCACTTCTGCGCCACGGCCATCATCATAGGCTTGGGGCCACAGGTGTAGACAGTCGACAGTTGAGAGCGGGTCGTTGACAGTTGGGACCATACGCTGTGCTGCGTTACGAAACCGCGCTCGCCGGCCGAGCCGTCCTCGGTGGTCACCAGCACCTCGCCCAGTTGCCTGAAGAGGTCAAGCTGCATGAGGTCCTTGGCCGAGCGCCCTCCGAGCAGGAACACAGGCTTATGTCCGCGTGCCACCAGCTCCTCGCCCAGCGCCAGCAACGGTGCCGTGCCTACGCCTCCGCCCACCAGCAGTCTGCTTTGCGGCTCTATGCCCTCTGCCACAGGCTCGGGCAGCGTGAAGCCGTTGCCCAGCGGCAGCACCACGTTCACCGTAGCGCCCGCCTCCAACGAGGCCATCCGCCGTGTGCCGTCGCCCACGGCGTGCACCAGCAACCATAGTTCATTCGACTCGCGCACCACTCGATTAATGCTTATCGGGCGTCGAAGGAAAGTAGTGGACGAGCCGTCCACGCGCACTTCCACAAACTGCCCTGGCCTCATCTCTGGCAGCAGAGCCTGCGGGTCTGTGAGGCGCAGCACCACATACCCTTCATTCAATATCTCTTTGCTTATCAGCTCAAGATCCAGAATATATTTCGTCATTATAGTATACGGTTTACGTTATATAGTTTAAAGAAAGGAGAGTTTTCTCTATTATTTGTCAGCAAAGATAGTAATAAATTAATAAATGTGCATTGAAAAACGAATTTATTTCCATTTTTTATCTTCAATTATCCAATTATTACTACCTTTACGGCTGAAAAAAGATTACGAATCTGAGATTATCCAAGATTCGGGATTAGAGATTAAAGATTACAAATTATAACAATGGCAGTTTGCTTCCTCCCATATCTGTAGGGGCGAAGCACTCATAAAAACATAAGAACAATGAAGAAGAGATTTGTTGCATTCGTGCTCGCCCTCGCAGGGCTGACAGCAAACGTAAGCATTTTCGCCGAATCCATTCCCATTGACGAAGCACACTTCCCAGACCCCGTGTTCCGCAACTACATCCTGAACACGATGGAGTATCATAAAAGCGATGGCAGGTGGGACTTAGTGGGCGCCGACGGCAAGCTGTCGGACTATGAGCGCAAGAGAGTTGTGACCATCCTCCTCAATACTGGTTGCCAAAGCGTAGAAGGCATCCGATACTTCGCCAAGAGCGAGACTGGTACTTGGGGGTTGAAGATAAAGGTCTATTCTAACGACCTGACGACGCTCGACCTCTCAGGAATGGATGTTACAGAGGTCGAAGCGGTGGGCAAACAACTTGAATCGCTCAACCTCTCGGGCTGTGCCAAGCTGAAGTCGGTGGAGTGTCAGGAGAGCCAGCTCACTTCGCTTAACCTCTCGGGCTGTGTCAAACTGGAGTCGGTGGATTGCAGGGAGAACAAACTCACCTCGCTCAACGTGTCAGGTTGCACGGAACTGACGACTCTGACTTGCCAGCGGAACCAGCTCACCAACCTCAATGTGAGGGGCTGCACGGCGTTGACCACCTTGCACTGCAGCGAGAATCAGTTGACCAGTCTCTATACAGGCGACAGCATGCTCCTGCGGGATTTAGACTGCTCCAGCAATCAGATAGATGCTCTGAATGTTACTACCCCTCGACTTGAAGTACTCCGCTGCAACGATAACCCGCTGCTGAGCGCGCTGTTCCTGCCGGACATGGATTCAAATTTATCATACAAGCCTTCCATTTATTGCTACAAAACCCAGATTCACACGCTCGACCTGCGCGACAATGAATACAAACATATCGATTGCTCCTATTCTCCTGTAAACGGCATCGAGTGGTCGCAGGCCGGCAACGGAGCTGTTCATAGCTTTGACTGCAGTTACACAGACATTATAGAAGAGTTCATCCTCAACATTCCGAATCCCGAGAAGACAACAACCCTACGTTGTGAAGATTGCAACCTGACTACGCTCGATGTATCAAGATTCACCAATCTGGAATTGTTGAGCTGCAAGTACAACGATCTGACCACGCTCAATGTGTCGCACAACCCTGCACTCAAAACTATTAGTATACACGGTAATCTGCTGTTTGCCATCGACGTTACGGGCACCGTATGCCACACCCTGTGCGTACCTGTTCAGTACATTGAGGGCCAGGCCACGAAGATAGACGGGAAGACCTACGTGCGGCTGAACAACGAGGTCAACTGCGACTCCATTTCCGACATGACAGTGTGGCGTCAAACTATGACAACGATCAACAACCCGACGATGCTGGGCGAATATCTGCTCGTTGACGAGGGCGGCGCCAGCGATGTCAGCAAGGTGCGATACAAATACCATGCTGGCAACGGGGCGTGGATGTGGGTCGAGATTACCACTGGCGACTTCGGCATAGGCATCAACGAGTACAACTTCCCCGACCAGAAGTTCCGCAACTACCTGTTGGATCAAAGCTATGGTGCAGATGCCCTGCTGACGCAGGAGGAGATTGACGGCATCACAGAACTCTACGTGTCGGAAAAGAACATCGCCTCGCTTGAGGGCATACAGTACCTGAGGAACCTGGTTTACTTGGATGTCTCCAAAAACAACCTGACCGATGCTGGACTGAGCGAGGTGGTGCTGGACCTGTCGAACCTGCGTGAGATTCAATTCTACAATAACGAAGGCGTCACCTGGTTTGATGCCTCGCAGTTCCCCCATCTGGAAACGTTGTATGGCAATAGCTGCGGCCTCACCAGCATCGACGTGCGCGGCTGCACCGAACTGCAGCGTCTCTTCTGCGATGACAACCACCTGACCAATCTCAACGTCAGCGAGAACCCCAAACTGCGCGAACTGCAGTGCCAGGACAATCAGCTGACCCAGATCTACGGCCTCGGCAGCCTGACCAACCTGCGCAACTTCGACTGCAGCAACAACCAGTTTACAACCCTCGACGTCAGTATGTTCCCCATGCTGGCAGACCTCAGATGCGGCGGTAACAGCCTGACGACCCTCGACCTGACACACAACGAAAACCTCAGGTATCTGTATGTGGAGAAGAACCAGCTCACTGCGCTCGACCTGACGCACAACCAGCTGCTGAAGAGTCTGTGCATCTACGGCAACCAGCTGAAGAACGACGCCATGCGCGCCATTGCCCAGGCCCTGCCGCCGCTGGCCACAACCTGCAACGTGCGTGCCTACTATCAGGGCCTTGCCACCGAGGGCAACGAGATGTCGCCTGCCACAGTCAGCGCCTTGAGGGCGAAGGGATGGAACCCCCAGTACACCACCACAGGCAACTCGTGGCAGGACTATGCTGGCGGCACCGTTGCCTACAAACTATGGCTCCGTGGCACACAAGTAACCTCTGACAGTGCCGGTGACCTCACCGCCATTGCTGGCGTATCGGGTGCAGGCTCCTTCGACGAACAGACCAACACACTTACGCTAAACGGGGCCACCATCACTAGCAACGCAATTGTCGATGCCATCGGTCTGAAGAGTCAGATTGACGGGCTGACCATCAATCTCATCGGCACCAACACGATTAACGTGATAGGCAATGAAGCCATCCTGCTCAGCAAGAAAACCACCATCACGGGGTCAGGCAGGCTTACGGCAAAGTCCAACATCTGCAGCATTCGTCTCAATGGTGACACGCTCTTCGTCACCGGCGGCGCCATTTTGAATGCCCAAAATACAGGAACAGAGGGCTACGGCATCTTTGGACTCTCTACTGAAGATTATGTTCCGCGCGTAGGCCAAGTAACCACATACCATGCCTCCCTCACCCTGGAGGGTAGCAATACCAAGGTACTGGCCAACGGCCCGACAGCAAGTGTTGCCAATCTGCATGCGCTCGTCCGACCCGAAGACACCACAATCGAGGTTACTGATAACTCTGGCACAAGACCTCGCCTAGTTGACGGCTACTTCTTCAACCACAATGTCTGCACACGCTCAGGCTCCACATACACCATTGCAACCAGCCAAGTCACCATCTCCTGCCCACGTGATGGCATAGCCATCAACGCTGCCAACTTCCCTAACGAGATTGTCCGCAACTACCTGCATGGCAGCTCTATTGACAAGGACGGTGACTGGTGGCTGACAAACGATGAGTTGGAGGACATCTCCGACCTTTCGCTCAACAACCAAGGCGTTACCGACCTCACAGGCATCACGCACCTCTTCGCCTTGGAGAGGGTCTATGTCAATGGCAATGCCCTGGAAACGGCCGACTTTACTGGATTGACTGGTCTGCAGAACATCGACATCATGGAAAACCAACTCACTGCGGAGGGTATCACAAACATGATCAGCAGTCTTCCCGAAGGCGATGGCTCGACAAACACCATACTCATCTTTCATGTGGGAAGTAACAACGAGGGGAATGTAACGCCTGACATACAACACATCACAGCTGCCTATCAGAAGGGATGGAAACTGATGTATCAAGCCGGCGACGGCACCTTCCACCAATTCGAAGCAGGCATCGAGATCAACACCACCAACTTCCCCGATGACAACTTCCGCTCTTTCGTCGCTGAAAACTATGATCCCGACGGCGATGGCTTCCTGCTCTATACCGAGGCTCAGGACAAAACCCAAATGAACCTCCACCAGAGGGACATCGAGGACCTCACAGGCATAGAATACTTCACCGGACTGGAATGGCTGGACTGCTCGTATAACCGACTCACACAGCTCCGCCTGACCAAGAACACGAATCTGAAGACGCTCCTCTGCAACAATAACCTGCTCACCGACCTGCGAACCAGCAACTGCTACCAGTTGCGTTTCCTCGCCTGCTACAACAACCGGCTGAACGAGACGGCCATGAAGATGATGGTCTCGAATCTGCCCGACCGCTCCGAAGAGACGGAACCTGGCATGATATACGTCATCAGCAAGGCATCATCCGAGGGAAACACCATTTCCATGGAACGGGTGAAATATCTGAAGGAGGGTAAGAACTGGACGTGCTACTATACCATCGACTACACTGACTGGTTTGAGTTTGAGGAATTCGTCGTGGGCGACGTGAACAACGACGGCAGCGTAACCATCGCCGACGTCACAGCCCTCGTCAACATCATCCTCGGCAAGAGTGAGACACCCGCCAGCGGTGTGGCCGACGTGAACAACGACGGCAGCGTAACAATCGCCGACGTCACGGCTCTGGTGAATATCATCTTGGGAAAAGACTAGAAGCCCCACCCCGGGCCTATTAGGCCGCAGTTGAAAGCCTATTAGGCCGGAGATGAAAGCCGATTAGGCCGGAGATGAAAGCTGATTAGCTTGGGGATAAGATAAAAACACGACTGGTCGTAAATGAGTATACGACCAGTCGTGTTAAGGTTTCCCACTGGTGGGAAAACAGTTTCCCACCGGTGGGAAAAGCTTTTGTCACCGGTGGGAAAAGCATTTATGACAGGAAGCTATCTATTTCCATTCAGGCACCTGTGTGCCAAGAGGATAGACGCCCACCAAATTGATGCGGAAGCAGGCTGCGCTGTAGGCAGGAATGACGCCGTTGGCATTCTTGCCATAGAAGAGGTCGGCAGGGATGTACACGAGCCAGTCGTCGCCAACTACCATGTGCTGCAGTGCTGTGGCGAAGCCCGCTGTGAACGAAGACACACAAGCTTTCTGCGGAGCAGCCGTAGCGGGGTCGAAGTCCTGATAGTAGGTCTGCGTGAATATCGTAGTGAGCGGGTTGCCGCTGACATCCTTTGTGGGCATGAGCGTGCCGCGGAAATTGATACGGACGGTGTCGCTGGAGGCCGGCGAGAACGTGCCTGCACCACGATGCAGGATATGCACGAAAATGCTGTCGGCCATGATGCCGCTCTGATAGTTGGGGCTCTTGAGGACCGACTTATAGCTCAGCCATTCGCTGCCGCCGTGGCGAGCGGAGTCTGCTATCTGCTTGAACCATGCCTCGTTGCGGCTCTTCCAGTTGCTGTATGGATCATAGTCCTCAGTATCGGAGGAGCAGGAGGAGAATAAAATGAAAAGTGATAAGTGAAAAGTGAAAAATAAAAGTAACTTTCCAGGTTTGTATGATAAACCATGCAACTTGATGTTATCGTGAGTCTTCATCGTCTTTTGTACATTTATAAGTCAAATATATTTTTCACTTTCACTCTTTCATTTTTCACTTTTTTTACAGCAGCTTCTTCAGCAGGCTGGTGATGCTGACCTTGTCCTCGATGATGGACTGGAGATCGGCGATGGGCACGCGGCGCTGCTCCATGGTGTCGCGGTCGCGCAGGGTGACGCAGTGGTCCTCGAGCGTGTCGTGGTCGATGGTAACGCAGTAGGGGCAACCGATGGCGTCCATGCGGCGGTAGCGCTTGCCGATGGTGTCCTTCTCGTCGTACTTGCAGTTGAAGTGGAAACGGAGGTCGTTGACGATGTCCTGAGCGATTTCGGGCAGACCGTCCTTCTTCACCAGTGGCAGCACAGCCAGCTTGACGGGAGCCAGGGCGGCCGGCAGGCGCAGCACTACGCGCGTCTCGCCATTCTCAAGCTGCTCCTCGCAGTAGCTGTGACACATGACGCTGAGGAACATGCGATCGACACCGATGGAGGTTTCGATGACGAACGGGGTGTAGCTCTCGTTGGTCTCGGGGTCGAAGTACTCGATCTTCTTGCCGCTGTACTTGGCATGCTGCGAGAGGTCGAAGTTGGTGCGGGAGTGGATACCCTCCACCTCCTTGAAACCGAAAGGCATGTGGAACTCGATGTCGGTAGCGGCATTGGCGTAGTGAGCCAGCTTGTCGTGGTCGTGGAAACGATAGTTCTCGGCGCCGAAGCCAAGCGCCTGGTGCCAAGCCATGCGCGTCTGCTTCCACTTCTGGAACCAGTCGAGCTCGGTGCCGGGCTTCACGAAGAACTGCATTTCCATCTGCTCGAACTCGCGCATACGGAAGATGAACTGACGGGCTACGATCTCGTTGCGGAAAGCCTTACCTATCTGTGCGATACCGAAGGGCAGCTTCATGCGACCCGTCTTCTGCACGTTGAGGTAGTTGACGAAGATACCCTGAGCCGTTTCGGGGCGCAGGTAGATAGTGGATGTGCCTTCGGCTGTGGAGCCCACCTCGGTCTTGAACATGAGGTTGAACTGACGCACGTCGGTCCAGTTGCGTGTGCCGCTGATGGGGCAGACGATTTCCTCGTCGATGATGATCTGCTTGAGCTCGTCGAGGTCGTTGGCGTTCATGGCCTTCTGGAAACGCTCATGCAGGGCGTCGCGCTTCTGCTGGAGTTCCAGCACACGGCCGTTGGTGCTGCGGAACTGAGCCTCGTCGAAGGCTTCGCCGAAGCGCTTCTTGGCCTTGGCCACTTCCTTGTCAATCTTCTCATCGTACTTCGCCATCTGATCCTCGATGAGGACGTCGGCGCGGTAGCGCTTCTTCGAGTCGCGGTTGTCGATGAGGGGATCGTTGAAAGCGTCCACGTGTCCGCTGGCCTTCCATGTAGTGGGGTGCATGAAGATGGCAGCGTCGATTCCGACGATGTTTTGGTGCAGCAGCACCATCGACTGCCACCAGTACTGCTTGATATTGTTCTTCAGCTCCACGCCGTTCTGACCATAGTCGTAAACGGCTCCGAGGCCATCGTAGATATCACTTGAGGGGAACACGAACCCGTACTCCTTGCAATGCGAAACAATCTTCTTGAAAACGTCTTCTTGTTGTGCCATGTGTTTGGCGCGGCTTTGCCGCAGTTTTTAGTGTTTAATGTATAATGTTTAAAGAATTCGGCTGCAAAGTTAAACCTTTTATTTGAGAAAACGTCCGAAAAAGTGAAACTTTTAATAAAGGTTGAGATTTCTTGGGTCAAATCACTAAAATTAGGTAGAAAAACGTCAAAAAACAAGGAATTTTCTTGCGCGGGTCATCGAAAGTGATTACCTTCGCGCCGTCGAAAGGGCATGATATGCCCAGGTAGACCCCCGAACCAGTGACTTTTAAACATTAAACATCAATCTTTAAACTTTACACAACTATGGCTTATGTAATTGGTGAAGACTGCGTCGCTTGCGGCACTTGCATCGACGAATGTCCCGTTGGCGCCATCTCTGAAGGCGACATCTACAGCATCAACCCCGACGAGTGCACAGAATGCGGCACTTGCGCTGACGCTTGCCCCTCTGGCGCTATCAGCCTGCCCTAAACAGGTAATCGCGTTATCACGTTGTCACGTTATTACGTTATAACGCTAACAGGTTAATAAACAAACAGCCCCGCTGAGCTATTGCTTAGCGGGGCTGCTGCGTTTTACCTTTCGGGCTTGCCCTTGTTGACTTGTTAACTTGTTAACTTGTTAATGTGTTAACCTGTCTTAGTCTTGTGCCTGAACAGCGGTACGCTTCTCGGCGATGCGGGCCTTCTTACCCGTGAGGCCACGGAGGTAATAAAGCTTTGCACGACGCACCTTACCAACCTTGTTGATGGTGATGCTGTCAATGTTGGGGCTGGAAATGGGGAAGATACGCTCCACACCCACGGTGCCGCTCATCTTGCGAACGGTGAAGCGACGATGCTCCTGATGTCCGCTAATCTTAATCACTACGCCGCGGTAAAGCTGGATACGTTCCTTGTTACCCTCGACAATTTTGTAAGCTACAGTCACGGTGTCGCCTGCCTTGAACTTGGGGAAGGTCTTGCCTGTAGCAAAAGCTTCTTCAGCAATTTTGATTAAATCTGCCATTTTAATGAATGGGTTAAATTGTTGTTGTCGGTCGAGCACGGGCATAACAGGGAACTCTGCATCCTGACAGCGACCCGTGCCGAAAGCGGGCGCAAAGGTAAGCATAAAAGTTAAATGAGAAAAACGAAACGAGAAAAATCTCTTCTCTCGGCTGCATTTTTTTGCTCACAACCACGTTTTTACCTCTTTTTAGTCCTCTCACGACGAGAGATGAACACGAATTACCATAATTGTCATAATCAGCAGGAACCATGAGCCATGAACCATAGCAGCTTGTATGGCAGATCCAGATTATGTTCATTACAATAATTCGTGTCCAAGAAAACATGAAGATTCGTGTCAGTTTTCATGCCTAAAAATAAGCCGTTATTGATTTTCAGGCAGTTAGAGTGAAGTGTGAAGTCAATTTTGAAAAACATTTTATTTTTTCCACAAATTGTTCTCGCGCAAACGATTTAATTACTATCTTTGCAGGCAAAGAAGCGTGGAGCCGCTACGCTCTACAAGAAAAGCTATAGCTCCTCGGTTAATTCCGGGCATTAACGTTTGTACAATAATTAATAGATCCGTTTTATGCACATCATGAATAGAAATATTTTTTCCAAATGGTTACCAGTGGCAATGCGTTCATCGCTACTCATCGTGGCCGCTGCTGTCTGTTTCGGCTGCAAGAGTCGCGGCTACGTGCTGCAGAGCGTGAAGCCACACCGCATGGAAGTAACCAAAGCCCTTGATGTGAATCCCCTGGCAGAGGCAGAGGCTTTCATAACCCGATTCCGCACTGGCGTTGACAGTCTGCGCAGTCCATATATAGGTCAGAGCGCTATGTATATGGCCGCCAAACGTCCTGAGAGCCTGCTCAGCAACTGGGTTGCCGATGCATTGGTGGCTGTAGGCGAGCGCCAAGGCTACAAGCCCGACTTGGGCGTATGCAACATGGGCGGTCTGAGAGCTGCCATGCCTGAGGGCACGGTCCGTCGCGGCGATATCCTCGCCATCTCGCCCTTCGACAATTTCTTCACCATACTGAAGATGAAGGGCTCTGATATTACGGCTCTTTTCCATGACATAGCCGCCCTGCGCGGCGAAGGCGTGTCGAGCAGTGCACACCTTGAGATAACGCACGACGGGCAGTTGCGCAGCGCGACGCTTGGCGGCAAGCCTATTGAACCAGAGCGCATATACACCATTGCCACTATCGACTACCTTGCCGACGGCAACGATAAGTTCTATTCCTTCAAGCGTGCCATAGAGCGTATCGATTCCAAGGAACTCATGAGTGACTTGCTGATGAGCCACCTACGCGCGCTAGACCAGCAAGGACAAAAGGCGACTTCAAAGATTGAGGGACGCATCACGATAGTGGACGAAGATGCGGCTGCGCAGAACGCAAAGAGCACCGCCAGCAGCAAGGATGCCAATGTCAAGAGCGAACAAGTGATAAGGATTCAGAATCAGCCGTATAGCGCCACGAAGACGTTGCTCATCGTCCATAGCAATGACACCCATTCGTGCATAGAGCCGCTCAGCCCGCTACTGGCCGACACCGCCAATGCCGACAAGGGTGGTTACCTGCGCCGTGCAGCACTCCTTCGCGACTTGAGGAAGTACAACCCCGACAACCTGCTGCTCGTCGATGCCGGCGACTTCTCGCAAGGCTCGGCCTACTACAGCCTCTACCATGGCGACGTAGAGGTAGGGCTGATGAATCTCATGCGCTACGATGCCGCCACGATAGGCAATCATGAGTTTGACTTCGGCCTCGACAATATGGCGCGTATCTTCCGTCAGGCACAGTTCCCAATAGTATGCTGCAACTACGACTTCACTGGCACTCCCGTGGAGGGACTCGTCAAGCCTTACACCATAGTACGCCGTGCCGGTTTGAAGATAGGTATTCTCGGCGTGTCGCCACAGCTCGAAGGGCTGGTAGCCGCTCACACGTGCGAAGGCGTTCGCTTCACCGACCCCATAGCCGCCGTGCAACCTGTGGCTGATTACTTGCGCAACGTAGAACATTGTGACCTCGTTGTGTGCCTTTCGCACCTTGGGTGGAAAGCTGCCGGCGTCAGCGACGAGGAACTTATCCCCGCTACGCGTAATATAGATATAGTGATAGGCGGTCACACTCATACCTATTTCCAGGCTCCGGAACAACTCACCAACCTCGATGGCCGAACAGTAATCGACAACCAAATGGGCAAGAACGGCCGATTCATAGGCACGCTAAGCCTGACGATGGTAAAGTAAAGGCAAGTTTTGCACAACCTACAGCAAGCGCGGCACCCATGGAGGATGCCGCGCTTGCTGCCAAATATATGCATTTATTCAAAATAGAAGACGAGGGAAACCATCTTGGCCCGGCCTCTGTCAATGCCCTTGGTGAACTTCAGCAACGTCTCATCGATAAGGTCGCCGCGGTCGTGCACTATGATATCGCGCAAGCCAAAGCTGAAGCGTAGCTCGGGAATGAGTTTGAAGAACGGCAGGTAGATGTCGCAACCCATGCCCAGTTCCACAAAGCAGTCGAAGCGCTCGGTCAGGAAAGCATTGTGTTTCTTGGTAGTAAGGTCGACCGACGGCGCCACGCCTGCAACGACATAAGGACGGAAATTGTTGTAGCGCGGAGCTGCCGCCTTAAGCAGCACGGGCACCGAGATATACGTCGACTTGAGGTTCTGCGTAGTGTCGCGGCCGCTCACCTGCTCGTGCATAGACATATGCTTCTGTCCGAAATAGATGGTAGGCTGTATGCGCAGACCAAGGTATTTGGACAGGCGCAACTCGCCCAACACACCTACGGTGAAGCCCGGTTGGAAGTTGTCGACATCACTGTACCACTGCTCGCCTGATTCCGGATCCAGATATCCATTGTTCTTCAATTCCAAGTCCATCATATTCACGCCCACGAAGAATCCGTAGTGCAGGAAACGCTGGTCGAGGAACGGTCGGTTCTGGATACGTAACTCCTGCGCCCGCAGCCCAATGGTTGCAGTCGCGAGAGCAAGCAATATGAACAAGACGCGCTTCATCGTTCTTCAGTAATAACGAATGAGCCCCGCGATTTATTGTCTGGGCATCAGTTTCAGTTTAGCAGCCTTCAGCCCATCGGCCGTAGCAGTAAGGGTGACAGTGCCAGCCTGCTGGCCCGCACGAAGGATTGCCAATGCCTTGCCTTGGAAGAGGCGGCGGTGGTCGGTTTGGGTCAGCTCGTCGCTATAGTGGTCGCCACTTGACACGGCAGCGAGACATGCAGGTCCGCTCACCTCGAAATGAACATCCATGGCAGCCGTCGGCACCACGCGCCCGCGCTTGTCCACAGCCTCAACGACAACGTGGTTCAGGTCCATGCCATCAGCCCGCCAGTCCTTGTCGGCCGTCAGGCGCAGAGCCACGGCCTGACCTGCCGTTTCCTCGCGGTGTCGTGCCACAACGCGCCCGTCAGTGCGGGCAATAGCCTCGATATACCCAGGCTCATACATCACGTCGTTCCACCGAATCTGGTTGCGCGTCTTGGGGTTGTTGCGGTCGTTGTTCTTACGCCCAAGCGAGCGACCATTGACAATCACCTCCACCTCGTCGGCGTTGGTGTAGACGGTGAGATTGAGTTTCTCACCTTCGGTGCGCGTCCAGTGGTCGGTGAGTTCCCGTATGCGCTGCGTGATGCCGTTCCACTCTATTTCGCGGCTCTGCCCCTGGAAGCAGAGGTGCACGGTGGGCTCATCGGTGAAGATGCTCTTCATCAGATAGGCGTTGGGTTTAGGCGTCAAGTCGATATAGAAAGCACCTTGCGCCCAGCCTTTGGCGGGCCAGCCCTGGCTCTCGCCGAGGTAGTCGATAGCGCCCCAATATGCAAGGCCTATCACCTTGTCGAGGTCCATCTCATAGTAGTTGGGGCCAAGGGCCGTCATGGCAGCTTCGCTCTGGTAGAACATCATCCAGGGGAAGCGGCGGCCGTCGCCGGGAAAATACATATAACGATAGTTGTAGGCAGCGATATCCGTTTCCATGACAAGAGGTGCGGGCAGCGAATCGGTCTGGTGGTTTCGGCCGCGGGGGTGCATCGCCACGGTCACGAGTCGGGTATCATCGTAGCGCAGCAGCAAAGGTTTCTGCATGCGATAAGGCGTCACGCCCCAGTCGCCGTAAGGCAGGTTGGCATACGTCTGCAGTTCGTTGCCGAGGCTCCAGAACACGACACAAGGGTGGTTGCGGTCGCGACGAATCCATTCGGGTATATCATGCTGCCACTGCTCAGTCCACTCTACTCGTCCTCCTATGTACTGCGTCAGCCATTTGTCATAGAGCTCGTCCACTACGAGGATGCCCAATGAGTCGCATAGGTCGAGAAGGCTCTCGCTATACGGATTATGGCTGGTGCGTATATGATTGAATCCGTATTCCTTCAGCAAACGCAAGCGTTTCTCTATAGCACGGGGATAGGCTGCAGCACCGAGAGCACCTAGCGTGTGGTGGTTGGCAATACCCTTGAGAATCACCTTGTTACCATTGAGCTTCATGCCGAACTCAGGCGAGAACTCAAGTTTGCGCACGCCGAATCGCTGGCGGACATCGTCTACTACGTTGCCGTCGCCATCAACTATTGCCACTTCTGCCGTGTAGAGATAAGGATCATCAACGTTCCACAGATGGCAGTCATTGATACGTATCGGCTCAAGCTCGTATTCGCCAGCCCTGCCGCTTGACTTGAGAGGCGAGGCAGATGTCTGCTCGGCCACGACCTTACCTTGACGGTCCATAACGCGTGTGCGTACGCGTAAATTACTAATGTCTCGTGTGAACAGCATCATTTCGGCACTGATGAACACGCTGTCGCGGCCGTTGGTGGTCAGGCGCAGCGGATGACGCGAGAAGTAGATGATGGGATTTGTAGTCACCACGTGTACGTCGCGATAGATACCGGCGCCGGTGTACCAACGGCTATTGAGCGGCGCACGCGTGTCGGCACGTACTGCCAGCACATTGTCGGCATCCCACCGCAGGAGGCGCGTCACGTCGGCCTCGAAACCGAGGTAGCCGTAGTCTGTCTTGCCAATAAACTGCCCGTTGAGGTATGCATCACCCACGTAGAGAATGCCCTCGAAGTCGATGAGTACGCGGCGGCCGCGCCAAGACTCATCTGGCTTGAAGGTCTTGCGATACCAGCCTATGCCCATCTCCTTGAAGCCACGCGACGATAGCAGACTGCGAATGTTGGCTCCGGGGTCAGAGTTGTCGGGCCGTTCGTTGGCCGACGGCGATACCCATGGTTGCTCTATCTGGAAATCGTGCGGCAGGTCAACGTGGCGCCAGCCGCTGTCGTCGAAGTCCACGGCTTCGGCTCCTTCTATGTCGCCGGCGTGGAATCGCCAGTCGAAGTTAAAGAGTTGGCTGGTACGCGCCTGACTGTAAGCGACGCCAGCCACTGCCAGCAGTGCTATTGTGAAAAGCTGTCGCAGCAAGGAGGCAGATGTTTGGAAACTGTGCCTGTGACGTGTCATATTAGTTAGTATTTGGTAAATGAATTCTAAATACATATAAAGTCAAAAACGCGGAAGTGCTGAGATATCTCTCTGCGCCTCCGCGTTTTTTCTTAGCCCTTTTACGTAGCGGGACTCGGGATTGAACCGAGGACCTCATGATTATGAATCATGCGCTCTAACCAGCTGAGCTATCCCGCCATCGTTTTCTCGTCCGTTTTTCTCGAACGCGGGTGCAAAGGTAATGCTTTTTTGCGTTCCGACAAGCGTTTTTCCCAAAAAAGTTTTCTCAAGCCTTATTTTTCTTCATTGTTAAGCCCAACGTGTGCAAAAACAATTACCTTTGTTGCAAGTATTATTTCATTGTTAAGGCCTATGGTTATGAAACGTTTGTCGTCGTTATTTATCCTTTACATCTTCTTTTCGTCCGTTCTTGCTTCTGCATCTGATATTATCTCGCTTGCTGGGGAGTGGCGGTTTACCATAGACCCAGCCAACGTCGGCGCCACCGAAGGCTGGTGGCGAAACCCTGATATTATCACGGGCAAGATAACATTGCCCGGCTCCATGCTCACCAACGGCCTTGGCAACGATATAGACGTACGTACGCCTTGGACGGGCTCGCTCTACGACTCGAGCTACTACCACAACCCGTTTATGGAGCCCTACCGTCGCGCCGGCCAGGTGAAACTGCCGTTCTTCCTCACGCCAGGGAAGCACTACGTGGGCATGGCATGGTATGTGCGTTCTGTAAACCTGCCACGCTCGTGGCGCGGACGGCCCGTGACGCTTTATCTTGAACGACCACATATCGAGACGACCGTATACGTCAACGGCCATCGTGTGGGACATCAGATGTCGCTCAGCGCTCCGCATCAGTACGATATCTCTGCCTTCATCAAAGCCGGCAAGGAGAACACATTAGCCATAGCCGTGTACAACGGCATTGAAAACGTGTGCGTAGGTCAGGACTCACACAGTGTGACAGACCAGACACAAGGCAACTGGAACGGACTGGCCGGGCGCATAGAGCTGCGCGCAGAGCCTCTCATCTGGCGTCGCCGCGTGACCACCGACCTCGCTTCAGGCATGGTACATATAATGGTGAACGAACAGACCTACGATGTTCACGTGCCTAACGCCAAGCCATGGAATGAGCAGAGGCCACAGCTCTATACCGCCACCGTCAGTTACCACGGCACACCGGTGAAACTGACGTTCGGTTTCCGACAGGCAAGCATCAGCGGACGCGAGATTATGCTCAACGGACGGCCCTTGCACCTACGCGGCACAGTGGAGAACTGCTGTTTCCCCGAAACGGGCTTTCCGCCTACCGACACCGCTTCGTGGGAGCGAATATTCAGCAAATGCAAGGAATACGGCCTCAACCATATGCGCTTCCATAGCTACTGCCCGCCCGAGGCCGCCTTTGTGGCAGCCGACAGGTTGGGCTTCTACCTACAACCCGAAGGTCCCTCATGGCCTAACCACGGCGTAAAACTGGGCGCCGGCATGCCCATCGACACGTTCCTCGTGAACGAATGCAAACGCATCATCGACGCTTACGGCGCTCACCCATCGCTGGTGATGCTTGCTGCAGGCAACGAGCCTGCCGGCCGCTGGGTGGAATGGGGCGAGGCATTCGTCAAAGAGATGCGCGCTTACGACCCTTCGCGTCTATACTGCACAGCCAGTGTGGGCGGAGGCTGGCAATGGGACAAAGGTTCCGAATACCATGTAAAAGGCGGAGCACGCGGTCTGGAATGGAACCAACGGCGGCCCTCGAGCGACGATGATTTCAGCCAACAAATAGCCAACCCAAGAAACTATCTCGCCGCCAGGGACGGTGAAGGAACCGGTCCGTTAATCAGTCATGAACAAGGTCAGTGGTGCGCCTTCCCTGATTTCCGTGAGATTCCGCAATACACCGGCGCCTACAAGGCAAAGAACTTCGAGATATTCCATGACCTATTGGCCAAGAACGGCATGGCGGAGATGGCACAACGTTTCCTCTATGCCAGCGGGCGCCTTCAGACATTGGCTTACAAATACGAAATAGAGCGTCATCTGCGAACACCGCACTACGCTGGTTTTCAACTGCTAAGCCTCAACGACTACAGTGGCCAAGGCACGGCTCTCGTGGGCGTGCTCAACGTGCACTGGCGCGAGAAAGGCTACTGCACCGCCGCCGACTGGCGTGAGTTCTGCTCAGAGGTGGTGCCATTAGCGCGCTTCCCACGGTTCACCTTCGAGCAGTGCGACACTATAACCATAGGTACGCAGCTCTACAACCCACTTGCCTACCCTATCACCACGCTGCATTACACCATTTCCCTCGACGATGCAGTGCTGCAGGAAGGCTCTGTGACGCCAGGCAGCGACATCACCTTCATGCCCAGTTCTGTATCACAGGCTGCAAAACTCTCACTGACGATAACCGCGGCCGACAAAGGCCGAAACCACTGGAACTTCTGGGTTTATCCGCATGACGGGAGAGAAAAGGCTATTGGAGAGCAGAGGTTAAAGAATGGAGAGCAGAGGTTAAAGAATAAAGGGAAAAGAGAAAAGGTTGAAGATGAGGGGTTGTTCATAACGGCCTCCGTTGATTCTGCATTAGAGCAGTTGAAGGGCGGTCACGACGTCCTACTGTGTGCAGGTGGCCGTATCCGCTACGGCGCCGACGTAGTGCATCGGTTCCTGCCTGTGTTCTGGAACACCTCTTGGTTCAAGATGAAACCCCCTCACACCACCGGAGCTTACATTCAAAAGAATCATCCCATCTTCCGCCTTTTCCCCACCGATGAATGGCAGGACTTGCAATGGTGGGAGCTCACCAACCGCGCACAATGCATAAACCTCGCTGAATTCCCAGCCAGTTATATGCCTATCGTGCAACCTATCGACACGTGGCACCTCAGCCGCCGACTGGCAATGCTACTTGAGGCGCGTGTTCTAAGCGGACGACTCATACTGACCACCTTCGACCTCACATCGGACCTCGACCACCGCATCGTAGCGCGCCAGCTTCGCTCCAGCATCATCAGCTATATGCTCTCGTCAGATTTCCAGCCCGAACTCGACCTCACGGCCGATGCCCTCCGCAACCTCTTCATCCACGATGCCCCGGCTGTGAATATGTTCACCAACGATTCGCCCGACGAGTTGAAGCCGGTGATAAAGTAGGGCCGAATACTTAAAAAAACATAAAAACGGGCCTTTTTCAGCCCTAAGGGAAAATCTTTAAACCTTAAACTTTAAACTTTAAACTTTAATTCGTACCTTTGCGCGGATTTTGGGCAAGCATGCGCCGAAAACGCTCAAAGCAAAGCTCGTTATACCGCTATCATGCAATATCGTTATACCGAAAAAATAGATGTTTAAGTCAAAACAGTAAAATCTTAAAGATGAACGTAATCACCAAGACAGTCCAGTTGCCCGATGGCCGCGAGATTTCCATCGAGACTGGCAAGCTTGCCAAGCAAGCTGACGGAGCCGTTATGCTCCGCATGGGGAACACGATGCTTCTGGCCACAGTTTGTGCCGCCCAGGATGCCGTCCCCGGAACTGATTTCATGCCCCTTCAAGTAGAGTATCGCGAGAAATATTCGGCTGCCGGCCGTTTTCCCGGCGGCTTCACGAAGCGCGAAGGCAAGGCTAATGACGACGAAATCCTCACCTGTCGCCTCGTCGACCGTGCGCTCCGTCCCCTCTTCCCCAGCAACTACCACGCTGAGGTGTATGTAAATGTCAATCTGTATTCTGCCGACGGCGTGGACATGCCCGACGCATTGGCCGGCTTCGCCGCATCAGCAGCCCTCAGCTGCTCCGACATCCCCTTCGAGGGTCCTATCTCCGAAGTGCGCGTAATCCGTCTCAACGGCGAATACATCGTTGATCCCACCTTCGAACAGATGAAGGACGCCGACATGGACATCATGGTCGGTGCCACCGAAGAGAATATCATGATGGTGGAAGGCGAGATGAAGGAGGTCAGCGAGCAGGATCTGCTCCAGGCCCTCAAGGTCGCCCACGAAGCCATCAAGCCCATGTGCCGCCTGCAGAAGGAGCTCAGCAAGGAACTCGGCAAGGACGTCAAGCGCGAATACTGCCACGAGGTCAACGACGAGGAGCTGCGCGAGCAGGTCAACAAGGAGTGCTACCAGCCCGCTTACGACATCACCAAGCAGGCTCTCGAGAAGCACGCCCGTGCCGAAGCCTTCGAGAAAGTTCGCGAGGACTTCAAGGTGCGCTACGCTGAGGCTCATGCCGACATGGAGGCTGCCGAGCTCGAAGAGAAGAACGCCCTCGTGGACCGCTACTACCACGACGTGGAGCGCGACGCCATGCGCCGTTGCATTCTCGACGAAGGAATCCGTCTCGACGGTCGCGGCACCACCGACATTCGCCCCATCTGGTGCGAGGTCAGTCCCCTGCCCGGTCCTCACGGAAGCTCCATCTTCACGCGTGGCGAGACTCAGTCTCTCTCCACCGTCACCCTCGGCACCAAGCTCGACGAGAAGCTCGTGGACGATGTCCTCGACCGCTCCTACCAGCGCTTCCTGCTCCACTACAACTTCCCGCCCTTCTCCACTGGCGAGGCTAAGGCACAGCGCGGCGTAGGCCGTCGCGAGATTGGTCACGGCCACCTTGCATGGCGCGCCTTGAAGGGTCAGATTCCTGCAGACTATCCCTACACCGTCCGCGTCGTCAGCGACATTCTCGAGTCGAACGGTTCCAGCTCCATGGCTACCGTCTGCGCAGGTACCCTCGCCCTCATGGACGCCGGTGTGCCCATCAAGAAGCCCGTCAGCGGCATTGCTATGGGTCTTATCAAGAACCCCGGTGAAGAGAAATATGCAGTGCTCTCAGATATCCTCGGCGACGAGGACCACCTCGGTGACATGGACTTCAAGACCACTGGTACGAAGGACGGTCTCACCGCAACGCAGATGGATATCAAGTGCGACGGCCTCAGCTACGAGATTCTTGAGAAGGCCCTCATGCAGGCCAAGCAGGCTCGCGAGCACATCCTCGGCAAGATTCTCGAGTGCATGCCCGAACCGCGTCCCGAGCTCAAGCCTCACGTCCCCCGCATCGAGCAGCTCATCATCCCGAAGGAGTTCATCGGTGCCGTAATCGGCCCTGGCGGAAAGATTATCCAAGGCATGCAGGAAGATACCGGTGCCACCATCACCATCGACGAAGAGGACGGTGTGGGCAAGGTGCAGGTCAGCGGCCCCAATGCCGAGAGCATCAACGCCGCATTGGCCAAGATCCGTGCCATCGTCGCCGTGCCCGAAGTGGGCGAGGTCTACGAAGGCACCATCCGCTCCATCATGCCTTACGGCTGCTTCGTAGAGTTCATGCCGGGCAAGGACGGTCTGCTCCACATCTCCGAGATCGACTGGAAGCGCCTCGAGACCGTCGAGGAAGCCGGTCTTAAGGAAGGCGACAAGCTGACCGTTAAGCTCCTGGACATCGACCCGAAGACAGGTAAGTTCAAGCTCTCGCACCGCGTGCTCATCCCGAAGCCCGAAGGTTATGTCGAGCGTCCGCCCCGCCAGCGTCCCGAGCGTGGTGAGCGTGGCGAGCGTCGCGAACGCCCCGAACGCGGAGAACGTGGAGAACGTGGCGAGCACCGTCCACGCCGCGAGGAATAATCCTACGACTCAAGTTTCGGATATTTATTTACAATTTAGCAATTTACTATTTACAATTTATTTATGATGGGATTTATTTGCAAATCCTTCAAGCTAAATTGCCAAATAATTAAATTGTACATAAATAGTAAATTGTAAATTCTTAAATAGTAAATTGATAACAAGAGGGTGAGCCGCATTGGTTCACCCTCTTGTGTTGTTTTTTAAGTTTTAACCATGCTCACCAATGCAAAAACACCTGTCATGGTAAAAAAAATGATTGTAGTGAGCAGCAGATATGGAAGGAAACACTATATTTGCGGACAAGATTTTTCAAACTATCAGTTCCCCTCATGCGTAAATCTATCCTTACCGCTTTCATCCTGTGCGCCACCTTGGCTGCCGCCCAGGACTACACCACGTTCCTAACCACCGACCGCGGTTTCACCGAGGTAACCGCTTTAAGCGGGATAACAGGCAATGCCGACGATTTTTACATCCTCGTTCCGGCAGAGAGCACAAGCCTCATCGTAGGCATTGGCAGCTATGAAAGCAAGCCGGACTGGGCAAGTGTAGAGTCGAAAGCGTTGCGCTATAAATCGGCAGACAACGATCCTGCGCTCGACCTCACAAACTTTTTCACTATCGAGAAGAGCGGACAGTACGTAGGGCTGCGCAACGCGGTTTATAGTGCCGACCTATTCCAGACGCACGACAACGCCGGCTATATGTTCGTAAATACTTTTACGGACAAGAGCATCGACGAATGGAGTTTCCTCACCCCCTCCTTCGCCGACGGCTACTGGATTTTCGAGAGCGGCAAGTATCCCATGTCCAGCGGCAACTGGGCAAGCGGATATCTCGGACCATGGAACAACCGCGTAGAGGACGGCGAGCCTATGGCGCTCAACCGTAAGAACACCGACGACGACCTCGCAGGCCACTACCGCCTGTTCCGCATAGCCAAGGCCGACCTCATGGCCATGTACATTTCAGCACATCGCGGTGAGCTGCTGGCGGCTTCACCCACCAACCCCGTTGATGCCACGTGGCTCATCACCAATCCCTCGTTCGAAACTGGTGATGAAACAGGATGGACGCTCTTGAACAAAGAACCGAACGGCAACGATGAGTTCAAGGCCCGCGACTATGGCATGACGGGCAAGGAGGGCGGCTACCTCCTCAACGCTTATCAGTGGTGGTCGCCCGATTTAGGCGTCACGCAGACCATCGACCTTCCCAGCGGCGACTACACGCTCAGTGCTCAGATCTGCACATGGGAAGGACGCACCGTGACGCTCACAGCCAACGGCACCACGGTCACCGTGGACGGACAGAACGACGCCACAGGCATTCCTGTAGCCGTTGACGTCACCGTAGGCGAGGGCGGGCGGCTTACGATAACCGCTGGCAGCACCGGTTTGTGGTGGGTGGAAGGGCACGGTGGTGAGACGCAGACCTTCTTCAAGGTCGACGACCTACACCTCATCTGCCACGGCATCACCCTCAACGGCGCCGCACTGCCTCTGCCAAACACCGCCACGGCTATTCTCCAGCCCGAACAGTGGTATTACTACGATGCCGACTATCGCACCGAGTACCGCCTAACGGGCAATATCACCGACATGGTCTACAGCACCGAAGGCGACAAGTCGCTCAGCGATGTCGTAAGCTCTCCCGTAGAGCGTGAGATGACGCTCGCCCGCGGCCGCTGCTATTTCAAGACCTCACGCAACGATGCCACACTCGTCATCAGCAAGACGCGCACCATGCAGGAGAGCGAGTTCACAGCTGCGGCGCTGAACGTAGACGGGTTGCCCAACAAGATTCTGACGTATACCCTCAACGAGGACGGCCCCGGCAGCGACGGCACCAAGAAGATTAGTCAGTACCTCGCCGCCAAGGGTTACGACATCATAGGCTGCAGCGAGGACTTCAACTACAACGGTTCGCTCATGGAATCGCTCAAGGACAACTACTCCTGCGGCACCATACGCACCACGCTGAGTGCCGATGGTCTGAGTCTTGAGATGCTGATAAACGGTTTCCGCTTCGACACCGACGGCCTTAACCTTCTGTGGAAGAACAGCACCTGCGATGCCACGAAGGAGAGTTGGACTCAGTGGGAGAGCATGGAAGCCACCGAAGGCAACCAATACGTCAAGAAGGGCTACCGCCATTACGACCTGACACTCGCCGACGGCACCGTCATCGACGTCTTCATACTCCACATGGACGCCGGCGATGCCACAGCCTCGCGCGAGGCGCAGTGGCGACAGCTCGCCGAGGCCGTCAACGCCACCGACTCCTCGCGCCCCAAGCTCATCCTGGGCGACACCAACAGCCGTTGGACACGCGAGGACATCGCCTCCAACTTCTCCGCACGACTCAGCAAGAGCCTCACCGCCACCGACGTATGGGTGGAGCTCTGCCGCGACGGCAAGCAGCCCACCACCGACATGGGCGACCTGACCGACCAGAGCGACCCAGGCAACTACGCTAACTACGAGGTAGTGGACAAGGTCATTTACGTGAACCCATGGGTAGGCAACACCCTTCAACTCGTGCCCCAGAGTTTCCGCATCGAGCAGGACTACACCTACGACAGCGTAGACCACGACGGCAACACCAAGCCCCTCGGCGACCACCGTCCGGTAGTGGTCACCTTCAAAGTCATGAAGTCCGGCGGCCTCATTGGCGACGTGAACCGCGACGGCAGCATCACCATTGCCGACGTCACAGCCCTCGTGAACATCATCTTGGGCAAGGACAACACCGAACCATATCAGTACGATCACCTGGCTGCCGACGTGAACCAGGACGGCAGCATCACCATAGCTGACGTGACGGCGTTGGTGAATGTGATACTGGGGAAGTAAAGCCCCCCGCTGTCCACCCTCCTCATAAGAGGTCTGCTTCGGCCGCTCATGGTCGATTGACATTTAGTCAATCGCCTGGTTCCTTCGCTACCTTTTAGGGAGGGAGTGGTCACCATCAAGGCGAGTAAAGGATTGAGCGGCCTGCGCTCGGCCCAAAGGGACGCTTCACACTTGAAGAAAGGCCAATGAGCAGTGTCTCTCCGTTGCCAAAGGAGTTCTGGCGACGGAGGGGCACTGCTTGCTGCCCCGTTGGGGCGCTGGGGTCAAATAGTATATAATCACCATTTTTTTGATATAGCAGTTAGAAACCTTTTTCATGACAGGAATAGTAAGATAATGATTTTATTGTAGCACTTAAGGACTCTTTTCTCTCGATGTGTGAAAAAACTTTTGACAACGGGCTTTCCACAACAATCTTTTTATTAACTTTGCAGCCGCTTTGCCAATAAACTGGAACAAAAACAATCAATAATATCTGCGGGCGCAACCCGTAACATAAACCTTATGAACTGCAAGAAACTTTTTATCTATTCTTTTACGTGTCTGATTGCACTCTTTGGCATGACGATGAGCGCCATGGCTGTGCCTGCCAAGCGTGGAGTGACGAAGGAACTGGTACTTACCGACGGCTCGCGCGTGACAGCCACACTCGTGGGCGACGAACACGGACACTTCTGGTTGGCGGCCGACGGCAAAGCCTATCAGGCCATCGATGGCGCTACAACTTACCAAAGCATCAATGCCGACGAGGTTAAGGAGAAAGCCCAAGCTAAGAGGGCTGCGTCCAACGAGCGCCGCATGCGTCGCATGGTTCCCCGCCGCATAGGGGGCGTAGGCAGCATCACCGGTAAGAAGAAGGGATTGATAATTCTGGTGAACTTCAAAGGCCAGTCATTTGCAGCAGGCAATGACAATGCTTTGTTTCAGCGCATTGCCAACGAGGAGAATTTCAGCAGCGGCGACTTCAAGGGCTCCATGCGCGACTATTTCTATGCGCAGAGCGAAGGCCAGTTTGAACTGACATTCGACGTAGTAGGCCCCGTAGAGGTGGCGAACAGCAGTTCCTACTACGGCAGCAACGACAGCAGCGGCAACGACAAATATCCGGCCACGATGGTTATTGAGGCATTGAAACTGGCTGACAGTCAGGTGAACTATGCCAACTACGACTGGGACGGCGACGGCGAGGTGGAACAGGTGTATGTAGTGTATGCCGGCAAGGGCGAAGCCGACGGCGGCGCCGCCAACACTATATGGCCGCACGAATGGGAATTGTCGTCGGCTGCCACTTATGGCGACGGCAGCGGAGCACAGACGCTGGACGGCGTGACAATAAACACCTACGCCTGCGGCGGCGAGCTCAACGGCTCAACGGGCTCCGTGGCAGGCATCGGCACCATGTGCCATGAGTTCAGCCACTGCCTGGGCTATCCTGATTTCTACGACACCGACTACTCCGGCGGTCAGGGCATGGGCTACTGGGACCTCATGGACAGCGGTTCCTACAACGACGACGGCTACCAGCCGGCAGGCTTCACCAGCTACGAACGATGGGTGGCAGGATGGAAGGAACCCATAGAGCTGACGTCCACCACGCAGGTCGACAACATGAAGGCACTGCAAGACAACGGCAGCAACACATATATTATTTACAACAGCGGCAACAGCAACGAATACTTCTTGCTCGAGAACCGTCAGAAGAAAGGATGGGACCAGAGCCTGCCAGGCGAAGGTCTGCTGATTCTGCACGTGGACTACAGCGCTTCCGCCTGGAGCAGCAACACGCCCAACGACACCCCGTCGCACCAGCGCATGACATGGATAGCGGCCGACAATAAATACCAGTACACCACCTACGATGGGGTAAAGTACTACACCGAAGAGGGCATGGCCAACGACCCCTTCCCCTACGGCTCGGTAAATGCTTTTGGTGAATCCACCACACCCGCCGCCAAGCTCTTCAACAAGAACGCAGGCGGCACCAACTACTTAGAATCGTCAGTCGAAAACATCACGCAGAATGCCGACGGCACCGTGTCATTCAAGTTCCGCGCGGCAAGTAATGTGGCAACACCTACGTTCTCGCCCAAGGCCGGCCGCTATGCCGAGGCGCAGACGGTGAGCATCAGTTGCGCAACAGAAGGTGCTACGATATACTACACCACCGACGGCTCAGCGCCCTCAACATCAAGCACCGTTTTCACAGCCCCCATCACCATCAGCGAGACAACCGTGGTGAAGGCCATGGCCGTGGCCGACGGTGAGGAGAGCAAGGTAGCCAGCGCCAAGTATACCATCGGCGCCAGCACGAGCGACCCGAACACTACGACATTCAGGCTCGTGGAGTCGACAGACGACCTTGAGCCCGGCATGCGCTATATCATTGCCTGCGGCAGCAAGGCGAGGGCAGCGGGTTCCATCAGCAAGAATATCATGAGTTCAGAGACGGTCGTCGTCGACAACGATGTCATCACCATAGGCAGCGGCGTAGCGGTGTTTGTGCTGGAGCAGACCGACGACGGTTGGACCTTCATGAACGAGGATACCGAAGAATATCTCTATGCCACGGCAGCCAAGAAAGTGGCCTACGACAGCGAAGAGCAGGCGTGGTCGCTCAACGACGGCACTGCCGGCGTCACGATGACCTTCGGCGACTACGGCACCATACTCTACAATGTCAGCAGTCCGCGTTTCACCACATATACCAGCAACCCCACGACAGCGATGATACAGGCCAACCTCTACATCGAGGACAGCAGCGCCACACCTTCGCAGCCCACACCCGTCATCGTGGCAGACGAGACATTGAACTTCACCGCCAAGGTGGGAGCCCAGCAGACCGTGGACCTGAACGTGCTGAGCGAGAACCTGACCGAGGATATCACCCTGACGCTGACCGATGCCGACGACGTATTCAGCCTGTCTGCAACAACAATCGACAAATCGCATCAGGAAGCCACCGTGCAGGTGACCTTCACCCCGACGGCCGCCGGCACCTTCACCGGCACCGTGACGCTGACAAGCACTGGCGCCGAAACGGCTACGGTGACTCTCACAGCCACAGCCACCGAGGATGGCGGCGAAACGGGCGGCGAGGGCGACCGATATGAAATGGTAACCGATGCCTCTACGCTGGCTGCTGGCGACGAGGTGCTGATTGCTTACGTTAATGGAGATGTACACAGGGCGTTAGGTGCTGCACACGGATCAGCAGGGAATAACCGTTCGGCCGTTGAGGTTACGCTCAACAGCGACGGCACCCTCACTCCCGGCGACGATGCCAAAGTCGTCACTCTGGAAGAAAGCGGCAACTACTTCCTGCTCAAAATCAGCAACGGCTATCTCTATGCGGCCAGCAGTACTGCCAACCATTTAAAAGTAGAAAACGAAGCCGACGCCAATGCCGAGGCAAATATTACTATAGCCAGCAATGGTGATGCCACCATAGTATTCCAAGGCTCAAACTCTCGCAATCATCTCCGTTATAATGTCAATAGTCAAGACCCCATCTTCTCATGCTATGCTGAGGGCTCTCCCGTCAAAACTCTTCCGCAAATCTACCGCAAGACCGACGGCGTAGTGAAGCAGGACGTCACCCTTGCATTCAGCCCTGCAACGGCAACGGTGACTCTGGGCGAGGAGTTCACGGAGCCCACGCTCACCACAACACCCGAAGGTCTCGCAGTGACCTATACCAGCAGCAAGCCCTCGGTGGCTACTGTTGACGCCGCAACAGGTGAGGTGACGATAGCAGCTACCGGCACCACCACCATCACAGCCACCTTCGCCGGCAACGACGAATACAACAGCGGTTCCGCTGCATATACCCTCACCGTGAAGGCCGAAGCCACCGGCGACGAGAACTCTGCCGACAATCCCTACACCGTGGCAGAGGCGTTGGAACTGTTCGACAACGATGAGCTGCCTTCCGACTCAGTATATGTCAAGGGCATCGTTTCCAACATCACCGAGATTAGCACAGAATACGGCAACGCCACGTATCATATCTCCGACGATGGCACCGCCGACGAACAACTCTACGTTTATCGCGGCAAGTATCTGAATCATGCTTCGTTCACGGCAACAGATCAGCTGCAGGTTGGAGACACGGTGGTCGTTTACGGCATTCTCACACTCTATCATCAAACCACCCGCGAGTTCTCGTCGAACAACTACCTCATCAGCCTCAGCCGCCCCGAAGGCACAACGCCCATCGTTGACAGCGACCGCTACGAGCTCGTTGCAGACGCCGCCACCCTCGCCGATGGCGATGAGGTGCTGATAGCTTACGTCAACGATGAGGTGCAGTTGGCCTTAGGCACCGCACAGAACACCAACAACCGCGCGGCAGCCGAGGTAACAGTCAACGCCGACGGCACGCTGACACCGGGTGCCGATGTTCAGATAATTACGCTCGAACAGAACGGCACCAACTTCCTCTTCAACGTAGGCAACGGCTATCTTTATGCCGCCAGCAGCGAAAAAAACTATTTAAGGACAGAGGAAACTGCCGACGACAATGCCGAGGCGACAATAGAGATAGCCGACGGAGCGGCAACCATCACGTTCCAGGGTTCTTTCAATCACAACATGCTGCTCTACAACCCAAATAAGAGCAACAGCTCACCCCTCTTCTCCTGTTATACAGGTCCTTCAACCACAAGCGGTACAACCTACCCCTCTATCTACCGCAAGGTCGTAACGCCCATTATCACCGTCACAGGCGATGTGAATAAGGATGGTTCTATCACCATTGCCGACGTCACTGCCCTCGTGAATATCATCTTGGGCAAGGACAACACCGAACCTTATCAGTATGATCATGAAGCTGCCGACGTCAACACAGACGGCAGCATCACCATTGCCGACGTAACGGCGCTAGTGAATGTGATACTTGGGAAATAAGGGTTAAAGTGCCCCAACGGGGCAGCAAGCAGTGCCCCGGCGTTGGGGCCAATTCCTATATTATTGCCATTTTTTTCGATATAGAAGTTGACATGCAAACCCCGTAGGGGTGGTTGGAACTTAGACAGGGTGTGGAGCGTAGCGGAACCCCTGTTCCTATAGCATAGTATATAGAGTGCCGTAGGTACGACGGAATAATTGAGTTTGCTCCTGCGTACCTACGGCACTTTATATACCTCCTGAAATGATACAGGGGTTCCGTTCGCTTCGCTCACTCCACACCCTGCCTAAACTCCCACGCCCCTCTGGGGCTTTGTGCCAAATGCTATATTACGCCCAATTTTTGACGTTGACCTTAACCTTAACGTTAATGTGTTAATTTGTAAATGTGTTAGCTCGCGAAGCGAGTGGGATAATACCTATTCGTTGCCCTTGGACGCTGATGGCTCCAGCCGAAGTCCTATGTCATAAACCCCTTTTATCTCTTGCTCGTTCATAATGTGATAGACGAGGAATTCGGGGGATTCTTGTTCTTGGAGATTAACGGTGCGAACGGGTTTCTCGGCTTCGTGAAGTACGACGCCGGTTGTGTGCCAACGACCGCGGGCATTGGCAACGATGAAATGAACGGTGTCGCGGTGGGGACGTTGAAGGCTGTCGCTGCGCTGCTCGCACACCAGCCACAGGTCGCGATAGGCAAACTGCTGCCCGAGGCGGAGGCTCAGGCTGAGCTGGGCATTAGGGGCAAGGGTGGCGGTGTCGGGACGAAAACGCAGGGTGTCGGTCAGCCGCCATGCATGCGGGTCGACAGGCTGAAACTGATAATAGGTGAGCGCAGGCATGGGCTTGCGGCCACCACAGGCGACGGTTGCCACGAGGGCAAGGGCCGCTGACAGGACTTGAATACTACGGACACGCATGCGTGGGGGAATCAGTGCTTTTTCTTTTTCTTCTTGCGACGCGCGGTGTCGAAACGCGTGAGGTCGTCCTGAGTGGCCAGGTCGAGGGGCTTGGTTTCCACCTTCGGGGCTTGGTCGCTGAGTGAATCGGGCTTGCGGCCTTCCTTGTTCATGGCTATCACCTGAAGAGCGCGCGCTGCGGTGATGGTCTCCAGATTAGCCGCCATGCGCCGGTCGGTGGAATAGGTGATGAGTCCGCTGAGGATGTCGGCCTTGAAGAAATAGTAGGTGCCGTCGAGCGTCTCGAGTTGTACCTCGCGACTGGGCAGGCGCTGTGAGGCTTCGACATACTGGTCGGCTTCGTAGTTCATGCAGCATTTGAGCTTGGCACACTGACCTGCCAGCTTCTGCGGGTTAAGGCTGAGGTCCTGAAAGCGGGCAGCGGTAGTGCTGACGCTGATGAAGTTCTTCATCCAGGTGGTGCAGCACAGCTCACGTCCGCAGGGACCGAAACCGCCTATGCGGCCTGCCTCCTGACGTGCACCTATCTGCTTCATCTCTATGCGCACATGGAAGACGTCTGCCAGCACTTTGATGAGTTGGCGGAAGTCCACGCGGCCGTCGGCGATATAATAGAAGATGGCTTTATTGCCGTCGCCCTGATATTCCACGTCGCCAATTTTCATCTCCAGCCCGAGTTCCTTGGCTATCTGACGCGAACGTATCATGGTGTCGTGCTCGCGGGCTTTGGCCTCGTGGAATTTCTCCATATCCACCGGGCGTGCCTTGCGATAGACGTGCTTTATATCGTCCATGCTCTTGGGCGGCGTGCGCTTCATCTGCAGCAACACGAGCTTGCCGGTGAGCGTGACGGTGCCGATATCGTGGCCGGGCGAAGCCTCGACGGCTACGATGTCGCCTTTCTCGAGGGGCAGGTGGTTGGAATTGTGGTAGAAACCTTTGCGGGTATTTTTGAACTGTACTTCCACGAGGTCGGTGACGTCGGTGTTGCCCGGGATATCGGCAAGGTAGTCGTACACGTTGAGCTGACAGCTCTGTCGCGGACAGCCGAGGTACGAGAGGCCGCGGTCGGTGAAGAAGACCGACTCTACCCCGCCCTTCTTCTCTTCGAAGGAGGGTGCGGGAGCGGTGGTGGTTTTATTTTGCTGTTCGTCCATATTCATTAAACGAGGTATGATGGGGGGGTAATCACTGAATCAAAAGCACTATGACCTTCAGGGCCAAGTCGAAGAACACCATTCGTGCGCTGACGTTGCGGGATATGTCCTCTTCGGCTTTGGCAAGCTCGTCGGTAAGTGCTATGACATTGCGCTCATTGACGAAGCGGGCGAAGTTGTGGCTAAAGGCTGCCTCGTCGGCGGTTTGGTCGTTGAGCTGGCTGAGACGGAAATTATATACGAAGTTCTCGCGCACCTGCCGCTGGCAGAACTGCAGGAAGCTCTTCTGCTGTTCGCGCCCCATGCCGGCAAGCTGGTCAGCCCATTCGCGCAGGTCCTTCACCTTGCGCTGATAGCCGAGGCGCATGAGCTTGATGAACATGTCGAGGAACAGACGCTCGTCGCGCTGAGGATGAGCCAGATTGTACTCCTCGCGGCTGAGCGGCGGCAGCAGGATGCGCTGGGTGCGGCTCAAGATGGTGCCCAGCACCAAGTCGGGTTCTTCGGACACCATCAGGAAATGTGTGCCGGCAGGCGGCTCCTCGAATATCTTCAGCAGTTTGTTGGCGGTCTCCTGGTTCATCTTCTCGGGCAGCCACACTATCATCACCTTGCGCCCGCCCTGGTTGCTCTTGAGCGCCAGCTTGCGCTGAATGTTGTCCGCCTCAGCAACATAGTAGGTAGCCTGCGAGTTGCCGGCATCGATATCCTCGAGCCAGTCGTTGATGTCGAAGTACGGGCTTTGCAGCAGGCGCGAGCGCCATTCCTTGATATAATGGTCTGAAATGGAATCCTCGGCATTCTTGATGCGCTGACCTTTCACAAAGGGGAACGTGAAATGGAGGTCGGGATGCTCGAGCTTGGCCGCCATCTTGCACGATACGCACTGGCCGCAAGCCTCGCCGCCCTCGTTAGGGTGCTGGCAAAGCAGCGCCTCGGCAAAAGCCAAGGCCAAAGCCAACTTGCCGGAACCGGCAGGGCCACAGAACATAAGGGCGTGCGGCACACGATTGGCCTCGAGGTCGGCAAGCAATCGTTGCCATACGGCAGTCTGTCCTATGAGTGCATCGCGCAACATGAATCGTGAGGTTTAGTTTCCTTGTTTCATTAGATATTTGCCTGCAAAGATAATCATTATTCTCGACACATCGACATATTAAACCGCAAAAACCGCAAAATCCATCGTTGTTTTATGAGAAAGGACTGTTATCCTTGTCTTTGCAACGATGGATTTCGCGGAATTATGTGGTTACGGAACTAAAGAGCTACGATGTTGAGACGTTACGATTTCGAGGTGCCAAAGGTGAGATGGTCGCCTTCGACATCGACGAGAATCTCGTGGTCGCGACTGACGGTGCCAGCGAGGATGGCCTTCGAGAGGTCGTTCAAAAGCAGACGCTGGATGGCGCGCTTCACAGGCCGTGCTCCGAACTCGGGGTCGTAGCCCTCGCGAGTGAGCAGGTCGATGGCGGCATCGGTAAGCGAGAGGGTGATACCATTCTCGCCAAGCATCTTCTGCACGCCCGTCACCTGCAGCTGCACCACTTGTCGTATCTCGCTCTGTGTGAGCGGCTCAAACATAATGGTCTCGTCAATACGGTTGAGGAACTCAGGGCGTATGGTGCGCTTGAGCATGTCGAGGACATGGGCTTTCACCTCTTCAAGTACCTTCTCTCGCAGACCACCGGTGGGGGGAATTGCAGTCCTCTCATCGCCCCTCTCCGGGGGGCTAAGGGGGGCCAGTTTCTCCCTAATGTAATCGCTGCCCAAGTTTGACGTGAGGATGATGATGGTGTTCTTGAAGTTGACGGTGCGGCCCTTGTTGTCGGTGAGACGGCCGTCGTCGAGGACCTGCAGAAGGGTGTTGAACACATCGGGGTGCGCCTTCTCAATCTCGTCGAAGAGTACCACGGAGTATGGCTTGCGCCGCACGGCTTCGGTGAGCTGACCGCCTTCCTCATAACCGATATATCCCGGAGGTGCGCCTATGAGTCGGCTGACGGTGTGTTTCTCCTGATACTCACTCATATCTATACGCGTCATCATGCTCTCATCATCGAAGAGGAACTCTGCCAGGGCTTTTGCCAGTTCGGTCTTGCCGACGCCTGTGGTGCCAAGGAATATGAACGAACCGATAGGCCGTTTCGGGTCTTGCAGACCTGCACGCGAGCGGCGTACGGCATCAGCCACTGCGCGAATGGCTTCGTCCTGCCCGATCACACGCTTGTGCAATTCCTCCTCGAGGTGCAGCAGTTTCTCACGCTCGGAGGTCAGCATCTTAGCCACAGGAATGCCAGTCCAGCGGCTGACGACCTCGGCGATGTCGTCGGCAGTGACTTCTTCCTTGACCATCGCCTCGGTGCCTTGGGCAGAGCGCAATTGCTCCTGTATCTTCTGAATCTCAGCTTCAAGTGCCTGCAGGCTGCCGTAGCGTATCTCGGCTACTCGGCCATAGTCGCCCTCGCGTTCAGCACGGTCGGCCTCGAACTTCAGCTGTTCAATCTGCTGCTTATTCTGCTGAATCTTGGAGAGCAGGGCCTTCTCGCCTTCCCACTTAGCGTTGAAGGCGTTCACCTCCTCCTGCAAATCGCTAATCTCCTTGTTGAGCTTATCCAGTTTAGCGCTGTCGCCTTCACGCTTGATAGCCTCGCGCTCAATCTCCAACTGCTTCAGACGACGCGACTTCTCGTCCAGTTCCTCAGGCACGCTATCGCGCTCCATACGCAGCTTGGCGGCGGCCTCGTCCATCAGGTCAATGGCCTTGTCTGGGAGGAAACGGTCTGTGATGTAACGATGCGAGAGCTCCACGGCGGCGATGATGGCATCGTCCTGAATACGCACACGGTGATGATTCTCGTAGCGCTCCTTCAGGCCACGAAGGATGGAGATACTTTCCAACGTGCCGGGCTCATCTACCATCACGCTTTGGAAGCGGCGCTCCAAGGCCTTGTCCTTCTCGAAGTATTTCTGGTACTCATCCAATGTGGTGGCACCGATGGCACGCAGCTCGCCACGCGCCAAGGCAGGCTTAAGGATGTTTGCAGCGTCCATAGCGCCTTCGCTCTTGCCGGCCCCGACGAGCGTGTGAATTTCATCGATAAAGAGGATGATACGCCCATCGGCCTTGACCACCTCGTTGATGACGCTCTTCAGTCGCTCCTCGAACTCGCCCTTGTACTTAGCGCCGGCTATCAACGCACCCATGTCGAGCGAGAACAGTTGTTTCTCGCGCAGGTTCTCAGGCACGTCGCCACGCAGGATTCGATGAGCCAGTCCCTCGACAATAGCGGTTTTACCGGTACCCGGCTCGCCGATGAGGATAGGATTGTTTTTAGTACGGCGCGAAAGGATTTGCAGCACGCGACGTATCTCGTCGTCACGCCCTATGACAGGGTCGAGCTTGCCTGCGCGCGCTTCCTCTATCAAATTGCGCGCATATTTCGAGAGGCTTTGGTAAGTCTCCTCGCTCGACTGCGACTTCACCTGCTGTCCACCGCGCAACTCACGGATGGCAGCTGCCAGTTCTTTCTCCGTGACGCCTGCATCCTTTAGAATCTTGGCGGCAGTGCTGTTGACGCCCACGAGGGCGAGCAGCAGTATCTCCAAGCTTACGAACTCATCGCCCTGCTTGCCCGCAAGTTCTTCCGCACGCACGAGTACATTATTTGTTTCACGCGCGAGGTAGGGTTCGCCACCCTCAACGCGCGGCAGGCTCTGCAGTTGAGCCTCAAGTGCCTGACTAACAGCCTGTTCGTTGACAGCCAACTTACGCAGCAAGAACTGCACAACCTGTTCGCCAGTCTTCAACAGAGCCGCGAGCAGATGCTCTGGCTCTATGGCCTGCTGCCGTCGGCTCTCAGCCTGACGCACAGCCTCCTGAATGGCCTCCTGGGCCTTAATTGTAAATTTTTCAAACGTCATAATTATTGTGTTTTAAGTTTATTATTAATGCCTTTACTTGTGATGCAGCAAAAGCTATGCAAGCTCATTATGTGCAGCCAAAAAGTCGTAATTACTGCCTTTTTGACTGCTTGATAATATCATTTTTAAAAAAATAACCTCTTTTTCTTGTCACGGCTAAGCATTTTTAGTAACTTCGCACCGCAAACGCACTGATATACCAAAAAGACAAACTTATAATATTATGGGAAAAGTACTTATCATCGGCGCAGGAGGCGTTGCCACCGTAGCCGCACACAAGATTGCACAAAACCCCGAAGTGTTCACCGACATCATGATAGCTTCGCGCACTAAGGCCAAATGCGATAAGCTGGCTGCCGACGTGGAGCGCGCAACCGGCTACAAAGGCATAAAAACAGCGCGCGTTGATGCCGACAACGTGCCTGAACTCGTGGAGCTGCTAAACAGCTACAAGCCCGACATCGTCGTAAACCTGGCACTACCCTATCAGGACCTCACCATCATGGAGGCTTGCCTTGCTACAGGCTGCAACTACCTCGACACCGCCAACTACGAGCCCAAGGACGAGGCTCATTTCGAATACTCATGGCAATGGGCTTACCGCGAGAGATTTGAGCAGGCAGGCCTGACAGCCATTCTTGGTTGCGGCTTCGACCCGGGCGTGACGAGCATTTACACGGCGTATGCTGCCAAGCATCATTTCAACGAGATACAATACCTGGACATCGTGGACTGCAATGCCGGCGACCACCACAAGGCCTTTGCCACTAACTTCAACCCGGAAATCAACATTCGCGAGATAACGCAGAAGGGATTGTATTGGGAGGACGGCAAATGGGTTGAGACCGAGCCGCTGGAGATTCACAAAGACCTCACTTATCCCGAAATAGGTCCGCGCGACAGCTACCTGTTGCACCACGAGGAGATAGAGTCGCTCGTCATCAACTATCCGACCATTAAACGTGCTCGTTTCTGGATGACTTTCGGACAGCAGTACCTCAAGCATCTCGAGGTCATTCAGAATATCGGTATGAGCCGTATCGACGAGATTGAATATGAAGCTCCGCTGGCCGACGGCACCGGCACAGCAAAAGTGAAGATTGTGCCTCTGCAGTTCCTAAAGGCCGTGCTGCCCAATCCCCAAGACCTGGGCGAGAACTATGAGGGCCAGACATCAATCGGTTGCCGCATACGCGGTATAGGCAAGGACGGCAAAGAGCATACTTACTACGTCTACAACAACTGCTCGCACCGAGCAGCCTACGAAGAGACTGGTATGCAGGGGGTAAGCTATACCACCGGTGTGCCAGCCATGATAGGAGCCATGATGTTCCTTACCGGCAAATGGGTGAAACCGGGCGTGCACAACGTAGAGGAGTTCGACCCGGATCCCTTCATGGAACAGCTTAACAAACAGGGGTTGCCTTGGCACGAACTCCACGATGTGGATTTAGAGCTGTAAGCGCTTTACATTAAACATTAAACTTAATCACAATTATATGGCAAAGAAAGAAGAACAGAAGCCCGCAGACGAACGGGCGGCACGCTTGCAAGCATTGCAGGTGGCAATGGCTAAAATAGAGAAGGACTTCGGCAAAGGCAGCATTATGCGCCTCGGAGAACAAGTGACAGATAAAATCGACGTAATACCTACCGGCAGCATCGGTCTCAACTATGCACTCGGCGTAGGCGGTTACCCACGCGGACGCATCATTGAGATCTACGGCCCCGAATCATCAGGTAAGACCACGCTCACCATTCACGCCATAGCTGAGGTGCAGAAAGCAGGAGGCATTGCTGCCTTCATTGATGCAGAGCACGCATTCGACCCCACCTACGCTCAGAAGCTTGGTGTTAAGCTGCAAGATTTGTGGATCTCGCAACCCGACAATGGCGAACAGGCTCTGGCCATTGCCGATCAGCTCATAAGTTCGGCAGCCGTGGACCTTGTGGTCATTGACTCTGTGGCAGCGCTCACCCCAAAGGCTGAAATAGAAGGGGATATGGGCGACAATAAGGTAGGCCTGCAGGCTCGACTCATGAGCCAGGCCCTGCGCAAACTTACCGCCACAATCTCCAAGACGAAGACCTGTTGCATTTTCATCAACCAGTTGCGCGAGAAGATTGGCGTAATGTTCGGCAACCCTGAGACCACAACCGGTGGTAACGCACTCAAGTTCTACTCAAGCGTACGACTTGACATACGACGTGTGACAAGCGTTAAGGACGGCGACGAAATCGTTGGCAACCAAGTTCGCGTGAAAGTAGTGAAGAATAAAGTGGCACCGCCATTCCGCAAGGCCGAGTTCGAAATATCGTTCGGCGAAGGTATTTCAAGGAGTGGAGAGATTGTGGACCTCGGTGTGGAATACGAAATCATTAAGAAATCCGGTTCTTGGTTCAGCTACAACGACTCCAAAATAGGACAAGGACGCGAGGCTGTGAAGAAGGTGATTCAAGATAATCCCGAACTGGCCGAAGAACTTGAAGCTGCCATCATCGCTAAACTGAACGAAGAGAAAAGCGCATAACCAGCAAGCCCCTTCCCACACGGGATGGGGCTTACCTATTTCTATAACACACTATAAACTAACCAAACTATATTTCCAATGAAAAAGCTATTAATGACAATGGCTACTATGGTCACTGCTGTTGCTATGAACGCAGAAGTGACACTGCCAGGGTGGATGTCAAGTAATATGGTTCTGCAGCAGCGCACGACCATGCACCTGACGGCTAAAGCCAAGAAAGGCGCGACAGTGAAAATAACAACCTCGTGGGACAAACAAACCATGAAGGTCATAGCCGACAAACAGGACGGCACTTTTGCCTTCGACCTCAGTGTGCCTGCCGCCGGAGGACCTTACACACTGACCTTCGACGATGGCAAGAAACTGGTGCTCGACAACGTTATGGCCGGTGAGGTTTGGTTCTGCAGCGGACAATCGAACATGGAAATGCCGGTAAAGGGCTGGGGTATGGTCAACAATTGGGAACAAGAAGTGGCCAATGCCAATCACCCTCTCGTGCGACTTTTCCAAGTGGATCGCGCAGTTGCTCACACGCCACAGACCAACGTTCCCCGGGGTCACACTCAGGGTTGGGCCGTTTGCTCGCCTAAGATGGTAGAGGAATTCTCGGCTGCTGCTTATTTCTTCGCTCGCGAAGTGTCGCAGAAACTTGGTATTGCCGTTGGTGTCGTCAACAGCTCGTGGGGCGGTACACCGGCTGAAAGTTGGACAAGCCACGAAGCATTGGCAGAGGTAACTGGTTTCGAGGAGCATGAGAAACGTGTATTCGCCACTGGCTTCGATGAAACTAAATTCAACAAATTATACGATGAGGAACGTGCCGAATGGATGAAAGAGGTCTACGGCAACGACAAAGGACTCAACGAAGGAAACATTGACAACGCTCCCTGGGGAGCTGCCGACTTCGACGACAGCGCTTGGCTGACAATGGCACAGCCCGCCCACTGGGATAATGTAGATGCACTCAAGAGTTTCGATGGCATTGTGTGGATGCGCCGCGTGGTGGATATACCGTCTAACATGGCTGGACATGCTATCAAACTGAAGCTTGGACCTATCGATGATGAAGACATAACATATTGGAATGGCAAGCGGGTAGGCATGACTGCCGGCTGGAGCCGTGAACGTTCCTACACCGTGCCCGCAGAACTCGTAAAGGCCGGCCGCAACGTAATCACAGTGCGCATTTACGACACCAGCGGCGACGGAGGCTTTGCAGCTGAAGCGGCAGCCTTCAATATCGAAGCTGACAAGACCACTATTCCGCTCGCCGGCGACTGGAAATGGAAGAAGAGCCTTGACGCACAAAACGTGAAGAACCTATCCGACAAAGTTGAACCTAAGAGGCCCGATGACGCATGGTTCCCGGCCAACCTCTATAACGCTATGGTTGCCCCCTTCCTTACGATGCCTGTTCGTGGTTTCATCTGGTATCAAGGCTGCTCGAATGTCGGCCGTGCAGTGCAATACGAAAGTCTCTTCCAGAGAATGATTCTTGACTGGCAGGCACGTTTCAACAAGAATGCTGAAGTGGCAACCTATCCCAAACCCGCTCCTCAGCAGGGCGAGCGTCGCCGTGGGTTCTTCGGACAGCAGGAATCCAAGGCCCTACCCTTCTACTTTGTCCAGATTGCCAATTACAGATGGGAAAAGGATATTCAGCCTGAATCAGAATGGGCTGCCATTCGTGAGGCCCAGCGCAAAGCGACACAACTCGACGGCGTCGGTATGATGGTAAATATCGACATTGGTATGGCAATGGATATCCACCCCAAGAACAAACAAGAGGTGGGACGTAGATTGGCATTGCTTGCACTAAACCGCACCTACGGCCGCGACGAGGCATGCGCAGCACCTGAATACTACCAAATGCGAGTTAGCGACGGCAAGGCTACGCTCTCATTCCGTCCGGTTCAAGGTAGTGACGCACTTGCAGAGAATGCTGATATCAAAGGCTTTACCATAGCAGGTCCAGACCATGTTTGGCACGTAGCCAAAGCGCATGTTGAAGGCGAGCGATTCATGCAACGCGTCATTGTTGAATGCCCTGAGGTGCCCTACCCCGTTGCTGTGCGCTATGCCTGGGCCGACAACCCGACATGCGACTTAAAGACTGTCTCAGGCCTTCCAGTCGGTCCCTTCCGCACAGATGACTGGGCAGACTATAAGTAAGATGGTCTCTTTAAATAAAACGTTTACGCTAATCGTTAAATGAAAGAGTAAGCTGTTCCTCAGGCAGCAATCGGAAAGTCATCCGGTGGTAAGGCGAAGGGCCATACTGCCGGATGGCTTGTCTGTGAGCCTTGGAAGGGTAACCCATATTCTTGTCCCAACCATATTGAGGGAACTCCTGTGCAAGAACCTTCATTCGGTCGTCACGGTAGGTCTTTGCCAGAATAGAAGCTGCGGCAATAGACATGAAAGTGGCGTCACCTTTAACGACAGTGTCGGCCGGAACGACATGCCCATCATGTTTGTAAGGTATCCAACGGTTGCCGTCGACAATAATATGTTCCGGGCGCAAAATCAACTGGTCCAAAGCTCTCTGCATGGCTGTAATAGAGCATCGCAAAATATTCCATTTGTCTATCTCCTCAGCCGAGCACTCGGCCACAGCCCAAGCAACAGCCTCGCGTTCTATTACTTCACGTAACTCATACCGACGATTCTCCGAGAGCTGTTTGGAATCATTGAGCAACTCATTATGGAAATCTGGCGGTAGCACAACGGCCGCGGCAAATACAGGACCTGCCAGGCAACCACGCCCGGCTTCATCGCAACCGGCCTCTATGACTCCTGCTGTATGAAAACTTTTCAGCATCTTGAACGTATTAATGTGTTATCACTTTCTTGCCGCCGGAAATGTAAATTCCAGCGCGCAAGCCTTGAACTGATGCATTATCGTTGCGGATTAGACGGCCATAAAGGTCGTAGACTGGAAGCGCAGTGTTATCGGCAGGGACATGCGAGATGGCATCTTTCAGGCTAGTAGTGAAGCGGTAGTTGCCAGAGCCGAGGCGGTATATCTGGTACCCAACCTCATAACCCACATATTCCACACCCTCGGAATCGGCTGCCACGCGGTTGCTCTCATACACGGCCGTCTGCTCACTGCCTACAGGCAGGTAAAGCGTAGCGGTAGTATTAGCAGGGACCGTGCATTCGTAGGTCAGTCCATCATGATCTGTGGTCTGCCAAGTTGAAAGAATATCACCATAATAACTCTGATGACGAGCGCTGGCTGAGGTGATGAGTTCCTGTCCGGTAGGAAGCGTCTCGCGGCGGTCTGGCTGCGGTTGCAGGATGATATGTTTGAAGCCTGGCTGCTCCTCATCATATTGAATACCACACATATAACGATACATCCACTCGCCAACGGCACCATAAGCATAGTGGTTGAAGCTGTTCATGCCAGGATCACCGAATCCACTCTCCTTGGTGTAGCTATTCCAGCGTTCCCAAATAGTGGTAGCACCCTGATCGACACTGTAAAGCCACGACGGGCAGTTGCGCTGAAGGAGCAGGTCGTAGGCGTAGTCGGTGAGCCCATATCGAGAAAGAGTAGGCCCTAAAAGAGGGGTGCCTGCAAAACCTGTATTCAGTTTGTAGCCGTTACTACGAATATTGCGTGTAAGACGTGTCTTGAAATTTTCAATTTCCGTGTCGCCATCAAGCAAGTTGAATTGAAGAGCCATAAGCAATGCAGTCTGCGTCGTTTGGCGCACTGATGGAGTGATATATCGCTTGCGGAACTCGGCTTTGATGTTCTCGAAAAGTTCGTCATATTTCGCTGCTTTCTGAGCGTAAGCATCGACATCACCCTCACTAAGTGCCCGGCTCATTTTTGCCATTAATTGTGTGACGTAAGCGTAATAAGCCACTGCAATATAGCGCGTGTCAGTGTTCACAAAGGAGAGCCAATCTCCCCATTCAAGGCCACCGCCGTTGTACTGATAACCGTCGAAAGCCTGCTTGGAAAGGAAGTTCATGTAGCGCTCCATAGAGTCATAGCTCTCACTGATGACATCTTTGTTGCCGGTCATAACGTACAGAGTCCAAGGAACGACAATTCCTGCATCGGCCCATACAGTCTGACCGAATGGAGTGCCCCAGCACTCAGGAGCTACACCGGGATAGGCACCCTGAGAGTTCTGTCCGTCACGCACGTCCTGCATCCATTTACGGTAGAATGATTCCATGAAAGCGTTGTAAAGTCCAGTGCACGTAAACACCTGTGTATCAGCCATCCAGCCCAGACGCTCATCACGTTGCGGACAGTCTGTTGGTACGCTGAGCAAATTGCCGCGCTGTCCCCAAGTGATATTCGAGAAGAGTTGGTTGACCAATGCGTTGCTGGTTTCCACGAAACCGCGGGCTTCGGTAGAGGAACTGACGGGCTGCGCTTCTATAGAAAGGATTTCGACATCATCTGAAGGCGTCACCTCGCAATAGCGAAATCCGAAGAAGGTTGTGGACGAGTGGTAGCTCTCACCCTCATCGGCACCGCATAAGGTATAGTAAAGCGAAGCCTTGGCAGAACGAAGATTAGCGAGATAAGGTGTACCGCCAGGGCCATCGTTGCCGCGGCTGCGGGAGCCGGTGTCGTTCAACATCTCAACAAAGCGCATCTTAAGGCGATTGCCGGCACGGCCTTTCACCTTGAAGTTCACCCAACCAACTACGTTTTGTCCAAAATCGAAAACCACGGACTGACCTTTTTTGACGGTCACGGTATTTGTACCTTCGCTCGTGCTGACGACATTAGCCATACCAAAGTCTGTTCCGGTGCTCTTAACACCTTCATGTATGGTGGCGGTTTTCACCTTCTGCACCAGCTCAGGCAAAGTCTTGACGTAGCCTCCAGTGAAGGCGTCAATCTCGCCCTTGAACTCCATATTCTCGCTCACGGCATTCCATCGACTGTCATCATAGTCCGCGGCAGTCCAGTTGGCAGCCAACCGAGCATCGTAGATTTCACCATCGTAGATGTCGCCCAGCTTCAGAGCTCCGCCCTTAGATGAGAGCCAACTGAGGTCGCTGACTATGACATCCTCAGTGCCATCGGTATAGCGGATAAGCAATTTGGCAAGAAAGCCCAGACTGGGCGACCCATAGGCCCCGTGCATCACAGCTCCTGCCCACCAACCGGGAGTGACAACTGCGCCTATAGCGTTCTTGCCCTCAGTAAGCAAGGAGGTTACATCATGTGTGCTGTAAAAAACACGGTAACGAAAATCTGTCCATCCAGGTTTCAGTTCCTCATATATGATACTGCCGTCGGGATGTGCGTGGCCTACACGTTGTCCGTTCATAAAAACGTCGTAAACACCCAGACCGCTGGTAAAGAGCATAGCTGAGGCAACTCGCTTACTGACAGCAAAGGTCTTACGGAATTGAGGCATACCTTCACTGGTAGTCTGCATCACCTTCTTCTCGCCGGAGGCAGACTTCACATGGCACATTCTACTACCTTGAAACTCCTCAACCACAGCATCATAGAAAAATTCCGAGGAGGGGCCTTCGAAGTCCTCAGAGAGGCGAATATGAGCCGTTCCATCAGCATCATATTCCGTTAGGACAAGGTTGTCGTAATACGCTTCTTCACCTGTATTGTTGTCAACACGCATTCCGATGTCGCCCATAACGGCGGTACCAGAATTGTCGGTATAGGTATCAACAAGAATATCGTCAACGAAAGTACGAATAACCATGTCCTCCACTTCAACGCGGTAGTGATGCTTGCGCCCCACGATATCGCTCTTCTTAAATTGTGTGAACTGGGCATCATTCCATGTGAGGTTGCCATTGATGTACGTATGATGACGTACTGCAGGATTGGCGTTGTCGTTGGCATTGATTTGCCACATATGATAAGTATTCGATGAAGTACAGGCGAAGATGACTGCTGCGCTGGCCTTAACTAAACACATATCATAGTCAAGGGCGTAGTGTACAGGTGCACCATCGGTTTGCTTCTGCCAAACAAGAACATGACCGTTTGTGGAACCGACGATACGCAGTTTACCGTTCCTCAACGTACCACCCGTGAAACCATTACCTTGTTCGAAATCTTCGGCAAAGAGCACCTTACCATCAACCGTCGTCACACGTATATCATCGTAAACACCGATTTCAGCACGGCCGTCACGCTCACCGTGGTCTTCGCGCATACCTACTCTACCAAACTTAAAATTGCCTGTACGATCATCCACAAGAACATCATTTATATATGTACGGGCGCGCGTAGCTCCTGTTACCTCAATGCGCAGCGTGAACTCGTCAGTATTGTTAAGCGCCACCTTGCCACTTAGATTCACGTTGTCCAAACAGGCTGGATTACCGTTATTCCACACGTGAGGTCGAAGTCGTGGATAGTCACCCTCGGTATTCAATTGCCAGAAATAGAAATTCGAGTTGTCCTGCATAGCAAAACATAGACCTGCTGCCGTGTGCTCTATACGAACCTTGCCCTCGACGATGTAGTCTGTAATATCATCTGCCGCCTGTCCAGCTGACACGTCAGTGGCCTTAATCCATTTTGCGCCGCTCCAACCATTGCCCATCAGGCCTGTTTCAAAGAATGCAATCTCATTAGAAACAGCTGTCTGACCTTTATTATCTTGTACGGTAACATGCCAGTAATAACGCGAGGCTGGTTGTAGGGACAGATTGTTGACGCATACACCAACGGACTGCTCGCTTTGTACAACACCCGAGTCGAAAACAACATTATCACCTCCTTCATCGGAAGTTATCACCAATTGATAAGAAGTCTGCACAACGCCACGCTCAGCTGACTGCAACTGCCAAGTAAACTGCAAATTAGGCTGATCTATGCCACTTGGGTTTCGTAATGATTGAACGCGAAGATTGTCAACGATTAATGCAAAAGCGCAAACGTAGTTAGCAAGAACCAAAAATACACTCGCAACAATTCTCTTTGAATTAGTCATTATTATCTTGTAAATTAAAATTATTAGCGTTTATCTGGCAGCAAAGATAGCGTTTTAAATGCTAAAACACCGATAATAATTGACCAAAAGAGCAAAAAATTTGTCAAAGTCCTTATTTAGGGAATAATATAAAAAGATGAACTTTGGATACGTTGTACAAAATAAAGATAAAGTGTAATTTCTGACAGTAAACGAACATTACTAAATAAAAGCGAGAACATGAAAACTCCAGACGAACAAAGCCCCGAGTATCATTGCTGATGCTCGGGGCTTCTTGGTTGAAAGTGGCGGCTACCTACTCTCCCACGGGTGTGCAGTACCATCGGCGCAAGCGGGCTTAACTTCTCTGTTCGGGATGG
>JAEESE010000043.1 GCA_016286165.1 Bacteroidaceae bacterium | reverse complement strand
TGAGAAAGTTGATTAAATTGAGTGAAAAAACAAATTTTATCCTACCTTTTTATCCTTCCTCCCCCTAAACAGGGGGATAAGAGAGGGTCTCGGACGAAAAAACGGAAGCCGTGAGATGACTTCCGTTTTCCATTTTATTCTTTTTAAAAAGTGGATCATCTAGATTGCGTAGCCACACTCTGACCTCAGTCAGAGATTGCAACGCCACACTCTCGAAGAGAGAACCGACCCGATTTTTTTACTTCTCAAGTGTGAACACAATCGATGTGATATTGTTAAGCGAGCAGTTGTCAAACCCTTTATGCGAACCATTCAACGTGACGGAGGCAGCGGGAGTGCCGCTCCATGTGAATGTACTGTTACCGTACACTTCATAACTAGCTGGCCATCCGTCACCAGCTCCCCACCACAATCCTCCATTATGGTTGATGTCGATTCGCTTGATGTTTCCAACGCTTGACGTAAATGTGATGGTGCCTTGCGCATAAACTTGATTAGGATCAGGATTTGGACCAGCGTTTCCTGATACATCCATCAAACCAGATGCGTGGAAATAGGCATCTCCTGAAAGTGCAATGGTTATATTGCCGATGGTTTTCTGCTGATTATAAGATAAATTACCTATCTGTCCAGTGGTCAATGTGACGGTGGGGTCTGGTACCGCCATCTTCACCGTAATCTCATAGTAGTTGCCGTCAACGAAGTTTACGCCCGACTTCTCGAAGGTGCAGTTCTGGCCGCCTACGTTGGCGGTGAGGGTGTAGGTGTCGGCTCCGTTTGCGTTGTGCAGGGCTACGGTCAGCTCATTGGTTGCCGATGCCGGAGTGATGGTAATCGGGCCATAAACTGAGGTGATTGCATCCGAAGCCTTCCACAGCTGCAGTTCGGCGAGCTGCATAATGTCACCACCTTTGTTGGCTGTCACTTCAAAGTAGAAATACTTGTAGCTGCCAGGGTTGTCCACCACGAAGTCCACGTCCGTGGTGTTGGCGGCTGGCATGGTGTTGTCGTCAGTGACGGTGGCAATCGTGGTCCACGCGTCGCTCTCGTTCAGTTTGCCTTTCAGCTTCCAGTTCTTGGGGTTGCGCCCGCTCTCGCTCTGTGTGTCGCCGCCCGTGGTCAGCGTGTAGCCGTCCACCTGCACAGGGCTGGCTGTGTTGAACGTCACGTTCCATGGACCATTGTTAGCGCACCACTTCGTCCCCTTGTTGTTGTCCAGTAGCTTTGTATGGCTTTCGTTATCACTGAATCCGCCTGTTCCGTCAGTCACGGTATAGCCAGTGTGCTTGGTTTCCGGAGTATTGTGCAGCTGGCCTTTCAGCAGCTGGTTGCTGGCGGCGGCAATGGTGAGGCTGGAGGCGTTCAGGTCGTTCCCGTCGGTGTCTTTCAGTGTAAACTTCACGATGGCCTGCTGATTCGCGAAGGCGGCAGCGGCAGCCGTCGTGATGTCGCCGCCATCGACAGAGGCGACGGTGACCGTTGCCTTGGCGTAGTCGCAGTTAGAGGCGATGTATGCCAGCGTGCCGTTCTGTCCGGAATAGATGGGGTTGAGAAACGACAGACTCAGCTCGTCGCCAGCCTCGACGGTGCCGGTGAGCGAGCCCTTCAGCGTGGTGGATGCGCCAGCCGACTGAGCCTCGAGGTATCCGTCGAGCGCTGCCGACTTCGTCACGTTATATACGGCAACCTTCTCGCCTGCGGCCCATGTGGCGTTGAGCGTCTTGCTGTCGAGCGTGAGTGCGCGGGTGGCAGCGTCGCCCTTCGAGGCGTTGACGGTCATGTTGTAGGTCTGCTGTGAGAGGGCAGCGGGCTGCTCGCTGGTGATGTTGTCGTCGCTTGAGCAAGCGGTAAACACTGCGGCCGATGCGATGAGCAGGGCGGCCAGTAAAAGGATGTTCTTCTTCATAATCTTGTCCTCCTTATTCCCAGTCTAATTCTTCCGCATCACCATAGCCGCTGCGTGTGGCTTCTACGCTACCAGCAAGGATCTGGCACGTCTGTTCTAACTTGACGACCTGCATCGTCGGTCTTTCATACTCTTTTTTCTTCATACTTTTTTGTTTTAAAATGTTAGTAATATTGAATAATATCTTATCGTTTTCCGCAAAAAACACGTTTGCAAAGGTACAAATAATTTTGTTAAAGCGTGTTGCCCCCCCCTAAATAATGTTAAATAGAAGAAAAAAGTTTCAGACGAAAAGATTTCGACGATGAATTTTGGTTTATTAACATGAAAATAGTTCTAACTATAGAGAATATTTACTAATTTTGCAGCCCTTT
>JAEESE010000024.1 GCA_016286165.1 Bacteroidaceae bacterium | reverse complement strand
CTGCTTCGCAGCGGTTAGAGCCGCTACGCGGCGGTTAGATGGCTGGCGCCATGGTTAGCGGTTAGGATTGCCTCACCGCGCCGAAGGCGCTCTCACCCCTCACCGCCAGCGTAGCTGGCTCTCACCCCATCCCCCCGCCCCAACAGGGCAAGGGCGGGCTGCCTAGAGAGCGCGTTTTGAGGTTCGGCCGAGACAAGAGAAGACGCGTCCTCTTCCTTTTCTCTGTCTTTCTTTATACTTTCTTTTTTGCTACTTTTTTCTTTCATTTTCTTTCTATCTCATTTTATTTTGCCGTTTTTTTAGGGTACTAATTAGACCATGAACAACCTGGCCTTTTATCTTTCAACGCAGAGGCGCTGAGCCGCGAAGTTTTTTTGAGGTTTTGGAGTTCATTGCAATTGACCTTCGGTGAGTTCGCGGACAATCACAGCGCTTCGCGAGGCTGTGATTAGGGAGGTCGCAGAGCCATCCGGTGAGGAAACATCTGCCCGCAGGCCTCTGCGAGCTCTGGAGAGCACGAAGCTTGGCGCTTGCGCCGTTCGTGCGCCCCTGCGTCCTCACGCGAGAGCGTCAATGGCTATGCCTTCGCGTCCTCTCATTATCTCCAGAGCCTCTGCGCCTCCGCGTCTCTGCGTTGAAAAAACAAAAAACGGAAAGGCGCGGAAAATTATGTTTGTAAAGATTTGATAGATTTGGACAGATTTGAATGATTTCTCGCCGCAGGCGACTACTACCATCGTGTAGCAAGCCATGGGAGTGCCACTGCGTGGCAGAAATCTCACGTTCGGCTGAGTTCCCGATGTCAGCGCAAAGTTGCGCCCACATACTTTCACCCATGCCAATTATTGAGCAGAAAAAAAGTTAGATTAAGAACAAAAAAAGAAAAGTATACAAAAGAAAATAAATAAAGAATGCTGCTGCTGCAGCAGCTAACACGCGCGCGAGAAAAATCGGTTTTGAAAAGTAGATTGACGTTTGGATTGACGAATGTATTGACGAAGATTGACGTGGAATATCTCGAGGACGTGGAATATCCCGTTCACTTAGCAAAGATTTTTTTTGAGACGTCAATCTCCGTCAATCTAATCGTCAATCGAAAAGCCGAAATAAAGAGAAAGGGACAAAGAAAAATGAAAAGAAAAAGTAGCAAAAAGAAAAGTATAAAAGAAAAAGGCCCAAGAGAAAAACTCGAATCGATTCGGTTATGCGAAACCGTTTTTTTTCAATTTCAAGCTTTAAGTTCATAATTGCCGACACGAAAACACGACCGGTCGTAAAGCCATCTTTGAACGTTCATAAAGCCGCCTATGTACGGTCATAAAGGCAGTTATGACTGGTCATAAAGTGAGCCCACCCTCATCCTTGCCCCCCTGTGGCCAACATGTTTTATAATAATCTCACGCAGAACTCGCAGATCTCGCAGATTATCTATATTGACATAATGCCTTCACTTTTTCCTCGCACTCGATAGAACGTGATAAGGCCTTGCAGGCCAGGTGATTCAGTAACAGGCCATCTCGAAAACTCGTTTTCAGAGTGACTGTTATCTGAAACACCTACGGCTCATAGCCAAAGCAATGAGCCTATCGCGTTCATCGCAACGCATAAAATCTGCGAAATCTGCGTGAGGTTAAAGAAGAATCCTTTCTGCGAGATCTGCGTTATCTGCGTGAGGTTAAGCTAATCAGCATTATTTGCCACGCGATAGATGCTTTTCTGGATGTCATCTGTCTTGAAGTTTACCAGCAGCCCAACCTTCTTATTCAATAGCCTGAGGTAAGTCAGGAGCTGTTTGCCAAACACCTTCTTCATCTCATCAACGGACTTAAGTTCTACAATGACGCTGTCTTCCACAATTATATCCAAACGCAGTTCTGTCTGCAGAACATTCCCTTTATAAACGATTGGTACTTGTTTCTGAGTCTCGACTTTGAGTCCCCGCTGCTTTAATTCGAACACCAGAGCCTCTTCATATACAGACTCTAACAGTCCTGGGCCGAGAGCATTATAAACCTCAAAGATTGCCCCACGGATTTGGTATGTAAGTTCGTTATCTGTCATAATATTTAGACATTCTTTTTTCACAGCAAATGTACGGTTTTTCTATTGAATAGCCAAATTATCTGATAGTTTTTTTCTAATCTCACGCAGAACTCGCGGTTATTAATCTCATGCAGATTTATTATCTCACGCAGATTTCGCAGATTATCTATATTGACATAATGCCTTCACTTTTTCCTCGCACTCGATAGAACGGGTGCTGTTTAGCTTTACCTCACGCAGATTCCGCAGATCACGCAGAAAGGGTTCCCTTCTATAACGGAATGATGCCTATAGGGCAGGGAGTTTCAAGGGTTGGCATCTTGAAAACTCGTTTTCAGAGTGACAACCCTGTGAATCTCCTACGGCTCAAAGCCATTGCTATGGAGCCTATTCCGTTCTCCCTCGTTGCCAAGCCAAATTAATAATCTGCGTTTTCTGCGAGATCTGCGTGAGATTATAAATTATGAGGCTGACCATCTCGAAAACTCGTTTTCAGAGTGACTGTTATCTGAAACACCTACAGCTCATAGCCAAAGCAATGAGCCTATCGCGTTCATCGCAACGCATAAAATCTGCGGGATCTGCGTTATCTGCGTGAGATTAAAGAAGAATCCTTTCTGCGGAATCTGCGTTATCTGCGTGAGGTTAAAGAAGAATACCTTCTGCGAGATCTGCGCTATCTGCGTGAGATTAAATTAATGTATAGAAGTTTCATTGTTATTGATAGCCTTTTGAAGATTTTTTTGCGAGCAAATAACTGTCATGAAGGTGAGAGCGAAGAAAAAAAATTATGAACTTAACCCCGGCTTCCACTTTTTGATGGTTTTTGACTTCTATCCCTCTATGTTGCAATGCATTACACGAGTGGAGGCTGTTCATTTTGCCTCCACTCAGCCTCCACCCCTCTGTGGAAGCAAAGTGGAGGCTACAGGAGTAGCCTCCACTCGACCAAAGTCGCAGAGTTACAATAAGTTAAACGCAATTATTTGCCCAAAAGTGGAAGCAATGGTGTTCTTCATAAAATTTTTCAAAAAGAAAGGGCTGCGCTGTGAAAACGCGGCCCTTTTTCGTGATAAAGAATTAATCCTTTAGTTCTGATTTTTTCCAAGAATAATATTGACCAGAGCTGTGACGTCGGCGATGGTGATATGTCCATCATCGTTGACATCGGCCACCTCGTGGTCGTACACGCCTTCAGTATCCTTGCCCAGGATGATGTTCACCAATGCTGTCACGTCGGCAATGGTTACATTGCCGTCGTTGTTGACATCGCCCTTGGAGGCGGGAGGAGTTTCAACCTTCTCGTAGAGGTAGACGGGAGACTGTTTCCCAGCTTCATAACAAGAGAAGAGAGTGCTGCTGTTGTTATACCTCATTACGTTGCGGTTGGAAGATTCTTCAGCAACAATTGAAGCTACGCCACCTTCGCCAATTGTGATAGTCCAAAGGCTATTTACATCGTTTGTTTCCTGAGTCCTCAAATAATTGTTATTGCTGCCTGCAGCATATAGATAACCATTGTCGCCTTCGTCAAAGATTGAGTAACCTGTTGCTTCTCCAATTGTAGCGCTTTCAATGACAAATTCGTATTCGTCGGAAACGCTCAGTTTGCCATCTGCATCGAGGGTTGCTCCAACAGCTGGACGGTTGTTGTTAGCCTGGTTACCCATGACTTGAATCGTTCCTTCTGTTGTTCCGCTGGCAATGACATAACGCTTACCGGAGGTGACTCTTGTGGCAAGGACGTAAGTAGCGAGGACGGGCTCTACGTGTTCAACGACGGTTGCGGTAACGGTGACAGCAAAGGCGGGCATGGTGAATGTGTAGACGCCGGCAGTTGTGCTACTTGCTACTGGGGTTACGGACTGCCCTTCTTCTGCACCTGTAATGGTCAGGCTGGCGAGGTCGTAGCCTTCGGCAGGAGTAATGGCCAGAGTGATCTCGGTACCCTGCGTGATGTCGGCATTTTCGCCGTTGGTCAATACCTCTTCGCCATAGTTGGCCGTAATGGTGACAATCTCTGATTCAGCAATGGAGAGTGTGTAATCTTCGAGAACTATGTCTTCGTATTGTGCTATTGTGATAGGACCTACACCGACATTGCTACCCTTGGTGAACAGAAGTCGGACATAGCGCGAAGATTCGGCGAATTCGGTGGTGGTGGAGAGATTGAGGATATCATTCTGAGCACCGCTGATGGTCAGTGCCTGAACATCGGTGAATGTCTCGCCGTCAGCAGATTCCTGAACGGTGATAGTTGAGGTGCTGGCACCGCCAGCCATCTTAACGCCAATAGTTACGACTCCGGGACGCTCGTTGGTCTTCACCTGGATATAGTCGCCTGTGCCATCTAATTTCACAAGATAAGGAGCGTGGCCATCAGCGTAATCGGTTCCGAGTCCATTGGCGGTAACGCCGTCTAATGCAAGAAGACCTTCACTTGAACCGCCTTCCCAAGCGAATGGCAGAGTGGCGAAGTCGATGACGAAACGAGACTGTGTAACGGTTACAGTCTTAGTGTCGGCACCCTGATATGTCAGTGTGAAGACAGCCGAGCGGTCTTCATCGCCTTGGTTTTCTGTTGTAGTGAAGGTTATTGCTTCCTCGCCAACAACGATATCACTAATCCATTCAGCTGCTGTCGTCGCAGTGAGGCTTTGGCCTGCTACAGGGTTGGTGATGGTGTAAGGAATCTCGCCGGAGGTGGCAGATGAAGCAAGAGTGATATTGCTTGCACTGATAACAGGCTCGTTAGGATTGGCAGAGCCCAGCTTGATATTTCCAAGTGCAACGTTGCCGCTTGATTTCTCAGTGTAAACCCACTTGATATAGCGGACATTTTCACCAAGGTTGTCGAACTCTTCGCTTTGGGTGTCACCTAACTCTGTATAAGATTTGAGATCTGTGAATGTCACACCATCCTCGGAGGTCTGAACTGTGAAGGTGCCTCCACTGAAAGTGTTGCCCTTGATGTCGAAGGTCAACGTGCCAGGCTGTTCGTTGAAAGCGAGGAGGACATAATCACCGGTTCCGTTGAATTTGAGTTTGGGTGAGCTACCATAGTCAGAGTCTAAGCCCTCTTGTGTAAGACCGTCAGTGGTTTCTACATCAGCCCTGCCTCCGTCGAATTCGAATGGCAGTTCGGCGAAGTTGGGGGCGAGGACGGTAACCTGGAAGGTTTTCTCCACATCAATATACCTAGTATCATCGGAAGCCGATATGTGAACGGTAACGTTGACTGTTCCTGCGGCCTTGGCCTCAAAGACTTCATCAGCGAGTTCAAGAACAGACTGGTCGCTGCTCGTCCAACTGATTTCATAGTCATCACCTTCGACCAGACCTTCGGCGAAGGTTGCAGTAAGGGTGAATTCACCTGTCGTACCGACGAAAACCTGTTGCGGAGAGAGGCCTGTTATCTCGGCTACATCAACACGGGGCTCTGTTTCTGCTACAGGGTCTACAAAGATTTGCAATTCCTTTGTAGTGTTGTACAATGTCGGGAAACCTACAATGGAATATGTGACACTGAGGTCAGATATACTGGGTGCACTACCAATCTTGTACAGTTGAACACTCTCGTCACCTAATTGGACGTAATACTTAGTGCCATCTTGAGTTAAAGTAGCACCTGTAACTTTGAAATACTGACTGAGAACGGAAGCTATAGGAGTGTTCCACTCTGCAGCTGCTATTTCTACGGGTTCGGGAGCTGTTCCGTCTGTGGCTGTAACGCCACTAAGAACCGTAATCTGAGGATTGCCGTTACGGACTTGATAGGTGACTGTGGCTGTGCCATTCAATATCTGGCCGGCAGTGAGACCGTGTCCATCCTTATACATTGCTACAGCACCACTGGCATCCTGAATATAGGCATATTTGCCATTGACATATGTGACCACAGCGTCAGCGAAAGTCACATTGTAGTCGCCAGCATCGGTTTCTGCCGTCAGCGCTGCAATGTTTGCAAGTGCTGTGGCATTGACGGTAATGGTGTAGCTTGCCTGCCCTGCCTTATAAGTGTCTGTTTCAGCAGAGGATGCCGTGATGGTGGTGGTACCGACGGCGAGAATGGCAACAGCACCGTCCTCGTCAACTGTGGCTACTGTCGGATCGCTGCTTTCATAAGTCACGGCGAGGTTGTTGGGATTGGCAAGCGTAGGAGCCGTGAACTCATCACCTAAAATGACGTTGTATGACGCCGTTTCGTAAGCAAGGCCTGCAGCCTGCTTGGGGTTGGTAGACCAAGTGATGATAATCTTGTCAAGATAAAGAGCCGAATTTGCAGAGCGGATACCGATGTACTCATAGTCACCGTCCAGTGTAAGAGTGGTGGAAGTGCCATAGACGATGGTGCCAAGAAGAGTGCCTTGTGTGGATTCATCATAAAGATCGGTCGCTGCCGTGTATGCTGTGTGGCTACCATAGATATTAATGGTTCGTTCGGCAGAGGTGTTCTCGTTCCATTCTACTTCGACACTCTGAACAACGCCGCCAGAAGTAGTGGTTACGATACCGGAATTGTTATTGCTGGAACGGAGTTGGATGGCATCATTGCCACCGGCACTCTGACCGGCATAAACGGCATCAGAGGTTGCTCTCTTGCCGGACCATTCTTGGTAGCTCGTGCCCGTAACACCAGTTGTTGCCTTTGTGATTTCGTCGACAACCTCACCACTTACTACACCTCTCTGTGTGACGGTGATAAGCGGTGAATAGACATCGTAGTCGCCATCGTAGACATATACCTTGAGATAGGCTGTGCGTGCATCGCTGCTTTGATTAGCCGTGGTCGAGATTGTCACTTTATACTGCGCTCCGTCCAAGATGAGCTGAGCATTAATCCAATCGTATGTGGCTGCGGTCTCGCCATCGGCTGCATAGAACTTGATATTATCGCCGGGGACAACATCGGTGTTAAGACTGAGCAATGCTACTACGGTGCTGCTTTGTGTGTCGGTAGAATTCATCGTGATATTCTCTTGATCAACTGTGATATAGCCATCACGAGAGATGCCGGAGATATTCACGGTAATGGTAGCTTCCCCATCCCTGTATTGGTCGTTGCCCGGGGCAAAAGCCTTGACAACGATGGTACCAGTGGTGTTGCCCTTGAAAATGAGCACACGGTCGCCTTCAGCTAATTCGTACTCCGAAGATGGTATGGTAGTTTGTTCGGTATCGACAGTATATTGGATGTAGCTAACATCGGTGCTGGCAGAGCAGGTGCTGAGAAAGACTAAACTTTCCTCAATAGGGTTTTGGTTTAAGCGGTCTATTTCGAACACATTGCCTTCGGTCGTGCGGCCTGGGCCCATGACTGTGGCTTTGACTGTGATGATATTCTCCTGCTTGGCTTCAATCTGGTCATCGTTATATACAGAAAGCTGTTGTACACCATTAAAAACTGTGGGGAAGGCGATGAGGTTGATGTTGGCACCAGCTGTTAGTTTGGTAATTTCAGCATTACCATTCTGGCGTATAGCCATGGATGTTCCGTTCTGCTCAATAGTAGCATTCTTGTTCTCAAGTGCAGAGGTTACCGTGGCATTCTCAATCTTGATGTACTTGGAGAGATATGATGTGTAATTGGCTGTAAGTTCAGCCAATGTGACAACAGTGGGGGCGAGAGTAGTTGAACCAGTTTGGAACACAACACCTTTAATCAGAGTTATCTCGGGAAGACCATTGTAAATATTTAATATTACTTCTGCTATACCATTGACCGTTTCTCCTGCAGTACGGCCATTATCAGTCTTAAAATACAGAATGGCTCCTGTGGCATCCTCGATATAGCAATTGGAACCATTGACGTAGGTGACGACGGCATTTTGGAAATTGACAAAATAAGTACCATTGGCGGTCTGAGTGTTAAGTTGGGCAATGGTTTTGACATCGTGCTTGGTGAAGGTCTTAGAAGCTATTGCACTATCATCTAGACCCGTCTTTGTAGCCTTGGCTTGAACCGTGGTGGTCTCAGTGACGGTGAAAGGAGCATTGTATGTTGTCCAAGTGGTTCCATTGTTAGTAGAATACTGGATAGTGGCACCTTCGGTGCTGCATGTTATGCTCACTTCCGAGGATTCCACAAAATTCTCTGCACCAGTGATATCGGGCATTGCAACTTGATCTGAAGCCTGCGAATATGTAACTTTTATTTGTGTGGCACGAACTTGATTTGTCTCAGCTGTAAATGTTACGCTCGACGAGTTTCCGCTCCAGGTACCTATCTTACCGCTATAACTGTATCCATCCAATGCGGCGAAACAACCAGGGCCATATTGCGATGTTCCATTAGCAGTGCATGTGAATTCTATACCAGTAATAGTGGCCGATACAGAAGATATTGTAATGGTTTTGTTCTTGAAGATCCTAATCTGATCAGAAGTAAGTGTACTACCTACGACTGTAACATTAATTGGGCTCTTAGTAATTGTATAATCTGCACTCGAAATAGCAGTACCATCACTAGGCAGAATAACCACCTCATCTCCCCACGCGCTTCCAGCACCGCAGAGGAGGATGGCTACGAGCATGAGGGTGCGTAGCCATAGTTTTTTAAGTAGATTTTTTTTCATTTCTTTTTGTATTTTGTTGTAAGATTTGGCTTTTCGGGGCAAAGGTAATAAAAGATTGGGGATTAGGGATTAGAGAGGGGGCGTTTTTTTTGCTTTTCGGATGTTTTTCCGTGATTTCCGTGTTTTTCCGTGTTTTCCGTGTATAGAAAAAGGCTGCGCCGGGAGTGACGCAGCCTCGTGGGGTATGGCGTGAGGCCAGGGCCTCATCTCGTTTCTATCTGTTCATTAATCACTTATCAGGCAGCGGCCTGTCATCTCCTTGGGCTGGGTGAGGCCCATGATGTGGAGGATGGAGGGTGCTACGTCGGCGAGGATGCCGTCGGCGACCTTGGCTGCCTTGTTGTCGGTGACGTAGATGAAGGGCACGGGGTTGAGGGAGTGTGCGGTGTTGGGCGTGCCGTCGGGGTTGACTGCATTGTCGGCATTGCCGTGGTCGGCGATGATGATGACTTCATAGTCGCCTGTGGCCTTGGCTGTCTCGACTACTTCCTTGACGCACTGGTCTACGGCGGTGACGGCTTTCTCGATAGCCTCGTAGACGCCGGTGTGACCTACCATGTCGCCGTTGGCGAAGTTGACAACGATGAAATGGTACTTATCCTCCTTGATGGCTGCCACGAGCTTGTCCTTGACCTCGAAGGCGCTCATCTCGGGCTTGAGGTCGTAGGTGGCTACCTTGGGTGATGCCACGAGGATGCGCTCTTCACCTTCGTAGGGTGCTTCGCGACCACCGTTGAAGAAGAAGGTGACGTGAGCGTATTTCTCGGTCTCGGCGGTGTGGAGCTGACGCAGGCCCTTGCGGCTGATGTACTCGCCGAGGGTGTTGTCGACGTTCTCCTTGGGGAAGAGAATATGCACGCCGGTGAAGGAAGCGTCGTAGGGCGTCATGCAGTAGTACTGCAGGCCGGGGATGGTGTGCATGCCTTGGTCGGGCATATCCTGCTGGGTGAGGACGATGGTGAGCTCCTTGGCGCGGTCGTTGCGGTAGTTGAAGAAGATGACGACATCGCCTTCCTTGATGGTGCCGTCGACGGTGGCATTGTGGATGGGCTTGACGAACTCATCGGTGACGCCGTCGGCATAGCTGAGGTTCATGGCCTCGACCATGTCGTTGGCCTGATAGCCTTCGCCTGAGATGAGAAGGTCGTAAGCAATCTTCACACGTTCCCAACGCTTGTCGCGGTCCATAGCATAGAAACGGCCTATGATGGAGGCGATGGCGGCGCCGGTCTCGTTGCACTTGTCCTGCAGCTGCTGGATGAAGGTGACGCCGGAATGCGGGTCGGTGTCGCGACCGTCCATGAAGCAGTGCACGAAGGTGTTACGGACCTTGTACTGTTGCGAGATTTCGCAGAGCTTGAAGAGATGCTCAAGTGAGCTGTGGACACCGCCGTCGGAGGTGAGGCCCATGAAGTGGACAGACTTGCCCTCGCGCACTGCATAGCTGAAGGCGCTCTGTATCTCAGGGTTGTCGAGGATGCTGTTGTCGCGGCAAGCGCGGTTGATCTTGACGAGGTCCTGATAGACGATGCGGCCGCCGCCGATATTGAGGTGACCTACTTCGGAGTTGCCCATCTGACCGTCGGGCAAACCTACGTTCTCGCCCGAAGCGAGGAGCTGACTGTGGGGATAGGTGGCATTGAGATAGTCCATATAGGGTGTGGGCGTCTGGAAGATGACGTCGCCCTTGCCCTGGTTGCCTATTCCCCAGCCATCGAGGATCATAAGTAATGCTTTCTTTGCCATATTTGTTTGTATTAAAGATTATTGATTATTGAATATAAGTTGATTTGCGGGTGCAAAGGTATAAAAAGATTGCGGATTAGAGAGTAAAGATTAAAGATTTTTTACTGCTGCAGCAGATAGGCTTTGAAATCGGTGAAGTCCTTGGACATCTGCACGCTCTGCTTCTGTCCGCGCATGAAAGCCTGCAGGCGCTCGGGTATGGCGATGTCGGTACCGAGAATGGAGTCGACGGTCTGCTTGAACTTGGCGGGGTGTGCCGTTTCGAGAAAAACGCCGATTTCATCGGATTTTAGCTGGTCGCGCAGGGCCTGATAGCCGCAAGCGCCGTGGGGGTCGAGGACATAGCCGGTGCGAGCATAGCAGTCGCGCATGGTGGCTGCTATCTGGTCGTCGGTATAGGTGGCACCGGAGATTAGGGGCTCGGTGCCGTTCTGCTGCGCAGCGTTGCGCTGCAAAATGATTTCCTGCACATCTTCGCGACTATAGAGATCCTGAATGCGGGCGAAGTTGGAAGGGTCGCCCACGTCCATGGCATTGGCTATGGTCTGTATGGATGGACGGGGTGTGTACTTTCCCGTCTGCAGATAATCATAGAAGACGCGGTTGGCGTTGTTGGAGGCTATGAAACGCTTGACGGGCAGACCCATGACGTGGCCGAAGAGGCCGGCGCAGAGGTTGCCGAAGTTGCCCGAGGGAACGCAGACAACCAGTTGAGAGTTTAGAGTTGAGAGTTTAGAGCTAAGTTGTGCATAAGCCCAGAAATAATAGAAGGCCTGCGGTAGGAAACGAGCCACGTTGATGCTGTTGGCCGAGGTGAGGCGCATGTGTGCGTTGAGCTCACTGTCCATGAAAGCGCTCTTGACAAGGCGCTGGCAGTCGTCGAAAGTGCCGTCGACCTCGAGGGCGGTGATATTGCGGCCCAGGGTGGTGAACTGACATTCCTGAATGGCAGATACCTTGCCCTTGGGATAGAGGACGTAGACGTGGATACCGTCGACGCCGAGGAAACCGTTGGCAACGGCAGAACCGGTGTCGCCGGAGGTGGCAACGAGGACGTTGACGGTTGCCCCTGAGGCCCCTTCGGGGCCCTGTGTCCATTGCAACAACCTCGCCATGAATCTGGCACCCACATCCTTGAAGGCGAGAGTGGGACCATGGAAGAGCTCGAGGGCATAGATGCGCGGCTCTACTTCGACGACGGGTGTGTCGAAGGAAAGGGTGTCGAAGACAATACGGCGCAGGTCATCGGCCGGGACTTCGTCGCCGAAGAAGGCATCGGCCACGCGATAGGCTATCTCTTGGAAGGAGAGGTGGCCCATCTCGTCCCAGAAGGAGGCCGGGAGCTGCTTGATGGTCTCGGGCATATATAAGCCACGGTCCTCGGCGAGGCCGCGGACTACAGCCTCACGCAGTGTGGCGCGGGCGGCGGAATGGTTGGTGGAGTAATACATGACTACAAAGGCCCCTCCCCCGACCCCTCCCCTGTTAGGGAGGGGAGAGGGGGACGAGGTTTATTTTAATTGATTAATATGCTGTTGGATTTTGGTAATAACTGTTGAGGTATCATAGGCCACTTCCTCGTTAGTGAAACGAAGAACGATATATCCTTTATCTTTGAGCCAATCGGTACGTTGCTGGTCATCAATGGTCTGAGATGGAGCATTATGATAACCACCATCGACCTCTATTACGAGCTTTAATGGCAAACAGATGAAATCGGCAATATAGTCGCCTATTGGATGTTGCCTACGAAATCGCACTCCCATTTGATTTTTCCTTAATTCTTGCCAAAGGATATCCTCGGCAAGTGTAGCTTCTCTACGATTATCGTGGGCAAACTCCCGGAGCTTAGAATATATATCAGGTGATGCGGTGCGATAGAAATGTGAAGGTTCCTTACCCCCCTCCCTAACAGGGGAGGGGTCGGGGGAGGGGCCCCCTATGAAAAGCTTTATGAATTCGTCGCCCTGAAGATGGCCATAGGCACCGTGGCGGCAGGCATCCTCGTCGAAGGTTTGGACGTCGTCAGGCTCTATGCCGGGATAGTAGATGCAGAAGGGCACCGGCTCGGCAGTGTGGGTGCGATGGGCACAAGGCGTGGGATGGTCGGGCAGGAGGGCTATGGAGAGAGCCTCGCCGGCGAGTGCTGCTAATATCGGCTGCAAGAGCCTGTGGTCGAGGTCCTCGATGGTGCGGAGCTTGAGGGGTATGGAGCCGTCGTGACCGGCTTCGTCGGCTGCCTCGACATGGAGGTATACGAAATCGTAGCCGCTGCGAAAAGCATCGATGGCGGCCTGCGCCTTGCCCTCGTAGTTAGTGTCGTAGAGACCTGTGGCGCCGGGGACGTTGATGACGTCGAGGCCTGCATAGCGGCCTATGCCACGGATGAGGTCGACGGCGGTGATGACGGCACCGCGGTGCACCTGTTGCGGGAAGCGGTCGGCCAGCGTAAGCATCTGCGGGCGATAGCCTCCGCCCCACGGCCAGATACTTGATGCCATATCCTTGCCCTCGCGCACGCGCGTCGCGTTGATTATATGTAGGGGTAGCAGTTCCTGCGAGCGCTGGATGAGGTCGCAAAGGAGTGCTGCCGTCTGGGCAGGCGTCTCCCCTACCCTATTGTCTGAGGACTCAGGAAGCGGCGACGGCATCTTGTCGCGCCACGTCTGCAGCGGTATATCATGAGGCGGTGTGCAGTGGATGTTCTTGTTGCCGCCTTTGATGACCAAGAGGTGGCGGTACTGCACTCCGGTATAGAAACGTACACGGCCCCCATAGCGAGGGTCGGAAGCAAGATTTTCGTTGAGATAGTGAATGAGCGGATCTGCCTCTTCGGTTTCGAGGCGCCCGCAGGAATGGTTCTTGAGGATATCGCCCTGGATGCACACGAAATTGCAGCGCATGGCAAAGTCGTCGGGCTCAAGGTCGACACCTATGGCAGCCGCCTCGAGGGGCCCACGCCCTTCGTAGACGATGTGCTGGTCGTAGCCCAGGATGCTGCTGTTGGCTACTTCGGAACCGGGATGAAAGCCCTCGGGCACAGTAGTGAGCATGCCCGTGCGGCCGTGAGCTGCAAGCCAGTCCATGGCAGGAGTGTCGGCATGCTGAAGGAGAGTCTTGCCATCGAGCTCGGGTACATGCCAGTCGGCCATGCCGTCGGCAAGGACAATGAGATGACGGAGGGACCCACCCCCCGCCTTGCCCGTCCTCAGCAGAGGAGTTCTGCTTCGGTCGCTCAGGACGGCTTGACATTCTTCAAGTGTGAAGCGACCAAGGTCGAGCGCAGTCAACCCGTTAATTCCTTCGCTACCTGTTAGGGAGGGAGCAGAATGTACTTGAGTGTCAGAATTATTTTTCATTATAGAGATATAGCTGCGACTACACCTACTTAAAGAAGGCTCCTTCTTGAGAGGTAACCGTCCTCCACCTAAAGGGGAAGTGAGAGGGGGTTTAGATATTAGCAATACTCATTATATCGGCAAACACACCGGCAGCCGTGACGCTGGCACCGGCTCCGTAGCCCTGGATGAGCATAGGATATTCGCGGTAGCGCTCAGTGGTGAGCATGACGATATTGTTGGAACCCTCGAGGCCGTAGAAGGGATGTCCCTTGGGAATCTCGGCGAGGGCTACGCTGGCATGACCTTCTTCGTACTTGGCCACAAAGCGCCAACGCTTGCCGTCGGCCTCGAGGCGGCTGCGGCGCTGCTCGAAGTCGGCATCGAGGGCAGGCAGCTGCTGCCAGAAAGCATCGACATCGCCGCTGAAAAGCTCCTGCGGGATGAAGAGCGACGTCTCGACCTCGGATTGCTCGATAGCATAGCCGGCTTCGCGCGTGAGGATGACCAGCTTGCGGATGACGTCGGTGCCGCTGAGGTCTATGCGCGGATCGGGCTCGCTGTAGCCTTCGTCCTTGGCCATACGCACCGTCTGGCTGAAGGGTATATCAGCACTAATCTTGTTGAAGATAAAGTTGAGCGTGCCCGAGAGTACGGCTTCGATGCGCAGGATCTTGTCGCCGCTGTGGATGAGGTCGTTGATGGTGCGAATGATGGGCAGGCCTGCGCCTACGTTGGTCTCGAACAGGTATTTCACACCACGGCGCTGGGCCGTGGCCTTAAGCTGACGATAGTTCTCGTAGTTGCTGGAAGCAGCTATCTTATTGGCTGCCACGATGTTGACGTTGTGCTCAAGGAAGTCGTGATAGAGAGCAGCCACCTCGGGTGAGGCGGTGCAGTCGACAAACACCGAATTGAAGATATTCATACCTATCACCTCGTCGTGCAGACGACGGATATTACTCTCGGGAGCGGAGGCGAGCAGTTCGCGGTAATTGGTGAGGTCAAGGCCGTCACGCGAGAAGATGGCACGGCGACTGCTGGCCAAACCTACTACATTAAGCTTAAGACCCTGCTCGCGCATGAGTTTTTCCTGCTGCGAGGCTATCTGCTCGATGAGCTGACGGCCTACGGTACCAACGCCGCAGAGGAAGAGGTTAAGCACCTGGTATTCAGAAAGGAAGAAGGCGTCGTGGATGACGTTCAACGTCTTGCGCAGGTACTTGGTATCGACAACAAATGAGATATTCGTCTCGGAGGCGCCCTGAGCACAGGCTATAACGCTGATACCAGAGCGGCCGAGGGTGCCGAAGAGCTTACCCGCAATACCTGGCGTATGTTTCATGTTCTCGCCCACAACAGCCACGGTGGCCAGATTCCGCTCGGCCTGCATCGGGAACATGGAACCGGTCTGTATTTCCTTGGCAAACTCCTCGTTGAGGACATCGCAAGCGGCATCGGCATCCTCATCGCGGACACCTATACTGGTGCTGTTCTCTGACGAAGCCTGCGACACCATGAACACGGAGATACCCTTGTCGGCAAGCACCGAGAAGATGCGACGGTTGACGCCTATGACGCCCACCATGGAAAGACCGGCCACGGTGATGAGCGTGGTGCCCTTGATGCTGGAGATACCCTTGATAAGACGGCTGTCGTCGGAAGGCTCGAGCTTGATAATGGTGCCGGTGGCGTCGGGGTTGAAGGTGTTCTTGACAAGAATAGGGATATTCTTGATGCAAACGGGATAGATGGTGGGCGGGTAGATGACCTTGGCACCGAAGTTGCAGAGCTCCATAGCCTCGATATACGAGAGCTCGGGGATGACGTAGGCCGTTGATATAACGCGCGGGTCAGCGGTCATAAAGCCATCGACATCTGTCCATATCTCAAGCTGAGTAGCATTGAGGGCTGCTGCTATGATGCTGGCTGTGTAGTCCGAGCCACCACGGCCGAGGTTGGTAATCTCGCCGCTGTGGGCATCGGTGGATATAAAACCGGGAACAACAGAAATACGGGGTATTGCGGTCCAGGCATCCTGAACCAACTGAACTGTAAGCTCTGAGGCCAGCAGGGAGCGCCCGCCCTTCACCTCGGTCTTGATGAAATCGCGGCTGTCGTACCACTGGGCGTCGCTGATGAGCGTGGCTACTATCTTACTGCTCAGACGCTCGCCATAGCTAACAATGGCTGCCAGCGTCTTGGGCGAGAGGTCGCGGATGAGATAGACACCCTGGTAGATAGAGCGCAGCTCGTCGAGCAAGCTGTCGACGGTGTGGATAAGGGCTGTGCGCTGGTTACCTTTAGGTATGACAGCATCTATCAGAGTGTGATGACGCTCAGCTATTTCGGCAAAAGAGGTGAGGTAAGCTACATCGCCGTCGACGGCCAAATGTGCCGTGCGGATGAGCTCGTCGGTTATACCACCGAGAGCAGAGACAACGACGATGACGGGCTCTGACTGTCCCTCGACGATGCGTTTGACACTAAGTATGCTGTCGATGGAGCCTACGCTTGAGCCTCCGAACTTAAGGACCTTCATACGCTGTGTTTGTGCGGTTTAATGAATAAACGTTAAGTGATTGAGCGCCTTGGGCGCGTAATTCAAAGGAGTTCTTCAGACTCGCTGTGCTTAATGACTCGAGTCTGAAGAACTTCTTTACAAATTATTATCTTAATCCCAGGAGATTATCCGAGGAAGCTGAGGAGGATACCTGCTGCCACAGCAGAACCAATCACACCGGCCACATTCGGACCCATGGCGTGCATAAGCAGGAAGTTGCGCGGGTCGGCCTTGGCACCTTCAGCCTGCGACACGCGGGCTGCCATAGGCACAGCGCTGACACCGGCAGAACCGATGAGCGGGTTGATCTTCTCCTTGAGGAACAGGTTCATGAACTTAGCCAGAAGCACACCGCCGGCAGAGCCTACGCCAAAGGCCACGATACCTACGCAGAGGATCTCGATGGTCTGCAGATTGAGGAAGGCTTCGGCTGTAGCCGTAGCACCTACGGTGGTGCCGAGGAAGATGACGACGATGTTGTTGAGCTCGTTCTGTGCAGCCTTGCTCAAGCGCTCCACGACGCCACTCTCCTTCATCAGGTTGCCCAGCATGAGGCAGCCGATGAGCGTGGCAGCTGAGGGAAGGATAAGGCTGACGATGATGGCCACGATGATGGGGAAGAGGATCTTCTCCTTCTTCGTCACCGTGCGAAGCTGCGACATACGGATCTTACGTTCTCTCTCGGTGGTCAGAGCACGCATGATGGGCGGCTGAATGACGGGCACGAGAGCCATGTAAGAATAAGCTGCCACGGCGATGGGGCCGAGCAACTCAGGTGCCAGCTTGGAGGTGAGGAAGATAGCCGTGGGGCCGTCGGCACCACCGATAATACCGATGGAACCGGCCTGTTCGGGAGTGAAGCCCATCCACAGCGTCACAAGGAAGGTGGCAAAGATACCGAGCTGAGCGGCAGCGCCGAGCAGCAGGCTCTTCGGGTTGGCAATGAGGGGACCGAAGTCGGTCATCGCACCTACACCAAGGAAGATGAGGCACGGATAGATGCCTGCCTTGACGCCGATGTAGAGCACGTCAAGCAGACCACCCTCAGCCAAGATGTGACGATAGCTATGGTAGAAGGGGCTGTCGGGGTTCAGAAACTCGTCGTTCCACATCGAGGTGTGGAAGAGGCCGCCGCCGGGGATGTTCGACAGGAGCATACCGAAGGCAATAGGCAGGAGCAACAGCGGCTCGTATTCCTTCTTAATGGCCAGATACAGCAGGAAGCAGGCGATGGCTATCATGATAGCGTTCTTCCAGCCTTCGCCCACGAAGAATGCCGTGAAGCCCATCTCGCCGAAGAACTTTGACATGGAATTGCCAAACGAGAAGTCCTGGGCAGCAACGACCATTGGAATCATCAGCATCACTGCCAAAGCACCAAAGTATTTGAGATATTGTTTCATTTCGTCAATATTTCAATGTTTCAATATTTCAATGTTTTATTACTCTATGCCAGCACAACCATCGCCTGGCCGCTCTGAACCTGATCGCCCACAGCCACATTGACGGCGGTGACCTTGCCTGCGAACTCGGCGGTGATATTGTTCTCCATCTTCATGGCTTCCATGACGACGACGGTCTCGCCGGCAGCCACTTCCTGGCCTACGGCTACGAGAACCTGCTTGATGGTGCCGGGCAGAGGAGCCTCGACGTTCTTGCTGCCTGCGGGGGCTGCGGCAGGTGCTGCAGCGGGTGCGGGAGCGGCCTTGGGAGCCTCAGCCTTGGGAGCAGGAGCGGCAGCGGGGGCTGCGGCTGCCTCAGCAGCGAAGTCAACGAGGACGTCGCCCTGGTTGACGCTGGCGCCAACGCTGGTACGAACTTTCAGTACGGTGCCGTCGGCCTCGGCGGTAATGGCATTCTCCATCTTCATGGCTTCCATGGTGATGATGGTGTCGCCCTTCTTAACCTTCTGACCATCGCTGACAAGGATCTGCTTGATGGTGCCGGGCAGCGGAGCAGTGACGGAACCGGCAGCAGCGGGAGCTGCAGCGGGCTTGCTGGCAGCAGTGGGAGCAGCAGCGGGTGCTGCGGCGTGAACGACGGGCTTGACAGCGTGATGTGCCAATGATGGTACTTCAACGGCGTAGGTGTTGCCGTTGAGTGTTACGGCGAGGACGCCATTGTCCTGTTCAGCAACCTGTGCTTCGTAGTCCTTGCCGTTTATCTTAAACTTGAATTCTTTCATATTGTTAGACCCACCCCCAACCACTCCCGTAAAGGAGAGGAGTGTCGTGTGCATAGAGGTTTATAGGGTCATTCTTTTAAGGGATTAAAAATAGTGATGTTTATTTCACCACCCCGCAGGCTCTGGCCTCCCTTACGGGAGAGGGCGGGGGTGGGTCTTTTACAGGTGTTCGTTCAGCTCGGCATGCCAAGCAGTGTGATCGGTGTGATGAATGGTGAGAATACCGCTTTCCTCGTCGTGTTGGTTGGCGGTGTAGAGGTAAATGGCTGTAGCGATGGCTATCTGGTCGATGTCCGAAGCTGATGCAATATCGGCCTGCTTGGACTTGATGTACTCAGCGCCTGTGAGCACCTTAGGTTTTGCAGCCTCTTCGGCCTTGGCGGCCTTACCGGCGGCTACGTAACTGAAGATGTACAGCACTACAACCAGCAGCAAGAGGATGGTAAACACCACGCCTACGCTGATGCCTGCTATGCTCCAAGCCATTCCCCAATCGGTGGATAATAGAGTAATCATATAATCAGACCCCCTCCCCGCTCCCCATCAGGGGGAGAGTGAAATGTTTCGCTATTGGAGAGGTTATTAGGGTCATTCTTTTAATATTATACTTATTTCTTGATGGTAACCACTTCCTCCCTACAAGGGAGAGTGAGGGGTGGGTCCCTTACAATGGAATATTACCGTGCTTCTTGGCAGGATTGGTCATGCGCTTGTCGGCCAGCTGGTCGAGGGCACGAATGATGCGGAAGCGGGTATTGCGCGGCTCGATGACATCGTCGATGTAGCCATACTTGGCAGCGTTGTAAGGATTGGCGAAGAGCTTGGTGTACTCGGCCTCCTTCTCGGCGATGAACTCCTTAGCAGCCTCGGGGCCCTTTTCTTCCTTGATGGCCTTAGCTTCCTTGGCATAGAGCACAGCGGCAGCACCTGCAGCACCCATAACGGCAATCTCGGCTGAGGGCCAGGCGTAGTTCATGTCGCCGCGCAGCTGCTTGCAGCTCATGACGATGTGAGAACCACCGTAGGACTTGCGCAGGGTAACGGTCACCTTGGGCACTGTGCACTCGCCGAAAGCGTAGAGCAGCTTAGCACCATGGAGGATGACGGCGTTGTACTCCTGACCTGTGCCAGGCAGGAAGCCGGGAACGTCAACGAGCGTGACGATAGGAATATTGAAGGCGTCGCAGAAACGGACGAAGCGGGCACCCTTGCGTGAGGCGTTGCAGTCGAGCACACCTGCCAGCTGCTTGGGCTGGTTGGCCACGATGCCGACGCTCTCGCCGTTGAAGCGGGCGAAGCCGACGATGATGTTCTTGGCGTAGTTGGGCTGAACCTCGAAGAACTCACCGTTGTCGACGATGGATGCGATGACCTCGTACATGTCATAAGGCATGTTGGGGTTGTCGGGAATGATTTCGTTGAGGTAGTCGTCCTTGCGGTCGATGGGGTCTGTGCACTCCACGCGGGGCGTCTTCTCGAGGTTGTTCTGCGGGATATAGCTCAGGAGCTGCTTGATCATGGCCATAGCCTCCTCCTCAGTAGCAGCGGTGAAGTGGGTCACGCCAGACTTGGTGGAGTGAACGCTGGCACCGCCGAGCTCTTCCTGTGTGACGACCTCGCCAAGCACGGTCTTCACAACGGCAGGACCGGTGAGGAACATATAGCTCGTGCCTTCCATCATCAGGGTGAAGTCGGTGAGGGCAGGGCTATAGACAGCACCACCGGCGCAGGGGCCGAAGATACCGCTGATCTGAGGCACAACACCAGAAGCGAGGATGTTACGCTCGAAAATCTCGGAGTAACCGGCCAGAGCGTTGATACCTTCCTGAATGCGGGCACCACCCGAGTCGTTGAGACCGATGACAGGAGCGCCTACCTTCATGGCAGCGTCCATCACCTTGCAGATCTTCAGTGCCATGGTCTCGGAGAGCGAACCGGCGTTGACGGTGAAGTCCTGTGCGAAGACATAGACCAGGCGACCGTTAACGGTGCCGTAGCCAGTGACCACGCCATCGCCCATGTACTGCTTCTTCTCCATGCCGAAGTTGTGGCAGCGATGTGTTACGAACATGTCCATTTCCTCGAAGCTGCCCTCGTCCAAAAGCATGGCGATACGCTCACGGGCGGTGTACTTGCCGCGCTCGTGCTGCTTCTCAATGGCTTTCTCGCCACCACCCAGACGGGCTTTGGCGCGGAGCTCGATGAGCTCCTGAATCTTTTCTGTTTGTTTGCTCATTGCAATGATAGAATGATTAAATGGTTGTATATGATTATTTTGATTTAATATGTAAGATATTTACTATTAAAAAAGCCGCGAAACTGACCTCAAGGGCCAAATTTCGCGGCAAAGTTAATAAAAGATTAGGTAATAGGGATTAGGGATTGGCGTTTTTTTTGCCTTTTATCGTTTTTTCTTAATATTCTCTCTTATTTTTATTTTTCTTATAAGAAAAACCCTTCAAAAAGAGCCGATAATCCTTAAAACCGACACTTACCTATTGCAACTCCAGTACAAGCGCTTCACGAGGCGCGAGGGCTACGTCGGACGAGAGGTCGAACTTACGCTCGGTGGGGATATCTACGGCCTGCTTGCTGGTGGCCGAGCCCTCGGTGTCGAGCAGTTCAGAGATTCGGGCTACATCAAGTGTTGCGGGTTGGTCGGTGCCATTGACCACGGTGATGACTGTGTTGCGATGCCAACGCCGGGCCACGACATATACTCCATGCCAGGGAATGAACTGAGTAGTGTAGCCGCGGATGATGGTTTCATTGCCTTGGCGCCAGTGCAGCAACCGGCTCATCCACTGGAACATATCCTGCTGTTGAGGGGTGCGTCCTTCCTTGGTGAAGGCGCTCTGCGTGTCACCCACGAAACCACCCGGGAAATCGCAACGGACATTACCATCGGTCACCTCCTTGGTGCCATCCATGAGAATCTCCGTGCCATAATAAATCTGCGGTATTCGCGGAAGCGTTAACAGCAGAGCAAGAGCCTGTTTAAGTTTGTTTACCTTGAACTCTCCCTGGGCTGTGCCGAGGAAACGGTCGGTGTCATGGTTGTCGACAAAGGCCATCACGTGGGAAGGATCGGTGTAGAGGTAGTCGTAGAGAAGGCTGCCGTAGATGCGATTATAGCCGTCCCACCAAGCATCGGTCTGCTCATTCTTGGCCTTGGCCAACTTGTCAAAGAAACTGAAGTCCATAACAGTCTTCAAGTAACTGTTGTAGTCTGTCATGCGCGAATCTTTCTGCCAAGCGGCTGTATATGCGGGTTCGGTTACCCATGTCTCGCCGACAACGTTGAAGTTGGGATATTCCTCGTCCAAGCGTTTCATCCAGCGTGCCATGCCCGTGGCATCGGCATAAGGATAGGTATCCATACGAATGCCGTCGATGCCTGCCGTTTCAATCCACCAAATGGAGTTCTGAATGAGGTAGGTCATCAAATGCGGATTACGATGGTTGAGGTCTGGCATAGTGGCCACAAACCATCCGTCGACCGTTTCGCGCAGGTCTGCCTCCGAGGCATAAGGGTCGAAGACGGGAGTAATCTTATAGCTCGTCTGCAGGAACTTCTCATTAGGATAAATCGCCCCGCTTTCGTCGCGGCGGTTGTTGCCCTCGAGCCACTCGGGCAAGTTGAGCCAGTCCTTGCTCGGTAAGTCGGCAACCCAAGGATGATCGAAGCCGCAATGGTTGAAAATCATATCCATAACAACCTTCAGCCCTTTCGCGTGGGCTTCGTCGATAAGCTGACGATATTGCTCATTAGTGCCGAAGCGAGGATCTACACGATAGTAGTCTGTTGTGGCATAGCCATGATAGGTGGATGCGCCATGGTCGTCGGGCGAATTATTCTCAAGGATTGGCGTGAACCACAACGCTGTCACGCCAAGTTCATTGAAATAATCGAGGTGGTTGCGAACGCCCTCCAAGTCGCCGCCATGGCGCAACGAAGGCTGCGAGCGGTCCTCTACATAAGTGCTCATTCCCTCCACCTGCGCGGGATGGTTTGCGCCCTGGGCAAAGCGGTCTGGCATAAGCAGATAAAGGACATCGGCATTAGTGAACCCTTCGCGCTCATCACCTGCTTTCTCGCGCTGCTTGAGTTGGTACTTCACTATCGTCTTGTCGTCAGAACCAGGCCGGCAGAAAGCTATCGGCAGTTCGCCCGCGCGTGCGTCCTTAAGATTAAGATACACAAAGAGATAATTTGGAGAATCAAGACGGACAATAGAATCCACCTCGGCACCGTCGACATAGACTTCCATGTCACGGATGCCCTCGCCATAAACCATGAGCTGCAACGAGGCATCCTTAAGGCCTACAAACCAGTCGGTGGGATCTATCCTACTGACTTTCACTGCGCCGTTGCCCTCGGTTCGGAAGACCTCGGCTTTAGGGCTGCATGATACGAGCACTGCACCCGCACACACGAGTGCAAATAGAAGATAATGTTTCATCGTCAAAACGTTTTTTATGTTCATTGGTTTTCTTTTTCCGCTACAAAGATAGTAATAAATTGAATATTGGTCATTGAAAAGCAAAATTATTTCAAAAGAAAGACATTTATTCTTTCTTGGCCTTAAGTTTATAGCAGAAGGAACGGACACAAAAAAGCCCTAACTGATAAATCAATTAGGGCTTGGGTGGTGTCACCAGGAATCGAACCGGGGACACAAGGATTTTCAGTCCTTTGCTCTACCAACTGAGCTATGACACCATCTTCGAATGCATATCCTTTCGGATTTGCGGGTGCAAAGGTATACGTTTTTTCTTGTCTGTGCAAATATTTATCTAAAAATATTAGCTTAAAACGAAAAAAATAGCAAATATTAGGTGGTAAATCGCAAATTATATATAACTTTGCACCCGCAATCGGAAAGTAGCGCAGTTGGTAGCGCACTACGTTCGGGACGTAGGGGTCGGGCGTTCGAGTCGCCTCTTTCCGACGCAATGAGAAAAGGCTGTGTCAAAAACTAATGACACAGCCTTTTTGTTTTTTCTATTTATATTCAGAGACTCAAGGCGCTCAGCCCTTACCCCTGTCACTTGATTATCGAAGTCTGAGGATTGCGCGGCTCCGTCTGTGAAGTAAGGAAGGCCTTGGCAGTGCCGAAACGCAAGAAGAGGTCTAAGCGCACGGGTATATGATTCTGGTCGTCGGTGATATAGAATGTGACCACTTCCTTATCTTTTTTGTCCTTGCGCTCGATGAACGAGAAGACGAGGCAGCGGTAGGTGACACCTGTGCTGTCCATCTTATAGTTCTTGCGACCGCGGAAGATGAGTGTCTCCGTCTTGACATGCCCATTGTCGGCCATGAGGAAGTTAATGCGCTGGCCTTCGCGGTAGGCCGACGGGTCGAAGGAACGAGCACGCATCATCATTGAGACCATGTCGAACACACACTCTGCGGATCGTTGCTCGTTGGTGCGGGCATCGGAGCCCTCCTTGTGGTAACGTTGGCGCACGTCTACGGAGTTAGCTGTATGAGTATACCAAGCCTCATCAGTGTAATAGCGCTTGCCTTCACGTGCTCCCTTGCGATAATATAACGGTTCAAGTTCGCTGGTGAAAAAACTGGTGAGTGTGTCGCGCATCATGAAGAACTTGTCTGTACGCGGACTGCCCTTGGTAATAAGGCTGGCCTTGAGACAAGAGCGGCCCTGATAGGACGCATCCTTAATATCCAAAGATGCGGTACCGGCCTTAAGCCACACGAACTGCCAGTTGAAATAGAGCTGGTAACGAAGTGACTCACCCGCGTTGAAGGCCGTGTTCCTGAGCGGGCACTGAGCTGCGGCCGGCATTAAGGCGGCCAGAGCTAAAAGTATGATGGCATGGAATGTCTTTTTCATAAGCAATAGAGTTTTTGCGTTCCGTTACTTATAAGATACCTCTGCTTGCCGAAAGGTTTAAGGCTAACACAAAGAATTGGTAAGATCTCTATGAGTTATTCTTCTGTGTTCGTTTCTTGGACTCACGTTCCATTGCCGCCTCGCGTTCTTTGTTACGCTGGCGCGGGTCTTTCTTCTTATCGGCCTTCTGCTTGGTCAGCCTCTCAGGTTTCTGCTTATAGGTATCAATACCTCGCAAATCCCATTGCTGATCAATTTCCCACTGTGCTTTCACGGTCAGTGGCTTAGGGAAATAAAAAGTCTCTTCAGGCGCCGTGCCGCTGTCGTAGTCGCCAGTAGTCCATACGCCATCACCATTACGGTCGATGAAGCAACGCAGGTAGTAGTCGCCCGGCTTGAGGTAGTAGAAATCAGCACGTCCTTGGGCGTTGGCACGCTCGGTTCTAACAGGCTTGTCGCTGCTGTTAAGTAGCTGCACTACAGCTGTCGAGTCAGCACCCATACACTGTATGAAGAGAGCTCCGTAGGTATCTTCCTTTGGTATACGGAAATCTTGATGAAAGGGCTTGTTAGTATGGCCGAGCAGCCCTTGTACGGCAGCGCTGTCGATATCAAAGGAATATTGCTGGTCCAACTCCCATTCGGCAAAGAGTTGATAACGACGAGGAGAGCCCTCGACCGGTTCAAAGCGGAAAGGTACTTCCTCCCACAATGAGTCCACCTTCAGCTTGAAATGAACGGCGGCACTGTCAATGGGAGCTATAGGTTCAGAAAAAGTGAGCACAGGCGTCTGATTGGGGTCGAGGCTACCGCCTGGTTTACATTCTATGGTCAGCCAAGTGATGAGGTTTGGGTTCTCCTCGGGCGGCAGGTTTGGATTCTTCTTACGTTTCTTCTTCTGTTCCTTCTCCCAATCCTCGTTCTTCTTCTCAAGTTCTTTGAGCTGCTTTTCATGTGTCACTTTTGGAACCAAATACTGAGTGTCCGGCTTCCATACCAACTGGTGAAGAGTGTCGCTGTCAAGATACGAGAACTCGAACTCAAGCGTATCAGAGTATGCAATAGTAGTGTCTGGAATCCAATAGGTGATGGTATCAAGACGTTCCGAAGCCTCCACGATAAAGCCGCCATCGCCCTCAAAGTTGAGGCCTTTGATACGGGGCAAAGTGTCTGAGGGGGCAGTAAAGAAGGCGGTAAACATCTCTGGGACATCACGCTGTATCTTCAGCAGATGACGGTCCTGCCCTTCCTCCAAGAAACTGCGCAGGACAATATTGTCGGGGTAGAAATGGGTGTAGTGCACAGGCATAATACTATCATAGTGCACGCTATCAGCCCAAATGGTATCAAGACGGATATCTGGGCCACATGAAGTTTCGAAATAGGCAGTATCGAAAGCTACCATCTCACTTTTCTGTGAGAACTGGAAATTACCGTCAACATCCTTGAGGGCGAAAGCTCGGTAACGACGGTCACGCGCCACGCCTTTTATCACGAAATGACCGCTGCCGTTGGTGCGACTAACACGCTCTAAAGCTTTCGTGCGCAACAGTGAGTCGGGCACAGTGCCATCCTCGTTCACGGCATAGAGGCCAACGAGTATGCCCTTGACCGGTTCAAGGTCCTCTGCATTAAGGACATAGCCTGACACCTCCATCGTATCAATGACGTCGCCTGTGGAGAAGGAATAAGTATAGTTGCCCATAGGGTTGCCCTCGTTGTTATCAACGATAGCATCGGCAAAATCCACGGTGTAAGTGGTGTTGGGCTGCAAGGAATCGAAGAGTTCAATACGCACTGTCTTGCCTACGGCACGGATATTAGGTGCCTCGACTTGCGGAGGTGAAACGACTACCTTCTCGCTGGCATTCTCTATCTTGATATACTCATCGAAGACTATGGTCATCTTCCGCTTGTCGTTCTGCTTTGCCTGATTTGCAGGCGAGCTGGCTAACACGCGCGGAGGATGTTCATCATATGGTCCACCATCGGGCGAACCGATGTTTGCACAGGCACAAGCGAATAAAATAACGAATAACAGGTAATAAATGACAAACAGGCCGGAACCGGCTCGCTCATCACTTTTGTGATGCGCGCGCTGAGCGGCGTCAAGAAAGCGCTGTCTCCAACTTTGCCAAAACAGTTCCATCTGCTATCTGTTATTAATTATTGATTTCTATTCACAATTCATCTTTATCAGCTGCTCAATAATATCTCTGTCGTTGCCAAGGCGGGGCACTTTGTGCTGACCACCGAGTTTGCCACGACTTTTGAGCCAATCGTTGAAGAGGCCGCGACGGGCAGTGATAATCTCCAATGGTTGAAGGGTGATATTCTTAAAGCGCTTGGCCTCGTAGTCGGAGTTTATGTCCTGCAAAGACTTATCAAGCAACTCTGCAAACGCATCCATATCGGCCGGTTCTTTTGAGAACTCGATCAACCACTGATGACGGCAATGTCCCTCCTCGTCCATGAATACGGGGGCTGCGGTGTATTCCAAAACCTCTGCGCCCGTAGCAGCACAGGCTCGTGCCAAGCCCTGTTCGGCATTGTCCATGATAAGTTCCTCACCGAAGGCGTTGATGAAACATTTAGTGCGGCCTGAAATGACGAACTTATAAGGCGAAGTCTGCGTGAAGCGCACTGTGTCGCCGATAAGATAACGCCAAAGACCACTGGAGGTTGAAATAACCATGGCGTAGTTCTGCCCCGGACGAACAGCCCACAACGGCACGACAGTGGGATTCGGGCGGTCCATCTCGTTCATTGGAATGAACTCAAAGAAAACACCATAGTCAATCATCAACAACAGCGAAGCATCGGCGGGGTCACTTTGGATGCCGAAGAAACCTTCGCTGGCATTATAGGTCTCCATATAGTGCATCTTCGGTGAACGAATGATGCGATGATACTGCTCTCGATATGGTGTGAAAGCCACCCCGCCATGCCAGAATACTTCCAGGTTAGGCCATAATTCGTCGAGGGTACTCTTGCCTGACAATTCGAGCATATAATCGAGCACCGAAAGCATCCACGATGGGACACCGCTCAGGCTTCTCACATCTCTGTGCATTGCCTCTCGTGCTATGCGCTCGCGCTTCTGCTCGAAATCGGAAAGCAAAGCCGTTTTCTTACTAGGCACCCGAACATAATTGACCAAGGGATTCATGTTCTCAATGAGAATTGCACTCAAGTCGCCCACATAAGAATGTTTGACATTGTAGTTGGGAGCATGAGAACCGCCCAGCACCAGCGCTCGGCCATCGAAGAGACGACTCTTGGGATTGTTGTGCAGGTAGAGTGAAACACTGTCGAAGCCGCCGGCATAATGAGTATCCTTCAATGCCTGCTTCGACACGGGAATGAACTTACTCTTGTCGCTAGTAGTGCCGCTCGACTTGGCATACCAGTCGACACGCCCCGGCCAGAGCACATCACGCTCGCCATGTCGCATGCGATCAATGGAAGCCTTCAGATCGTCATAGCCGCTGATTGGACAGGAAGCTACAAACTGTTCGTAAGTCGTGATATTCTTGAAGTTGTGCAAACGCCCCCATTCTGTATCCTTTGCAGCATTAAGGAGACGGCGCAAAACATTCATCTGAATGGTTTCGGCATCCTTGGCATAAGCATCAATGTACTTAATGCGGGGGCCGAATATAAGACGTGTGATATCGGTGATACTCATAGGTTATCGTCGGTGGCTTCAGGCACGAGGGCCACAGGTTCTTCCTCCTCAGCAGTGCGAGCTGTCTTGGCGTCGAAGATGGCTTGCACCCAGTCTTTGTCCTTCTTGAGCGCTGCAAGCGTAGCTTTGGCGGCTTGCTGGTGGCTCTCTTTCTTAGAGTAACCACGGCCCGTTTCACCGTCAAGGCCTTCAATGATAGTGCGCGTCACAAAGACGGGCGTTGAGTTATTCTCACGCCGTTCTTCGATGATGCGGAATTCCAAGGTCAGCTTATTCTTCTGCGCCCACTCTATCAATTTCGACTTAAAGTTGACTTCCTGGGCTGCCATACGGTCTATATCAATAACAGCCTTTAGGATACGGTCGCGCATAAAATGCATACAAGCGTCGTAGCCGCGGTCGAGATAGATTGCACCTACAAGAGCTTCGAAAGCATTCCCGCCCAAATAATTATTGTGGCTCGACGAATGGCTGTTGGAACGTACTAGACGCTCCAGTCCAATCTCCGTGGCAAGCTTGTTAAGCGTGTCGCGCTGAACGAGTTTGCTGCGGGTGTTGGTAAGGAAGCCTTCGCGCCGATCGCGGTAGCGGCGGTATAAGATATCGCTTACAATGCTCTCCAAGACGGCATCGCCCAAAAACTCAAGACGCTCGTTGTGCTCATCGCTGCCGCGTGAGCCTGAACGGGCCGTGGACTTGTGGGCCAGAGCCTGTTTGTAGTGCTTCAGGTTGTGAGGATAGAATCCTAAAATAGAATAAATAGACCGCACCAGCTCCCTATCACTACGGAAGGGGAGTTTGATGCGGTCTATAAAATTTGAATTGACAAACACGGTAGTTAGATATTGGCAGTACCGGTTTAGGCTTCGTATTTCTTGAAAATAACGCAAGCGTTATGTCCACCAAAGCCGAAGGTGTTGCTCAGGGCTGCACGAACAGTGCGCTTCTGTGCCGTGTTGAAAGTAAAGTTGAGGTCGTAGTCGATCTCTTCGTCGCGGTCGTCGTCAGCGTGGTTGATAGTAGGAGGAACGATATCGTTCTTCACAGCCAGCACACTTGCCAAAGCCTCTACAGCACCGGCAGCGCCGAGCAGATGACCTGTCATTGACTTTGTCGATGAGATATTCAACTCATAAGCATGCTTGCCAAAGACCTCTTTGATGGCTTTTGCCTCGGAAATATCGCCTACATGTGTCGATGTACCATGTACATTAATATAGTCGATTTCATCGGGCTGCATACCTGCATCCTCAAGAGCGTTCTTCATCACGAGGATGGCGCCGAGGCCTTCGGGGTGCGACGCTGTGATATGATGGGCATCAGCGCTCATACCTTCGCCTACCATCTCAGCATAAATCTTAGCTCCGCGAGCCTTGGCGTGCTCCAGTTCCTCAAGGATGAGGCAACCGGCTCCTTCGCCCATGATGAAGCCGTCGCGCGAAGCGCTGAAGGGACGGCTGGCCGTCTCGGGCTCATCATTGCGGGTAGAGAGTGCCTTCATTGCGTTGAAACCGCCAACGCCACCTTCTGTGATGGCAGCCTCAGCACCTCCGCTTACAATGACGTCAGCCTTACCCAAACGGATGAGGTTGAATGCGTTGCCCAAAGCATGAGTGCTTGAAGCGCAAGCCGACGTGGTCACATAGTTTGGACCATGGAAGCCATGCAAAATGCTAATATGTCCGGCTGCAATGTCAGCAATCATCTTGGGGATGAAGAAAGGACCGAACTTAGGACCAATCTCTGCGCCTGTGCGAGCATAGGCTCCTATCTCATCTTCAAAGGTCTTGATACCACCGATACCTACGCCATAGACGACGCCGACACGATTCTTGTCCAGACCTTCATAGTTCAAGCCGCTATCGGCAATAGCCTGATTGGCAGCAGCGATGGCATACTGACAGTACAGATCCATCTTACGAGCCTCCTTACGGTCGATACCGAAATCATCGGGGTTAAAGCCTTTAACCTCGCAGGCGAATTGTGTCTTGAATTTCTCTGTATTGAAACGTGTGATGGGAGCCGCACCGCTCTTGCCGGTAATCAGGCCTTCCCATGTCTCTTCAACTGAGTTGCCTAGTGGAGTTACAGCTCCGAGACCTGTAACCACTACTCTTTTTAATTCCATAAAACCTATATAATAGTTGACGAGTTAACGAGTTGACAAGTTAACAAGTTGGTTGTGACACACAACTCGTCTACTCGTTAACTTGTCAACTCGTCTACTTGTTAACTTGTTAGTATGTTAACTTGCTAACTTGTTATTGATGTGCTTCGATGTAAGCAACAGCGTCGCCGACGGTGGCAATCTTCTCTGCCTCGTCATCGGGAATGGAAAGACCGAACTCCTTCTCAAACTCCATGATGAGCTCTACGGTGTCGAGAGAATCTGCACCGAGATCACCGGTGAAGCTCTTTTCTGCACTTACTTCTGCTGCATCAACGCCAAGCTTGTCGACGATGATATCCTTTACTTTGCTTTCAATTTCAGACATAGTCGTAATGATTAAAATGTTTTGAAGTGAATAATCAAATTATTGTTATCGGCAAAGGTATTACCGATTTCGGTGTGCAAAGGTCGTACTTTTTATTCAGACTACCAAATAAATAAGCAAAAAAATGCACATTTGTGCACACTTGTGCATACCTTTGTGCAATATTATGCGAATTCGCGGCGTAACGGATAGTGCTCTCGTAGCTTTTCGAAGTTTTCAGGAGCTTCTCTGAGACGTCCAGTATCAGCCAATGGATTGTACAGTTGCAAGGCGCGCTCAACCGCGTCTTCGCTCAGACAAATGCTTTCGGGCAACGCTGGAGGCTCTATCCTAAATGTCATCTGACGATTCAGGAAGCGACATATGGAAGCAAGTGCCATTCGCGTGGCATTAGCCTTGCCGTCGGCACTATAGCCGGCCACATGAGGCGTCGCCACAAATGCGTTGTCCAACAGCCGATGACTGATAGCAGGCTCGTTTTCCCAGGTGTCGATGACTGCCTCTCGCACACGGCCACTGCTCATAGCACTGAGCAACGCGTCTTCATCTACCACACCACCTCGGGCGGCATTCATTATTACCGGCTTTCGCTGGAGATGAGCAAAGAAAGCGGCATCAGCCAGATGATAAGTGGCAAAGGGGGCCTGATCAGTAAGAGGTGTATGGAACGTTATCACGTCGGCCTCTCTTGCGAGAGCGTAGAGTGAATCCCACTTCATTCCGTCAGGAGCCCGGTCACCACGTTCCTGGCGGGGCGGATCATTTAGCAGGATTTTCTTGAAACCTATGCTTTGAACCTTCGCCAGAACGGCTGTACCAACATGTCCCACACCTACTATACCTATAGTAGACTCGGAGATATTCAAACCGCGGTCTCGTTGTAGCAGCAGCAGGCTGTTATATATATATTGCGCTACGCTGTTGGCATTGCAGCCAGCACAGTTTGTCCATTCTATGCCGGCTTCCTTCAGATAGTCGGTGTCGAGATGATCATAGCCTATCGTTGCGGTCACAATCAATGCAACCGAAGAGCCTTCGAGCAAATCACGGTTACACTTAGTGCGCGTGCGAACTACTAATATATAGGCGTCGCGCACTACGTCGGCTGTAATCTCGCGGCCAGGTTTGGCCACCACCTCATCAGCCAACTCATTTAGAGCCGGCAGAATATATGGAATCTTATCGTCGACAACGATCTTCATTAATAGCGTTTAGCCCAAATTCATCAAACCACTTTATCTGAACAATCCATTGTTGTTTACAACAAGTCAGGGAGTTGATGCAGCCGTGTGCTGTTGGAACCTTTGATCAAGATGAGGCGACCTTCGGGACATTTGGCAGCAATCGCTTCTGTGACCGCTTGAATGTCCTTATACATACGGACGTAAACGCCTTCACGACCGTATGTGCAGCCTTGCACGTCCGTATGTCCAACGGCCTGTGCCACAGCGTCCTCAAACTCCTCGCCCACAAACCATGCTTCTTCAACTCCGTCGTTCAGCACTTCCTGAACGACTTGTAGATGAGAATCATAACTATCAGCGCCCAATTCGCGCATAGCTCCAAGGATTACCATCTTATGTGGATGTTCCAAGTTGCGCAAGTTGGCAAGTGCTGCTAACATAGACGTAAGATTGGCGTTGTAAGCATCAACTACGAGTTCGTTATGAGCCGTGCGGCGATATTCCGAGCGGCCTAACGATGGATGGTAATCTGTGAGTGCTGCATCAATCTCAGCGGGTGCTACACCAAAGTGCAGACCTACGCAAATGGCGGCCAACACATTGTCAAGGTTGTAGTCGCCAATGAGCTGGGTTGCCGTGGTGAAAGACTCGGCGGGTAACGCCGAGCAGCGACAAGATTGCCGGCTGCAGGTTTGCCAGCTGACGCTGAGCATGGGATTGCAAGTTTCTACGCGGCCCGTGCAAAGTGTGCTATCCACACCTTCGCACTCGTGGGCATAGGTGATGCACTTGGAAGAGTTGATATCTATTTCCCGTTCAGCAAGCATGGATCGAAGGTCGGCATTACTGGCACAAGCGAAGATCCGGGCATCGGCTTTCTCACGAAGCTTATCATAAAGTTCACCCTTCGTGCGTTTCACGCCTTCAAACGAGCCGAAGCCCCCGATGTGGGCACGGCCTACGTTAGTGATGAGACCATAGTCTGGGTTCACGATATTAGCCAGGAAAGCTATCTCTCCCGGGTGGTTTGCGCCTGTTTCTATTATGGCAATCTCGTGTTCTTCGGGACGAAGACGAAGTAGCGTCAAAGGCACACCTATATGGTTGTTCAGATTGCCTTGCGTGTACAGCACATTATATTTGCGAGAGAGAACAGCAGCCAACAGCTCCTTCGTCGTCGTCTTGCCATTGGTGCCAGTTACTTCTACTACTGGTCCGCGGAATTGCTGACGGTGGTAAGCCGCTAAAGCTTGCAACGTTGCAAGGACATCTGGCACTAGGATATAATGCCCTTGCGGCTGAGCTTCAGTCAGCTCATCGCCCGACGGCACTACGCTGGCATCATCTACCACAGCCACCGCGGCCCCGTCTTGAAGGGCCTTTGCAGCAAACTTATTGCCATCGAAGGTCTCGCCCTTGAGAGCAAAGAACAGACAGCCGTCGGTGATACGACGACTGTCTGTGCTTACTTCATTGTGCTGCTTATAAATTTCGTATAAGGAATCTATCGACATCTATATGATAATTTTATTTGCCAAGGATGATGTTTACCAAAGCTGTAACATCAGCAATGGTAACTGATTCGTCGCCATTGACATTAGCCATGCCCAACTCATCCTCTGACTTGCCAAGGATAATATTGACGAGGGCTGTCACGTCAGCAATCGTTACCTGCCCATCACCATTCACATCGCCCTTAGTCAAAGGCTTCTTGAACTGGATGGTGTAGGTGTGGAAATTGCTCGGATTAACGCTTATATCTTCGCCCTTGACTGTGATAGTTAGCTGTGCTGTTTCTTCATCATAGCTCTTCTCTATAGTTGCTCCGTGACCATTGCTTTTTAGCGAGATCTTCTGTTCAGCGTAGACTTCGTCGACATTCTCTATTGTTCCGTCATCATTAAGAACAAGTGCATTACCATTGTAAGAACCAGAGGCGAGTTCTGAGTAATAAAGAAGCATTACATCGTCGATCATTATGTAATTGCCTGACTTAATGCCACTACGATCTGAAAAATAGTCTGTTGCGGAAATAATTATATTAAGCTTTTCTGGAACTGAATTAGAACTGTAATAAAAGTCTGCCTTCCAAGTCTCCCATCCATTTGTTGCTAAAGATTTATAAGACTCAAGTTTAGCTATCAACTCAGCATTTTCAGTGTGACTAACATCACCACCTGTAAGTGTTTCTAAACCAAGGATATTCCTATCTCGGTTTGTCATTGATACTTTTGTCGCAGTCCCCCAGCTGAACACGCCTACAGCGGTATTTGAAGGAACGTTTGCTTGTGTCCATTCCCCTTTCCAAAGATAGGCTACCAAAGAGCATTTTTCTGAGCCATTACTAATACTCCTTTGATACCGTAGTTGAATTCCATCGGGGTGGTATATAAAAGGAACACCTCCGAAACACCCACCATCTGCATTCTGAACCGCAGTCATTTTTGTTTCTGCTGTAGCCCACGTTGTTCCTAAAGTTATATATCCAGGTGCATTATTATCTCCAATCGAAGCCTTAACGTTAATTAGTTTAGCACCTTTACCAGTATTGTTATACCCTGTACAAGGTTCTGCCACCAAAGGCATGATATTTTCAGATTGAGAGACATTTGATACGCACCAATTGGGGGGAGTTGTTCCTTTGGCAGTGTTTACAAAATCTCCAGCTTCCCATGGATAGCATTTAACCCAAGTCGCCTCAAAATCATTATTTGGCAGCTGATATTGAGCCCATCCCGGAACTCCTGCCATCACAACCAAGCTAAGCGTTAAAATATTTTTTTTCATCTGTTATCGTGTATTTATGTTTGTGATTAATTATCTTTTAAGAATCTTCTTGCCGTTGACAATGATGATGCCGCGGGTATTCTTGACGTTTACACGCATACCGGCAATGTTGTAACCATACTGTGCGCCAAGAACATTAGTCTTCATGCCGGCAATGCCGTCAACAAGATTTCCGTTGATTACTACGTCGTGGGCGGGCATCGTCTCAGGCACAGCTTCCCAACCGCTGAAGGTGTAGCGTTCGTCACTAGTGACCTCGGGGGCTGTTATGGCTGTGCCATACTCAAGGTCATATCTGGCATATTCCTGACCATCGAGCATGAAGGTGATGGTATAGGTGTTGGCGGTGTAAAAACCAAGAACGAGAACTGGTTCAGCAGGAACAGTTGCAGGAATCTCGTCTTCCCATGCGAAGGTATAGCCCTCACGCTCCTCAACCTCAGGCACGGGAATCGGTGTGCCATACTCTTGCTCCATTTCATAAACGGCGACGCCGTCTACAAAGAACTGGACCCAATACTTGTTTGGCACGTATTGGCCGTTGACAGTCAGATTATCTGATATAGCGGAGGGAATCTCATCAATCCATTCGAAGGTATAGCCCTCACGCTCTGAGACGTTCGGAACCGTGATGACCGAGCCATATTCGAGTTCATATTTTGCTACTTCCTCACCATCGGCTAAAAAGATAACGGTGTAGATGTTCTTTGTGTATGCTCCATTGATGGTGACATCTCCTGCCGGCATGGTTTCGGGGATGGCATCAGTCCAAGCGAATGTGTAGCCTTCGCGAGCCTCTACCTCAGGAGCCGTAACGGCAGCGCCCACCTCTAATTCCTGCGTACTGATGGCCTCACCATCGACAAGATAGGTTATAGTGTACTTAGCAGGGAAAAGGATGGTATTGTCGAAAGGAGTGCCTACTTCTACATGAATGATTTGTCCCAACAACGCAAAGTCAATGTCGATGGTAACATAGAGCTTCTTGTCGCAAATCGTACCTTTCAGCACAATAGGGATATCCCCAAGAGACGGACCTGCCCACATTTCAATGCCTTCAAGATCCCCTTCTGTTATCTGGATATCTCGCTCAACGGTGAAGGAATACTGTCCTGCAACTTCAGCAGGAACCAATTCGATATTATCGAGTGAGATATTTCCTATGCCCAGCTTATCCTCGCCCGAAACAAGGCAGAAGTTTTGGAGCGAAAAAGTCATCTTATTATCATCAGACACTGTGACAGCAATATTGGCAGCAATAGGTTGACTTTTTGAACCATCTACAGTGACAGTCAGATAATCCTGGTATACCTTGTTCTTCATTGTTGAGCCGTCTATGGGCTTGCCCACTTCGACCTTGATGATTTGTCCGAGCAGTGCAAAGTTGATGTCGATGGTCACATAAAGCTTCTCGTTGCAGATGAAGCCGTTAAGCACAATGGGAATTTCGCCCAAGCCTGGGCCAGCCCAAACCTCAACGCCCTCCATATCACCCTCTGAGATTGTGATGTCCCGTGTTACAGAGAAAGAATAAACACCTTTTAATTCTGTTTCAGAAAGAGCGATATTGTCTAAGGCAATATTTCCTATGCCTAACTTGTCTTCGCCTGAAACCAAACAGAAATTCTTAAGTGCAAAGGTCATGACATTGTCAGCTACGCTAACATCTATATTTGCCAAAATAGGCTCGGAAGTCACGCCATCGATTGTAACAGTCAAATAATCTGAATACGTCTTCGTTGTTTGCGCCTGTGCGTTTGTCTGGAATCCCAAGAATGTTGCAATCGTCATTGCAAGAGTGAGTAGAGTCCTTTTCATTTCGTTTTATGTTTTTGAATTATCCTTTCGTTTTACCTAATTTTTTCGTGTGTGCTCGCACGCCTCCTTACACGTGTGCGCACCAAAAACGCCGGCAAAGGTACGAAAAAGATTTGGAGCGGTCAAAGAAATTAGGTTTGGAAGTGCAAAATACCGATATTTCTTCAAAAAATACCCATTTCATCGCATCAAATCATTCATGAGAAGATTCTCTCATACGAGCTTCCAACGACAATAAAACAGAATAATATTTGACCTTAAAATGCCTTGAACAGTCATTTTAGCCGATTGCTGTAGTCTGTAGTCTTCTTTGATAAAAAATATATTTCCTGTTGTAGTGAGGTCGGCAACTTGACGGGGCTAAACATATACAACCTAAATGCCAATGTAGGTCAGCCTAAATGCCAAATTAGGCAAACCTAATTTGCATGTAAGGCTGGCCTAATTTGTGTGCAAGGCTGAACTTATAATCGTACATGTACTAAACGGTATGTAGATTAGGGCTTGCCTTGAAAATACTTGGATACTCGCTCCCAGTCGACATTGACCACTTCTATCGGCTCACCAAAATCGGTAGCTGTAACACTATGCGCCTTCAAGTCAAACTTGACAACAACCCTGTCGTCTACTTCTACGGTAGTGGAATCGACATATACGACATCAAAGAGTTTGGCATTCTCGCGTTGGTCAGTTATGGATTGTGATCGGTCTGGCTGCGAACGCTCGTATAAGCATTCCTCATCAGCTTTCAGATACCACGTGTAGGTAAACTCGTCTTCTTCCTCTTCTACAGTCTTCCTAACGGTGACCATCGCCGCGTCCCTGCGCTTACGAAGGTCCTGTCTCTGGTAATACACAATACCAAATACGGTTAAGAAGAATAACACTACGCCAACGAAAGATTGTACCAAGCATCCCAAGAACAATCCTTTAAAGCGTTTGAGGGAGAAACCCATTATGGGGATGGCTATGGTTGCCAACAACATTGCCAGCAAGAAAATCGTTACTATAACGTAAAAAGGCAAGTCTTGCTCTATCATGATGAGACGAGATTTTTAAATTCTGGAATATAGAGAACTGATGATTGAGAGATTATACAATCTCTATTGGTTAATTATTCATAAGTTCAGAGTGTATTGAATGGCAAGCATGGTAAGGTCATCGCTCTGCTCGGCATTGCCCATAAACAGTTTCACAGATGTTGTCATGGCTTCGATGAGGCGTTGAGGCTGATTAGAAGCAAATTGCGCAACCTGAAGCATGCGATCTAAACCGAACTGATTATGATGATCGTCTTCGGCCTCGTTGAGACCATCGGTATATAGGAACAGGCTGTCGCCTGTCTTGAGCTGAAGATGCTGGTCAGTATACTGCCACTCTGGCAACACACCAGCGGGGATATTGGGGTCGCACGGCAATATTTTGACATCTGAGTCAGCCAGCAAGAGAGGCGGATTATGGCCTGCATTCGAATAGTTCATCAGACCCGATGAAAGATCAAGTACACCAATGCACAACGTTACGAACATACCAGCCTCGTTGTTGGAACTTAGGGCCTCGTTCAAAGCTATCATGATATGGCTTGGTTCCTGCGTATAGGCTGAGATATTACGGAACAGCGAACGGGTTACAGCCATGACCAAAGAAGCCGGCACACCTTTGCCCGACACATCACCAATGCAGAAGAAGAGCTTTTCATCGCGGATGAAGAAATCGTAGAGGTCGCCGCCAACAGCCTTGGCAGGCATCACCACGCCATATATGTCGATATCGTGTCGGTCGGGAAACGCTGGATATGTCTTAGGCAACATCGACATCTGAATGTCATGGGCAATTTTAAGTTCACTCTCCATTGAAGCCTTGGCTGCCGTAGCATTCTTGAGTTCTTCTACATAAGTAGCCAACGAGTGCTGCATATTCTCGAAAGAGTCGCGCAGCAGATGAATCTCATCGCGGCTCTTGATGGTGGGCAGGGCTGTGTTAAATTGCCCGTAGGCCACCTCGTCAGCCGTTGCAGCCAGTTGTTTAAGAGGCATCGCCACGCGTTTGATAGCATGACGGCAGACGAAGAAAGTTACCAAAAGCATGAAGGCTATCAACAGCACCATCAGGATGCCCACCAAAATGCCGATCAAGTCAAGGGACATGATAGGCACTGACAAAGCCAGCATCCAGTCGGTACCATTTATGGGTTCGTAGAACAGATATGTCTTAACACGGTTCACAAGCACCACCTTGTCGGTCTCATTATCGCTTTTCTTGCCAGCCGACATATATCTTATAGCCTCTCTTGCCAAGCCTTGAACGTCTGCATCCTTGATGTGATCGTAGAAATTGCCTTTGAGGATGCGACGATGTTCCGGGTGAGTAATATAAGTGCCGTCGCGTGCCAAGACGTAGCTGCTGAAGACCTTGTCAACAGACATAGGTATGGCCCATGTATCCTCATTGAAAATACTGTCCTGCTCTTGCAGTTGACGCGTCATAAAGTCGAGAGAGAGATCTGCTCCCAAGATAGCCACGGTACGACCTTGGCGGTCGTGAATGGGGTGCATATATGCTATTAAAGGCGTTTGAGCATAACGACCGTCGAAGAAAGGCTTGGACCAAAACGCAGAATCTGCGCTGATAGCCTCGCGGAACCATTCCTGTTCGAGATAGTCATCAGTTAAGCCAACAACTGGTTGGTTGTCGGGATTTACGCTGTCGCGACACATATAAGGGCAAAAAGCACGCCCTTTCTGAGGGTAATAGTTCTCTATGAAACTGATGCCACAACTACGTATGCGAGGGTTCTGCTCAACGATTCGCTCCATAATTGCCTGAATCTGGTCTGGTTGCCCAAGGCGGTCCTCCACATAATTAACATTGTTAATCACAGCCACGGAAACATCCGACATCACATTGCCTATGGTGACATCTGACGACTGCATATTGCCGTGGAACCTATCGGCGCTAACTTCCACTATGACCGACTTAGTCAGATGATAGATGAGGAAGCCCAGACCGCTCATCATAATGAACAGCACCAGCATAACCCACCATGACAGTCTGCGAGCAAAAGAGCGATTGTATTTCTTACTCTTCATTCTTATTTGTTGTTATTGATGTTGCAAAGATATGCAAAATAATTACATAATGGGCCAAAATGCTTTATAATCTTCATTTTTTTGTTACTAAAACCATACAACTGCTCACTGAAGCAAAAATCAATGCATCCAATCAAGCTTGCTGCTACCTCTATGAATGAAGTCTGTTTTTATGTTTACTAAAACTTTCTGATAGCGCATTACTTATGAGTGATTTGCAACGAATTGCGCCATATCCAACGCTAAAAGAAAGCAAATTAGGAATTATTCGTCATTTTTTTAGCATTTCTTCTTTGCAGTAATGTATTTATTACTACATTTGCCTATGATTCTTAAGACATTAGCTTACCATTGCACTTATGAACAAAGTATTATAGACAAACACAATGAATCAGAATCGACAAATGCATCTTCAGGAAGAAGCAGCACGCTGCCTGCTTTGTTTGGACGCTCCATGCAGCAAAGTATGTGAAAAAGGTGACCCCGCATGGGCACTAAATGTGTAGGCTGCCATCTCTGCCGCCTCGTATGCCCCACAGGAGCCATCGGCACAACAAAGCGAATCCAGAAGAAATAGCATTCCACCTTCCCATTTAGTATTGAATCAAAAGAGGCTGTGTCGCATGACACAGCCTCTTTCATTATGTACTAAAGTCTGATATTACTCTGCAGACCAATCCTCCTGCGTCTTGCGGACGTAGGACTTGTAGCGGATCTGGGCCATCTTCTGGGCTTCGGCGAAGAGTTCCTCGGCCTCGTTGGGATAAGCCTTCTTGACGCTGAGGTAGCGGACCTCGCCGAGGAGGAAGTCGTGGAACTTGCTCCAGTCGGGCTCCTTGGAGTCGAGCGAGAACGGGTTCTTGCCTTCGTCAATGAGGGCGGGGTTGAAGCGCCAGAGGTGCCAGTAGCCGCACTCCACGGCCTTGCGCTCCTCGGCCTGGCTCTTGCCCATACCGGCCTTCAGGCCGTGGTTGATACAGGGAGCGTAGGCGATGATGATGCTGGGACCGTGCCAAGCCTCAGCCTCGCGGATGGCCTTGAGGGTCTGTGCGTGGTCGGCACCCATAGCGATCTGAGCGACATAGACGTAGCCGTAGGTGGTGGCAATCATGCCGAGGTCCTTCTTGCGGATGCGCTTGCCCTGGGCAGCGAACTGGGCGATGGCGCCGAGCGGCGTTGCCTTGGAAGCCTGACCGCCAGTGTTGGAATAGACCTCGGTGTCGAGCACGAGGATGTTGACATCTTCGCCGGTGGCGATGACGTGGTCGAGACCGCCGTAGCCGATGTCGTAGGAGGCACCGTCGCCGCCGATGATCCACTGGCTACGCTTGACGAGGTAGTGGTCGAGGGTCTGGAGTTCCTTATTGACGGTGCAACCAGCAGCTGCAGCAGCGCGGATGAGTTCACGCAACTTGGGAGCAATCTCCTTGGTCTTGTCGGCGTCCTCGCAGTTGGCAATCCACTCGGCAGCGAGAGCCTTGTACTCCTCGCTGGCCTGGGGAGCCTCGCAAGCCTCGGTGAGCAGCTTGGCCACGCGCTCCTTCATCTTCTTGTTGCCGAGAGCCATGCCGAGACCGAACTCGCAGAAGTCCTCGAACAGGGAGTTGTTGAAGCAGGGACCCTGACCCTTCTCGTTCTTCGTATAAGGTGTAGAAGGAATGGAAGCGGAGTAGATGGAGGAGCAGCCCGTAGCGTTGGCCACCATCTGACGGTCGCCGAAGAGCTGGCTGATGAGCTTCACGTAGGGCGTCTCGCCGCAACCGGAGCAGGCACCGCTGAACTCGAAGAGGGGCTGTGCGAGCTGGCTGTTCTTGACGTTGCTCTTGATATCCACGAGGTCCTGCTTGCTGGGCACCTTCACGAGCTTGTCCCAGTCGGCAGCCATCTTCTTCATCTCGGCCTTGTCGGGGTTGAAGGGCACCATCTTCAGGGCCTTCAGCGAAGCGGGCTCCACACCCAGCTTGGCAGCCTGTGCGGTGCGACCCGGGCAGACGTCGGCGCAGTTGCCGCAGCCGAGGCAGTCGAGCACGCTGGGCTCGATGACGAAGTGCATGCCCTTCATGGCGGCGGGAGCCTTCATCTCGCGGCTGTCGAGGCCGTCGAACTGTGCCAGCTCCTCGTCGGTGAGGACGAACGGACGGATGGCAGCGTGAGGACAAACGTATGCGCACTGGTTACACTCGATACAGTTCTCCTTGTCCCAGACGGGCACGAAGGCTTCCACGCCGCGCTTCTCGTAGGCGGCAGTGCCAACCTCCCAGGAGCCGTCGGCGGTGCCGAACTTGGCGAAGGCGCTGACGGGCAGCAGGTCGCCGGCCTGAGCGTTGATGGGGCGAACCACTTCCTTGACGAAGGCGGGAGCATCGTCCTGCTTCTCAGCGTCGTCGGCGAGGTTAGCCCATGCGGGATCCACAGCGAACTGCTTGTACTCGTTGCCGCGATCGACGGCAGCGTAGTTCTTGTTCACCACGTCCTCGCCCTTGGAGCCGTAGCTCTTGACGATGAACTTCTTCATCTGCTCCACGGCGAGCTCCACGGGGATGACGCCTGTGATGCGGAAGAAAGCAGACTGCAGGATGGTGTTCGTGCGGTTGCCGAGACCTATTTCCTGAGCAATCTTGGTGGCGTTGATGGTATAGACGGTGATGTTGTGCTGTGCAAAGTAGCGCTTCACCTTGTTGGGCATGAACTTGGCCAGCTCCTCGCCCTCGAAAATGGTGTTGAGGAGGAACGTGCCGCCGTCCTGCAGGCCGCGTGTGACATCGTACATGTGGAGGTAAGCCTGGACGTGGCAAGCCACGAAGTTAGGCGTGGTCACGAGGTACGTGGAGCGGATGGGCGTGTCGCCGAAGCGCAGGTGTGAGCAGGTGAAGCCGCCGGACTTCTTGGAGTCGTAGGAGAAGTAAGCCTGGCAGTACTTGTCGGTGTTGTCGCCGATGATCTTCACGCTGTTCTTGTTGGCGCCCACGGTACCGTCGGCACCGAGGCCATAGAACTTAGCCTGGAACATGCCGGCGCCGCCGAGGGCGATTTCCTCCACTGCGGGCAGGCTGGTGAAGGTGACGTCGTCCACGATACCGATGGTGAAGTGGTTCTTGGGCTCAGGCAGGGCGAGGTTGTTGAACACGCTGATGATCTGGGCAGGTGTGGTGTCGTGAGAACCGAGACCGTAGCGACCGCCGACGATGAGCGGACGATCCTCGACATCGTAGTAAGCGTCCTTCACGTCGAGGTACAGAGGCTCGCCGTTGGCGCCGGGCTCCTTCGTGCGGTCGAGCACAGCGATGCGCTTCACGCTCTTGGGAACAGCTGCGAGGAGGTGCTTCACGCTGAAGGGACGATAGAGGTGAACGCTGATCATACCCACCTTCTGGCCGTTGGCGTTCAGATAGTCGATAGCCTCGCGGGCTGCGTCGGTGGCAGAACCCATGAGGATGATCATGCGGTCGGCGTCCTTGGCACCGTAGTAGCTGAAGAGGTGGTACTCGCGGCCGGTGATCTTGGAGATCTCGCCGAGGTACTTCTCAACCACTTCGGGAACGCTGTCATAGTAGGGGTTGCAAGCCTCACGGTGTGTGAAGAACGTCTCGGGATTCTCGGCCGTACCGCGTGTGATGGGGCGTTCGGGCGACATAGCGCGATCGCGGAAACGCTGGATGTACTCTTCCTTGACGAGGGGACGGATGTCCTCCTGGTCCATGAGCTCAATCTTGTGGTACTCGTGGGAGGTGCGGAAGCCGTCGAAGAAGTTCACGAATGGCACGCAGGTCTCCAGAGAAGCAAGGTGAGCCACAGCGGTGAGGTCCATCACCTCCTGCACGCCACCCTCGCAGAGCATGGCGAAACCGGTCTGACGGCATGCCATCACGTCCTGGTGGTCACCGAAGATACAGAGGGAGTGGCTGGCCAGTGTGCGGGCGCTGACGTCGAAGACGCAGGGGATGAGCTCACCGGCAATCTTGTACATATTGGGAATCATCAGGAGCAGACCCTGAGAAGCGGTGAAGGTGGTGGTCAACGCACCAGCCTGCAGCGAGCCGTGAACGGCACCGGCAGCACCAGCCTCGGACTGCATTTCCTGAACACTGACGGTCTGGCCCCACAGGTTCTTACGACCACGGGCAGCCCACTCGTCAACGTGCTCCGCCATGGGCGAAGACGGGGTGATGGGGTAGATAGCAGCTACCTCGGAGAACATATAGCTCACGTGAGCCGCAGCCTCGTTACCATCACAGGTGATAAATTTCTTTTCTTTTGCCATAAATAAACGCGTTTATTGTTCGTTTGTTGTTATTTGTCTAACTGATTCTCAATTTTGCGGAGCTTGTCTGAGATACGTACAATCTGAATGAGCAATGCCCAGCCAACGACCGAGGCAGCCACGCCACCGATGAATGTCACGGCAGCCTGTGGTACACACATTTCCTGATTAGATTCAATGATCCCCTTACTCACGAGGAATGTAAAAAGGATGCCTCCGACCAAGCCAATCCAAGCGATAGCCAAAATTAACTTTTCAATACTAGTACGCTTCATTATTGTATTGGTTATCATTAAACTTTAGTTTACGGGCGCAAAGGTACCTAAAAATAGTGAGAGTGCAAAGTAAAGATAGCAAAAAAAGTATAAATAATATGTTTTTTCTGCTTATTATTATGTTACCTGCTTATTGAAAAGTGCTTGATAATGCCCTGCTTGCTGAACTATGTTAAAAGTGGCGGTCTCTCCGTACTGCAATTTAGGTATCAGTTTCAGGGCAACCCAACCCATCGTCATCCGTAAGTTTATCTCAACAAGCGGGTGGAGTGCACAATCTGTTATCATCAAATCTACACCCAGAGGGCCGTTGTACCATTGTGGGACAACTGCTCTGTTCAAGAGTTTTGTCAGGTGTTCCTTAACATCGTGAAGCTGAACTGAAGATATATAAGTTGCCAATCGTGATTCCTTTTCCTCCTCTGAAGCCACGAGATTTCCAGCATAGACACCTCCTGCTGTTGTATTGAAAAGCGAAAGGCCTTCGTATCTGACGTTGCCGTGGTCTGACCAAAACTCTAGCGCAAAATCCTGAACCTTATTATACAAAGGTTCCACCTCCACGCCTCCCTGGCGTTGCAATGTACTGTTTATCCACGAGATAGTCTTCTCATTAACAGTATGTTGCACAGGATGCACGCCACGCCCGCTACTGCTCCAAGGTGCCTTCAACATTGCACGACCGTCATATTGATCAACAGCATGGAGGACCTCGTATTCAGAACTGCACCATATCGACTCGCCTACTAGCACACCACATTCAAAAGGTTCTGACCATTCCTGGCGAAGGCGCCCTAAAAGTTCTACAGCTTTTTGACGTGAAGAGAAAGACCTAAACGATGAGATTTGTTCTTTTGTAGGCAACAAATCTTCAGGAATACCGAGTCCTTGAAGTTGACGAACAAGCAATGGGCTCCAGCCCCAAGGGAGAATTTCACACCCCGGCTCCATACACGAAGGAAGGAACGATGTTTCAGAGTCCCTAAGCAGAATAATGTCATCCGGCTCAGCCCATATTTGAGGCAGATGCCGCAAATCAGCAGCCATCTTCAAAGCCGAGGCTGGAGGCGTATAATGAGCATCATTGGACGCTAATGCCAAATCGTTCTCGGGGTTGAACAAGAGTAGCCGCATAGCTTTGCAGGTAGAATAATGAAAATGAAGCGATAACCCTTAAGCCTGATGAATAGTGATTTGTTGGAATGGGAATTGGATGCCTTCAGCATTGAAGCGTTCATATATTTTCTCACGCATAGAAAACATCACATTCCAATAGTCGGTATTGGCTACCCAGGCACGTATGGTAAGGTCTACAGAACTGCTATTCAACTCCTTAACCCATACTTCTGCCTCAGGCTCTGCCAAGATGCGTGCTTCGTTTCCCAAGAGCTCAAGCACAACCTTGCGTGCACGATCCACATCCTCGCCGTACTCGATACCAACGACCCATTCAGCCCTACGCGTAGGTGTATGAGTGTAGTTCGTGATACTACCACTACTCATCTGTCCATTAGGCACATACACTTGCTGGCCGTCCGGCGTAAGCAGAATAGTATGGAAAATCTGAATAGACTGAACCGTTCCTGCAATGTTTTGAGCTTCAATCCAATCACCAACCTTATAAGGTTTGAGGAAGAGTATTATCAGACCGCCGGCAAAGTTCTGTAAGTTGCCACTTAAAGCCATACCCACAGCTACACCAAACGAGGCTAACAGAGCGGCCAGACTCGCGGTATTGACGCCAAGGGCTCCCACGACAGCTATTATCAGCAGCACTTGAAGTAGAATAGCAACAAAGCTCTTGACGAAAGTCTGAACGCTAATCTCCACCTTTCTGCGTTCAAGAAAACGAGCTAACAAATAGTTTAATAGCTTGACGAGATAATGGCCAACCACAAACACAACCACCGCAAGCAAAATATGTTTGCCAGCAGTAAAACACCAAGCAACAATCTGGCTCGGCACTTGTTCCCACCCCATGCCGCTGTAGGCCAACATGGGTAAACCTGTTTTTATAACTCCAAATATCATAACTATATCTGTTTGCGAGTGCAAAGGTACAACTTTTTTCATTCCCCATACCTTTGGCAACACAAAAAATGCACCTTATATTCAAATCATTTGTCTATAGATGGCAAATACACTTTAACATCCTCGTTTTAATATATATAATTTAATGTTCACGCGCGAGAGGATTGACGTTGGTCAAGCAAGATGAACTTTTCTAAAAAAAGTTTGTAAAACGTTTGGCGGAATGGAAAAGTCGCCGTACCTTTGCACCCGCAAACGAGAGGAGTACACCCCTGCGGTGCAGGGGCTGTAAGTTACGCTCGCTCGTGAGCGCCATTGAAATCGTTCTTTGAAA
>JAEESE010000010.1 GCA_016286165.1 Bacteroidaceae bacterium | reverse complement strand
AATAGTGGCTCACATCATATTTTTGTGATTAGTTTTGATAATCAGAAAACTGACATCGAAGACAATGTACAGTAAGCTTCGGCTATGGGTGGATGCGATAAAAGTAAGGTTTTCTTTTATGTTTTGAAAGATTATGTATATATTTGCAGCGGAAACAAACATTTTTCACCTTTAGTCTTTCATTTTTCATCTATCATGAAACGTATTTCTTTACTTGTTATTTTCTTCTTGCCTCTATTGGTCATGGCCAAGGGACGTGAAGATACTCGTTTGGTTGTCATCACCATCGACGGTCTGCGCTGGCAGGAGGTGTTCACGGGTGCCGACGAGGAACTTATAAACGATACTAAGCAGGTACGTGACACTGCTGAACTGCGACGCAAATTCTGGCGCGACACGCCTGAGCAAAGGCGCGAGGTGTTGATGCCATTTGTGTGGAACACTATCGCCAAGCAAGGTGTATTGGTTGGCAACCGCAATAAGAATAGCGTAATGCAGGTGGCCAACAAAACCAATATTTCGTATCCGGGCTATTCCGAGATGATGACGGGGATGGTGGATGAGGCAATCAAGGATAACGACCCAGTGAATAACATGCATCGCAATGTGCTCGAAGTTGCTAATCAGGACCAACGCTATGCAGGTAGTGTAGTGATGTATGGATCATGGAAGTCAACACGCTTTGCCATACACAACGAAGCGGCAGGCATCCCTGCCAGCGTGTCCTACGAGGCTCCTGTCGCCAAGAAACAGACATCACGTCTCAAGCTTGTTGAGCGTATGATGGAAGGCATGCCCCACTATTGGCGTTCCGAACATTTCGATGCCTTCACATATGCCTATGCTTTGGAGACACTCATGAACGATCATCCCAAGGTGATGTGGATTTCATTTGGTGATACTGACGAATGGGCACATTCGCGCAACTACAATCTCTATCTTGATGCTACCAACTACACCGATGCCTTCATCCGAGACCTTTATGAGGCTTGCGAGTCCGACCGTTTCTATCGTGGCAAGACGACTTATATCATTACCTGCGACCATGGTCGTGGCTTCGGCAAAGATTGGAGTGACCATGGCAGTAGGACCAAGGGTTCCGAGGCAACGTGGTTCATGGCTTTTGGCAAGGGCGTCCAGCCTTTAGGCGAAACCGTGAACAACGGACCTTTCTATACCAAGCAATTTGCAGCTACTATAGCCAAGGTGCTTGGTATTGACTTCACTCCAGAAAGTGGCGAACAACTACAGTCATTGCCTCTGGGCAAGTAAAGTCAAAGTATCAGCTTTAATCATTAATCTTTATTCACTAATCTCTAATCCCCAAGCCTCCCATGTCCTTCGACCACGATGCTTTCATTGCTGAAGTGTATGACATAGTTCGGCAGATTCCTGCCGGTCGGGTTCTGTCGTATGGACGGATTGCGGAGTTGGCAGGTTGGCCAAACCACTCACGAGCTGTGGGACGCGCCATGAAGGACGCGCCTCTGGCCTTGGGGCTGCCTTGTCATCGGGTGGTAAACAGCGTAGGGCGCACTGTGCCCGGCTGGCACGAACAAGCTATTCTGCTGATGTCCGAGGGCGTTCGTATCAAGGAGAATGGTTGTGTGGACATGCAAAGGTTTACCTGGGAATTGTGAGCCTTAAGGCATCCTTTATATTGTTGAAAGCGACGTCCCGCTTCATGGCATCCTCAAGTGGGATGCCTTTTTTGTTAATACAAACGACTTCTGTGAATCCTGCTTTGGCTAAAGCTTCGCAGTTGTCAACTTGTCCGGCAATTAGCATTACTGGAATGCCTCGACGCTTCGCCCTGTTAAGAATGCCCACGGGTGCTTTTCCCATGAGCGTCTGGCTGTCAGCTCGTCCTTCGCCTGTGATGACTAGGTCGGCATCGGTAAGGTCTTGGTCGAAGTCCACCAAGTCCAGCAACAACTCTATTCCGCTTCGTCGTTCTGCGTTTAAGAACTGCATGAAAGCATAGCCCAAACCTCCGGCAGCACCAGCGCCAGGCTCCATGGCTTTATTTGTTTGCATTTGTCTGGCTGCTTTATCGGCGAGTGCTCGGGCTTGTCTGTCGAGTTCCTCAACCATCTCTGTCGTAGCTCCTTTCTGTGGGCCGAAGACTGCTGCAGCTCCGTTGGGACCATAGAGCGGATTGTCGACGTCTGTGGCTATCACGAAACGAGTGTTGTTGGGAATAGTGATGTCTTTCAACGCCTCCAACATACCACGTCCGGCATCACTTGTTCCGCTTCCTCCGAGGCCTACTATGAATGTGGTGCAGCCCCGATTAATTGCGTCGGCTATGATTTGCCCTACGCCAAAGCTGCTGGCAACAAGCGGGTTGCGTTCCTCGGGCTTAAGTAGATTGAGCCCGCAAGCCTCAGCAATTTCTATTATGGCTGTACTCCCACGTTTGAGGTATCGTGCTTCTATCGGCCTTAATAATGGGTCGGAAATCACGACGGCAACGACCTCGTCTCCTTTGAGCATGCATGCGTCAAGCCAACCTTCGCCGCCGTCGCTCATAGTGTGCATAACAACTTGAGCCTGCGGCATGATGTCGAGTATTCCTTGGCGTGCCGCTTCGTTGGCTTGGGCTGAAGTCAAGCAACCCTTGAACGAGTCTATTGCAACTACAATCTTCATGTGTAAGCGTTAACGATTGTCGTTTTATGGCGCAAAGTTACAAAAATAATTAAAGTTTAATGTTAAAGGAACCCGCTTTTTTCGAAAATCTATACCTTTGTACCATCAAATAAAATACATTTAGGCTTATGATTTGGTTCTCAATTCTTATAATACTTCCCCTCTTGGCACTCACTTATCTGGGTTGGCACTTGTGGTTGCTCCTCCCCTTCTCGTCGGCATGGAAAATAGGCGTGATAGTTCTCGGAGTGATGTGTTTCCTGTCAATTTTCCTCGATTTCACCGGTTTGCTTGACCGCCTGCCCCTTCCTTTGGCACGTGTATTATATAATGTAGGCACCTCATCTCTGATAGTGATTTTGTACATGGTGATGTTGTTTGCCGTTCTCGACGTGTGCACGCTTTTGCATCTTGTGCCTCGCCAATGGCTGCATGCCAATTGGCCCTCGTGCCTTGTTATCTTCGTCGGGCTTTTCGGCTTGTTGCTTTATGGCAACATACATTATAATAATAAGGTTCGCGTGAAGCTTGACTTGCCTACAGACAAATCTCTCGTATCAAGTCGCAAGATTGTTATGGCCAGTGATCTTCACTTGGGGTATCACAACACGCGTCGCGCCTTGGCTCGTTGGGTGGATATGATTAACGCTGAGTCGCCTGATATCATTCTCATAGCAGGCGATATCATAGACATAAGTGTGCGCCCACTCATCGAAGAAAATATGGCAGCCGAGTTTCGCCGTTTGCAGGCTCCTGTCTACGCCTGTCTTGGCAATCACGAGTACTATGGCAACCTCCGTAGTGCCCTTAAGTTTTATCAGGACGCTGGAATACATTTATTGGTCGACAGCGTTGCCACGATAGATTCTACATTAGTTGTTGTAGGTCGCGATGACCATGGAAACAAAACCCGCAAGAGTCTTGACGAACTGCTTGCGGGTGTAGAGGATTCTACCTATGTTATCGTGCTCGACCATAAGCCCTACGACCTTGATCAGGCGGAACGTGCAGGTGTTGACTTTCAGTTGAGCGGCCATACACATCGTGGACAGGTGTGGCCTCTTTCGTGGGTCACCGATCGCCTGTTTGAATGCTCTTGGGGCAGCCTGCAACGCGGCTCGACTCGCTATTACGTTTCGTCGGGCTTAGGCATTTGGGGCGGTAAGTTCAGGATAGGTACTCAGTCGGAATATGTTGTGGCTGAACTGAAGTGATTACCAGTCTCAGCAGTCCTGTTCTTCATCTTTCTCCCATAGTTGTTGCAGCATCTCAGGGAAGTGAGCCATCTCGAGTACGTGTACCTTGTCGGCAATAGTGTCGGGCGTGTCGTCGGGAGCAACGGGCGTTGAGAACTGGGCTATGATTTCGCCACCGTCGCACACAGGACTAACGTAATGGATTGTTATACCCGTTTCAGTGTCGCCGGCCGCCTTCACTGCTTCGTGCACATGATGTCCCCACATGCCTTTGCCGCCGTGCTTTGGCAGCAGGGCAGGGTGTATGTTGACGATGCGCCGTGGATAGGCGTCGATTAGGAAATCGGGAATAAGAGGCAGGAAGCCGGCGAGTACGATAAAGTCGATGCCGTACTCCTTCAATAAGGGAAGGATGACGTCTGGATCGTTTAGCTTAGCCTTGGGGACAATAGCCGATGGCACGCCCAGTCGCTTGGCCCTTTCCAGGGCATAGGCATCACTGCGGTTGCTCACGACGAGCTTAATGGAAATGCTTTCAGACCCTTGGAAATGTCTGATGATGTTTTCGCAATTGGTGCCGCTTCCAGACACAAAGATGGCGATATTCATTTGCTTCGAGGTTTATTTTGCGGCAAAGATAAGCAATAAATGGGAGAAAAGAGGCAAGAAAAGGAAAATAATCGAGAAAAGTTGGTGTAAATTATATGATAATAGCTAACTTTACGGCGCAAACCACAAATCTTAACTCAAAAACACTATGCGCAAAAACTTCCTTCTCTTGCTGTTGGTCGTAGCGACAGCAGCTTTTGCCCAACGTACACCAACCATGGGTTGGTCATCGTGGAACACGTTTGCACTGAACATCAACGAACAGCTGATCCGTCAGCAGGCCGATGCCATGCACAACACAGGTCTGCAGGAAGCAGGCTATAAGTATGTCAACATCGACGACGGCTATTGGGATGGTCGTGGCGAGGATGGTCACCTGCGTCTTAACATGCAGCGCTTCCCCTCTGGCATGCGAGCATTGGTAGATTATATCCACAGCCTTGGCCTCAAGGCAGGTATCTACAGTGATGCCGGCGACAACACCTGCGGCTCGGGTAACCGTCATGCCTGGGGCCTTGGCGTAGGCTTTGCGGGCCACGAGGATCAGGACTGCAAGCTCTACTTCATCGACTGGGACTTTGATTTCATCAAGGTCGACTATTGTGGCGGCAACCACATGGGCCTCGACGAGCGCGAGCAGTATACAAAGATTTCCAACGCAATCAAGAACTGCGGCAAGAAGGATATCGTGTATAATATGTGTCGCTGGGCTTATCCTGGCACATGGAGTGCCGAAGTGGCCGACTCTTGGCGCACCACAGGCGATATATATGATGCCTGGCGCAGCGTGAAGGGTATCTTGGCCGAGAACCTCTACCTGAGCGCTTACTGCCACGATGGCCACTACAACGACATGGATATGCTTGAGGTGGGCCGTTCGATGTCGGAAATCGAGGACCGCACTCACTTCGGCATGTGGTGTATCATGAGTTCTCCCTTGCTCATCGGTTGCGACATGGCTAATATCAAGCCTGCAGCTCTGAAGCTGATGTGCAACAAGGACCTCATCGCTTTGAACCAAGATCCGCTCCACCTGCAGGCATATGTCGCAGCCAAGATAGGCGAGTGCTACCTTCTGGTCAAGGATATCAAGAAATTGCATGGTCTCGAGCGCGCTTTCGCCATCTACAATCCGAGCGACTCGGAGCAGCATGTCAGCTTCACATGGGATGCCTTAGACATGGCCGACCCTGTCACTTGCTACGACTGCTTCGATCACCTCTATTATCCTCCTATCTCGGGCGAGTTCCATGCTATGGTTCCGGCTCATGGCACGCAGATATTCACAGCTAAGACCAAGAAGCGCATCGACCGTACCGTCTACGAGGCCGAGACAGCTTATATGCGTAAGTATCAGGAACTGCGCAACAACCAATCCGAGAAGTCGGCTATCTACAGAGCGATGGACGGAGCCATGGGCGGTTACGTCGCAGGTTTCCTCGGCCAGGGGGCTGCTAACGATATTGTTTGGAACGATGTATATGTTGAGAAGGAAGGCACACGTCGAGTCACTTTCCAGTTCTACTGTGCTGAGGATCGTGATATGGATCTTGAAGTTAATGGCAAGTTCCAGACAACGCTTCGTACCCATTCTCGCAACTGGAATATGCCGGCTCGCATCACAGTATCCGTGCCCCTGCGCAAGGGTAGCAACACCATCCGCCTCTCCAATTCCAACGACTGGATGCCGGATATCGACTGCATGATTGTCAAGCCTCTCGGCGTGAAATAATCGCATCGTTTCCATCTTTCATTCATAACGCAGCAAGCGGGCTCATCAGTTGGGCCCGTTTGTTGTTTGGTTTGGGCGTTTCGTTGAATAAAAGAGCTAAGTGGTTGTGTATAAGAGTTTTTTTATCTACCTTTGTCGCCGAAAACAGTAAACACTCCATAGATATGAAGAAAACTCAGCTCCTTTTAACACTTGTAGCAGCCTGCGCAACAACGACTTTGGCAGACGAATACAAATACCCTTATCTGATTGTCACAGCCAGCGATGGCACTGAAACGACTCTGAACGCTGCAGTGCTCGAGATTACCTTTGCCGATGGCAAACTCGTTGCCACAAGTGGCGACGGCACCACACAACTCACGCTTGCCGATCTGGCCTCGATGCACTTTTCGGAAACGGAGGGCGCAAAGCCCGAAGTGGATGCCGTGAGCACCCTCAGCACAGCTACCGAGGTCAAGGTCTACACCACCTCGGGCATTTACGTAGGCACATTTGAATCCATGGCCAAGGCTAAGGCATCGCTTAAGAAAGGCCTGTATGTGGTCAGCATTAACAACACCAACCTTAAACTTAACATCCGATAGCCATGAAAAAGATAACATTCCTTCTTGCCCTCATTCTTCATTTCACATTCTTCGTTTTTCATTCCTCTACGGCTTCGGCTCAGACCTTAAACGTTGTCGTGGGCGACGTCACCTATCAGTTCCCTGCAGCCGATGCAGGCACGATGACTTATGCCGAGGGCAGTTCGCTCACCATCGAGCACAAGACCTTCGCCATCAGCGACATTACTCGTATGTTTGTTGATGCCGCCGATGTTGATTCCACCACCGTCAGCGTTGTTTACGAAGGCTCGTCGGCAAAGGTTTATGTGGCAGGCGATATCGCACATCTGGTGACGCCCACCGTCGACGGAGCACATGTCAGCATAGCGCAAAGCGACGATGTGGACCAGGAAATCACCTACTCCCTCACGGGCGAGAGCAGCGATGGCGAGTTCTACATGAGCGGCTCCTACAAAGCCACCGTGGAACTGCGTGGCCTCACCCTTACCAATGCCACTCCGGTCTATTCCGGAGCAGCCGTTTGCATTATGAATGGCAAGCGTATCAATCTCAGTGTCAAGGCAGAGACCACCAACACCCTCACCGACTGCGCCAACCCTTCCAGCGCCCTGGCACAGAAATCGGCGCTCTATTGCAAAGGCCATCTCGAATTGAAGGGTAGGGGAGTGCTCACCGTCAATGGTAAGTATGCCCACGCCATCAAGAGCGCTGAATATATGCAAATGAGGAACGCAAGCATCAACGTCGCAGCAGCAGTCAAGGATGGCATCTCGTGCGACGAGTATTTTCTTATGGAGAGCGGTACACTCACCATTAATGGCGTAGGCGACGACGGCATTCAGTGCGACATCGACGGCGACACCTCTACAGGCGAGACTGCCGACCATGAAGGCGAGGACAGCGGCAACATCTATATCAACGGCGGTACGCTCGATATCACAACCACAGCCGCAGGCACCAAGTGTATCAAGGCTGATTCCACGCTCGTAGTCAACGACGGCACGCTCACTCTCAATGCCAGCGGCGCAATCGACACCAGCGACGCTACTGACCCTTCTTACTCCACAGCCCTTCGAGGCGGTAAGGTGGTCATCAACGGCGGCACTGTCACGGCTACCATTAAGGGTACGGCAGGCCGAGGCGTTTCGGCTTGGGACATCGAAACCAACGGCGGCTCACTCAACATCAACAACAGCGCCACTCCGACAACCGTTTCCAGCGACGTTAAGAGTGCTAAAGGTTTGAAAGCCTTGAATATGGCGTTGAACGCAGGTGCCATCACCATCAATATGACGGGCAATGCAGGCAAAGGCATCAGCGCAGGTTCAGGCACTCAGAGCACCAGCGGCGGAGGCGGCTGGGGCGGTGGTCGCCCTGGTGGCGGAGGCGGTATGGGAGGCGGCTCCACATGGTCAAACATAAAGGGCTCCTACACCCAGGGCAAGGCCGATGGCAGCGGGCCTACAATCGTGGTCAACACCACGGGCAGCGCCTACAGCTCGTCCAACGTCAAGGCCATCAAAGCCATCTGCGCGGCTTACCTCTATGGCGGCACCACCGAAGTCTCCACCAAGACCAGCGGCGCCGAAGGCCTTGAGTCGAAGAGCGGCATCTATGTCGAGGGCGGCAACCATTATTTCAAGTGCTACGACGACTGCATGAATTCTGCAGGCAAGATCATCTTCAACGGAGGCGCCACGGTGTGCTATGGCTTTGGCAACGATGCCGTTGACTCCAACGCCGGCACCAGCGGAGCCATCACCATAGGCAACGGAGCAGTCTTCTCCTATACCACTAAGGGCGCTCCTGAGGAAGGTTTCGACTGCGACAACAACAGCTATATTCAGATCACCGGCACAGGCATAGGCATCAGCGCAGGCGCCAACCAAGGCGGCGGTGGCGGTGGCTGGGGCGGCAGCAGTTCAGGCTCCACCATCAGCAATGCCAAGCAGGGCTACACGTTCTACACCTCATCAGTCAGCTACAGAACGGGCAACTACTATACCTTGGCCGATGCTTCGGGCAAAAACCTCGTCACCTACAGCTTTGAGGGCAACTGCAGCAGCTCTCTCTCACTCATCACAGCCACGGGCATGGTAAAGGGCTCTTCGTACAACGTGAAAGCCTCCACCACAGCGCCCACCGATGCCACTACGGCTTGGCACGGCATCTACATTGGCAGCTCTGCCACTGGCACAGGAAACGCCGTTGTCAGTTTCACGGCCAAGTAATCCTACATGTCAGATTAAGGCCTGACATCGTCTTTACTGCATACGAAAATACCACCGAAGAGTCAAAGCAACTCGTTCGGTGGTATTATGTTTTTTCAGAGTAATGAGCGAATCGTCAGGGATTGACACGGCGGAACTCATACGAGTCGCCATCCTCGATATACATCCATGTGGAATGTGTGAAGGTCAGGTTGGCAGTGGTATCATTAACCTCGATGGTGCCTTCGATGATTCCGCCTCCTGCATCGGTGGCGCTGAAATGAATGCCATCGTCGGCCAGGGAACCGACAGCATCGTCGATCGACGTCAGGCGAAAGAGGTCAATCAGGATGTCGAACTGCCCGTCTTCGCGTGGTGTTATGTGCAGCTCGCTTGAGTCGTAGTCGCTGATGTAGTTCCCGGCATATTCGGTTTGTGGCGTAGCCTCCTCTGCGGCCTCCTGTGCCACATTCTCCTCTACGGCGATTTCCTCTTCTGCTGCCTCCTCTGCTGCCTGTGATTCCTTGGCAGTTTGGTTGCACGAGGCGAGTGCGATAGCCGCAACGGCCAGCAGCACTAAGGCCGGCGTGAAGCGTTTTAGGATGCTTGTCTTATTCATATTGGGCTTACATGGCAGCCTGTTTGCGAGGAGCCTGATTCTTCTTGTTCAGACCAAATTTCCATCCGAACGACATCTGGAACGAGCCGTTGCGATGTTTGTCTTCGTTGCCCATTTCGTCCTTGTTCACCTTCAGCAGGCCGATGTTATAGCGAGCGTCGATTACGAAATGGTGCTTGAACTCATAGCTTAAACCCACGGGAATGGCGAGGTCGAACTTGTTGCATTCATCGTAAAGATTTTCTGAGATCTGGGTGAGGTTGTCGATTTTGACGTCGCCTTCCTTGTGGCTGGCACGCACGTTGGTGCGCAGATGAGCGTCGGTGAGGAAGCCGAACTGCAGACCGGTCTTCAGTGCGAGGCCTTTGGCTACGTAGAAATTAGCCACGATGGGCAGGTTGATGTATCCCAGGTCGAGCTGGTTGTTGTAGCTGTTGTACTTGATGCCGTCGAGGTTGCTCTTGAAGTTCTCCCAACCCATACCCTGACTGATGTAGTTGAGGCCTACAGCTATACCCAGCCATTTCTTGGCCTGGTATTCAAACTCCAGACCCACCTGGAAACCTGGTTTCACGGTCTTGTCCAATTCATAGTAGTGACCTACGATGGGCACTGAGATATCTTCCATATTACTCAGCGTGGAGATACCGAAACCTATTTGGGGCTTAAGCGTAAAAGTGCCCGGCTCAAACTGAGCGCTGGCGTTCATGGCAGCTACCATCATTATGGCAGCAAGAAGAATCTTTTTCATAGATGTTTGTGTGATTTGAATGATAATGTTCTATAAAAACGGCTGCAAAGGTAATGAAAGATTGAATAATCTTTTCATTATTTTCCGTTTTTCGTTTGTTCTTCTTATTTTTTTCATATCTTTGTGCCGAAAACGTGTACAACTCACACTTTATGCAGCATATTTATAAGTTCCTACGTCAGATAGCCCAGCACAACGACCGCGAGTGGTTTCATGCTCACCAGCCAGAATACAAGGCTGCCCGAGCCTCCTATGAGGCTTACGTCCAGGAGATGATCCTGCGCATAGCGGCCTTCGACCCAAGTGTGGCCTATCAGACGCTCAAGTCGTGTATCTACAGGTTTGCGCGCGACACACGTTTCTCTGCCGACAAGTCGCCTTACAAGCGCCATTTCGGAGCCTTCGTCTGTTCGCATGGTCGCAAGAGCTATCGTGGAGGCTACTACTTACATCTCGAGCCGGGCAACTCGCTCATAGCAGGTGGTTCATGGTGCCCGCCGGCACCGTTGCTCAAGCGCATCCGCGAAACGATTGTCGAGGACCTCGACCGTTTCCGCTCTATTGTCGAGGCTCCCGATTTCCATGAGCTTTTCCCCGTCGTGGGCGAAGACCCTGTGAAGACGACGCCCAAGGGTTTCCCCAAGGACTTCCCATTCCCCGAGTACATCCGGCCGCGTCTCTACACCGTGTGGCACCCCATCCCCGACAGCCTGGTGAGCGAGCCCGACAGCCAGGACCGCATCGAACAGATGTTCCGCACCATGGCTCCCCTCAACGTCTTCCTCAACGAAATCTTCGATGATTACGAATAGCGCCTCAACAACGACAATAAAAAAATGAACACCCCCCTCCATCGCCCATCCATTGCATCCCTGATGAATGCCTCCCTTCATCGTCCCGTCCTTTCCGTTGCGATTTCATCGCAACACCTCCTCCTCCTCCTCCTGCTTCTGCTCCTTCTCCCTCTCCCCCTCTTTGCCGACCACGTCGATGTCAAATGGGTGATGAGCGACAAGGACAACCTCGGCGCCGCTACGCTCACCACAGGTGCTGCCGACTATGTGACGCCGTCGTTCACCCTCGGCTCTAACCTCAGCGCCACGGCCGCCATGACAGGCAGTAATGCCGCCAGCGGTTACACCGCCGTGACCTACGACCCGCCTTTTGTGCAGCTCACACCTACGACACGTGTCACACAAAAGACCACAGGCCACAGCGTCACCTTCGCCGTCAAGGTTGCAGACGGTCATACGTTCAAGCCCACGTCCATCGAGTTTGATGCCGTAAAATGCGGCACCGACGGTGGTAATTTCGACGTCTACACCAAGAATTGGACAGCAGCCGAGACGGCTTTGGCCACTGCCGTTTCACCTTTGCGCAACAAGGTGGACCAAGGCAACCCCAACGCCTGCAGCCACCATGTCTACCAGCTCTCCGACGTCCTTGTCAAGGCCGGTGCCAGTTTCCGCCTCATCCTTTATGTGTATAATTTCAATGGTCAGGACAACGAGAACCCCAAGTCGATAGCTTTTCGCAACATCACCATCAGTGGCGAAACCGACGAACCCATCTTCGACGCCTCGCATTATTTCACCTCCGCCACCTGCTCGGCTGGTGACCTCATGCCCCTCATCAGTTCGTTGAAGAACGGCGCTACTGCCACTTGGCCTACGAAGGTCTTCGGCGACCCCACCGATTTCTCCGTTACAGCTGCTGAGGGCTATACGGCCACCATAACCTATGCCGATAAGCTGTGCACCATCTCTGCCCAGCAGGACGGGCGCACGGTGTTCTCTGTCAGCATGCGCTTCGTGGTCACCAACCGTCCGCCTAAGCCGGCAGCCACGCCTCTCAGCCGCGGTCTCATGGCTCTGAAGATGTCCAAGGGCGTGCTCGTAAGCTGGCGTCTGCGTGCGACAGATGATCCAACCGACATCCGTTTCCGCCTCTATCGTGGCAAGACGCTTATCACCAAGACACCCGTCTGCGGCAAGACCAACTACCTCGACACCAGCGGTTCTACATCCAGCGTGTACAAGCTCGAAGTGGTCGACGGTCAGGGCAATGTCATCGACAGCCAGGAGGGCGTGAAAGCTTGGAGCAACCAGACGCAGTACATCACCCTCGAGGGCGGAGCGCCTACAGACCCCACCTCGGCAGGAGCCACCTACACACCCAACGATGCCTCGTTCTGCGACATGGATGGCGACGGTGAGTACGACATCGTTCTCAAGTGGGCACCTTCCAACGAGAAGGACGCCGCCAGCAGCGGCACCACCTCGCCTGCTTTCTATGCTTGCTACCATCTCGACGGCCACCGCCTATGGATGCTTCACACGGGCCATAATATGTTCAATTCGGCTCACACCACGCCATTCATAGCCTGGGACCTCGACGGCGACGGCTATGGCGAGTTCATGGTGAAGACAGCGCCTGGTGCCATCGACGGCGAAGGCAACTACGTGCTGCTCGACGGCGACGACCCCACAGCCAACCTCAAGGGCGGTCGCGGCAAGCAGGACCACGGCTCGGAATACATCACCGTGTTCGACGGCATGACAGGTGCCGAACTGCAGACCATACGCTACCATACAGCCTACGCCGACGAGAGCACAGCGTTCTGGGGCGACAATAACCAGAACCGTGCCGAGCGCTATCTGGCTGCCATAGCATGGCTCGACGGCGAGGATGCCAACCCCTCGGCCATCTTCGCACGTGGCTATTATAGTGGCTGCAAGATAGGAGCCTACGGCTGGGACGGCAGCTCGCTCACCCTGCGCTGGCTGCATCGTGGCGAGAGCCCTTCCAAGGGCACTGTCACCTATGCCGACGGCACGGTCAAGAACATCACCAAGACCGTCTTCGGCGAAGGCTGCCACTGGATCAGCGTAGGCGATGTCACAGGCGACGGCCGCCAGGAGATACATTATGGCTCAGGCGCCCTCAAGCCCGACGGCACCACTCTCTATCGCACAGGCCTCGGACATGGCGATGCCATGCACCTGAGCGATTTCATCCCATCGCGACCAGGGCAGGAACTCTTCATGGTGCACGAGGATAAGCCCTTTGGCATGGATTTGCGTGATGCCGCCACAGGCGAACTGCTGCTGCATCAGACGGCGGGCGACGACACAGGGCGCGGCATCATGGCGCACTTCAACCCCGAAGCCGACGATGCCTACTGGCAGTTCAGCGCCTCCGGCGACATCTTCGACACCTCTGGCAAAGTCATCGCCTCCAGCATCTCCCACGGCGGCGGTGCCGGCCTCAGTTTCCGCATCTTCTGGAACGATAACCTCGCCGACGATTTCTACGGCAAGAACGTGCTCGAGTACTGGAACGCCTCCGGCAACGGCTTTGGGCGCCTGCAGGTCAACGGCGGCAACTTCGTCATAGGCAACTACAACAACGCGTCGAAGCAGAACCCCTGCGTCTCAGGCGACCTGCTCGGCGACTGGCGCGAGGAAATCGTCACCTGGGATCAGGCGGGCAACGACTACCGCCTCATCATCAATGCCACCGACTATCCTACCGACTACGGCGTGCCTCACCTCATGGACGATGCCTCATACCGCGCACAGCTCATCGCACAGAACGTGGTCTACAACCAGCCGCCTCATCTTTCCTACGACCTGCGCGCGCGCTATACTATAGAGCGCACAGTGCCACAGGACGGCTGGGATGTGCTCTACACATCATACCCCGTGAGTGTGCCCGAAGGCGTCACGGCCTACAACCTCACTGGCGTCAACGCTGCTGCCGACACCGTGCGCACCACCAAGCTGGCAGCGCGTGCCGTGGTGCCTGCCGGAGCAGCCATCGTGTACAAGGCAGCAGCAGGTGCGAGCGTGAAGTTCGTGCCTACCACCAGGAGTGCCGCCTCCGTTTCCACCACCTACCTCAAGGGAAGCCCTGTGGACAGCGTGCTCACCTGCAACGAGGACACCTACGAATATTTCTATGAGTACCGCACCGACCCGCAGACAGGCGCCAAGGGCTTCTTCAAGGTCGACGACAACCATCGCCAGCCTGCTGCCACGCCCTGGCTGCGCGTCAAGGGAACCGCCACCAATCCTCCGCTGCCCCAGTACTACCTCACCAAGGACGATGTCTCCACCGGCATCCAGCGCGTAGATGGTAAATCCCCGGACATCACATCAGATAAAACCTTCGACCTCAGTGGCAAACCCGTCGCTCAGCCCAGGCAGGGCGAGGTCTACATCATAAACGGCAAGAAAATCATTTTCTAACTAAATCATACATTCAACCCTATGAAAATCAAACACATCCTCTCTGTCCTGTGCGTTGCAATGTCGTTGCAACCACTCACCCTCTCCGCTGAGACAGTCATCAACGTCAACGCCAAGAAACCGGGTGCCGTGATTCAGCCCACACAATGGGGAATCTTCTTCGAGGACATCAACTACGCTGCCGACGGCGGCCTCTACGGCGAGCTCCTTAAGAACCGCTCCTTTGAGTTCACACCCGACCACCTCATGGGCTGGCAGGCTTTCGGCAAGGTCGAAATCAAGAACGACGGACCGTTTGAGAAGAACCCGCACTACGCACGCCTCTCTTCGCCCGGCCATCGCGACCTGTGGACAGGCCTCCAGAACGAAGGCTTCTTCGGCATAGGCCTCAACGAAGGTGCCGAATACCGCTTCACAGTCTGGGCACGCGTACCCGACGGCAAGCCGCAGTACCTCTGGATTCAGTTCGTGGACCAGAACACCATGGACGAGCACCAGGAATTCACCAACACCGACATTAAAGTGGACTCGCGCGAGTGGAAGAAGTACACCGCCATCATCAAGAGCCCGCGCACCATGGCCCGTGCACAGCTGCGCCTCTTCCTCTGCGACGAGCGCCGCCGCTCAGGCTCAGGCACCATGGACGTGGAGCACGTCTCGCTCTTCCCCGTCGACACCTATCGCGGCCACGAGAACGGCATGCGTAAGGATGTGGCACAGGCCCTCGAGGACCTCCATCCGGGCGTCTTCCGCTTCCCCGGCGGCTGCATCGTCGAAGGCACCACCCTCGATCTGCGCTACCAATGGAAGAACTCCGTAGGCCCCGTTGAGAACCGTCCCATCAACAAGAACCGATGGGAGAACACCTTCACCTACCGCTACTATGCCGACTACTTCCAGAGCTACGGCCTCGGATTCTTCGAGTATTTCCAGCTGGCCGAGGAGATAGGCGCCGAGCCCCTGCCCGTGCTCAACGTAGGCATGGCATGTCAGTTCCAGAACGGCGACGATGCCCACGCACCCTGCACCAAGGAAGGCCTCCAGCAGTTCATCGACGACTGCATCGACCTCATCGACTTCGCCAACGGCGACCCCGCCAAGAACGAGTGGGCTAAGCTCCGTGCCGACATGGGCCACCCCGCACCCTTCAACCTCAAGTTCCTCGCCATCGGCAACGAGCAGTGGGAGAAACCATATTTCGACCGCCTCGCCATCATAGCACCCGAAGTGCGCAAGGTGCACCCCGAAATCAAACTCATCGGCACCAGCGGTCCCAATGCCGAGGACGATCACTTCCGCAACGGATGGCCCGCCATGGCCAAGCTCAAGGCCGACCTCGTCGACGAGCACTACTATCGCGACGTGAAGTGGTACCAGAACTCCATGAACCGCTACGACGACCGTAAGTTCTACACCAAGGACGGTCCCCGCGTCTTCGCCGGCGAATGGGCATGCCACGACCGCGGCAAGAAGTACAACCACGCTGGAGCCAGTATCTACGAGGCAGCCTTCATGACCAACATCGAGCGCAATGCCGACCTCGTGCACATGGCCACCTACGCACCCCTCTTCGCACATGTCGACGGCTGGCAGTGGCGCCCCGACCTCATCTGGTACGACAATCTCACCACCGCCCGCACAGCCTCATACTACGTCCAGCAGCTCTACATGCTCAACCGTGGTACCAACGTGCTGCCAACCACCGTTGCCATCGACGGCGGCCAGGCCAGCGTGAATCCCGTGCCCGTGGGCGAGGATGGCGTCTTCGCCTCCAGTGTCATAGACCGTCAGAAGAATGAAATCATCGTCAAGGTCATCAACACTACCGCTGCCAAGCAGCCCATCACCATCAACATCAGCGGTTTGAAGACCAAGGCCATGCCCGCAACAGCCGCCGTCACCAGCCTCGACTGCTCCAACTACGATGCCGAGAACATGCCCTCGAAGCCCGAGGTCGTAAGCCCCGCACAGTCGCAGGCACCAGTCGCAGCTTCCAAGGCCGCAGCCGCCATCACTGCCACCATCCCCGCCAAAACCTTCCAGGTGTACAAGGTGAAGATATAGTCCTCGTCTTGCTGACGCCGTCAGGCAATTCGTGGGTTTTCGGCAAGGGCGCAAGTTTGCGCCCTTGTATTTTTTATGTCGGCTGAAATTTCAGCCCATGTGTTCATCTTAGTTAGCGAGCCCACTCATCTCTGAACTACGCTGCAAATGTTGTACCTTTGCGCTGTGGTTATGGAGTAAAGAAACTGCGCGCCTGGAACAACTGCACTTGTGGCCGAAAGTGCAGGAACTTCTGACGGCTACTGCCGGCAAAACAAGCCCTCTCCCCTCATCTCCCCTCCCTAACAGGGGCAGGGCCCCATTAGAAGTGGCTGGAGCCGTCGAAGCAGTGGGTGCAGACTTTGCACTTTGGGAGTCCGATGGCTCGGATGAGGATTTCGAGGGTGTTGAAGCGCAGGGATGTGAGTCCGAGGCGTCGACCCATTTCCTCGACCATGGCGCGGTATTTGGGCGAGTCGGTGCGTGCGTATTCCTGCAGTATCTCGCATGCGGTGGTGGCTTCGCCTCCTATGCCTCCGGGGGTGTGGTCCTGGTCGTTCTCGAGGTCGTGGATCACTTGTCGCGTGAGCAGTTCCATGTCGCTCTTGGATGCAGAGAAATTGATGAACGGGCAGCCGTAGATGAGCGGCGGGCATGCTATGCGCATGTGCACCTCCTTGGCTCCGAGGTCGAAGAGTCCGCGCACGTTGTCGCGCAGCTGTGTGCCGCGCACGATGCTGTCGTCGCAGAAGAGGCAGCGTTTGCCCTCGAGTGCCTCGCGGTTGGGTATGAGTTTCATCTTGGCCACGAGGTTGCGTGTGAGCTGGTTGCCAGGCATGAAGGAGCGTGGCCAGGTGGGTGTGTACTTGGAGATGGCTCGGCGGTAGGGGGCTCCTATTCCCTCGGCATAGCCGGTGGCCATGCCTACGCCTGAGTCGGGTATGCCTGCCACGAGGTCGACCTGGGTATCGTCCTGCTGGCCCATGAGCACGCCGCATGTGTGGCGCATGGCTTCTACGTTGCGCCCTTCGTAGGTGGATGTGGGGAAGCCGTAGTAGACCCATAGGAACGAGCATACCTGCATCTCTTGGTTGGGCTTGCGCAGCTGCTCTATGCCGTCGGCTGTGAGGCGTACGATCTCGCCGGGGCCGAGGAAGTGGTCTACTTCGTAGCCGAGGTTGGGAAATGCAGTGGTTTCGGATGTCACGCCCCAGGCGCCTTCTTTCCGTCCCACGACGATGGGTGTGCGTCCGAGGTGGTCGCGTGCTGCTATGATGCCGTTTTCGGTGAGTATGAGCATTGAGCAAGAGCCTCGGACCTTGCTGAAGACGTTCTCTATGCCGTCGACGAATGTCTTGCCGCGTGCTATGAGGAGCGTGATGAGCTCGGTGGGGTTAGTCTTGCCGCTCGACATCTCGGAGAAGTGGTCGCCTTCGTCGAGGAGTTCGCGCGTGAGTTCATCGAGGTTGTTGATCTTTGCCACGGTGACGACGGCCATCTTGCCCAGATGCGAGTTGACCATGATGGGCTGCGGGTCGGTGTCGGAGATGACGCCTATGCCGCTGTTGCCGGGGAAGCGCTGCAGTTCGGCCTCGAAGCGAGTGCGGAAGTACTGGTTTTCGAGGTTGTGGATGCTGCGATAGAATCCCTTCTCGGCTGAATAGGTGGCCAGACCGCCGCGCTTGGTGCCGAGGTGTGAGTTGTAGTCCGTTCCGTAGTAGAGATCGGTGATGCAGGGTTGTGTTTGTATTGAACCGAAGAAACCGCCCATGGGTACTTATTTATTTATGGTTGACAGTCTTATTTAGTTGACAGTTGACAGTTGACAGTTGATGAGTTGACAGTTGACAGTTGACAGTTGATGAGTTGACAGTTGACAGGTGTGAGTAACTTTTATTTTTCACTTTTCACTTTTCACTTTTCACTTTTCACTTTTCACTCTTCACTTTTCATTTTCACTCTTTTCACCTGTCGCGCCAGAAGGAGCGGGTGAAGAGGACGACGACGCTGACTATCTCAAGACGGCCCATGAGCATGAGCAGCGAGAGGAGCCATTTTACCATACTGGGGAGCATGGCCCACGACATGGTGGGACCTATCTCGAGGCCGAGGGTGGGCCCTACGTTGCTGGCGCACGAGAGGGCTATGGTGATGGAGTTGGTGCTGTCGACACCGGTTATGATCATGATGAAATATGTGACGAGGCAGAGCAGCAGGTAGAGCGCGAAATAGCCCAGGAGTGTGGCCTGGGTGGAGTAGGGCACCGGCTGCTTGTTGACGCGCACGGGCAGCACGGCTCGCGGGTGGAGCACACGGCGCAGCTCGTTGCGTATGACGCCCAGCACCATGACGCCTCGCACGCATTTGAAGCCTCCGGCCGTGGAGCCTGAGCAGCCGCCGAAGAACATCAGCACTGAGAGCACTACCCATGTGATATGTGGCCATTGGCCGGCATCGTCGTTGAAGACGCCTGTGGTGGTGGCGAAGGAGACGACCTGGAAGAGGCTGGATCGCAGCGCATCCTCGGCGCGGTAGTGGCACGAATGCATCAGCACTACCATGATGAAGGCTGTGGCGCTGACCACGAGGAAGACGAACAGGCGCAGCTCGGAGTTCTTGATGAGCTGGCGCACACGGCCCTTGAACACGGTGAGGTAGAGCAGGGTGAAGCTCACGCCCGAGAGGAACATGAAGGCTATGGCCGTGTAGTCAATATACGGGTTGTGGAAATAGCCGGTGCTGGAGTTGTGGGTGGCGAAACCGCCTGTTGCGGTCACCGTCATGGCGTAGTTGACGCTGTCGAAGGCGTCCATGCCCTCGATCCAGAAGAGGATGGCGCATACTACGGTGATGAAGATGTAGATGCCCCATATCCATTTGGCTGTGGTGCTGAGGCGCGGATGCAGCTTGGTGCGCATAGGTCCTGTGGCCTCGGCTGAGAACACGCGTACGCCGCCCTCGACGAGCGACGGTATGATGGCTATGGTGAAGAACACGATGCCCAGACCGCCTATCCATTGCGTGAGGCTGCGCCAGAAGAGTATGGCGTGGGGCAGACGCTCGACATCGTCGATAAGCGAGGCGCCGGTGGTGGTGAAGCCCGACATGGTCTCGAAATAGGCATCGGTGAGCGTGGTGAGGCTGCCGCTGGCCATGAAGGGTATGGAGCCCAGGAAGCTGAACACTACCCACGAGAGCGAGACTATGAGGTATGCCTCGCGGCGGTTGAGAAACGTGGAGGCATCGCGGCCGTACCACAGCAGAATGAGGGCTGTAAGCAGCGTGGCGCCTAATGCCCACCCGAAGGCTACGGCATCGCTCTCGTGGTAGCTTAGCGACATGATGATGCACACGATGAGCATCACTGCTTCGATGCCGAGCAGCTGACCAAGAATCTTAGAAAGTAGTCTCCAGTTAATCATTTCTTTTCGGCCGCAAAGGTAATGAAAAGTTGAGAAAATAGAGATTAATGACTAAAGTTTTTTTGCCCTGAGGCTGATTTATTTTGTCTGCGCCAGCACTTCGCGGGCACGTTCCAAAGCCATATTGATGTGCGGGCGTATGTTCTCCTCGCCTACGATGGTGCCGAAACCGTTGCGCATGAGCACCTCGTGCACCTTGGGATTGACGCCCGAGAGGATGACGTGGATGCCCTGCTGGCGCGACATGGCTACGAGGTTCTCGAGGTTGTGCATGCCTGTGGAATCTACGAACGGCACCTTACGCATGCGAATGATGCGCACCTTGGGGCGGCGTGGCATGCGGCCCATGATTTCCTCGAAGCGGTTGGCAATGCCGAAGAAGAAGGGACCGTTGATCTCGTACACCTCGCAGCCGTCGGGTATCTTGAAATGCTCGAGGTTGGTGGCTTCGAAGTCCACTTCGGTGGCGGGGTCTATCTCGTCGGTGAGCACGCTGACCTGCGTGGTCTCGGCCATACGGCGCATACACAGCAGGCATGCCAGCATCAGACCCACCTCGATGGCCACGGTGAGGTCGAAGACCACGGTGAGCAGGAAGGTGATCAGCAGCACGGAGATGTCCGACTTGGGATTTCTCAACAGCTGACGGAACGTGCGCCAGCCGCTCATGTTGTAAGCCACGATGACCAGCACGCCGGCCAGGCAGGCCATGGGTATGTACTGGGCATAGGGCATGAGGATGAGGAAGATGAGCAGCAGCACCACGGCGTGTATGACACCTGCGATGGGTGTGCGGCCGCCGTTGTTGATGTTGGTCATCGTGCGTGCTATGGCTCCAGTGGCAGGTATGCCTCCGAAAATGGGCGTCACGAGATTGGCCACGCCCTGGGCGATGAGCTCCTGGTTGCTGTCGTGGCGGTCGCCAATGACACCGTCGGCCACGGTAGCCGACAGAAGCGACTCTATGGCTCCTAACACGGCAATGGTGATGGCAGGGGCAAACAACTGGCGCACCACTTCCCACGACAGGGCGGGCACGGCAGGTGTCGGCAGCGAGGCGTTGATGCGGAAGCGGTCGCCGATGGTGTCGACGCTTTCAGCCAAGCCGTGGTGCTTGAGTATGAGCACACCTATGGTCATCACCAGTATGGCAATCAATGAGCCGGGCAGCTTGTTCAGGGCGGAGAGGTGGCCGTTGACATATTTTACCTTGTTCACGTAAGGCCAGCAGGCAATGATGACCACCGACCCCACGCCCACGATGGTGCTCCACAGGTCGATGCTGGCGAAGTGGTGGGCGTAGCATACCCATTTCGATATGAAATCGGCAGGCACGTCACCCTCTATCGTCAGGCCGAACAAATCCTTGATCTGCGTGGTGAAGATGGTGAGGGCGATACCGCTGGTGAAACCTACGACGATGGGGTAGGGGATATACTTGATGATGGTGCCCAGGCGGAACAGTCCTAACATAATAAGGAACACGCCCGCGAGCAGCGTGGCTATCATAAGGCCTTGCATGCCGTACTGCCCTATGATGCCGGCAATGATGACGATGAAGGCACCCGTGGGGCCGCCTATCTGAACCTTGGAACCGCCCAGCAGCGAAATGATCAGGCCCGCCACGATGGCCGTGGTGATGCCCTGCTCGGGCGTTACTCCTGAGGCTATACCGAAGGCTATGGCCAGCGGCAGAGCCACTATGCCCACGATGATGCCGGAAAGAAGGTCCTTGATGAATGTTTCGCGGTTGTAATGCTTTAAGCAGCTTAAAATAATGGGTTGCATAAGTAGCTTAGTATTGTGAAACGCGCTGCAAAGGTACGCAGAACATACTTTTTTTCACTATCAAACGCATAAAAACCGATGAAAGTGCATGCTTTCTTGATTTATTCGTTATCTTTGTGCCCGAAAAAGGCTTTAATCTTTCAACTTTATAAACATTAACAGCGGCAGTGCCGCGCCACACAACTATGTTTGAAAATCAACCCAAAGGCCTCTATGCACTGGCATTGGCCAACACCGGCGAACGCTTCGGCTACTACACCATGATAGCCGTCTTCGCCCTGTTCCTCGGCGAGAACTTCGGTCTCTCGGAATCCGTCTCAGGTATCATCTACGGCTCGTTCCTCGGCCTCGTCTATTTCCTGCCGCTCGTGGGCGGTATCCTGGCCGACAAGTTCGGCTTCGGCAAGATGGTGACCATCGGCATCCTCATCATGTTCTTCGGCTACCTGCTGCTGGCCGTGCCCCTCGGTGGCGGCGGCTTTGCGCTGGCTGGCATGTTTGCAGCGCTGCTGCTCATCTCGTTTGGCACAGGCCTGTTCAAGGGCAACCTGCAGGTCATGGTGGGCAACTTGTACGATGATCCTCAGTATGCCACACGTCGCGACTCGGGTTTCAGCATTTTCTACATGGCCATCAACATCGGCGCCTTGTTTGCTCCCACGGCTGCCGTGTCGATTATGAAATGGGCGCAGGAGAGCCTGGGCTTCAGCCATGCCGACAGCTACCACTTCGCCTTCGCCGTGGCTTGCGCATCGCTCATCCTTTCAATAGCCATCTACTACGCTTTCCGCAGCACCTTCCGCCACGTCGAGGGCGATAAGAAGAAGGATGCAGCCGCAGGCATAGCTCCTGCCGAAGAGCTCACGCCCGAGGAGACTCGCCAGCGCATCACGGCCCTCATCCTGGTGTTTGCCGTTGTCATCTTCTTCTGGATGGCGTTCCACCAGAACGGCCTCTCGCTCACATACTTCGCCAACCAGTTCACGCAGAAAACCGCCGAGGGCGTCCACACCATGCCGTTCAACGTGTGGAACCTCGTGGCCATCATCTTCATCGTCTATGGCCTGTTCTCTGTGTTCCAGTCGAAGACCGGCAAGGGCAAGAGCATAGCAGCACTCGTCATCGTGGCTGCCTGCGCCTTCCTCGGCTATCAGTACAGCCAGGCTACGGGCTCCGTGGACATCAGCGCTCCTATCTTCCAGCAGTTCAATCCCTTCTACGTGGTCGCTCTGACGCCTGTGTCCATGGCCATCTTCGGAGCTCTTGCCGCCAAGGGCAAGGAACCTAAGGCTCCGCGTAAGATAGCCTATGGTATGATCGTTGCTGCTGCTGCCTTCTGCCTTATGATTTTCGCTTCGCAGGGACTGCTGACGCCCAACGAGCAGAAAGCGGCCATCGAAGCCGGCACAGCCACCTATCCCGCTTCGCCCTATTGGCTGATAAGCGTGTATCTCGTACTCACCTTTGGTGAGCTGCTGCTCTCGCCTATGGGTATCTCGTTCGTGTCGAAGGTGGCACCTCCGAAGTACAAGGGCATGATGATGGGCGGTTGGTTCGTGGCCACAGCTATCGGCAACCTCCTCGTCAGCGTAGGCGGCATCCTATGGGGCGGTCTCTCGCTGACCACCGTTTGGCTCGTCTTCGCCGGCCTCTGCCTGCTCAGCGCCCTGTTCATGTTCGCCATGATGAAGCGTTTGGAGAAGGTGGCATAAGCACTTGCTGATGCCAATAAAAAGAACAAGCCCTCTTCCCCGTGTTTGGGGAGAGGGCTTATTGGTTAGGGCCATTGGGCTAATAAGTCTCGTCGATATACTCGGCCAACCTGCGATAGAAAGGCATACGGCAGAGCGTGGAGCGGTCGCCTATGATGATGAGCTTCATGCGGGCTCGTGTGATGGCTACGTTCATGCGTCGCAGGTCGCGCAGGAAACCTATGTTGCCCTCGTCGTTGCTACGCACGAGACTGATGACGATGACATCGCGCTCCTGACCCTGGAAGCCGTCTACGGTGTTGATGGTGATAAGCCGGCGGAACGGCTTCCAGTAAGAATCACGGCGCACCATACGGCGCAACAAGGCTATCTGCGCCTTATAAGGTGATATGATACCCACGTCGACATTCTCCTCCAGCAACCGCTCCTTCCCTATCTTCTCGAAGTAGCGCTGGAGAGTGGCAAGGGTAAGCTCGGCCTCGGAGGTATTGAACCAAGAAGACCCTCCCCCCTGCCTCTCCCTTGTAGGGAGGGGAGTGGTTACCTGTGATGACTGCATTCTTTCCCCCGGTTTAATACATTGTAGGGCGGTGTGTAGGTCCCCGCTATCCACCCATTCCACAGCTGTATCCCAATCCAGAATGCCACGGTATTTCACCTCAGGAGCACTTTGGAGCTTTCCTTCGTAGAACTCTTGGTTGGGGAACTGCATTATAGTGTCGCACATCCGGTACTGTACTGTGAGCAGCGACACGGCATGAGGTTTGTTCTCAACGATATACTCCATCAATGTCTTGTCCAAACCGCCATGCAAGGCTTCGGGCGACTTTATGGTGGGCGGCAACTGACGGTGGTCGCCTGCAAAGATTACGCGATGTGCCTTGCGTATGGCTATCCAGCAGGCGGCTTCCAATGCTTGTGCCGCTTCGTCAATAAACAACGAGCCGAACTTCATGCCTGTGAGCAGACGATTGGCAGAACCTGCGAGAGTGCAGGCAATGACCTTGGCATCGTTGAACAAAGCTTGGTTGATGGTGTATTCGAGGTCGGTGGCGCGGTCCTTGAGGCGCGCTATCTTCTGGTGGCGGCTCTCGCTGCTGCCGCTCTTCGAGGCATAGATGTCGCGTATGGCCTTGCGCACTGCCCATAGTTCGGTGTAGGAAGGATGGCTCTCAAAGCGTCGCTCGTAGGTGAACGACAGCATTTTGTCAGTCACGCGAGTGGGATTGCCAATTCGTAGCACACTGACGCCACGGTCGACGAGTTTCTCGGATATCCAGTCCACAGCCATATTCGACTGAGCACATACCAGCACCTGGTTCTCGCGACGAAGTGTCTCGTAGATGGCTTCGACCAGCGTAGTGGTCTTGCCTGTGCCCGGAGGGCCGTGCACCACTGCCACATCCTTGGCCCAGAGCACTTCGTTGACGGCTGCCTGCTGGCTGGTGTTGAGCCATGGGAAACGCACGGCATCGAAGGTAAATTTGCCGCATGGCAGGGTGGAATGGAAAATCTCGCGCAGGTCGGCCAGGCGCCCTGTCTTGGCTGTGATGACATCGTCGAGCGCCTCAAACATAAGCCGATAGGTCTGCTCGTCGAGGTAAAGCTGAACTCCCAGTCGGTAAGCATCGCGCAACTGTTCCAATGCTGCAGGCGAGGGCAAGGCGATGACCATGCGGTCGTTCTCGACATAGCTCACCTGAGCCACAAACTTGTAGTAATGTAGCATACCGCCTGTGCCGTAGCGGTCGCCCGAGGCATCTTGCGAGAAGAAACACACCGGCTTGCCAGGCTCAAAAAGCGTCGGCTCTTGAAGGTCTTCGCTCTGCGACAGTCCTTTCCTAACAGCGTCGGAGGCGCTCTCACCCTTAACCGCAGCTTTGCTGTTCTCACCATACTTGCTCACCTCCACCACAAACTGATCCAACGAGTTGTGGTAGCTGCGCCCTATCGTCAGCGGGTACCAAGCCACACCGCGTTCCACCTTACGCTCTATGCCGGTAGCTTCCGTCAAGCGTTGGAACTCAGCCTTCTCGTAGGCATACTCTGTCTGCAGCAGGGCTCGTTGCCGTTGGAGTATCGTTATGGGACTTTCTGCCATAATCCTTTGATTTTGGCGCGAAGATAGTAAAAATGTAACGGATAATAAGAGAAAAACGTAGGAAAAGAAATAAAAACCATAAACTTTAAATCATAAACTCAAAACTTTTACTATTTTTGCAGCAGTTTACACAAAATAATGTTCAACGTCAAGACTTTTATAGACCGTCCGATCCTCGCGGGAGTTATTTCCGTGATGATTGTCATAGTGGGAGCCATTGGCCTCACCCAATTGCCTATCGAGCAGTTCCCAGATATCGCGCCGCCTACCGTGAGTGTGAGGACATCCTATACCGGAGCTAACGCTGAGACATTGCAGAAAGCCGTGGTAGTGCCTCTGGAGGAGGCCATCAATGGCGTGGAGAACATGATTTACATGACCTCGAACGCCTCAAACAACGGGTCGGCCAATATCAACGTTTTCTTCAAGCAGGGAACCGACCCCGACATGGCTACGGTCAACGTGCAGAACCGTGTGGCACAGGCTCAGGGCTTGCTGCCTGCCGAGGTCACCCGAACAGGCGTCATAGTGATGCGACGCCAAACGTCAACGTTGAAATCATTGGGTTTGTATAGTCCAGGCGGTACTTATGACTTGGCGTTTCTCAACAACTATTTCAAGATAAATATCGAACCGCGGCTGTCGCGCGTGCCTGGCGTGGGCGAGGTGGACGTGTATGGCTCCAACTATTCCATGCGCATATGGCTTGACCCAGCTAAGATGGCGCAGCACGGCCTGATGCCATCCGACATAAACGCTGTGCTGGCAGAGCAGAACGTGGAGAGTCCGGCCGGCACGCTGGGCGAAGAGAGCGATAATGCATTCCAATACGTGCTGAAATACCGTGGACGCTACGAAGATGAAAGCGACTACGAGAACCTCGTTGTGCGCAGCCTGCCCGATGGCAGCATACTGCGCCTGAAGGATGTGGCACGCATCGAGATGGGCTTGCAGGGCTATGCCATCGAGGGCGAAATCAACGGACATCCAGGCTCCACGTGTATGATCTCGCAGACGCCAGGCTCCAATGCCAACGAGATAATCATAGCCATTGACAAGCTTGTTGAGGAAATACGCCATGACCTTCCTGCCGATATGGAATTAATCGACATGATGTCGACCAAGGATTTCCTGGATGCCTCTATCAACAGCGTGGAGCGCACGCTGCTGGAGGCTGTGGCGCTAGTGGTGTTGGTAGTTCTGCTGTTCCTGCGCAACTGGCGTGCCACACTGATACCGCTTGTTGCTATTGTGGTGTCGCTGGTGGGCACGTTCGGCTTCCTCTACGTAGCGGGTTTCTCGCTCAACACGCTGACGTTGTTTGCCCTGGTGCTGGTTATAGGCACGGTGGTCGACGATGCCATAGTGGTGGCTGAAGCTACGCAGGCACAGTTTGATGCTGGCGAGCGTAACCGCCGAACGGCCACGCTCTCGGCCATGGGCAATGTTACCACGGCGCTCATCACTTCCACGCTGGTCTTCATGGCGGTGTTCATCCCCGTGTGCTTCATGGGCGGCACCAGCGGTATCTTCTACACGCAGTTCGGTCTGACGATGGCCGTGGCTGTGCTCATATCGATGATTAACGCATTGACGCTGAGCCCTGCCCTCTGTGCACATTTCCTGAAACCGCGCAACGGCGATAAGCCCGGCAAGCAGACTGCCTTGGCCCGACTGAAGAGCGTGCAGGCCGCTACCGTGGCCCGATATAAGCAATGTGTAGGTTTTCTCATGCGCCATATATGGTTGGTCGTCCTCTCCGTAGTCGCAGCCCTGATTCTCTTCTATTTCCTATTGTCTACCACCAAGACGGCTCTCGTGCCAGACGAAGATATGGGCGTGATTTACGTCACCGTGCAGACGCAGCCTGGTAGCACAAAGGAGGCTACGCATCAGATGATGAACCGTGTGGAAAAACTTATCACCGACCTGCCTCAAATAAAGGCGTATTCCAAGAGTGTTGGTGTAAGCCGAATGGCAGGACAGAGTTCCAACAATGGTATGTTCCTGCTCAGACTGAAGAACTGGGACGAGCGTCGTGGCAAAGGTGACGACCTCAAGAGCGTGATGGCAGAAGTCAACCGTCGTGTGGCTGACATCAGTGAGGCTAAGATAATGGCGTTCACACAACCCATGATCAGCGGCTATGGCGCCACCAACGGCTTTGAGATGCAAGTGCAGGATCATCAGGATCGTGGCGTGGACTCGCTGATGGCGGTCACCAACCGCCTCATCGCTGCTCTGCAGGCTCGCCCTGAGATATCGCGTTCGCAGACCTCGTTCAACAACCGCTATCCACAATATCGCTTGTACGTCGATGCTGCGCGCTGCAAACGGGCTGGCATCTCGCCTACGGATGTGCTGTCGTGCCTGTCGGGATATGTGGGCGGCAATTATTCGTCCAACATGAACAAGTTCTCGAAACTCTACCGAGTGATGGTGCAGGCAGAGGTCACGGCACGCCTCGACGAACATTCTTTGGAGAATATGTATGTGCGCACAGGCGACGGCTCTATGGCGCCCATCTCCGGCTTCGTAGAACTGAAACCTATCTTGGGTACAGCCAATCTCACTCGTTTCAACCTTTTCCCTGCCATTCAGGTAAGTGGTATGCCCGAAAAGGGCTACAGCTCTGGACAGGTACTTCAGGCTGTACGCGAAGAAGCGGCACGCGTGCTGCCCGAGGGCTATGGTTACGAATTTGCAGGTATGAGCCGTGAAGAGGCGTCGGCTGGTCAGCACACTATTTACGTCTTTGCCATCTGCATCATCTTCATCTATCTCATTCTCTGCGCGTTATATGAGAGTCTGTTCATGCCGTTGGCTATCATCCTCAGTGTGCCATTCGGACTTATGGGCTCGTTCCTGTTTGCTCAGTTGTTCGGGTTGGAGAATAACATCTATATGCAAACGGGCGTCATCATGCTCATAGGCTTGCTCTCGAAAACGGCAATTCTGCTCACGGAATATGCTAGCGAGAGGCGGCGGGCAGGTATGTCAATCCCCATGGCGGCAATCTCTGCAGCCAAAGTGCGCCTGCGCCCAATCCTGATGACGTCGCTGACATTGGTATTCGGCCTGTTGCCTATGATTTTTGCAACAGGAGCAGGCGCCAATGGCAACCGCTCGTTAGGCGTAGGCACCGTAGGCGGTATGCTCGTTGGCACTATAGCCTTGATTTTGTTTGTGCCTGCGCTCTTCGTTGTGTTTCAGACGATTGAAGAAAAGGTCTTCAAGCGACAAACGGTTTGAAAACTTCGTCGTAAGGCGAAGTGCGTGCGAGTTGGCCATTGTGAAGGCACACCAGCGTAATGTCGCCTCGGAAACATAGTGCCATGTCCGATTCGCGGTAGATGGCTTGGTGAAAGATGAATTTCACGCCGTCTTTCTTCAAGGATAAACGCGACACGAAACGGTCGTCGCAACGCAGAGGTGTCTTGAAATCCAGTTTCATCCGTGCCACAACGGCATCGTAACCTTGTTCGTGTATAGCAGCAAAGCTGACGCCTAAGCTACGCAGGAACAGATGACGCGTGTGCTCGGCATAATGGAGGTAGTTGGCATTGTTCACGATGCCCTCGATGTCGCACTCGTAGTCGCGCACTTCCATCGTGGTTTCGAAGATATAATCCATGACTCTGTGTTTATTTTTTCGCAAAGGTACATAAAAAGTGAAAAATGAAAAGGGAAAAGAGAAAAATTAAGTCTAATAAATGCAAAGTGATGAAGTGAAAAGAGAAAAAAGTGCCATTGTAAGCGAAAAGTTTCATCTTTCAACATAAAACTTTCAACTTTTCATTATCTTTACGGCCAGAAACAATAAACTTGTTGGTTATGACAGCTAATTACATTAAACGAATAGAGATAGACTCCTTGTGGCGAGGCACCAGACATATCGTTTGGGACCTTCGGCCTGGTGTCAACGTGCTCAGCGGTATCAATGGCGTAGGCAAGAGCACAATCCTGCGTAAGACCATACGACGCCTGACGCAAGGCAAGGAGGAACTTGAGCGCGACTACAACAGCCTTGGCGTGCACCTTACTTTCGAGCCTGAAGAAGCTGACAGCGTCCGCTTCGATGTCATACGAGGCGTGGACCGTCCACTTGTAAGTGCCGATATTCTGAACAAGGTTATGGAGGCACGTTTGACTACAGAACTCGACTGGCAGCTCTATCAATTGCAGCGGCGTTTCCTCGACTATCAGGTTAGTCAGAGCAACCGCATAGTGGCACTCTTCACAGCTGCCGACCCCGATGCTCAGCAGAAAGCAGCCCAGATAGCTCAGGAGAAGGCACATTTCCAGGACCTCGTCGATGAGCTCTTTGAGGCTACAGGCAAGAAGATAGACCGCACATCAAACGAGATATTCTTCCATCACCTCGGAGAGCGCCTGACGCCTTATCTCCTCTCGTCGGGCGAGAAGCAGATGCTCATCATACTTCTCACCGTGCTCGTTGAGAACCGCGAACCTTATGTGCTGCTGATGGACGAGCCTGAGATAAGCCTGCATATCGAATGGCAACAACGCCTTCTCGAACTCATCACTGAACTCAATCCTAATGCTCAGGTAATACTGACTACACATTCGCCTGCCGTCATCATGAGCGGCTGGGCCGACTGCGTAACCGACGTTGAAGATATTATCGTGGATTAGTGGATGCGTTTAACGATTAACGTTTAGCGATTAACGATTTGCGATTAACGATTTGCGATTAACAATTAACAATTATCGTTTAGCGTTTAAGGTTTAATAAACAAAGATAGATAAGTATAAGCGATGTCAAAACGCCTAACAAAGAACCTTAGTTCAGCCTACTTTGAAGCAGCAAATCGCCTGCGGCCTTCGACGGCACGCAAGCGTATAGTTGCCTTTGTAGAAAGTTTCGACGATGTGGCTTTCTGGCGTTCCATCCTTAAAGACTTCGAAACGCCCGAACTGTATTTCGAGATAAAGTTGCCTTCGCACGACAACCTCGGCAAAGGCAAGCGTCAGGCATTGACAAACATCCTCGATGCGCGGCAGTTGGGACAGGCAATGATAGCGTGCGTAGATGCCGACTACGATTACCTCCTGCGTGATGCCACTGAGACGAGCCGCCTTCTTAATCACTCGCCTTATGTTATCCATACCTTCGTTTATGCCATCGAGAACTTCCAGTGTTGGGCGCCTTCCTTGCACCAGGCAGTCGTCACAGCCACCCTTAACGACCGCCCCATGCTCGATTACGAGGAATTCCTTCGCGAGTACAGCCAGATAATATGGCCGCTTTTCGTGTGGAATATATGGTGCTATCGCCATGACAAGTACAAGCACTTCTCGCTCATGGACTTCTGCGGTTTCGTAGGTTTCCATAGTATCAACACATCACACCCAGAGGAATCCCTGGCACAACTGCGTCGACGCGTCAACCAGAAGATGGCCTGGCTGCAGAATCATTTCCCTGAGGCCAGGAAGGATTATCAAGCGGTGAAGCAAGACCTCAAGGATTTGGGCATCACCCCAGATGCGACATACCTCTACATCCAAGGTCACACACTCTTTGAGAATGTCATATTGCCATTGCTCGAACCCATATGTGCCCAGCTCCGCAAAGAGCGTGAGCGGGAGATAAAATCACTGGCCATGCACGCCAAACAGCGCCAGTGTGAACTCTCAAGCTATCAGCACAGCGTACTTCCCATAGACCTCGTACTCAAGAAGAATACCGCCTTCCTGGCAGCACCTCAGATGGAACATGTGCGCGATAAGATAACCGCTCTGCTACAGCTTTCCAGCACAAACACTTCCACGTCATCGGCCGCAGTTTCTCCGCCAGTTGGGGCAACAACGCCTGCCGCATTTTCGTCTGCCGGAACCACAATTTCCGGAGTAGCACCTCTGGCGGTCTCTTAGTTTTCACCTTTATCCCATAACGCTTGGCTTATGCATCATCATTTCATTCCATACCTTCGCCTGCTTAGTGGTATAATATGTTTATTACTGCTCTCTCTGACAGCCTCTGCCCAAACCGCTTATGACTATTCACGTCTTCGTGGCGAACGGCTTGGACGTGGTGTGGTAGCTTTTCGCACGTCACCTGATAGTGTGTGCATACAATGGCGTTACCTGCCGTCAGAGCCTGAGGATGTCAGTTTTGAGGTGTTCCGAGATGGCAAACTGATTGCTGTTCGCGAAGCCAAAGAGCCCACATTCTTGATGGACTATAACCCCGAGAGCGTAGAAACGAAGTATTTTGTTCGTCCGGTATATAAGAACGGGCGGGTGCCTGCAAACATGAAAAAGGAAACGGTACCTTATTATATCGGTTTGTGGACTCTTCCTGCCCATGCCCCTATAGGCTACATAGACATTCCACTTACTCCGCCCGTTCCGTCTGACGCGGCTGGGTCGCAACGCTTCCCCGTTACCTACAACGCCAATGACGCTACCATGGCCGACCTTGACGGCGACGGACAGCTTGAGATTATCCTGAAATGGGACCCCTCCAACTCCAAGGACAACAGCCAAAGCGGCATCACCTCACCCACCATCTTCGAAGCCCTGCGCCTCGATGGCACTTCCCTGTGGCGTGTCAACCTCGGCCCTAACATCCGTAGCGGTGCCCACTACACGCCATTCATCGTTGCCGACCTCGATGGCGATGGCTGTGCTGAACTCCTGGTTCGCACGTCTGATGGTGCCGTTGATGGTCTTGGTCAAGTCATCGGCGACTCTAAAGCCGACCATGTACGCCGCCCTGACAGGGAAGCCTATCATGCCAACAACAACCCAAGCGAGCAGTTTCGCGGTCCTGGTTGGCCTAACAATATGGATCGTAATGCCACGCGAGGTGGATTCATCTACAAAGGTCCCGAATGGGTGACTTGTTTCGAAGGCAAGACAGGGCGCGCCATTAGTACCGTTGACTATATTCCGGAGCGTGGTGACATTCGCTCTTGGGGCGACAACTACGCCAACCGCTCCGACCGCTTCCTCGCTGCCTGCGGCTATCTCGACGGCGAGCACCTAAGTGCTATTTTCTGCCGAGGTTACTACACACGTAGCGTCATTGCAGCCTATGACTTCGACGGCAAAGACCTGAAGGTTCATTGGGTATTCGACACCAATGACGACGACAAGCGGCGCTATGCCGGGCAGGGCAATCACAACCTTCGTGTGGCCGATGTCGACGGTGACGGCTGTGATGAGATTACCTATGGCTCCATGGCCGTTGATCACGACGGTACACCTCTTTATAATACGGGCTTCGGCCACGGCGATGCTATGCACCTGACAGCCTTCTTCCCTCCATCTGCGAACACTGCAGTTGACGGCTATCCTGTCGATAACGCCCTTCAAGTGTGGGATTGCCACGAGAACAAGCGCGATGGTAGCGACCTTCGCGATGCCCGAACGGGCAAGGTTCTCTTTCAAATCCTTTCGAATAAAGATGTAGGTCGCTGTATGGCGGCTGACATAAACCCCGCTAACCTAGGTCTCGAGATGTGGTCGTCAGCTTCAGGCGGCATTTGCAACGTTCGTGGCGAGGTCATCGATAGCACCGCCCGCATCCCTATTAACTTCGGTATCTGGTGGGATGGAGATCTGTGTAGGGAGTTGCTCGATCATGAGACGGTAAGTAAATATAGACCAACCCCTGCCCCCTCCCGTCAGGGAGGGAATCCCTCCGGTTCGAAACAGGATGACACCACGCAGCTTCCCCAATCCATAACGGGAGGAGTCAGGGGTGGTTCTGTGCCTTTCGATTTCACCGGCTCTTCCTCCGTCGAAGTGTTGGCCCACTTCTCCGACTGTACCTTTAACAACGGCACCAAGTCCAATCCAGCCCTTTGTGCAGATGTCCTTGGCGATTGGCGCGAAGAGGTGCTGACGCGCACGAAGGACAACCGCCACCTGCGCCTCTACATCACCTCCATCCCTACTAAATACCGCTTACACACGTTCCTCGCAGAACCCGTATACCGTCACTCGCTCGTCATGCAGAATGTAGGATACAACCAACCGACCAACGTTGGCTTTTACTTCGGTGCAGAGCTCGAAGGCAGCGGCCGTTTCTTCCGCGGATGGCAATTCTGAGACCATATTTCAATCATGTCTGAAATATCCAACATAAAACCTAAACCTAAAGTCGCCCTGGTGCTTTCCTCAGGAGGCTGCCGCGGTTATGCACATATTGGTGCCATCGAAGCACTCTTGGAGAAAGGCTATGAGATTTCATCCGTGGCCGGCAGTTCCATGGGTGCACTCATCGGAGGCATCTTTGCCGCCGGACGACTTGAGGAAGTCAAGGAATGGTTCTGTACCCTGACACGTCGCGATGTCTTCTCACTCATCGATTTCTCAATTGGCATCAATCACCTTGTGAAAGGGGAACGTGTGATGAACCATCTGCAGGAAATCGTACCCGACGTGCGCATTGAAGACTTGCCCATTCCTTTTTGTGCGGTGGCTACTGACGTGCGGACGGATTCTGCTGTTGTCTTTCGAAGCGGAAGCCTCTTTGAAGCCATCCGGGCATCCATCTCCATGCCTACGTTTTTCCGCCCTGTCGAACATGATGAGCTTTATCTCATCGATGGGGCCATCAGCAATGGATTACCGCTTGAATATGCAGCCCGAACAGAAGGCGACCTGCTCGTAGCATCAAATGTTTCGGCGCCGGAACGACGCCTCCGACGTAAGACTCCTCAACCGTCCCGACGTCCCGCCATCATGAACCGCCTCATTCGGCCGGACTTTACTGAAGTCAACGCGATATCACTCATTTCTGATTCCCTCCATATTCTCATTCAGAAGAATATCAGCCTACAGCTCCAAATCACTCCGCCGGACGTATTAATGGAACTGCCCATGAATAGCTACAACTTCAACTATGACAAATGCGCGACCATCGCTGAAAGGGGACATCGCCTCATGCTGCAGGCCATCAATCATTTCGAAAAGCGCATGTTGCAGAAGCCTACCGAATGAGCAACTTAAAATATTATAAATCATCAAAATAAACATCTTATGAAAACAACGGCTAAATTATCGTTTGTCATCTATTCCTTATTATTTATGCTTTCTTCGTCTGCATTTGCCCAGACGTATAAAGTACTCTCACCCGATGGCCTAACCTATCTCAACGTCAAACTCGCCGATGGGAAGTTGTCTTACTCAGCCGGTTACCGTACCATCGTAAAAGCCAAGAAGAAAGGAGCAAAGGCCGACACGCTTGATGTGCCAATGGTGCTTGATTCGCCCCTCGGTGTATATACCAACGTAGCTGACTTCTCGAAGGATCTCACCCTCAAGGAAGCAATTCGCCCCAAAGGCGTCATCAAGCACAGTTACCACCTTCGTCAAGGCAAACAAAGCGAGATCAACAACGAAGAAAATAGTCTAGGGCTTGTTCTCACTACCCCCCAGCGCAGAAATGGCGGGGTAATTATGACCGTGCAGTTTGCCGTATTCAACAACAATATTGCCTATCGTTACCGCTTCTTGCAAGGTGGTGAGACAGGTGCCATCGTCATCACAGGCGAAGCTTCCGGCTTCCGTCTCCCCACCGATGCCACCGCCTTCATCTGCCAGCAAAGCGACCCGATGGTTGGGTGGAAGCGCACCAAGCCCAGCTATGAAGAAGGCTACATCTGGGACGAGTCTATAACAAAACGTAGTCAATCCGGCCATGGTTGGACTTTCCCCTGTCTGTTCCATGAGGGCGACAAGGGTTGGCTCTTGATTTCTGAGACAGGTGTCACCAGCAACTATTGCGGCACCCACCTCTCCGATGCCACCCCCGATGGCCTCTTCACCATCGCATTCCCCATGGAGGGCGAGAACAACGGCTTCGGAAGCACGGGCGCACAGCTCGGCTTGGCCAATAGCAAGACCAGTGCCAACGATGAAATGACCGGCTATACCCCTTGGCGAACCCTCACCTTCGGCCCTTCGCTGAAACCCATTGTCGAGACCACCATTGCTTGGGATGTCGTCGAACCCCTCTACGAGCCCAGCATCGAATATAAAGGATCGCGCAACACATGGTCGTGGATTATGTGGCAGGATGCCAGTATCAACTTCGACGACCAAATCAAATACATCGACCTCGCTGCTGCCCTCGGTTGGGAAGGATGCCTCATCGACGGCGGATGGTACGAGCATATCGGTCGCGAAGGCATGGAGAAACTGTTTGCCTACTGTAAGCAGAAAGGCGTACGTCCTTGGGTGTGGTACAACAGCAACGGTGCCTGGAACGATGCGCCTCAGTGCGCTCGCCAGGCCATGCACAACTCCATCGTCCGCAAGAAGGAAATGAAGTGGTTGCACGACGGTGGTGTGGCAGGTATAAAGGTGGACTTCTTTGCCGGCGACAAGCAGGAGACGATGCGTGTCTACGAAGGCATTCTCAGCGACGCCAACGATTATGGAATCCAATGCATTTTCCACGGTTGCACCCTGCCCCGCGGTTGGGAACGTATGTATCCCAACTACTGCAGTTCCGAAGCCGTGCTGGCCAGCGAGAACCTCTATTTCAGTCAGGGCTTCTGCGAACAGGAAGCGCGTCACGCCTGCCTGCATCCTTTCGTGCGCAACACCACAGCCTCAATGGAATATGGTGGCACGGTGTTGCAGAAGCGTCTGCATAAGGAACCCGGCAAGGGCAACACACGCCGCACAAGCGACGTCTTTGAACTCGCCACCGCAATCGCCTTCCAATCCTCCGGTCAGAACTTCGCCCTCACACCGCGCAACCTCACCGAACAGCCGCAGTTTGAGATTGATTTCATGAAGCAGGTACCCACCACCTGGGACGAGACCCGCTTCATCGACGGCTATCCGGGCAAGTACATCGTCATGGCCCGTCGTCATGCCGATCGCTGGTACCTCATCGCTATGAACGCCGAGGCAGCTGCCAAGACCATCACCATCGACCCCAGTGTGCTTGGCAATTCTGTAGGCAAGTCCTTTACAGCTCTCCTCACCGATGGCACCGATGGCAAAACGCCCCAGCAGTCCGTTCCCAAGTTTGACAAACGCGGTCGCCTCACCCTCACCATCCAACCCCAGTGCGCCGCAGTACTGTATTAAACATCATGAATTATCAGCAGATTCTTTCTGACATCCTCAACCAGACCGAGCCTTTGGCTGGCGAAGGATGTCAGGCAGATTATATCCCGGCCCTGGCCGAGGTCAATCCCGACCAACGCGGTATATGCCTTCATACCCTCGAGGGCAAGCAGTATGCTGTCGGCGATGCCGATGTTCGTTTCTCGATTCAGAGCATCTCCAAAGTCTTTGCCCTCGCCATGGCGCTAAGCCTTGAGGGCGATGACCTCTGGCGGCGTATGGGCAAGGAACCTTCCGGTACGGCCTTTAACTCCCTCTTTCAACTCGAGATGGAACGAGGCGTGCCGCGCAATCCATTCATTAATGCCGGTGCCATCGTCATGGCCGACATCCTCGTCACCCATTTGCTCGACCCCGAACACGACTTCCTCGCCTTCGTGCGTCAGCTTTCTGGCTGCGACACCATCGACTACAACCGTACCGTAGCCTTCTCCGAGCGTTCCACGGGATACCTCAATGCCGCCATCGCCAACCTACTTAAGTATCATGGCAACATACACAATGACATCGAACGTGTGCTGCAGTTCTACTGCATGATGTGCAGCATCGAGATGAGTTGCTGTGAATTGGCGCAGGCCTTTCTTCCATTTGCCGACCATCGTCGGCCCTTCAAGTTCGGCAAGGTACAACTTACCTCGTCGCAAGTCAAGAGGATGAACGCCATTATGCAGACCTGCGGTTTCTACGATGAGGCGGGCGAATTCTCGTATCTCGTAGGCCTGCCAGGCAAGAGTGGCGTAGGCGGAGGCATAGCTGCCATCTATCCTCAGCGTTACGCTGTAGCCGTGTGGAGTCCCCGTCTGAATCCCAAGGGCAACTCCGTCGTAGGCATGAAAGTCTTGGAACTGCTGACCACCGAAACCAAGGAGTCCATATTCTAACATTACCATTCTCTAATTCGCAACAATCCCCGCAGTCAGTTTCGTGTGCTGGCGGCGGGGATTGTTGTATGTGTGAAAAACCGTATGGTAAACCAAAATTGGTCTTCGATTAGGGTTAAATCAGCATTATGCCTGCTTCACGACAATCGTGGCGCATTTGTTCCGGCCAGATGCTTGCCTGCGTTTCACCGACATGTGCTTTGTGCAGCAGCACCATGCACAGGCGGCTTTGTCCTATGCCGCCTCCAATGCTCAATGGCAGTTTCCCTTTGAGCAGGCGCTGGTGGAAATAAAGGTTCTTGCGGTCCTCCTTACCTTGGAGCGCGAGCTGGCGCTCCAGTGCTTCGGCGTCTACGCGTATGCCCATCGACGATAGTTCTATAGAGCGGTTGAGCAAGGGATACCAGATGAGCAGGTCGCCGTTCAGTCCGCAGAAACCATCGGCATTCGGTGTGCTCCAGTCGTCGTAGTCTGGTGCACGAAGGTCATGCACCGAGCCGTCGTCGAGTTTGCCTCCGATGCCTATGATGAACACGGCTCCGTAAGCTTTGCATATGGCATCTTCGCGCTCCTTCGGCGTCAGGTCAGGATACTGGCGGCGTAGCTCTTCGCTATGGATGAAGTGTATCTCTTCGGGCAGGAAGGGCGTGAGCTGTGGATACATCTCCGAGAGGTAGTACTCAGTGCGCAATATGCAGCCGTAGATGCGCTCCACGGTGCGGCGCAGGTAACGTAGTGTGCGATCCTCGCGCGTCATAGTGCGCTCCCAGTCCCATTGGTCCACATATATCGAGTGCAGGTTGTCGAGCTCTTCATCGGCTCTCACAGCGTTCATGTCCGTAATAACTCCGAAGCCGGGCTTTACATCATACTCCGCCAGCGTGTTGCGCTTCCATTTTGCCAGTGAATGAACTATCTCAGCCGGTGCATCGTCCATGTCCTTTATGGGAAAGGTCACGGCACGCTCTACGCCGTTGAGGTCATCGTTCAGACCGAGTCCTTTGAGCACGAATAATGGTGCCGTCACTCGTCGCAGGCGTAGCTCGGAGCTTAATTGCCCCAGGAAAAAGTCCTTTATCTTTTTGATAGCCAACTCTGTCTGTTGCAGGTCAAGAGCTGGCAAATAACCTTCTGGCTTAATCAGTTTGCTCATGATTTTATGGTTTGTCTGTCGTTTTGCGCTGCAAAGGTACTAATAAATTGACAATTGATAGTTGAAAAATGGAAATAATTTCATCGTAATATGTGATTAAATTGATATAAGTGAAAAAAAATCTCGTAACTTTCTGCAATAAACACTAAACTTTTATTACCTTTGCAGCCGCAAAAGGGCACATAGCTTGCCTCACACTCATTTGCAGGCTCCGTAGCTTAGCTGTATAGAGCGTCGGATTCCGGTTCCGAAGGTCGCGGGTTAGAATCCCGCCGGAGTCACATTATTTATAATAGATGAACGCACGCGAAGATGTCCCGCTTCACGTGCGTTTCCCATAATAACCATCTTCACCTCATTTATGACTCGCACACTTCTTACCCTTCTCTCCTTCGTGGCTGGCATCGCCGCGACACATCTTCAGGCTCAGAATCCATCTGCCACCACCAAGAGTTGGACGGCCGACAATGGCAACGGCACGTTCACCAACCCGCTCTTTTACGACGAGTTTTCAGACCCCGACATCCTTCGCGTAGGCGATGATTACTACCTCGCCGGCACCACCATGCATACTGTGCCGGGTCTTGTAATCCTTCACAGCAAGGACCTTGTCAACTGGGAAAACGTGGCGTATTGCTTCGACCGCTTCGATTTCCCTGAGGATAGGTTTGCTCTGAAGAACCACGAAGAGATCTATGGGCAGGGTATCTGGGCTCCTTGCATCCGGTATGCCAACGGGCAGTTCTACGTCTTCTCGAATGTCAACGGCAAAGGGCTGCAATGCTACACGGCCAAGGACATCCGCGGCCCCTGGGAGCACCACAACATGCAGGGCAACATCTATGACCTCGGCGTACTCTTCGACGACGACGGCAAGGTGTATGCCATCCATGGCTATGGCACGGTGAAATGTACCGAACTGAAACCCGACATGAGCGGTCCGATAGAAGCAACCGAGCGCGTCATTATCCCCGAAGGCAATGGCGTGGGCGAAGGTCACCATATGTACAAGATCAACGGTATGTACTACCTCATCTCCACGGACTACCGCCCCAACGGGCGCACGCTCTGCTCCCGCTCGAAAAGCATTTGGGGACCTTATGAGACACGCGTCATTACGGCCGATGAGACTTATGGCTACCATGCAGCCTCGTTGACTCAGGTACCTCGAGGCACAAAGTATCGTATTGGCGAGGACGGCACGAAGTTCGGCCTCGGCCCGTTGGACAAGGACGCCACGGCATGCACCAATGCCCACCAGGGCGGCATCGTCTCCACTCCCGATGGTCAGTGGTGGGCGCTCTTCATGCAGGACTTCCACAGCATTGGGCGCACCGTATGCCTGATGCCCATGACGTGGGTCGACGGCTGGCCTATGGTGGGGCTGGAGAACAACCTGGGACGTGCGCCGCGGACGTGGTTCAAGCCTTCCACAGGCACCGTCCCCGCTGGTGTACAGCCCCACGGCCCCTACCAGCGCAGCGACAGCTTCGACGGCAAGGCCCTCGGACGCATCTGGCAATGGAACCACAACCCCGATGACAAACTATGGAGCCTCAGCAAAGGACATCTGCGCCTGCAAGCCCAGCCCGCAGAGCAGCTGATGTGGGCACGCAATACATTGACCCAGCGTGTCATCGGTCCTAAATCCGTCGCTACTGTCGAACTGTACGTGAAAGGCATGAAGGACGGGGACGTGGCCGGCCTGGGCAACATCAACGTGCCTTGCTCGTGGATAGGCCTCGTGAAGCGGGGCAACGCCCTCACCCTCAGCTGCTATGAGCAACTGACCAACGACACCGTCATTGTGTCCGTCGGTTTACCCGACGGAAAAATATGGCTCCGCATGAACGGCGACTACGACCACGACCAGGCACAGTACGCCTACTCCACCGACGGCCAGAACTTCCACACACTCGGACGCATGATGCCCCTGAGCTACCAGCTCATCACCTTTCAGGGTTCGCGCCACGCTCTCTTCGCCTTCAACACCCAGGGCCAGCGAGGCGGCTATGCCGAATTTGACAACTTCACCGTTGAAGAACCCTGCGCCGACCGCAGCCAGAACATCCCCTACGGAAAGACTTTCCGCATCATCAACAAGGCCACCGGCCGGCCCGCCCTCGCTACACCGCACGGCGTACTGTATGATACCGACCCCCACAATCCGGGCAGCCAAACACAGTTCCGCCTCATCGACCGCGGCCAGGGACGCGTAGCCCTGCAGTGCATCGATGGCCGTTACCTTAAGGTTTATGGCGAGGGGCTGGCGGGCGACGTCCGCTTCACGGACAATGCCGACGAAGCCGAAGTCTTCCTTTGGCAGGACTATCTGGATCACGACTTCATGCTCTTCTCGCTCCGCAACCACCACTACATCGGCAAGAGTCCCACCACTGGCAGTCCATACTCCATGGACTTCACTGGTCCCGATCCCGCCCGCCGCAATGGCAGCGTGTTAATGTGGGAAGAGGTGGAAGATTAGTCCTGGGACCGCTGGTCCAACGGGGCATAAACAGTTAATCCATGGCATGGGTTAACTGTTTGACCATTAATATTTATGACCATTCATGGGTACCTATTCCGAAAGGTAAATATTGCAGGTGTCAAAGTCTATTTCCCAACTGCCGTTTTCAGTGGCTTCCCACTGATATTTCGCTGACATATCATTCCACCACTCCTGAAAAAGAGAAGAGGTCTTGCCCATGTCGGTAACAAGACGTTCGTAGAGTTCCGTATTGTCAGCCGTCAGGACTTGTGCCAACTCATTAAGTCCGTTGCGTCGTTCGAACAACGCTTGTATCTCGTCACGCTCTTCAGGCGTTACTTGTCCAACCTTTTTACGTTCCATATATTAAATTCTATTTTTCTCTTTTCATTTCGAACGGATCGAGGTAGTCAATCTCTTCAATCTTTGTTTCGGCAAGGAAGTTGGGATTAGCTTTGCGGATATTTGCGAGCAGAGTGCGCGAAGCGTTGCGCTCCAGATGCGCTACTACGCACTGCTCATGACTCGGTGTGTTTACCTCGCGCGTTAGCTTGCGGTTGAGCCAAATGCATCGGCGACACTGATAGGCATCGCACCGTCGGCAGAGCGGTGCATACTCGAGTTTGTATAGTTGTCGATTGCGTATGTCAATACCCGCCTCAAGGTCGCCTATGCTATCCTCCGGAGCCTCGTAGTAGAAGGCCGGGCACACGTAAAAACGGCCGTTGGGCGCCAAGGTGATGCTGCTGTCGCCTGCGCCGCAGTTATTCATTTTGGTGAGAGCCATTCGGTCGGTGACGAGGCTCACCCATGGCATCCGCCCCTCCTTCGTCAGTGTTTCCACCCGGGCGCTGATATCCGCCAGCAAGGCACGGTATCTCTCGAAGTCATCATCGGTGAAAGCTCCTATATCCGTAATCACGATGTTCAGACGAGGCGCGTGGCCTATCAGGTTGGAAATCTCTTCAGTCTGGGCAAACAACTCTTGACGCGTGATGCGCAGCACCACAGGCACATCCACCTCGCCTTCGAAAGGCTTGTCCGTCACCCATACGTCGGCTGCCTCTACCGTCGGCTTTATCTTTGCGTGGTCGATGCTCTCAATGACTGATGCATAGTCTGCAGGCAGCGGATAGTCAGGGTAAACGAATTGTATGGTGAGGTTCTCCATCATGGCAAAGCGTATGCCTTGTCGGAGCACATCGAGGGGTATCAGCCGTCGCTCGCAACGAGGGTTGTCGGCGTGGCAAAAGCTCACGCTGGTGTCGTCGAGCAGTATGATGAGGTATGTCAGCATGGCGTTTGCGAGGATTTGCGGTGGTTCTCGTCGTAGTCTTCGCGCAAACCTTCCAGTTCCAGCTTGCGGTAGAGCTTATTCCAATAGTAGTTGTTCGCGCGCACGCGGGCTTTGTGCATAAGGCAGATGGCTGTCGAACGCTCGTAGATGGTTTCGGTGTGAGCGGCGTCGTAGTTTTCGCCCTGACACCAGGCACATCCGCTTGCCACCTCACATTCTATACATTTTCGGGGGCTCTGTGTGAAGCGGTCCAGCGTGAGGAACGGACGCAGCAGGTTCTTGTTGATGCCGTCGTGCACGTTGCCTATGATTATCGGTTTCTTCGAGCGGAGCGAGTAGGCGGCGAAACGGGTGCAGGGGTAGAAATTGCCTGCGGCATCCACGGCTAGCATCATGCCTGCGCCGCACCAGTTCTGGTTCTCCGTTTCGATATCCATTGGCTTGCCTATATGTTCAGCGAAGAACGAGCATGCGTAGTCGCGGTAGTAGCCGCCGTCGATGATGGCATCCGCCAGCTGCATCAGCTGCTCTTGGAACAGACTGTCGTCACCCTCTTTCCACACATCCTCAAACACCACGTTGATGTTCACCTCGTGGATGCCGAGACCATACAGGTGCAGCACGCTCTCGCAGATATAGGGTATGTCGGCAGAGCTGATGGTTACCTTTGTGCTATCGTCGGGAAACTGCTCCAGCCACAGCGGTATGTTCTTCACCACATCAGCATACGACCCGCGTTCCTCCTCGGGCTTTGGCATTATGCCGCGCTCCATCTCCGGCGTTTTCCATATACGGTTCAGGTCGTGCTTACGCTGTGTGCCGTCGATGGTAATGCCGATGCTCAGGTGCGTGGAGTTCTTCTTAATAAACTGCTGCACCTTCTCCGTATGGTAGTTGATGCCGTTGGTCGAAAACGAAAAGCGGTAGCTGTTGAACCAATGGTGGTTTCTGCGGTACATCTCTATCTTGATATAGTCGCACACCTTGTCGATAAGGTCTATCTCAAGAAAAGGTTCGCCGCCTATGAAATCCCAGACGACGGCCTCTTCGGGCATGTCACTCTCATGCGCGAGAATATAGTCTACAGCTTGCTTAGCAACCTCCCAGGACATCCGCTCCTTCGAGTTCTTGCCTACCAAATAGCAGTATTTACAAGCCAGCTGACAATCCTTAGTGACGATGAAAGTGATGTATTTTGCGGTGTCTACATCCATGTACTATAATGTTATCTCACATGGCCTTTGCAGCTGCCTTGGCATAAAGTCTTGCACGTCTTGCTACATCCTGTAGTACAGGAACCGGCACATTGTCTTGAGCAAGATTCTCTACACCCTCTTGTACATCCTGTGGTACATGAACTAGCACAAAGAGAGGAACAGTTAACGCCGCAACTGCTCTTACAACTGCCGCTGCAGCCACTGCAGCCGCTGCTGCCACCGCTGCCGCCGCCAGGGATGCCTCCTCCGGCAAAAGGATTATCCGGGTCGTCAATCTCACATGATGAGAGGGCAGATGACATAGAGGTTAGGGCGAGGAAGGGCAGTGCTGCGCCTGCTGCACGCTTAAAGAATTGTCGGCGTGAGATGATATCTTCTTTCTCTTTATCTTTATCTTGGTCTTTCATATTGCTACGAATTCTTTTATGTTATGGAAATCTTCTTCAATACAACACAGCTTCTTAGAAATACCAGCCCACCTTCGAAACGAAATGGTTGGTGCCCTTGCCCTTGCCCACCTTCTGAAGGCCGAGGAACAAGTTAAACTGTTTCCAGCGTATGCCGGGGCCGAATTCAATGAACACCTGGGGCTTGCTTATGAAATCAGGCCTGAAGGCCCATGACGGACCTACGCCGAATGAAAGGAATGGCTTTACCTTAGGCTTTACTGGGAGGAACCCGCGTACGTGGGCATACGGGGCAAAGCTCCATACTATATCGCCGAAGTCGCCACCGTGGGGGTAGTGTGTGTTCATCATCACGTCCAGGCCGATGCCGAACTCCAGGTATTCGTTCAGCGAAACACCCTGAAGGAACCCCGTCTGGGCATGAGCCGTGTAATTCCTGTAGCCTTCGATATGTCCAGTCGTAGCATAACCGATGTGCCACTCACCCATATATTTTGGGTCAGCCTTGAATGACGGGAAACGGCTGCCGCTGTCGCTGTCTGCGCGCTTGTCGGCACGAGCCTTAGCCTTTCTGCCTTTCTCGCGGGCCTTTTCCTCGGCCTTCTCTTGGGCTCTTTTCTCCCTCTTGCCAGCCTTTGATGCTTTCTCATTGCCAGCCTTCGTCGACGCTGCTACGGACTCTGCCGCTACCGCCTTCTCCTCGGCCGCCACTTCCTCGACCTCTTCCTCAATTTCCTCTTCCACCACCTGGGGCTCCATCTTCTCCAGGTAGTTGGCGCTCACGTAGCGTGTGCCTCCTTTGTACACCACGGTAGCCCAGCTACCGTTGATGCCCTTCACCTCCACCTGTTCGTCGCGAAGTAGCGAGCCCACCACTGTCGATTTCGTTGAGGCGGCACTTCGCACGTTCACCTTTTGAGCCGTCACGCGGTACATATTCTCCGGCACCGTCTGCACTACCTTCTTCACCGTCTTGGTCTTCGTGGCGGGCTTTGCCTCTTGTGCCGCGGCGGAGTAGTCGACAGGAGTGGTAGCCGTCACCTTGCCCTTCTTCACGTCCTTCATCAAGTCACATACGTCGGTGGCTATCTTCATCAGTGCCAGTCCGTAGCGCACGGCATCATTCTTATGCAGCACGCCGTTGGCGTTGTTAACGTTCATCACGCAGAGCAACTTGTCGGCAGCGTCGCGCACCTCTATGGTGCCGTTGATCACGGTGCCCCCTACCTTCTGGTCGAAATAATGGCGGTCCTTGGTGTCTCCGCCAGCGTCGAAAGTAGCTATGCGCAGCAGCATCTTATAGTCGGTGCTGCCCTCCTTGATCTTCAGGTTCGTGCTCTTCCTGTTGAACTGCGTCACGAAGTATTCCTCAGCCTTCTTGCGGTTGGCGGGCCATTTATTCACGGCTTCGCTGCCGAGGTGTTGGAGGTACTGTGGGAACAGCTTATTGTTCCAGTTCGTCACTTGGGCATGATCCCAGTCCACGGTGAAGGCCACCTTAGCCTTTTCCAAGAGCACCTGAGGGTTGCCAGAGCGCATGGTGACACACGAGTCGGCATTAGCTGCTATAGAGCAGACCAATACCAAAGTCAGTAGTAGTGCTTTTTTCATAAATATCTGATTTGTTTTCTTCTATTTTCTGGCCACAAAGTTAGTATGTTTTTGTGTTGCCGCCAATCTTTTAGCCAATTATTTACAGAAACATTGGAAAGAAAAACCCTTAAGAGTTCGCTGTGGAACTCTTAAGGGTAGGAAAACTTCAAATTTATTAATTTATCGCCTCTGTTGTTACTTGATGGTAACCTTGCGTGTGCGTATGACGTTGTTGGCTTGCATCTTGACGATATAGGCTCCTGCGGGGAAGTCGGCGGCCACGGTGGCAGGATTCTTGAGGAAGCGGATGAGCTTGCCGTCGGTGGTGTAGATCCATGCTTTCTCAACATTGCTGAACAGCAAGCTGCCGCCTTTGAGGCTTAGGTCGGAAGCTGGGCGCAGGGCCTTGACGGCATCGGGCTCTACAGAACCGTTAAGGCCTTCGGGTTCCTCGGCTTCGCCTTCGTCAACGCTGGCCTTGGCAGCTGAGCGGTCCTCGTTGTCGCCGCTAATCTCGAGGCCGAAGTCGATGCTGAATCCCTTTGCGGTAAGGCCTACGGGACCTGGATGGGCAGCCCAGGCATCGGTGAACACGATGCGTATGCGCGATGTGCCGCGGACGGCATCATCGGGCACTTTGAAGGTAAAGGGCACGAGGGGGCTCTTGCTCCAGCCGTTCTGATGGAGGGGCTGACCAGTGACGGAGCCTTCGACGGTGTTCTCAATACTGTTATTAGTGTTTGCCGTGCCTTGCTCTATGATGAGCTCGTCGGTGGAGCCTTCGAACTTGCCGTTGATGTCCCAGTCAGCATAGCCTTTCATGATGCACCACTGCAGGCCGTCGCCGGCATTGAAGATTTGGTAGTTGAGGGTTATCTCGTCGCCTTGCTTAGCCTTGATGACGGCGGTCTTGGTGGCGTCGACGTAGTTGCGGTTCTCAACGGGGCACGGGCCAGTGGCTGTGTAGCTCATATTGGCCACGCTGGCGCCGGTGGTGGTAGCTGTGGCAATATAACGCGTTTCAATGGCCGTTTGGTAGCCGGCAGCCTCGGTGTTGATTTCGCTCTTCTCGTATTCCACTTCGCCATCTGCTTTCTCTGGTTTCTGTGGCACGTTGGCGCTGCGCGTGACGGCTATCCACTTGGGTTCGGAATAGGTTTTGAGGTCGCTGGATACGGCACGCACGCCGAAGATGGGCTGCTCGTCGGCGGTGAGGGCTTTCTGCCCTACGAAAGCCGACCATGCCTGCACGTGGCTTACGACGCTGACGCGCCCTTCTTCGCCGTTCTTATAGAGCACTTCGAAGTGGTCGATGTTAGCATCGTCATTGTAGGTGAGGCCGTAGGTGGCATCGGCCTTGTCTAGGTTCCAGTAGAGCTTGACGCTCATGCTGCTGCTGGTCTCCTCCTTGACTTCGGCCATGATGTCCTTGATGGCGGCTGGCTGAGCCTTGGCATCGTCGTTGATCTGTATCTCGCCGAGGAAGACTTGGTAGTCGGGTGTAGCGTTCTTGACGCGGATGCCGATGAAATCAATCTGATCGGCTGAACCTATGCCGCTGAGCGGGATGGTCTTCTCAGCCCAGGTGGCTTCGGTGGTGGCACCTACAGGATATTCATGCCAGACGCTGCCGACCTTGACGATAAGGTAGAGGTTGGTGTTGGTCTCGCCTTCCTGACGCGTCTTGACGGCTACCTTGGCATAGGGCTGACCGCTGTTGCCGGTAAGTGCTGTGCGGAAGAGGATGATATCGGCAGAGCCGTTGGCCTGGCCTGTAAGGCGGAGGCATGAGCCGCCCATATAGGCATCCTCGATGGTGAATTCGGGATTGATGACTGTAGCTGGCGTGGTGGTGCCTTCGTTGTACTGCAGCCAACGATAGGTGGGCACGATGTCCTGCGACGACATATTGTACCAGTTGCCGTGCGTCTGCTTGCCCTTGTAGGTGTAGACGCCTCCCAAACCTATATTAAAATATGTGTGGAAGGGTAGTTTGCCCTGAATGGCCGAGCGCTCGGGGAAGTAGGTGGCGAGGCCTCCGAAGGCTGAGAGTGGTGGTGTAGTGCCGTTCCATCCCCATTCGTTGCCGGTATTCTTCATGGTGGGGCGGTTGGCAGGGTTGCGGTTGCCTCCCGAAACTGTGCGCTCCAGCAGGTTCTGGTAGTTGGTCTGGAACTCGTTGGGGTCGCGTCCGGTGTTATTGCTGTAGAAACGGCTCATGGCATGCTCACCCCAAAGCACAGCGCCTATGTCGCGGCCTTTGAGGTTTGTCCAGCTGCGGTTCATGGTTACTATCCATGTGCCGCAATAGAGACCGTCTGTGGTGCCCATGGCGTTGAGAGCGGCTGTTTCAGAGCTGCGCATGGCCATGGACGAGATGAAGTTGTCGGCAGAATAGTTGAGGAAGGTGTCAGCGGTGCGGCCGTCGGCATTGCCGAAGAGGGCGTTGGCGTTGGCATTGGTGAGTGAGCTCTGTTGTGTGTAGAGGCCGACATGGAAGTGTGTCATGCCGCGTGCTTGGGCTTCTTTGTACAGGGCTTTGTGGAAGGCTATGATGTCGTCGTTGCGATAAGAGCCGTCCTCCCAGTTGTAGTTGATGCCGTCGGAACCGAAGTACTGGAGTGCGCTGATGAGTGGCTTGACATATTTGAAGCTGCCGTCGGCGTTCTTCTCGGTGATGAGCTTACTATACGCTGCATCACCGGAGCCGGGTGTCCATGACTCAAAGAACTTTATGCCGCAGAAAATGTCGGTACCGTTTTGGTGAGCTGCATCGACCCAACAGCCAGGCGCTTGGAAGAGTCCGTGGTTCCAGGAACCGAAAAGATGTGTGTAGTTCCATATAGAATAGGTGTCATCGCCTACATTGGTGCCGGGGTAGCCACCGATGCCCTTTGCTGTGCCCATAGGTATGTTCATCCATAGGCGCCGTGTGTTCTTGACATCGCCTACAAGTTGGTTGGGCTGGTCGTCGATGATGGCACGTGGACGCACGTGTGAACGTGCGAACTCAAGGTCAATGAGGTTGAAACCAGCAGCCTCGAATTCCTCGGGAGTGGGGTATTCGCGCCCAGCCTGCTGGGCATTGTAGAACAACGTGAGGATGGCTGATTCGCCGAAGGGCGAGAAATCGAATATCTCACGTGAGGCAGATGGGTCGTAGTCTTGAGCCTGCATCTGCAGTGTGCCGCCGAAGCAGAAGGCTGCAGCGAGCGAAAGTAGTATTAGCTGTTTCATATTTTTGGAAAATTAGAGGTTAGAAGTTAGGCCCTTCGACATCCCACCAGATGCGTGTGGCTTGATAGTCCTCGCCACCGAGGGCGTCGAGGCCAGAAGTGAGGATGTCGGCTATTGACGCATCGTCGGTGTCGGGGAAGACGGCGCGGCGTATGATGTCGCCGTAGCGCAGTGTGCCGTCACCCTCGTCGGCATTAAGCACGGGGAAGACCTTGGGGTAGCCGGTGCGACGCAGGTCAGCCCATGCCTCGAAGCCGTTGGGGAAGCCCGCGATATATTTCTGTGTGATAATCTTCTCAAGCTTGATTTCTCGGCTGTCGGCCTCGTTCCAGGCTACGCCTATCTTGGTGACGCTGGGCTCGTCGCTGACCATCCCGAGTGGGTCGTGGTAGGTGTATGGCACAGGCTCTGTGCGCTGTATATAATCCTCGACAAGCATATCGTATTCCTCGTGGAAATACTCCTCAGAGCGCTCGAAGAGGTAGGCGTAGCGTATGCCGCGTTCGTAGAACTCTTGTGCAGAACCTCCCATGTTCCATCCGCGCACGGCTCCTTCGGCGCGTAGGAAATCGACCTCGGACATCTTCATAAGGTATAACGGAGCCTGAGCCATGTAGTCGGCATCGAAGACGCTGTAGTTGATCATAGGGTTGGTGGCGGCACTCTGGCCCATACCTGGGTGTATGCCTTCACGCAGTCCGACGATGCGTGTATCCGGTTCGAGCACTTCGCCGGTCTTGGTGTTGGTGATGGCTCCGCCGTTGTTCTTGAAGAACGGATATTCGCCCTTGGTATATGGGTGGTCTAGGCTGAGGAGGAGGCTCTCGAAGGAAGCACTCAGGCGTGCGTCGCCCCATGAGAGCCATATCATATTCAGGGGATGGCCGAATCCGAGTTGGAAGCCTAAGAGCGCGAATTCCTGTTCGGGCGCTTCGATGACGCCTCCGGCCACGGCCTCCTCGGCCCACTGGCGTGCAAGCGCTGGCTCCACCTTGACGCAGTGCATGGCCATGCGCAGCTTCAAGGAGTTGGCATAGCGTATCCATTCGCTGACGCCTTTGCGTCCGAAGAACTTATTCTGGCATACGTCGATGTTGTCGTCGATGAGTGCCTGGAACTTGGCCTTGTACCAGTCGGGGCGCGTTTCATAGTGAGCGAGACAGGCCGTAATCCTGTCGATATGGCCGACGATGGTCTTGTAGATATGCTCGGCTCCGTTGTAGGTGAAGGGCGATGTCTGTTTATTGACAAGAAAGTCATCGTAGGGAAATGCTCCGTGCACATCGGCTATTTCCTGCGACGCCTGGTCGAAGAGAAGCAGGTAGATTGCCTTTATTTCGGGGATAGAGTCGACGGCGGGGTGGTTGAGCAAGGGCACCATGGAGTTTTTGACCATGAGGTACATGCTGTTGGGCCCCGGGTTGAATTCTACGCTTATGTCGTAGGACGTCTGCAGGGTGCCGTACATGAAGTCGTAGTGCGGAACGGTAGTGTACTGGGCATAGTTGTCGGGCCCGAGAGAGTATTGGCGTTGGTAGGCATGTTCGCCGGGGTAGTCGCCGTTCTTGCCGCCGCGCATGGAGTACTGACCGCTCTTGGCTTGGCGCAGGTAGGTGTCGAGTTCGGCGAGGGCCTTGTCGAACTGCGCTTCCGAGATGTTTATCTCGTAGTCAATATTGCCGGGGTTGCCGTGGTAGACGCTGTCGCTGACAACCTCTTGGTCAACATTCAGGGTATCGAGAGGCGAATCGAAGTCCATGCATGAGGCAAGCCCGAAAGCTATCAGGCTGAAAGCCGCCACATTGAGGAAGGTATTGCGTTTCATTGCTTAGGTGCTAGCTTTAATCCTTAATCTTTTATCTTTAGTCCTTACTACAATGTCAATTTGATGTTGAAACCGAAGGAACGGGTTGAAGGAGTGTTGAAGAGCTCGAAGCCTCCGAGGCCGTTGCCCGTGGAAAGTGAGACATCGGGGTCGACGGGTGCGTCCTTGTAGATGAAGAACAGGTTGCGAGCTATGAACGAGAGGCTGATGTCCTTGTTCTCGCCGAAGACGTCCTTGAAAGTGTAGGCCAGCGAGAGCTCGCGCAGGCGGAAATTGGTGGCATTGTAGACATAGAGCGGTGAGTACTGACTGCCGCGTGCACCCATTACCTGGTAATAGTTCTTTACACCGATGATGTGTCCGCTGCCGTCGGGCAGGTACATGGCGGGCTCGCCGCCCTCGGTGAAGAGGTCGTTGGCGTAGGCGTTGTCGCGGGCATCGGCTGTGCGCTGCGAGAGTCCCATCTCGTCAAGGAAGGCTTCGGTGATGGAGATGACCTTGCCTCCGATACGGCCGTTGATGAGGAACGAGAACTGCAGGTTCTTCCAGTTGACGGTGTTGGACCAACCGAGTTGATAAGGTGAATTCATGTTGCCTATGTACTTGGTATGGAGACCTTCCTTGGCGAGGTTGCCACTGGAGGAGAGGAATATAGTGCCGTCGTCGTTGTGGCGCAGATCACGCACATACATGTCGCCGAAAGTGTCGCCTTCGGTGTAGCGTACGCGCACACCAGCCACATCGGTGTAGACGCGGTTCTTGTTGCCGTTGTCGTCGGTTCCTACGCTAAGGATCTTATTCTTGTTGTAGGAGAAGTTGGCGGCAGTGCGCCAGCGGACGTTTCTGCCGAAGCGGAAGTTGTAGGCCAGGGTGGTCTCAACACCTTGGTTGCGCAACGAGGCTACGTTGTCCCAGACGGTGATACCGGCAGCGTTGCCTATGCCCATGTACAGGTCGCGGATAGTGCTGTTGTAATATGTGATATCGAAGCTCAGACGGTTGTCAATGAACAGGAGCTCGAGACCGGTCTCGAAGGAGTGCGTCTCCTCAGGCTTGACATTCCTGAGCAGGCTGCTGCTGGCTCCGAGGGCGCCTGTGCGGTTGTTGCCGCCTACAGCATAGTAGAGGCGGGCAGGAATGGCATTACCTACCTGTGAATAAGAGATGCGGTATTTGGCATAGGTCCACCATTCCGGCAGCTTCACGAGGTCGCTCAACAGTGCGTTGGCACCGAAACCGAAGTAATTATAAGCCTGTGGTTTGTCGGGGAATTGGCGGAACACTCGGTATTCATCGCGGCGCCACGAGGCATCGAGATAAATGCGTTCCTTCCATCCAAGCTGTGCGGTGGCTAACCAGGCACGGTCCCAATTGTTGCTCTGGCTTTCGGTGGTTACTCCAGAGCTCCCAGAGGTGGTGTTGAAACGATTGACGACGGTGTTGAGCTTCTGGTTGAGCGGGTCTACAACGGTGGCGTTGGCGATGTATGTGCCATAGAAACTGTTCTTGGTAGTGTGGCCTGTCCAGCCTAAATTGGCGCTCACGCTCCACGTGTCGTTGAAGGTCTTGTCGTAGTTGAGCATGTAGTCGACGTAGATCTCGGTCTTGTTGTCGCGACGCTTGTTGTATGTGCCATAGTCATACATCGTGGCTGGCGAGAAGGTGGTGGCATAACGCACGCTCTGCTCCTGATATTTGTCATGGTCGAAATTGAAACGCGCCTGGGCCGATAGGCCGCCCCAGATGTCGAGGCTGCCCTGGAAACCGCCATAGACGCGGTCTTCCTTGTTGAGGCCCCGGTTCTGCTTCAGAAGCCAGTAGGGATTGTTCTGGCGTGCATCCATGAAGGCGTAGTTCATCATCGGACCGGTGAGCTCGGCGCGGTCGTTCTGTCGGATGAAGCCTGTTTCGGTCTGAACATAATGCCCTTGCTCGTCGGACAGCCATGTGGCATCGTCGATGGCATAGTTGTCGTGGTAGTAGCCCATGTCTATGTTACGCGGTGCGGTGTAGAGGTGGTAGATAGGGTTGCCTACCGTGCCGCCGCCAATGCGGTTGCGTGTGCGTGTCTGGGCATAGTTGAGTGAGGCGTTGATGGTCAGGCGGTCCCATAATCTGTATGTCTGGCGGAAGGCTAACGTGTTACGGTTGTAATTATTGGTCTCTATAAGCCCGAGGGCATGGGTATTGGCCACCGAGACGTAGCTCTGAACTTTTTCCGTGCCGCCTGATAGGGATACAGAGTTGTTTGTGGTAACGCCAGTGCGGTAGAAATCTGCCACGTCGTCGTTGCCATGGTTGCGTAGGTGTAGCTCACGCTCGTATGGCATCTTATCGGTCTGGCGTGCCAGGGCCGTTGTAGGTGACTCGCTGATGAGGCCTCCCCAGCCGTTGGCAGAACCGAGATAGCCCTGAGCGTCAACGGCAGCACCATAGCGGTTCTGTATCTTGGGGGAGGTGAGTGGAACGTCGAAAGTTACGTTGCCTGTGTAGCTGACCGATAGCTTTCCGCTCTTGCCTTTCTTGGTGGTAATCATCAACACACCGTTGGCGGCACGCGAACCGTAGAGGGCGGCAGCGTTGGCACCTTTCAGTACGTTGATGCTCTCGATGTCGTCGGGGTTCACCATTGACAGGGCGTCGCTGCCTTCGGCAGAGACGTACTCGGTCATGTTTTGTGAGTTGTTGGTCTGGTTGCGGATGTCATTGGTGATAGGGATGCCGTCGATGACAATCAGGGGCGACGAGTCGCCTATGATGGACTTGGCACCGCGCAACTGTATTTTCGATGCGCCACCGGCGCCGCCGGCACTGGCCGTGACCGTCACGCCGGCCACCTTGCCTTCGAGTGAGTTGGCAACGTTGGTTTCCTGCACGCGCATCAGCTCATCAGACTTCACTTGTTGTGTGGCATAGGTCAGCGATTTCTCTTTGCGTAGGATCCCCATGGCCGTGACCACCACTTCCTTGATGTCGTGGGCGGCGGCAGGCACCATCTTCACTTGTATGTTTCTGCGGTTGCCAACGGCGATTTCTTGAGCATCATAGCCCATATAGGTTATTACGAGTACAGGGCTGGCAACGGCAGTGGTGAAGGTGAAGCGGCCGTTCATATCGGTCAACATGCCCTCGGTGGTGCCTTTTACCTTGACGGTGGCACCGATGAGCGGTTCGTTGAACTCATCGAGGACTACACCGCTGATGCTGGCGCCATCGTCGGCAGGCTGTGCCGTGGCGGGCTCATTGGCGGCGAGTAGGGTAGCTTGGGGCACAACTGCTAATGACAGCACGAAAACGGCCCAAAGTATCAGGCGTTCTCTACGATGGGTTTTCATATAAGGTTTAGGTTAGTTTAAAGATAGATTTATCGATGCCCGGTGCCTTCATTAGGCGAGGAGCCGCTCGGAGAGTTTCTCAAGCATATCGCGTGTCATGGCGCCTATGCCGAAGTTGGGGTGCCAACCCCATTCCTCACGGGCTGCAGAGTCGTCGAGGCTGTCGGGCCAGCTTTCGGCGATGGCCTGCTTGAGCGGGTCTACCTGATACACCATCTTGAAATCGGGAACGCGGCGCTTGATCTCGGCGTAGATCTTCTCGGGCGGGAAACTCATGGCGGTGACGTTGAAGCCGTTGCGATGGATGAGCTTGTCGGGGTTGGCCTCCATGAGTTCAATGGCGGCACGCAGGGCATCGGGCATGTACATCATGTCCATGCGGGTGCCTTTGGCGATAGGACAGCTGAAGACCTCACCGCGCACGGCAGCGTAGAAAATGTCGACGGCGTAGTCGGTGGTGCCGCCTCCGGGAGGTGTGACGTAGCTGATGAGGCCGGGAAAACGGACGGAACGTGTGTCGACGCCATACTTGGTATAGTAGTAGTCGGAGAGCAGCTCGGTGCAGACCTTGGACACGCCGTATATGGTCTTGGGGCGCTGAATGGTGTCCTGCGGGGTAAGCTCGTGGGGCGTGCTGGGCCCGAATGAGCCGATACTCGACGGCGTGAACACAGCGCATTTGTTTTCGCGTGCCACTTCAAGAACGTTCCACAGTCCGTCGATACCGATCTTCCATGCCAGACGAGGTTTCTGTTCGGCAACGACGCTGAGCAGGGCTGCCAGGTTGTAGATGGCGTCGATGTTGTGCTCTTTCACTATCGAGGCCAGCTGTTCGCCGTTGGTGACGTCGGCAATGGCCGATGGACCGCTTTCAGCCAGCTCGCCTTTGGGCTCGGCTCCGGGGATGTAGCCTGCCACTACATGCTGGCCGCCATAAAGTGCACGAAGTTCGGTTGTGAGTTCAGACCCAATCTGGCCTGTTGAACCAATAACAAGGATGTTTTTCATTTCAATGTCTGGATTGTTAGTTTTATAATTGTATAGTTAGCTTGCGGGCACAAAGATAATGAAAAGTTGATAGTTGAGCATTGAAAAGTGGAAAGTTTTTGTGTAATATGATGAAATATTTGAAAAATTAATGCTGCTTTGTATGTCTGCTTGGCAAAATCCACTATCTTTGCAAACGGATTATACTGAAGACGTAAACCAAATACCAACAATCCTAAACCATAAACCCAAAAACAAAGATGTACGGTAAAATGCAACAACATCTTCAGCAGACGCTGAAGGAGATTCGTGAGGCTGGTCTCTACAAAGAGGAACGCCTTATCTGCAGCCCTCAGGCTGCCGCCATAGAGGTGGCAGGCAAGGAGGTGCTTAATTTCTGTGCTAACAACTACCTCGGCCTCTCCAACCATCCACGACTCATCGAGGGTGCTAAGAAGATGATGGACCGCCGCGGCTATGGTATGTCGAGCGTGCGCTTCATCTGCGGCACTCAGGACGTGCACAAGGAACTTGAGGACGCTATCAGCAAGTTCTTCAAGACCGAGGACACCATCCTCTACGCTGCCTGCTTCGACGCTAATGGCGGTGTGTTTGAACCGCTCCTGACCGAAGAGGACGCCATCATCAGCGATGCCCTGAACCACGCTTCCATCATCGATGGTGTGCGCCTGTGCAAGGCTAAACGCTATCGCTATGCCAATGCTGATATGGAGGATTTGGAGCGTCAGCTTATTGCAGCTCAGGAACAGCGTTTCCGCATCGTGGTCACCGACGGCGTGTTCTCGATGGACGGCAACGTGGCTCCTATGGATAAGATTTGCGACTTGGCCGAGAAATACGATGCAATGGTGATGGTCGACGAGAGCCATTCGGCAGGCGTAGTAGGTCCCACGGGCCGCGGCGTCAGCGAGTTCTTCCAGACGTATGGTCGTGTGGACATCTACACGGGCACGCTCGGTAAGGCCTTTGGCGGCGCTATGGGCGGCTTCACTACTGGTCGCAAAGAGATTATCGATCTCTTGCGCCAGCGCTCGCGCCCATACCTCTTCTCCAACAGTCTTGCACCTGGTATCGTAGGTGCCGCACTCGAAGTGTTCAAGATGCTCGACGAGAGCAATGAACTGCATGACCGTCTGGTGGAGAATGTCAACTATTTCCGCGACAAGATGATGGCCAGCGGCTTCGACATCAAGCCTACGCAGAGCGCCATCTGCGCCGTGATGCTCTACGATGCCCCACTGTCGCAGCGCTTCGCAGCTCGATTGCAGGACGAAGGCATCTACGTAACGGGTTTCTACTATCCAGTGGTGCCGAAGGGACAGGCGCGCATTCGAGTCCAGATTTCCGCAGGTCACAACCGCGAGCACCTCGATAAATGCATAAACGCATTCATCAAGGTGGGCAAGGAATTGGGCGTTCTGAAATGAAAAAGAAAAGGCTGGCAAAAACATTGCCAGCCTTTTCTTTTTTTTTAATCTACATAGTACACGCGCTTGACACGAGGTGAAACGCCGGTGAGGATTTCATAGGGGATGGTATCGATGATATCGGCCAGAACGGTGGGCGGCAGTTCGGGACCGAAGATGACTGCGGTGTCGCCCTCTTGGCATGGAATATCGGTGACATCAATCATACACACGTCCATACATATATTGCCCACGTAAGGCGCTCGCTGACCGTTGACCAAGCAGTAGCCGTGCCCGCAGCCGAGGTGGCGGTTGAGGCCGTCGGCATAGCCTATAGGCAGTGCTGCTATGCGGCTGTCGCGTGTGAGGTGGCCCTTGCGTGAGTAGCCCACCGTTTCTTCCTTAGGCACATCATGTATTTGCAGAATGGTGGTCTTGAGGGTGGAGATAGGCGTCAGCGGTGAATTGAAGCCCATGGGGTGCACGCCATAGAGTCCCAGACCCAATCTCACCATGTCGCAGTGGCGCTCTGGGAAATGCTCGATGCCTGCGGAATTGCAGATATGGCGTAGGATAGGGTAGGGGAAGGCAGCCTGCAGAGTGGCCGTGGCCTCGCAGAACAATTCCCACTGATGACGTGAGAATGCATCGAAGTCCTCGCTGTCGGAACCTACGAAATGTGTGAACACAGAGCGCGGGATAAGGGCTTGCTGAGCATGCAGACGCTCAATCAGGGCGGGCAGGTCCTTGTGTGGGTCAAAGCCCAGACGGTGCATGCCGGTGTCGAGCTTCAGGTGTATTGGGAAGCCTGTGATACCTTCACGCTCGGCAGCGTGGATGAGGGCATCGAGCAGGCGGAAACTGTATACCTCGGGCTCCAGTTGATATTCGAAGAGTGTGCGGAACGACGACATCTCTGGATTCATAATCATTACATTGCCTGTGATGCCGGCACGGCGCAGTTCCACGCCTTCGTCGGCAACGGCCACAGCCATATAGTCGACACCTTGGTCTTGCAACATCTTGGCTACCTCTACGGCTCCGGCTCCGTAGGCCGAGGCTTTCACCATGCACACCATCTTTGTCTCGGGGCGCATGAACGAGCGGTAGTAATTGAGGTTGCTCACTACTGCTGAGAGATTGACCTCGAGGATGGTCTCGTGGACCTTCTGCGTGAGGGCGTCGGCCAAACGGTCGAAGCGAGCCTGACGTGAGCCCTTGATGAGGATGACGCGGTCGGCCAGTGCCGCCGGCAGGTCGCTGGCGAGGAAATGGTCTACGCTGTCGAAGAGGTGAAGTTGCTTAGGCCGTAGCTCATCGCTCAGGCACATGCTGCCCGAAGTGACTTCGTTGCCGATGCCTATGAACTCGTCAACTTCGTACTGCTGGATGAGCTCGGCTACACGGTGGTAGAGGTCGGTGACGCTGAGGCCTGTCTGTTTGATGTCGGAGAGGATGAGCGTGCGGCGACGGCCACTGCTCTCAGGGCGGCGGCGCATGAAATCGAGGGCTATCTCCAGTGAGCCCAGGTCGCTGTTGCACGTGTCGGTGATGAGAGTGCAGCCTTGGCGCCCTTCCTTAACTTCCAGGCGCATGGCAACGGGTTCGAGGTGTGCTATGCGTTGGTTGATGACATCGTCGTTGAGGCCTAAGTATCGGCACACGGCAATACAGTGGCAGACGTTCTCGCGACTGGCGGCGTCCTGCATCTGCAATCGCTCGTCGTTGAAATCCCAGCCTATAGTCTCGCCCTTGAAGCCGCTGGCGGCAATGCATTCGCTGATCATCTCGTCGGATGCATTATAAATAAGAACGCGTGCGTGACGGAACAGCCGCAGCTTCTCCATACATTTCTCGCGGCGGTCAGCGAAGTTCTCGTCGTGGGCAGAGCCGAGGTGTGTGAACACGCCTATAGTTGGTTGGATGATGCCCTCGAGGGCTGCCATCTCGCCTGGCTCGCTGATGCCGGCCTCGAAGATGCCGAGTTGGGTCTGTTCTGTCAAGCGCCACACAGAAAGCGGCACACCGATCTGTGAGTTCCAGGAGCGGGGTGAACGGGTGATATTAAAGTCTGGCGACAACAATTGGTACAACCACTCTTTGACAATGGTCTTGCCGTTGCTGCCAGTAATGCCGATGACAGGAATGTCGAAGTTCTCGCGATGCCGTTCGGCAAGCCGCTGCAGAGCCTTCAATGGCGATGGCACTACGAGGTAGTTGGCATCGTCCTCGGGGCTGGCGGGCAGTTGGCTTACCACGAAAGCGCGCACGCCACGTCGGTAAAGCTCCGGTATGTAGCGATGCCCGTCGTTCTTCTGAGTTCTTATGGCGAAGAACAAAGTCTGTTCAGGAAACACCAACGAACGACTGTCGGTCAATAGCCAGTCGATATTCGTCTCGGCAGTGCCCACACGATGGGCACCTATGAGTGTACTTATAAGTGTTATGCTATTCATGCTATTCACAATTAAAGTAAGTCAACGCTTTACGTCTACGCTCACTCCGGCACCACCGCAATCGGTACCCATTGGAGGGTTTTCCTTGATGATTTCAAGGTGGATGGTGTCGGCGGCGGGGAAACGCTCGAGCAGAGCCTTGCATATTCGTCCTGCCAGGTGCTCAAGCAGTTGCGAGGGCATGGCCATCTCGGCTTTCACCACCTCATATGCGTCGGCATAAGAGATAGTTCCTTCGAGGTCGTCAGTAGCCATGGCACGTGAGAAATCGGTGCCGATGCTGACATTGATGATGAAATAGGCTCCAACGACGCGCTCCTGAGGGAGTACGCCGTGAAAGCCTTGCAGGCGGATGTCCTTCAACAGGACATGAGATTGATTAATGTTCAAATCCAATAATATTTAATCCTTATTAGCTGTCACCCAGCCTTAATCTCTAATCCTTAATCCTTATTCAATTTTCTAATTCTTAATCCAAAATTCAAATCTCCTCCCCCGTCCCCTCCCGTGGGAGGGGAGGAGAGGAACTTTACCCACATCTGCTGGCGCCGCAGTTTGTGCAAATCAGACATCCTTCCTGATAGACCAAAGTCTCCTGACCGCAGTTGGGGCACTTCTGACCCTTGGCTGCTGTGCCGTCCTGGATGTACTTCTTCAATGCACGTTCTACGCCATTTTTCCAAGTATTAATAGTTTCGTCGTTGAGCGAGAGTTGACCTACGAGACGTATGACGTGGTCGAGGGGCATGCGGTAGCGCAGCACACCGGAGAGCAGCTTGGCATAGTTCCAGTACTCGGGGTTGAATTTCTCCGACAGTCCTTCGACGGTTGTCTTATAGCCGCGCTTGTTCTCGAATTGGAAGTCGTAGCGCTTGGTGCCGTCGGGGTTCAGCTGCTTGATGATACGACCCTTTGTCACGCTCTTGGGCAGGAGGATACCTTCCTCATCGTCCTGAAGACCTGTGAAAATCTCGTAGGGATAACCGTTGAGCAGACCTACGAAGGCCACCCATTTCTCCTTGTTGTTCTGGAAACGCACTACGTCGCACTCAAGCACTTCGGGGCGTTTCTCCACAACCTCGGGCGGACGGCATTCAGGCACTGCATGTTCGTGGCCTGTTTCCAATGCAGGTGTGTCATTGCCCTCGCCTTCGGGTTTATTCTCCTTTTTCTTGCTGACGCTGATCATCACGCCGCTGCGTGAGCCGTCGCGGTAGATGGTGCAGCCTTTGCAGCCGCTGCGCCAGGCTTCCATATAGAGGTCGTTGACCAACTGCTCGTCGACGGAATTAGGCAGGTTCACGGTGACGCTGATGCTGTGGTCCACCCATTTCTGGATTGCACCTTGCATACGAACTTTCATCAGCCAGTCAACATCATTGGCAGTAGCTTTGTAGTAAGGCGACTGCTCTACCAACTCGTCAATCTCCTCCTGGGTGTAGCGGCGCTCGGTGTCGAGACCGCAGGTCTTCATCCAGGTGAGGAACTTGTGGTGGTAAACGATATATTCCTCGAAGGCATCACCTGTCTCATCGACGAAGTCAACATGAACCTCGGGATCATTGGGATTAACCTTACGGCGACGCTTGTACACGGGCATGAACACAGGCTCGATGCCGCTGGTGGTCTGCGTCATTAGACTCGTGGTGCCGGTGGGAGCTATGGTCAGGCAGGCAATGTTGCGGCGGCCATACTTCACCATATCTTCGTAAAGCTTCGGGTCGGCAGCCTTGATGCGCAGGATGAAGGGGTTGTTCTTCTCGCGCTCGGCATCGAACATCTCGAAGGCACCGCGTTCGCGGGCCATCTCTACGCTGCTGGCATATGCCGACAGGCAAACGGTCTTCTGCACCTCGACGGCAAAATCGGTGGCTTCTTGAGTGCCATAGCGCAGACCCAGGGCGGCGAGCATGTCGCCTTCGGCGGTGATGCCGACGCCCGTGCGGCGGCCCATAGAACTCTTGCGCTGAATCTTAAGCCATAGGTTACGCTCAGCGAACTTCACTTCTTCCGACTGCGGATCTGATTCAATCTTGTTCAGAATCAGTTCAATCTTCTCCAGCTCCAGGTCGATGATATCGTCCATGATACGCTGTGCCTTACGCACATGCTCGCGGAACTTGTCGAAGTTGAACTTGGCGTTGCGCGTGAAGGGCTCTTCAACATATTCATAGAGGTTGACGGCCAGCAGACGGCAGCTGTCGTAAGGACAAAGAGGTATCTCGCCGCATGGGTTTGTGCTGACGGTGCGGAAACCGAGGTCGGCATAGCAGTCGGGTACGCTTTCGCGCAGGATGGTGTCCCAGAACAGTACGCCAGGCTCGGCGCTCTTCCAAGCGTTGTGCACGATTTTCTTCCACAAGGCGCTGGCATCGATTTCCTTGGCGACTATGGGATTGTCGCTGTCGATGGGGAATTGCTGAGTGTAGGGCTTGCCTTCGGCTGCTGCCTGCATGAAGGCATCGTCAATCTTCACGCTGACGTTGGCACCCGTTACCTTTCCCTCGGTCATCTTTGCGTCGATGAAAGCCTCAGCATCGGGGTGTTTGATGCTTACGCTGAGCATCAAGGCGCCGCGGCGACCATCCTGTGCCACTTCGCGCGTACTATTACTATATCGCTCCATGAACGGAACGAGGCCGGTAGATGTGAGGGCTGAGTTCTTGACCGGAGAGCCGGCAGGACGCAGATGTGAAAGGTCGTGGCCTACGCCGCCGCGACGCTTCATCAACTGAACCTGCTCCTCGTCGATGCGGATGATAGCACCGTAGCTGTCGCTGTCGCCGTCGAGGCCGACAACGAAGCAGTTGCTCAGCGAAGCAACCTGGAAGTGGTTGCCTATGCCTGTCATGGGCGAGCCGGCAGGGATGATGTAGCGGAAATGATCCAGGAGATCGAATATCTCCTGTGCGCTCATCGGGTTTTTGTACTTCTTTTCGATTCGGGCAACCTCATTGGCGATGCGCCAATGCATATCAGCAGGACTCTTCTCGAAGATGTTGCCGAAAGAGTCCTTCATTGCATACTTGTTGACCCACACGCGGGCGGCCAATTCGTCACCGCCGAAATAGTCTAAGGAAGCCGCAAAGGCTTCATCATAAGTATAAGTCTGTTCCACAATAATATAGGGTAAAATGATTTTGTAAGTTGCTTATCCTGGAGAACCGTTAGGCGGTGCAAAACTACAAAACTTTTCCCTTTTGGCAAACTTCCTTGCGACTTTTTTTCAAAAAATTTTTCTTTTTGATAATTTATGGAAATGAGAGGAAACGTATGGCTATAAAAAAAGACTTACATCAGCAAGCCTTAATCATTTATTTATCAGGTATTTATGTCTGTTTATGATATTCAAGCCCCGTTGAAGCCCTTGACGACGCCGACCATCAAGCCCGTACACTTGAGTTGACTTTTCTGTGAGTTGCGCCTGAACAATCTTGGTTAACAACTCGAAAGCTTCAACACTTTCATAAAAACCGATATTCTTTATCACACTCGTGCCCGTAGTGCTTGTGAGACCGAAAATAGTCTGCCCCTGGCACACGGAGAAGCGGTCACCGGTATTGTTGGCATCGAGCGTGCTACGAGTCATGTCCCAGGCTACTATCACATCGCCGTCGTCGGCTTTCTTTACCTTAGTGGGGGCTATCTGTGAACCTTTGTTCACGCCGTTGAGCCACCAGAGGTAGCTGGCGCCGCTGGTGCGTGAGAGCTGCGACCCTTTGACTATGAGATATTTCTGTGGCGCGTTAATCTCGTAGTCGACATTCTCATAGTTAAGAGACAAGGCTACGTTATTGCTGCCGGAGGCACGCACGGTGATGGTGTTCTCGGCATCGTCGTAGCTTATGTTTGCTTGGGCAACGCGAGCTGGGTCGCCTGTCACCCAGTCGCGTGCCTTGAAGATATAGCTGTGGTCGTTGTATCCTTTGACGAGTCTGACATAGTAGAGTCCCGGAATGAGCGTCGTCGGTGATGCTGTCAAGCGGAAGGTGATCTCGGTCTTGGCCGAGCCGTCGGCATTCTTCATCAGTTCCGTAGGTATGGGGATCTCCATGTTGTAGAAACCTCTGGCATCCTGTCCCTTGTATCTGGGTGCTACCTCGATGTCGGCAATCTTAGTGCCGTCGATAGTCACGGTGCCCTTACGTCCTCTGTCAGCCGTGATTATGCGAATCATTATGGCAAGGCCTTCGGTAAGTCCTTCGGGATTGGACAGTACATATTGAATGTATCCGTTGGCGCGTGCATCGCGGTAGGTCTCACCATTATATGTGCCTGTTGATGAATCGCTACTGTACTGGTATTGGTGTCCGGCTTCGCTCTGCTGCTCACCGGTAGCCACAAAGTCCAGCGTGCGAGCGTTCAACGCTGCTGCCTCGGCATCGGCTATACCCATGTCGCTTTGTGCATAGGCTTCCTTGGTGGCCTGATACCAATAACAGGCGTAGCGGGCATGGTGAATGCCGAAGAAGGGCTCGAGCGTGAGCGTTGTCCAGTTGCCCTTCGACAGCTCGCTCGAGGCGTCGATGGTGAACTGCAACTTGCTTAAGTCGGCCGTCTGTATGCGGTTGAGCACATCAGCGCGTTCACCTATCAGCAGCGGCGCACTGCTCAAATCCTTTACGGTGGCACGGCTGCCCGGAGCATGGTCCATGCGTCCTTCGCCGGCATATTCATTCTGGAGGCGTTCAAACTCAAGTCCTGTAGCCTGGGCTTCTTCTGCCGACGATGCCGTGGTCTTGGCTGCCAGGAGAATGGGGCCGAACTTAAACGCAATATAATCTGCGTAGCCGGGGCATTCCTCCGTGCGCAACGTCATCGGAAGATACACGGTGATGTGGTCTCCGGCCTTCCACTTTCTGCTTACCGTAACGTAGGATGCCTTGCCTGCTGTTGCGTCGACATCTACAGCAGTTCCATTCACTTTCACGGCATATTCTGAACCTGCCCAAGCGGGATGACGCAGACATATATCATATGTACCTGCGCGCGTGACGGTCAGTTCGCTGACGGCGGTCTGTGCTGTCGGCAGATCGTTTCTTGCGGTGTCGATGTAGGGATAGATTGTCTCCTGCCTGATACCGAAGGTCTTGTTATTGAGCTCGCTCGGCACGAAGAGGTTTACGAAGAGACGTGATGTGCCATCGTGGGTATAGATGAAATGACCGTATTTGACGTGGTTCTCCATACCGGTTCCTACACAGCACCACATGCCTTGGTTGACCCTGGAATAGATACGGTAGCCTTGAGGACGCAGCGTGGTGAAATACACGTAGCCACCGGTCTTCGGGTCTCGGGTGGAGAGTATGTGGTTGTACATCGTGTTCTCATAGAAATCGGCATAACGGGCATCGTGGTTGTCGTCGAAGAGCATTTCCGAGAGCTTGAGCATATTGTTGGAGTTGCATGTCTCGGGGCCGTCGACATCGTTGATATAGCGTTTGCCATTGGCTATGTCGAAGAAATGCTCGGATGTGGAATTGCCTCCGATACAGACTGTGCGGTGTGTTGCCACGTCGTCCCAGAAGTTGACGACGGCTGTGCGGTAGGCAGAGATATCGGTTCCTGCTTTGGCTTTTATGTATTGTTTCCATACGCGCTCAAAACCGATGTACTTAGGAACCTGAGTGTTGGCGTGATGATTGTCGAGGAAATGGAGGTTGTAGGGCGTGTCTTGCAAGCCGTTTATCATGCGCTGGTGACTATAGCGCTTGGCCGCCTCCAGGTATTTCATGTCGCCGAAGAGGGCGAAGGCGTCGGCCAACACCTCGTTCATGCCGCCGTGTTCCCAACCGAGAACCGTTTGCATATCTGCCTCGGAGAGGTTCGAAACGACGTTGACCGCCCAGTCTGACAGGCCGCGGAAGCACTCCTTGGCCACATCGCTGTCGGTGTATATCCAGGCATCACGCAGGCCGGCGAGCACCTTATGCTGACAGTAGAAAGGTACCCAACCGCCGTATTTGCGGAATTCAGTGAGGTCGTTGGCATACAGCCCTGTCCAAACCTGATTGATAGGCTGACCGCCTATGAAACCTTTCAAGCCGTGAGTGTCAGCAGAGTATGCATCCTGACAGTCCTTGAGCACGCTCAGGCAGTGACCAAGCCGTTGCTTCAACTGGGTGCGAAGGGCGTCGTCTGTCACTTGGGTGTAGGCCAATGCCAGCGCCGACAGGTAATGACCTCCGACGTGACCTTCCAGACTCCAGTCCGACAGTCCCCAGTTCGAGAACGATGGGTGAGCTATCTCCCAACCTTCATACGTGCCGCCGCGGCGTGTGAGTAGGCCGGCCTGACGGATGAACGGTGTCAGCAGGCGGTCGGCATCATACTGCAACAGCAGACGGGCATTGCCGTCAACAGCCTCCTTCATAGGACCGTCGAGCAGCGTCACCTCGTTGAGGTTGAAATGTTGTGGGTACAACTGACTCTGTGCTGTAGCCAAAAGAGGCAGCAGCGTAATCACGGCTACAAAGATTACTTTCTTCATATCTGTCTTTTCAATAATACTTATTCTCTTCTTCCCTTATTTTCTTATTTTCCTAATTTCTTATTTTCTTCTCCTCTCCCCCTCTTCCTCCTTCATCCCCCACCGGGGGATTATAGGGGGCTTGATCTTCCCTATCTCATCCTTGGCCTGTCATTCTCTTCCTTGTAAGCAGCCACGCCTATGGCGTCCATGATGACAAGGGTAGGGTCATAGCCTTCTGGAGTGAAGAACATTACGGCGCCATTGGGTAACATCCATTCGTAGCCGCGCTCTGTCTCGTCGTAAGGCTCGCCGTAACGCACGCGAAGGGAATCAAGGTAGGCGTTCAGATCCACGTTCTTAGGCTGCACCATGATTCTGTAAACGGTGCGCGTGTGCTTGGAATAGCTGGCCTGAACATAGCACGATTGTCCGCAAACGGTGCCCTTGAAGATATAGGCATTCTCGTTGCCGAGCCGTTTGGACAGCGTGAAACGGTTCTTTTGCATTACAGCTGCAAACTCATAAATGTCGCCCTTCACTTCTATGCCTTCGAAGAGGATATGCTCGGTAGCGGCCTTCGTGGAGGTGGTGTCGGGCGTAGCGGTTGCATTGTCGGTCGGCTCCTGCGCCATCATTGAGGCGGAGGCGAAGACCATAACGAGTGTAAAAAGAATGTGTCGCATAGTAGTAGGAGTGTTTGTTGCTGCAAAGTTAATCATTATTGATGAATAACAACTCCTGAGAGCAAATAATTTTTGTTAAGAATAAAAAAAAGGCTTACTGTGTCAGTAAACCTTCTAATTCTGCTATGCGCTCGCGGAACGTTTCATCGTTTTGCAACCGTTGTGTAACGGCCTGGCATGAGTGTATCACAGTAGCGTGCCCGCGCTTACCTACGAAAGCACCTATCTTGGTGGTACTCAGGTGGGTATGCTGTTGAGCCAGATACATCACCACTTGTCGGGCCTGCACTACTGGCGCCTTACGTGTCGACGAGAGCACATCATCGCGGTCGATGCTGAAGAATCGGCAAGTGCGGTTGAGAATGTCGTCCATGGTCAGCGCCTGACGTTGCTGGCTGAGGCCTACCGTGCGGCCTATCACACGTTCCGCCAGATCGAGGTCTATTTCGCAGTTGTTCACTACGCTATAAGCCATCAGGGATGTGAGCACGCCTTCGAGGTCGCGAATGCTCTTGTCCACGTTGGCGGCGATGTAGTCCACAACGGGAGTTGACACGCGCAAGCCGTCTTTACGGATCTTGTAGAAGAGGATGTCGCGGCGCAATGTCTGAGTCGGGCGCTCCAACTCTGCCAGCAAACCCCACTTGAAACGAGTGAGCAGGCGCTCTTCCATTCCTTCAAGTGCCACGGGCGGGCGGTCGGAGGTGAGGATGAGCTGACGGCCGTTCTGGTGCAGGTGGTTGAAGATGTGGAAGAACGACAGCTGAGTCTTCTGCATCGTTGCCAACTCCTGAATATCATCGATGATAAGCACGTCGATGGTCTGATAGAACGCGATGAAATCGTTGACGGTGTTGCGTCGCACGCTGTCGGTGTATTGAACCTGGAAGAGGTGTGCCGAAACGTAAAGCACGCGCAGCTCGGGATGCAGCTCCTTCACTTTCAGACCTATGGCGTTCACCAAGTGTGTCTTGCCTACGCCCGAACCGCCGTAAACGAACAGCGGGTTGAAGGTTGCCTGATGCGGGTTCTGGGCTATTGCCAAACCTACCGTGCGCGGCAGCTTGTTGCTCTCGCCTTCGACGAAATTCTCGAACGTGTACTCGGGCTTCAACTGCGAGTCAAGCTGCTGAAGGGCTCGTGGGCTGGTGTTGAGGCCGTCAGTACGAACCGGGGCGTTGGCAAATGCCGAGCGCTGGTCATCGACCTCGCGCGTGGATATGTTATTTATTGTGTCGATCTTTACCTCATAACGAAGGCGGACGCCCATTCCAAACTGCTGCTGCAACACGGCGCGCAGGAGCTTCAGATAGTGCTCTTCGATATATTCACGAATGAAAGGACTGGGCACAGACAACGTCAGCATGCGCTCATCTTCGTCGAAACCGACGAAGCAGATGGGCGCAAACCATGTATCGTACTGCTGGCGGCTGATGTTGCTCGCAATCATCCGCTGGCAGTGCTCCCATCGTGGGTCTATGGTTGCTGTTGTAAGGTCTTTCATTCTGTTGGTAAAGTGCGATTCCCGAAAGGGGCGATTTGCGAGTGCAAAGTTACGACATTTTTTTGTTTGCACCAAATGAGCCGCAAAATAAATTTCGCTGAAGATAGCCTCTAAAAGCCACGTTTTCAGGCCTTTTTTAATTTAGCCCTAAAACATTTCCTACAACACTCTTGCAAATATTAAACGTGCTGATTATTAAATATTTGAGGCGCCCTCATGCGAGAGCGCCTCAAAAATATATTCTTGTCCTAAATGCCGATATTTTAATATGTTAGCGTATGTCGTAAGGAAGACTTCAAACTCGGCTCTTTATTTAGATTTTTTCTTTTTAAGCAACTTTTTAACTCTGCATTCACCTGCATTTATTGTTGTGGCTCAGTTTCAATCTCTTGGGGCTTTTCTTTCTTCCCGAACACCGAGAAGTGGACGTAACGCTTGGGGTGAGCCTTCAGGTCTTCGACCAGTTTTGCAGCACCCGTAGCCGTACGGTTCAGGTTGCCATAGAGTGATGTGTCGTTAAGCAACAGGCCTACGTTATTGTCCGGGGAGCTCAGGCGCTCGGTCATCTGGTTGACGTTGTTCATAGCTCCGTCCACCTTGGCCATGGTGCCTTCGAGGTTCAGGTTGTTAAGCTTGTCTGTTAGCGTTACCACGTTCTGTCCTGCTGCGCTGAACGTCGATGTCATCTGTGGTATGTCCTTCTCCAACAGTTTGTTCAGGTCGCGACTGCTTTGGTCAAGGTTCGCCGACACAGACTGTGCGTTGGCGAGAATCTTTTGTAGGTTAGGATCGGCAGCGAGCGTGTTGAGCGATGTCAACAAGGTGTCGACCTTGGCTAATGTCTGCTCCAGCTTTGGTATCATTTCTGCGGCTTTGGCCATCAGACCGTTGTTGTCGGCTGAAGGAATGGTGTCGCCGGTGGAGTAACGCTCTACGGGGTTGTTGCCCATCATCAGGTTCAGGGTGCAACCGCCAAGCATTGCCTCGTCGAGCACAGCAGTAGTGCCTACAGGTACACGCATGCCATGTTCCACCGAGATCTCCACTATCACGCCTGTGCCTGGGCGGTTGTAGTCGTAACGGATATCGCTTACGATGCCTACATTATAGCCGTCGGCATACACGGGACTTGACTTAGCCAGTGCCTTGGCGTTGCGGAAATTGATGTAGTATGTGTCCTGCGTAGAGAAGAGCTGCACGCCCTGCAGGAACTTAATGGTGAAGAACAGCAGCACCAAGGCTATGATGCCGGTGAGTCCTATTTTTGCTTCGCGGGATATTTTCATTGTTGTGCTTCCTTATATTTCTTTATGGCCTCGTATATGCTGCGGGCGAGTTCGTCCACGCCGCGCTGGCTTGTTAGATATGTTTCTTCTGATTGAGTAGTTATATAGCCCAGTTCCACAAGGCACGAGGGCATTGACGTGGCTCTCAGCACCAGGAAACCGGCTTGGTGCACGCCTTTGTCCACACGTCCGGCCGAGCGGAACTGCTTTTGTATGAATTGCGCCAGCTTCACGCTGCGCTCCATGTTCTTGTCCTGCATGAACTCGAAGATGATATAGGATTCGGAGCTCTTGGGGTCAAAACCCTCGTAACGGCTCTCGTAGTCCTTCTCGAGCATGATGGCAGAGTTCTCGCGCTTTGCCACTGCCAGGTTGTCGGCAGCGCGGTGCATACCCAGCGTGTATGTTTCTGAACCGCGACCTTGGGCTTTGCCTGGCAACGCGTTGGTGTGTATGCTGATGAAGAGGTCAGCCTTGGCGCGGTTGGCGATGGCTGCGCGTTCACTCAGCTCTATGAAGACGTCTGTCTTGCGCGTGTACACCACCTTCACGTCCTTGAGGTTCTCTTCCACGAGTTTGCCTACGGCCAGCGTCACCGCCAGATTGATATTCTTCTCCTTGCCGCTCTTGCCCAGCGCGCCGGGGTCCTTGCCGCCATGACCGGCATCAAGTACCAGGGTGAATGTGCCGGCAGCTGCAGCGCTTGAACCAGCGCTGAATGACGAATGGAAAATGAAGAATGACAGATTACCGAAAGGTAATGTCATCAGAAGCAGGAGTAACGCTTTTTTCATATTTTTATCACTTAACCCAAGTTATACTTTTCTCTTTTCTCTTCTCCTCTTTAATCTTTAATCCCTAATCCTAAATCCCTATTCTTTAATCCCTAATCCTTAATCCCTATTCTCTAATCTTTAATCCCTAATCCCTAATCCTTGTTCTCCAGTCTTTTCTCCACCTGCTCCAACGTGGCATCCTTCAGTATCACTCGTTTGTCCTTGTCGAGCAAGTACATCGAAGGCATAGCAGCGAGGTAGTACGTCAGGTCGTGCATCAGCTTGCCGTTGGGGCTGCGGCCCTCGCTCCAGTTGTGGGGTAGGGTAGGGCGCAACTGCATCCACGCCTTCACGTTTTCGTCGGGATAGATAGAGAGCACTTTCAGGCGACGGTCGCCGGCAATCACCTTGCTGCCCATAATCTTTGGCATCAGCTCGTGACAATGCTCGCATTCGGGATCTGAGAATACCAGCAGCGTCAGCTCGCTCTGCAAATCATACATACGGTGGCGGCGGCCTACGCGGTCCACGTATTCGAAATCGGCGGCTTTTGTGCCAGGTTGGTTCCTCTGCACCATCTTCAGCCGGTAGCTCAGGCGGCTACGTGTAGCCTCGTCCCATAGCGTAGAGGTCAGCAGGCCTTTGAGCATGTGCTCATACGTCACGTCGTTGCGCAGGGGTGAGTTGGGATTGCCGAGGTAATGGTCCGTGAGACCGTCGAAGCGCTTGAGCAGTCCCATATCCTTGCCTATTCTCTTCATCAGCTCGCTTACGGCCAGCTTCTGAGTAGGAGCATCGGCATAAGACATCAGGTTGATGAATTCCGAAAAGCCCTGTTCGCCAACCTGCTCATTGAGCGAGGAAGCGTCGTTGAAGTCGTAACGGCTCCAGAAATTCTCAAGCACAAACTTCAGTCGTGCCTGAGTGTCGGTCATCATTGCGGGTACCTCTGGAAAGGGAAACGACACGTCCTGCGCACTGATGCCCATCGGCCCCAATACGCAGAACACTGCAACCAGTATTCTCTTTAAGTATTTCATATTCGCCACAAAAGTACAATGAAATCACGAGACTAGAAAACTTTCGCCCTATTTTTGAGGTCAGAAGGCTAATAAAGTGGAAAAAAGGAATAAAATTTTGTTTGAAACTGACTACAGACTACAGCCATCATAACTTGTTTTCCGACGTTTCAGCAATGATTGCCCTGTGGTTCAGCAATGATAAGCTAATCCTTCAGCAATCATTCCACGATTCGTCTGCACGTATTCCCCTATACTACCGCACGTGTAGGCATACACGTCCAGTTGTATCAAACATTAAAGCCGTATTAATCGCCCGAACAAGCCGGCTTAATCGGCCAGAAGTCTTGGGATAATTCCCTAAAACCCTTTATGTAATTGCCACAAAGCCTAAAGGGTTTTTCTAAAAGTCTTTAGGCTATCAAGAATTAGAGAAGAACCTTGCTACAAAGTGTCGAAAGCAAGTGATGGTGCTCTCTTGGCTGTAGTCTGTAGTCTGTTTCAAACAAAATTTAAGAGCATATACTTTCGTTGTTCGGTCGCGACCGAACAACCTATATGACGGGTCTATTCAGCCAATACGACCTGTCAAATCAGCCGATACGACTGGATGATACAGGTTAAGGCCTATATTATGCATAAACTTTGCCAAGTTTATGCATGAAAATGCCCTGTTTAGACATAAAAAAAGGGCCTTCCTACACCTTTACACCCTCAATTACACCCTAATTACACCCTTTTTGCACGGCTTAAACCGTTGAAATACATGCAAATACCTACAAAAGGGTGTAAAGGTGTAGGCGTTTTGCTGTTTTTTTAATTTGTTATGTTGTTATGTACTGAATAAGTTGAACGCAAATTTTGTCAACTTATTCAGTACATAACACTTTTTTCATTCTTCATCCTTCACTCTTCATTCCTCAATTCATCACAACGAAGGCATCCACGCGGATCATAGGGTAGTGGGCGCTAATGCTATGCAGCAGCTCCTGCTTGACCATGGCGCCCAATGCGGTGAGACGCACATACGCTGCTCCCTCGTGCCCTATAGGTACATTCGGGTTGCCTTCCACTACGCCCAGCACCTGGCTGCTGCGGTCTGCTACTTTAATGGTGATATGATACAAACCTTTGCGGCTGTAGTCGTTGATGCGGCTTCGCCATCCCATGTGGTGCTCGCCGTGCTGCCCTTTTTCCTTTTGCATACCGCAAAGGTAAATTGATTTTGTGATACGGCCAAAAGAAAAGATGAAAAAGGCCCGCAACAACGTTGCGGGCCATATTATTAATTGTCCATTTCCTATTATCCCCCGTCGGGGGATTATAGGGGGCTTAGTTAGTTGAACGCGGTACTGAATAGTTCTTACCGAAGTATTCTACATAGAGGAAGAGGCCAACGTCATCAACAGTGGCGTATTGAATATTCTGACGTACATCCTTGAAATAGATATTCACGACACCATTAGTTGGATAGGTCTTGAGGCTGTATGTGTACCAGAAGTCCCAAAGATTGCCTGCCTGTTGGTAATACCAGTGAGTCCTGTCTGCATTGTAATTGGTAGATGAAAGAGGACTCTGATATCCTGTCTCAAAGTCATCTGCATCGAAAAGGTTACCAGTGGTTTCCACGCTTACGCCAAACAGACCATAGTTATTTGTTCCCTGAGTGGTGCCGTAGGCATTCAATGTATTGGTTGTGAACTTCACATCGATGGGGTATAGCTCTTGAGGATACACGAGTTCATCGGAATCGGGACTGCCGTCCGGTAAGAACTGCGAGTGTTCCATGGGAGGAATCGTGAATGTCAGCAAGCAGTCTCCATAGTTACCTGTGCCCACACGAGTCAACTTAGGATAGATTTTGTAGCGGAACTGGTCGATGACGAAGACGTGGATATAACGTTTCAAGCTCTTTTGCTTTCCGTCTGTACCAGTATATTTGTATTCAACAACTAGCCACTCACTCTGAAGATGATCGGTCAGTTGGCCTTCTATCACAGTTGTGTGGATGGTGTACTGCTTGGTTGAACTATTATATGTCACTGTGGGATTAGTGCAGAACGTTTGTGAATTCTCCCAATACACATTAAAGGCAGTGATATTATCGACTGGAGTCGTTGTTCCTTCCACCTCCGTCAGGTCAAGATTACGGAATGCAAAGTGCATATCTGTATTTTCACCCTCTGTGTTGAGAACGATAGATGTTGTTTCGGTGGGAAGAAGAATCTGCAGAGTATAGGTGTCGTCGTTAACATCAGTGATGTCACGGCTAATCTCAATATCAGCGTTCATGAATTCAGTACCATCAATAGCATCCTTCAATGTCTCATAGTAAGCAATATCTGGTGAGAGTAGCTTACATGTGACATAATAGGTGTTATTGCGGACTATGTCGTACTGAACCTTGTTATCGTCGTTAAGTTTAAGAACGTGATAGACGGTCTTTGTTGAGCCACTTACGGTATATGTTACCTTAAGGATTATTTTTGGATAGGCTCCTTCTTGTGCAGGATTATCGTCCTCAAAGAGGAACTGGGGCGTATGGGTATTGGTGGTACCATTATATGCTACATCAAAGTTACCGTCTTCGTTCTCAGTTTCTGATGTCCACAGGGAGTAGCGTCCTTCAGCAGTATACTCATTTAAAGTGGCAGTTGAAATCAACTCAGATTCATGACCTGAAGCTGTAGAGTTGCCATAATAGTTTTCCCATTCAGTGCTCTTAGGTGCAATGTAGCCGCGTTTACGTCCGTTGTGGATGAGCCATTCGACCTTTTGTACGGGGAAAGGTGCATCTGTCTTATCATATTCGAGAATCACTTTGGCACGGTCGCGGATCATATAAACTACGCTCGGCGTTGTTGTTGGGTTCAACCAAGCATTCATTGCCTCTGCGCTGGCTGCCTTATGATAACCCCAATAGCATACTAGCTGATGTGCTGCATCATCATAAGATGTTGATAGTTCAACCGATTTCATAACCGTCTCTTCAGCTGTCCCAACGTTGTGTGACAATGGTATATCCAAATTGCGGTTGGCAATGAAATGGATACGAGCTGTACCCTGTGGTACTGTGCCCTTAATGGTGCCAGAGTCATAAAATCCAGTTGCAGTGGGATTGTCTTGAGTTGCCTCGGCATCACGAATACCGAGATACAAGCCATTTGCATCGAAGCAGACCAACTGCATAGTTGTCACTTTTGTCTCTGTGCCACTGACCATGCTACGTGTTGCCTTTGCCTTGTCTGCAAAACTGAAGGTAATGTTGACAGGTATATCTCCAGGCTGAGCGCCACCAGGACTAACGATGTCAGAGTCATCAGCGCAAGCTGCAAAACCGAGGGCTGCAACTGCTACGAATAATAGTTTTGAAAGATATTTCATAATTGTTATTCTTTATTATCTCTATTAACCTTTCATCCTTTGTAGGGATGGAAGTGTGGGAGACCACTAAGCCTTACTTGTTCTGATACTTTTGGATAATCTTATCGAAACCATTTAAACGATCAACTTCTTCAGCGGAGAGGTCTCGGACGCAACGGAGGTAATTACCAGAGTCATTGGTTGATAACGTTAATACTAAATCTCCTGAAAGGCTCCAATAATATCTACCCGTAAGAACTGGCGATAGAACTCGATAATCATTAGGAATAGTAACTCCACCAATCGTGCCGTATTGGTAGCCAGTTATCACACTTATCTCTGATTTTGTTGGTAATCTCCAACCTGTATAACGTGTACCATCTTCCGCTACCTCCATATATCTACGACAGTGTGTGGCTGCATTGGCTGCATTGGTAAACGTGGTCACAGCACCTAGCTGTGAGGCAATCATAAATGCTGGTGAGACGACATCATCCTTAGACTGGTTCTCGTTGGGGTTTCCTAATATCGGACGGCCGAGGATATAATCATTACTCGTAGAAGATATTTGGATGACATACATACGATTATTCGTTAACGAACTATAATTACTTCCCTGAACGGTGGTATAGGTCGCGTTATATCCCCCACTACTTTGTTCATTAATCTGATAAATACCATTATTGTAAACTTTGGCGTAGAATGAACCGCCGTTGTTTCCATATGTAGTATTATAAGTGCGTGCAGGTCTATGACTCGTTCTATTGTCCCAATCTACCCAATCACCAGTACTTGCCATAGGCACAGTTATAGAATATTGAGTATATGAATAGGTGTGGGTATATTGTGCGCGATAACGAGTAGTGTAGATATAATATGTCCTACCATAATTACCTGTATAGTAATCATACTCACTACTAGTAGTGGTCGTTGGTTCTTCACCCCAATAATACCATCCGTCGGACAAAAATGCATTCGCCTGACTGTTGGCGTTTCGTATAGTAGTATTCCAGGCACTATAGTTGCCTCCTGCCGCTTGAAACATTTCATCAACCGTTACTCCCGATATGACATTGGCGCTATATCCTTCTTCTGTTGAATGTGCTGAGTAGGTAGCGTAAGTTATAGTTTCCGTATTACTTAATTCTTGAGAAGTAAACGCTACACCATATTGTTCAGCCCAAGATTGAGCTTCAGACAGGATTGTTGTAGTGAGAGTGACGTCTTGAGTCGAATTATTTGCAGTATGATATGATGACCAATGTCCGGCAATATTTTGGATATTATCCGTCGGGAAGTGACGAATGATAACATCTTCATAAAGGGTCTCTTCCTCATTGAGGAATACACGGAATCGGATGTATTTGATGGCTTTATTGGTTAGAGCTTGTGATGTTACAGTAAATTTACCACTTGAGCCACTAACACCTTCCGTACTCTGTGTAATATTGACACCCATAGTATTGCCCCACGTTATACCGCTGCCTGTATCGCTATATGTGCTTGTGAAAGCCCCCGTACTATTATAGAACCAAGCGCGTGTAGCACCATCTGCATTATTGGCCACAACGGCTGTCTGGTTGCCGTTGGCATCGTAGGTGAAGAGCTTCCAGCCAACGCTGGTTCCAGAAGCCTTCAGGTAGTTGATGTCTACACTCTGGGCACCATCACCGCGGAGTGTGTAAATCTTGGGATTGACTTTGAGGTAGTAGTGCTGCACAGCCTCAACCTCATTGTGAATAGCTGCACTATTGGTCTTATCGTTCCAAGGAAGAACGTAGTAGTGGACATCCTCGATCTCGTCCTCGTCCTCATGGAGCTCAGAACCGCGAGTTGCTATAGTGGCGTTGACAACGTAGATGTGGTTGCGATTAATCTCGGTGACGGTGCTCTTTACCAGAGGAATACGATAGTAGTTGTAGGTAGTATTACCGTTCTCGGTATAACCAATAGAGATGACGAGCGAGGGAGCTGCGGTAGCATAGTCTGCTTCAAGCCACTTGTTAGGGTAGGTGTAAGTGATGATTTGGAAAGAGGTGTTTGTTGCATCATCATAAGCGCCGAAAAGTTGACGGTCACTGCTATGTACCTCTATACCATCGCCCTGAGTCCCAGGATCAAACACAGGTGCACCGAAGGCAAAATTATAGAAACGCCAAGCGGGTGAGCCGGTAATGGTTACCTTCTTATCTGCTGACTTCTCAACCCATTTCTCTGTGCCATCTACGGTTTTCTTCTCATGTGTCAGTGATTTCAGGAAGTCTGCATCGAAATCTACGTTGAGCACAATCTTAGCAGCGGCACGATTCAGGGTTACGGGTTGGAACACCTGATCACGAGTGGTGGGATCGGGTGTCCAGTTCTTCAGCACGCAGTCCATCATGAATTCCTTCTCGGTAGTCTGATGGTTACGAGGCTCAGAAGCCACGTACTGCTTGTAGATATTACCGGTTCTATCGGTGATGTTATTTGTCTCTTCGTCGACAGTGGCAACACCTGCAGATACTTCGTCATAGGTCAGTGCCTTCAAAGCAGCTACATCTGCTACATCAACCTTTGTCTTTGGATTGTTGGCAGCAACATATACATTGTAGTTCTTGCCTACTACGAGACCTTCTGCACGCCAGTTGTCTGCCAGCCAGTTATTGACGGCTTCCTGAATGGGCGTTGTAGTACTTGCCACGAGGTGGTACTGCTTCATGATAGTGCCAGCATTGTCAACAGCCTCCACGAAGACATCGAGAGTGTTGAGCTGCTTCTCCATGAGCTCTTCCACAGACTGTGCACGTGTGACAAGTGTAGCTTCGGAAACAGTTGGTAACACCGTGAGTCCGTCACCGTTGCCGCCATGGAAGATATCAAAGGTTCCAGCGTCATCAGCGCAGGAGGTCATTACACCCACTACAGCCAAAGCCATAAAGGCATGACCAAGAATTGCTATATAATTTGTCTTTTTCATACTTCGTATACTTAATCGTTTAACGCCTATCGTTTAACGTTTAGTTTAGTTTTGGACTGGTGTGGGAACCAAAGGATTGTAGGCATCCTGATAGTACATCTTCAGCTTACCTGTGATATTGTAATCATCAGGTGCTACATAGTAAGCCCAAATCTCGGAGCTGTCGTCAGAGTAACCAGGAAGTGCGTTGTTGTTGAAGGTTACTCTCTGCGGGCCAAGTACAGGATCATTGTAAATCAGTGAGACCTTGGCTACGGGTTCTGCGGGAGTTACGCCTTCCACGGGAACGATGTAGAAATATGTGTGAACATCATCACCTGCTGCAATAGTGAGCTTGCCTTCTGAGCTGGTGTCGTAGGATGTTACTACGCCTATATCGTTCTTGTTGGCGCGGACAATTTCGAAGTCGCTGTTGTCAACAACTAAATCGAAAGTACCTACACCTGTTGTCACAAGCTGAATCTGCGGTGAACGAAGTGGACGTCCTGCAACGACCTCTGGTGCGACAGGTGTTTCAACTCTGCCACTGGAAACAGCCATATGACTGGTTTCCCAATTCGAAGACCATAGAGGATCACCCCAACTGTCTAATGCGAAATAGTCCTTACCATCTGTGTCGTAGCGATAGAGCCAAGAGTCGAACAGACGCATGCTGGTTGACATCTTCATTGTGTATTCCAATTCCGGAGTGTTAATCCAATCAGCTACTGTAGGCTTAACGTAGAGTTTGCCGCCCTCGAAGTAGGAATAGACAATCCATACGTGGTTGCGTGCGAAATCCTGCACTGTGCTTTCAGGATCCATCTCGAAGGTAACTGTCTTCACTTCGGCAGTAGCATCGCTGCTCAGACGATAGTAGATAGTACCTTTCAGCTTCTTGTCGCTCTCACGGAGATATACCTTATGAGTGGTGAAGGGGGTGATGGCGGTATAGTAGTGCGAAACTTTCTCCTTATCCGAGAGTGGTGCTATATCAGATTTGGTAATCCAATTTACCCAGGTGTAGTTTGAGGGATTATCATCGGTCTCGGTCGTGAAGATATCGGCATTAGCTACTAACGGAGTTGTTCCTGTCTTGGCACCAAAAATCAGCTCAGCAGCTTCATAGCTACCTGCAGTGATGTTACTCTTGAGGTCGCCGAGGTAAGGAGTTGTGTAGTCGGCAGCGTTAGTAGCGGGGTCTACAGCAAGGATATATTCCTTATCGGCAATCTGTCCACCATCGAGCGAGATACCGATGATATCGCCGAGGTCGCCGTCATACATACCGAAAGCGAAGAGAATCTTCGACACGGCACGTGTGATTTCTATCTCACCGAGGTTAGGCTTCACTTCGCCGCCCTGTGTAAGCTCAAGTCCCTTCACGATACGGCTCATGGGAAGACCTGCATCAGGCACATTAGTTACAGGTGTTGCTGTGCCGAATTGAGTAGCAGCGAGTGTGGCAGCCTGTATCTCAGCCAACGTGGAATTCTCGCCCAACGTAGCACTCAATGCGCCCCCGGCATTGGCGATGATGTAAGCGTCTACAGTGCCCTTGTTGATGGCTGCCTGAGGAACATTGATGGTTACCTTGTTGCTGTTGGACGTGGCATAGCTGATGGGCGTCTCACCGTCGAAGAACCACACCTGGGCGGTGTTGATGTTGCTCTCTGTCTCTTCAGCAGCGAGTTCTTCGATGTATGCACGTGTCTGGTGAGCACCGGAGGCTTGGAGGTACAGCGTCATGGGTACTGTATCACCCTCGAAAATTCCGTCGCCGTCGTTGGCACACCCAAAGAAGGCGGGTATGGCTGCAAGCATGCATAGCTGCAAGAGCTTGCCCCACTTAGTCTTTGCGTTGATGTTTAGATTATATCTCATTGTAGTATGTTTTAGTCAACTTGAAACTTGGAACCTGAATCTTGGAACCTGAAACTTATTCCAGCACTGCTTCGGAGGGCGTGCTGAGCTTCCAGTCAATAGCCTTGACTGTGAACTCGAGGTCGGCAGAATTTAGGTCAGGAATCACGTAGTAAGCCTTCGTGATGTCGGTGAGTAAGAAGGTTACAATGGAGTAGTGGTCCTGAGCGATGGCCTTGTTGCCAGCCGTGGCGGAAGCTGTCTTCGGGTTGGCGGGGTCAATCTGGCCAACGAGATAGAACTTGCAACCATTGGGGATAATCTGTGCGAGGTCACCGCTTTGTGTCATGATGCTCTCACCTGTGTTGTTCTGCAACTCGATGGCCACATTGACCTTCTGACCAGCCTTGGTCTCGAGCGCGAGGGTGTGGGTAGGAGCCTCTGCACCAATTTTGGAGGCTGCTGTTTCTATCTGGTTGTCGTAGATAGTGTAGAGAGGATCGCTCTCGGCAGCGTATTTGCTGTTGAATTTGAAGTCTACAGGACTCTGCTGACCAACGAGGATACCGGTGATGGCAAGCTTCGTGATATCAACATCCTTATCGTCGGCATCCTTAAGAGTGGTAACACCTTCATTAACCTTGAGGAGAACATCCAGACGACCTACTGCATACTGCAGAGGATCGGTGATGGCTACGATGGTAGTGTTAGACATTACTACGCCATTGGGGGTGAAGAGTTTTGCTTCGCCGTTGCTCTGTCCAAGTACTGAGGTGTCGTCAGTGCCAGCCCAAGTGGTCTTGTTGAAGACGCTCTGTGCCTGCTGTACGGGACTGAGTGTACTCACGAGAGGACGTGTGCTGGTATGAATGCGGCTGTTGGCGCGATACCAGAGCTCTGCGGGGAAGCAGAACTTAGTGACGTCAACATTCAAACCGTTGAAGTTGTTCTTGTTGGTGATGGCTTCGAACTTATTATTATTCCAACCGATAACAGCTGCACCGTCGGGCAGGCCGAGGTCGGCAGGGAAGTTCTGACAATTTGTTGGCAGAGCGGTAATCTTGCCACCGGAGATTGTAGCACCGGCCTCGATGGCATCGAGGGCTGCGTCTACATAAGCGGTAGCGCGTGCGGGAAGCAACAACTCGTAAACTCTGTTCAGGAAAGCGAGAACGTTAGCAGAGGAACCAGCCTGCATGCTTTGAACCATCGGATAGACACCGTAGAGAGCAGGATAATTGGTTCTGTCAGCCCAGTTGGCATTGAAGATAGTGTTGAGGTAAGTGATGATGGCATCACCGGCAGCACCTGCAGCCTTGCCAGTAGCAATAGTCTCCACCATGGGCACGGGGCTGTAGGTGAAGTCACCAGCCTTTGTGCCTTCTGTCTTAGCCAGAATGCCATTGGCCTGCTTGCCTGCGAGGTCGGTGTTGGTACCTGTGGCACGTCCGTACACGAGGAACGCGTTGGTACCAAGCTTCAAGGGAACCTCAAGATAATACTTATCGTTGGGCGAGCCTTTTGTGCCGGCTGCATCGTGGTAAAGGTCGGCGAGAGTCTCGTCAACGCCGATTTTACCGCCTAATACAACATCACCCGCTGCGATGCAATCCGAACCGGTCGGGCCCGCCGAGAAGGGCAGGATGACGAGATCGGAAATGCCACGGAAATGTGAACCGTCTGCTTTTTCGTCGGCCTGAGTTACAGCGGTCGACTGACGAGTCTTGAGAGCTGGATTCTTCAGTGTGAGAGCCATGAACATGTTCTTTGTCGTGCTCTCCTCGCTGGATGTGAATTCACCATCTGTGTCGGCACAGCCGCTGAGAACGGGCATTGCCAACAAGAGGATTGACCATATATAGTGCTTTGTCTTCATAATCAAATGAAATATTGAAAATTGAAGAATAATTTATTGATTTCTATGACTATTTTTTCCCAGACTTAAGATTGGTATCAACCCCTAATCTTTAATCCTTAATCTTTAATCTAATTTTACCCAATCACTGGGTTGAAGATCCAGCCTGTCTGCCACTGGAGGTCAACGGCAACGCCAAGCTCGGTATCGTAGAGACGGATGACACCCTGGTCGTCGATGTAAGCCTTGATGATCTTAAGCTGTCCGGCACGCAGCGGGTGACGGATATTGAGCACTGTACGTGTTACGCTCTCCTTCGCGTCCTTCAGCTTCACGTATACTTCATAGCGCCAGATGTTCTTGCCACAATCCTCATAGAGGAAAGGCTCATCGGTATCGATGCGATAGGGTGGGTTGTCGCTGTTGTCCAATCCCATTCTGACATCGGCACGTGTGGGAGCCATAGACTGCTGGCGGTTAGCTTCGCGTGAGGGGAAGTTGACTGTGCAGAAGCACATCCAAGGAGTATTGTTGAGTTTGACGGTCTCAGCCTTAACCAAGGGGAGCTCGTCGAAGTGGTATACACTATCAGCCGGCGTGAAACGTGTTGCAAAGCCGGTGGTGAAAACCTGAACATCAGAGAACTTAGCCGAGCGAGGATCGAGGATGATTGCTGCGGCGCTGTTGGCGATGTAGAGAGGTTGTGTGAAGGTGTACTCGTTGCGCACCTTCAGTTCGTTGTATTCCTTATAGGAACCGTATGAGGGTGAGATGAGGTCGCGACGTCCGGTGAACATGCCAGTGCGCATGCTGCCTACGGATGTAGCGGGGATATAGTCGGAGGGCAGGTCGCGGTCAATGCCTTCCTGCCACGGGAATCCGAATGAGGGCGTAAAGCTGCCGTCGAAGAGGGGAGCCGGTCCGTCGAGCGAGAGCTTGAGGGCTGCTTCATGCCAGTTCTGGTCGTATCTGTAGAACGACGCCTCGCCATTGTCTTTGATATTGGCGGCGGCTACGTGACGATACTCGCCTACGGGCAGTGAGAGATAGACGTGCTTCACGGGTTGGCCTTCCATGTTGTGCTCTTCCTGGTGTGTGCGTGCCAGGAAGCCATTAAGGTCATAGAACGAGAGGTCGAGATCGCGTCCCTTGTAGCCGAAGACATCCTTAAGGTGTTCGCGGAGTGCATCGGCGATTTCATTGCGGAGTGGCATGGCGACTTCGGAGCCATCGCCCAGCACACGGTTAATCTCGTGCTCCTCGTTGGTGATGAGGTGGAGCTCGTAAGTGGCATCATACTCGGCACGGCAATCGTCGGTGTCTTCGTCGATGACACTGCAGGCGGTCTGATTCAGCGCGAGGGCGGACAGACAGCATACGATGAGGGCGTTTCTCTTCCAGTTTCGTTTCATTATCTTAGAAATATTTAGTTTCGGGGGCTACGTCGTTGTAGCTTGCCTTAAAGGAGGAAAATTGTTGTAAAGAAAAGTTTTTTAAAAAGCCTGCGCCCGAGGTCGGGCGCTGAGGCACGTGGCCCCGGGCGCAGGATATGAATGTGATGATGTTGAATTATTCAACAGTGAGGTCAAACTCGTAACCAGCCTGCCATTCGAGGTCAACACTCAGACCGAGCTCGAGCTTCGGTGAGCGGAGGTCAGGAATAGTGTTGTAAGCAGTGCCCTGAAGCTTCTTGATGAGGAACTTAGCAATGGTCTTGAAGTCCTGCTCGAAGATCAGCTTCTTGTTGCCAGTGGTCTCGGTTGTCCAGTTCTTGCCAGCTGCAGAGATGTCGAGCTTACCGATGAGGTAGAACTTAGCACCAGCGGGAACGATACCGTCCTTACCTGTGAATGCAGCACCAGTCTCGTTAATGAACTCAAGAGCAACGTTAACAAATTCCTGAGTCTCCTCGGTCTCGAGAACGAGAGTCTGAGAAGCGGTCTGGAAGTCAGTAGCGTCGAAGGTCTTCTTGATGAGGTCGGTGTCATAGACAACAACTGCGCTAGCGTCAGCTGCGGGCTTGAACTGCCAGTTAACATTCTTCTGGTCGCCAACGAGGATACCATTGAGGGTGAGCTTTGTTACGTCAACAGACTCAACAGTCTCTTCTGTGGTAACGCCAGTAGCCTGATTCTCAACGACAGTCTTTGTAACAACGAGGTTAGGAGCTTCGAACTTGATCTTTGTCTCGAGGTTAGCAACACCATACTGGAGAGGATTAACGAGAGCTACAGACTGAGTGCTGGCCTTAACCATTGTGTTAGCGCTGTTGTAAGCGGTGCCGATGAACTCGTTCCACTTCTGAGTACCAACATTGGTTGACTGGATTGCATTGTCAGCGCGGATACCGGTGTTAGCAACATACCAGAGCTCTGCGGGATAAGTGAATGCGTTAGCACCCCACTTCTCACCAGTGATGAAGTCAGAGGTAACGAAGCTGAATACACCATTCTCGCACTTCAGAACAGCAGCACCGTCAGGAATACCAGCCTTCGGGAATGTGGCGGGGATAGCAGCGATAGCTGTCTCGACAGCAGCAGCGAGCTTAACGTCGATACCGTTGGTAGCGTCGCCAGTGTTCTTGAGGAGGGCGGGCTTCAGCTGAGTCTCGAGGTAAGCCTTAACGTCGGTAGCGGAACCGGCCTTGAGGCTAGCGAAGTTTGCATAGAGCTCAGCATAGAGCTGGTTGTCAGCAGCCTGAACTTCACTCCACTTGCAAGCAGCAACACCTGCAGAAGGAACACCTTCGGTAGCAGCGAGAGCTGTGAGAGCGTCGGTGATAGCCTGACCTTCGGTAGCGATGTCATAAGTCTCGTCGATGGGAGCGAGCTCGAACTTGAGGTCTGAAAGAGCTGCGAAGGGATCAGTAGCGCTCATGGTGAGCTTGCCGTTCTGAGCGTCAGTACCATTAACAGTCGGCTTAGCATACACGAGGAAAGCGTTGGTTCCAACGGGTACGGTGATGTCGTTGTACCACTTGTCCTGAGCAGCAGCGTGGTCGAAAGCTGTGAAGGTAGCCAGGGTGATGTCGCCAGCCTTAACGTCGGTAGCCTTGACGGGGTTCAGGTCAGCCTGCTTAGCAGTTGCGAAGGGAGCTACATAGAGCTCGTTGATGCCACGGAAGCTGCCGTCGTCCTGAGTGACAGCAATCTGCTGACGGGTAGCGAGCTTGCTGGGGAGGTTGAGAGCGAACTCAGTCTTCACAGCCTTGCCGTCGAAGGTGGGGTTAGCAGCCACTTCCTCCTCTGAGGAGCAAGCGGTGAATCCGAGTGCGAGAGCACCCATGATTCCAAATACAAGATACTTTTTCATTTGTAAATTGATTTGTTAATAAAAAGGGTTAATTAATAATTTGGTTTGTTTCTCTCTTAAAGTTTTGTCTACTTTGTTTTATTGTATTTAATGTTGTGGCTTATTGCAACTGTTGGAGGTTCTTGACAGCGTCCTGATTGCCCTGCTCCACGGCCTTCTTGAACCAGTTGATGGCTTCAGCCTCGTTGCCGGTCATAGCCTGGCAGCAACCGATGGCATTCCATGCGCGCGGGTCATTCTTCTCTGCCATGAGGCGTGGGAGAGCTGCTGCGTAGTCGCCCTTCTGCATAAGTTCGATGGCGGCGTTGATACGCTTGGCTGCCTCGTCGGGGATGTAATCCCAGTAGATGCGGAGGTAACCGGAGTTACGCTGGTCGGCAAGAAGGGTGCGCTGCATGAAGCGGTATGTCTTGCCACCGTTGAGCTGGCGTACGAGTTTCTCACGACGGTCGAGGTTGGACTCTGTGTCAATGATGTTGATGCACTTGTCGATTTCCTCAACGGTAATCTGTGCGAGGTCTTCGTCGGTGAGGCTGAGGTCATAGGCTTCTACACCGAGAGCCTTAGCATCGAGGCGCTGGCCCTGCTTGAGGAGACGCACGTCGTTGAGCTGGTCGCGGAACTCGCTCCAAGCCTCACAGCCGTCGGCAACGTCGAACATAGCGTCGGTGACAGAAGGAACCTGCTTGCGGACATAATCCTTAAGAGCCTTGCCACGACCCTGGGCGAGCCAGTGGTTGTGATCCACGGTGCCTTCGATGGAGGCCATACCGATGATTTGAATCTTCTGCACATTGGATGTGCTATCGGCCATGATCTGGCTGGTGATGTCGCAGATGCGGTCAAGACGCCAGTCGTTGTCGCGGAAGTCGCGACGCAGAGTGATCTTGTCGAGCGGGAAGTGCACATAGAGAGCACCTTTCTCCTTGCGCAGGATGCGTGAGTTGTCGTATGGACGGTACTTGCTGATGTGCTCGAGCACGGGGAAGTCCTTCTCGAGGGCGCCTGCCTTACCTGTGTTGTCGGGTACGAAACCGTAGATGGGTGCAAACGGCACCTTGTAGGCGAATGGGTTGGACTGGCTGAAGTCCACTATCTCGCTCTTGCAGCAACCCTCGCATTCGGTCTGGGTGGCGAAAGTCAGAGGACCCTTGGCAGCCCAAGGATATTTGCTGATGGGCACGGTGAAAGTGCCTTCAATGGTCTCGGGGGCTTCCTTGGCGGGCATATATTCGGGCACCTCGCCGAGGTGGTTGAGAGCAATGTAGCGCTTCAGCTTCTTGGCATTGCGACGTCCGCGCACCACATAAGGCTCAAGACGGAGAGTGTCTGTCTGTCCGCAGAGCATGGGCGTGAGGATGGTTGCATAGTCGAGGCTGGGCTGCTTAAGCGGTGTGGTGTAATGCACGATGAGCTCACCCATACGGTTCTCGGTGGTTACCGTGGGCTGCTGAGCGCTTGCTGCGCCGGCAGTGAGTAGTGCTGCAGCTATGATTGTCAACTTTTTCATATCGTTGCTTCGTATGATATCGGTTGTATGAATACTTATATATAATATAATGTACGCGCGTGGATGCGTAGATTATTTAATGTTGAAGACAATGTTGATACCAGCCTTCGGCATTACGAAAGGCTTGCTGGTCTTCTCGATCTCGACACCGCAGTGTGCACACGGGTATTTCTTCCACCATGCATAGCCTACATCGGCGCCAATCTCTGCTTCAAGGCTCCAACGGTTGGACAAGATCCATGAGTAGCCGTAGAAAGCTCCGGCGGCAACCATGTCGCCCTGATAGCGATGGGCGTCGATGTCCTTGTAGAGCCAGCTGAGTGGCTTGCCCTGCTTGGCAATGTTGAAGTGACTGTAAGCAGCGTTCATGCCGATGAAGTGACCGGCGAACGTGGAGCAGAACCAATAACGTGCTTCAGGTGAGATGAAGACGTGTCGCAACTGCTTCTCTTTGTCGCTATAGGGATGCTTCCAGGGGTTGAAACCACCATTGAGACCTATAGTCCAACGAGGAGCTACGGCACCTTCAAAGCCGAGATTGGGTGTTAGCGTTGCGTCGTAGAGCAAGTTGTTCTTCACGACGAATGTCTGTGCGGACGCAGTCACGGAATTCATGCATAACATGAGGGCGGCTGAAATGATTGTCCGAAGTGTTTTCCTATACTTCATATCTCTTGAGTTGTTGTGAGAGTGAACTAGTTACGTAAGATATTGGCACAATACGGCCTAAAAAGACACTGCAAAGATACTTTGTTTCTATTAAAAAATACAAAGAGAACACGATTAATTTACCTTAGCTTAATATCTTTTAACAAAGAGCTGTTTTGCGTGGTAATATATTAACTGAATTTAAGATATTGCGATAGCTTTATGATGTGGCAGTTAAAAAATTCATTAAAATTGGTTTCGAAAAGTCCATTCCTATAGTAGTACACGTGTGCCTGCAAGGATGATGAGACCTGGTTGGGGAATGTTGCCGAGATCGTAATAACGGTGATTGGTGAGGTTCGTGCCTTCTACCCATAATTCGTAATGAGGTTCACTCCATCGTATCTTGAGGTCGAGTGTGGCATATGGCTTGTAAGACACAAGCTGACCGGTGGACTTGGCATCGGTGTAGAGAATATAACTGCCCATGCGGTCTTGCCATCTGAGGGTCCAGCAGGCAGTGAGAGCCTTATTCCTCGCTTTTCCTGAGTTGGTTGGAGCTTTGCGGACGAAGATGGGGTGGTCGAGTGAAGCAACTATTTTGTGGCGCAGATACTCCATGGCGTAGTTGGACTTGTAAATGGGTGAAGCATCACGGCGGTGCTGGTGTATGAAGGCGTAGGATAGCTGGCAGTTGACAGTCGACAGTTGACAGCTGACATGGGTTGAAATGCCCATGTTGTCGAGGTTGAAGTTGGCACTGTGGAAGACATCGTCGGCAGAGTACATAACCCAGTCGATCATGTTAGTGCCACGATGGTAGAAGGCTTTTGCCTGGAGTTGATAGTTGACAGTTGATAGTTGATAGTTGTTTTGGAAACCGAGTTGGAAACTGTGGCTCTCTTCGGCACGCATGCCTTGGTTACCTTCGTGCGTAGGTGATTTGTAGTAGAGATCGGTGAAGGTGGGAAGGCGGAAACCTTTGTTGTAGGAGGCGAAGATGCGCCAGCTGGATGATGGGCGATAGGACATGTCAACCCCAGGATAGAACTGGAGGTGGCTGTCGAAGCGGGTGTTCATGTTGGCAAGGAGGCCCGCGCTGAGGGTGAACTGGGAGAGGAGGACGGTGTGCTCTACGTTGAAGCTGAGGTTAGTGCGGCTGTCGTGATGGGTGTAAGAGGTGCCGGCGGGCAAACCGCCGGCGGCGAGACGCATGGGGGCGAGACGCATGGGGGCGAGACGCATGGGGGCGGAATGCAAGGGTGCGGGATGCATGGGTGCGGAATGCAGGGGGGCGGAATGCTTAGGATTGGTGAGGGTATGACCGAGGGAGGTGCTGTAGATGCCTTCTTCGCGTACGTCAGCGCCTATGGATGTGCGACCGGCAAGCCATGCGAGGCTTGCAGTGAGGCGTGCCCCGTGTACATCGCTGCGGTGGAAATTCTCTCCAGTGGTGGTGTTGCGGATGAGTTCGAAGTTATCGTAGAGGCGGTTCCAATATATCTCTGGACGGAGGCGCAGGCGTCCTTTGGTCTCTGCTCCGAGAGAGGTTATGATGCGGGTGTTGCGTTCATACTGGTTAGGATATGCCGCAGAATAGAACGTGTTTGCTCCGTAACTCTTCTGGCTGTAGCCGGCTTGTAAGTCGATGGTGAAGTCGGACGCATCGTAGACGCTGCGCAGGTAAGCGTTGCCACGACTGAAGTCTGAGTTGACGGTAGCGCCATCGGAGCGTTGATAGGTGGCGGACAGGGAACCGCACCAAACTCCTTCTGCAAGAGAGGTACTTGCTTTGCTGATTGCCAATCGGGCATCGCCACCGAAGGTCGCGTAGCTGCCGCCGTGGGCTCCGGCGTCCAAGGTTAAGAGTTTCCCGCTCTTATTGGAAAGCAATGCCTTATAAGATTGGTGCGGACTTTTTGTGACAATATTGATAGCCCCTCCAAAGGCAGAAGCGCCATAGACTCGTGAGGCTGCACCTTCGAGAATCTCGATGCGCTCAATGTCTGAAAGGCTTACAGGGAAATCGGCCGCGAGATGGCCTGTGTGAGGTGAGGTGATGTTGACGCCATTAAGAAGGATCGTAATCTGATCGAAGGTGCCCCCATCGATGGAGATGTCCGTTTGAATACCAAAGCCGCCTCGTTGTCGGACGTCAACGCCGACGGCTAACTTAAGAATGTCGTTGATGGTCTGCGCCGCCGCAGCCTGGATTTGTTGCGAGGTTATGGTGTTGACAATGCGCGCAGATTGCAGAGTAGCCAACGGTGAGAGAGTGCCGGTAACGGATACTGTAGAGAGGTCGTGCTCGTCTATGATGCCTTCAGGAGAGCCCTCGGGTGTTGTGACGCGGGTATCAGAAGAGGAAAGGGTAACATTGGAGGCCTGAACCTTGGGCAGGTTGACGCTGGCGAGTGTTGCCACGGTGAGAATGCCAATGCTTACCTCGCGATGGAGGCTGGCGAAGGCGGCATAACCACGGCGGCAGAAACGATGGAATGTGGTGCGAGGGGAGCCAATGTTGAAACGCTGGGCTTTGTGGCTCCGATGGTTGTTGAAAAGCATGGTTAATTTGAGATGTTGATAATTTAGATGAGGTTAAAAGTGTCTGTTAATTTAGACGAGTTAATGAATTAAATGTAGCTGAAGGAGCTCAATTGAAGCGATGATTGATGATTAATTAGTGTTGGGGTTAATGGAAGAGGGAAGTGAGGGGGTTGGAGGGGCGGCGGAAGAAATGGTCTAGGTCATGGAAGAGGGCGGTTCGTGAGAACACTACGACGCGGTCGCCAGGCTGTATCTGTGTGCTACCGTTGACGAGGATGCCCTCGCCATTGCGTACAACGCCGCCAATGGTAATGCCCTTGGGAAGGTTTAGCTTCATGACAGGTTTCTTTGTGACGAGAGCTCCCTCAACAGCATCGAACTCGGCAACATCGGCATCGGCAATGGTCAGGCTCTTTACGCTGGCGACATCTGCTGCGAGCATCATCTGATAGATACGACTTGCTGCAATGGCTTTCTTGTTGATGATGGTGCCGATGTCCAATTTCTCGGCCATGGTGATGTATTCGGTATTCTCGACGAGGGCCACCGTCTTTCGTATTCCCATACGTTTGGCAGCCAGGCATGCGAGAATATTTGTTTCGGTGTCGGGCGTGAGAGCGCAGAAAGCCTGAGTCTGGCGTATGCCCTCTTCGTTGAGCAGTTGTGTGTCGCGACCATCGCCATTGATGATAAGTACGTTCTCGTTCTCGAGCAACTCGGCAAGCTTACGGCAACGTTCAGCGTCGCGCTCAATGAGCTTGACATCCATGTAGTCGGGCAGTAGGTGACAAGTCTGAACGGCAATCCTTCCGCCACCCATTATCATCAGTCGCTTGACATCAGGGTAGCTCTCTTTGCCTACGAGCTGACGGATGTTGGGCACGTTGAGTTTCTTGGTCATGAAATAAGCTATGTCGCCAAGCTTGAGCTCATCGAAGCCGCCAGGGATGATGGTGTCGTCGCCTCGTTTGATGGCGACGATATGGTAAGGTGCGTCAGGAGGACAGAGATCTTTGAGCTTTTGTCCGTAGAGTGCTGCAGCCTCTTCGCGCAGCTTTATGCCTAGTATGATGAGGGCTCCATCGTGTACCTCCCACCATTGCCTCACCCATGAGCGTCGGACACCGTCAACTATCTCCTGTGCAGCGAGCACTTCAGGATAAATCATGGAGCCTATACCCATGTGAGTGAAGAACTCTGTGTTTTTGGGCACAAGGTATTCCTCGTTGTCGATACGGGCCACGGTCTTCTTTGCTCCAAGGGAATGAGCAAGCATACAGCATGTCATGTTCCTTGTCTCGGAGGGCGTCACGGCAATGAAGAGGTCTGCCAGCTGAGTGCCAGCTTCCTTGAGACCGCTGATGCTTGTGGGTGAGACGTTGAGGGTCATCACATCGAGGCCATCGGTTGCAGTGGCGAGTTTCTGCTCGTCGGGATCGATGAGAACTATGTCGTGGTTCTCTTGTGAGAGGAGAGCTGCGAGGTGTGAACCTACTGCCCCAGCTCCGGCTATGATGATCTTCATATTTCCGTGTTTTACTATTAAGGAGAAAAAGCTGTTATTGGAGAATGGCCCGCTTTATGCCTTCTGCATCTAAGCCACATAAATGATGTAGTTCGGTTATAGAACCATGTTCTACGAAACGGTCAGGGAGTCCGAGACGAGTGACGGGGCGGTTGATGCGGTGGTCGGCAAGCCATTCGAGGACGGCAGAACCGAATCCTCCCGTTCGTACTCCATCCTCTATTGTCACGATACGCTGGCAGCGAGTGGCGGCCTCTGTGAGGAGGAGGTCGTCGAGAGGCTTGAGGTAGCGCATATCGTAGTGAGCTATGGAGAGATCGGGGTTCTCGGTTTGCAGTTGACGTATGACCTTGCAGGCCGTGACACCGATGGGTCCGAGTGTGAGGACGGCAACATCAGTACCTTCCTTAAGACGGCGTCCGCGTCCTATAGGCAGTGCATGCATAGGACATTGCCAGTCAGGTTGAGAACCGCGTCCGCGAGGATAGCGTATGGCAAAAGGTCCGCAGTCGGGCTGTTGAGCTGTGAACATGAGGTGACGCAGTTCGTGCTCATCCATAGGCGCTGCAACGACGATATTTGGTATAGGACGAAGGTATGCCAGGTCGAAAGCCCCATGGTGTGTGGGACCGTCCTCGCCCACGAGTCCGGCGCGGTCGAGGCAGAGCACTACGTTCAACCTTGAGATACACACATCGTGAATGATATTGTCGAAAGCGCGCTGGGCGAAAGAACTGTATATGTTGCAGAAAGGTACAAGACCATCCTTAGCCATGCCTGCCGAGAATGTCACGGCATGTCCCTCGGCGATGCCTACGTCGTAAGCGCGTTCAGGCATGGCCTCCATCATGATGTTCATAGAGCAGCCAGTAGGCATTGCCGGTGTGACGCCCACTATACGCTGGTTTACGCGCGCGAGTTCTAATAATGTGTGACCGAATACATCCTGGAACTTAGGCGGCAGACCACTTTCGTCGCTGCGTATTAGGGCTCCCGTATGGGGGTCGAACTTACCCGGCGCGTGCCATAGTGCTCCACCTTGCTCAGCCGGTTCAAATCCCTTTCCTTTAATGGTGTGAATGTGCAGGAGCTTAGGCCCTGACATATCCTTGATGATGCGCAGCGTTTTGACGAGGTCGATCACGTCGTGCCCGTCGGCGGGTCCGAAATAGCGGATATCCATACCCTCGAACATATTCTGCTGGTGGTTGAGGAAACTCTTCAACGAATTGTTGAAACGCAGTATGCTTTTCTTGCGCGCTTCACTCATCCATCCCCATGAAAGCAGCTTTTGCGAAGCCTTGTAACGGAGGCGGTTGTAGATTGGATTGGTCTGAAGCTTATGCAGCAAGCTCTTCATTCCTCCTACGCTGCGGTCAATGCTCATGTTGTTGTCGTTGAGGATGATGAGTACATCGTTGGGCGTGTTGGCTGCGTTGTTGAGGCCTTCGAAGGCCAGTCCTCCACTCATGGCACCATCTCCAATGACGGCCACAACGTGGCGGTCGGTCTCGTCGTGAGCCTTTGCAGCCAAAGCCATGCCGAGAGCGGCACTTATGCTGTTTGACGCATGCCCTGCGGTGAATGCATCATACTCGCTTTCCTCGGGTGAGGGGAATGGCTTTATACCTCCGAACCTACGATTTGTGGCGAAGGCATCGCGGCGGCCTGTAAGGATTTTGTGCCCGTAGGCCTGATGGCCCACATCCCATAGTATGCGGTCGTAGGGTGTATTGTAAACGTAATGTAGAGCCACCGTTAGTTCCACGACGCCAAGACTTGAAGCGAAGTGTCCGGGATTGTCGGCCACCTCGTTGATGATCATGCGTCGTAGCTCGTCGCACACCTGTGGCAGCTGTTCCAGAGGTAGCTGTCGTAGTTGTTCGGGAGTATCGATATGCTCTAAGAGAGGATAATCTTTTGAGTCTTGAACCATCCTATTGTTAGTTTTTCGGTGCAAAGGTACATAAAAGTTTAAAGTATGGACTCCTTTTTTGAAAAAAAGCGAATATGTTTGAGCGTAAAGCTTAAAGTTTTTGGGGATTACATCATTTTTTACCGTTTCTCTTTCACTTCCTCACTAATAATATGTATCTTTGCAGCAATGAAACTGCAAACTCAAGTAGAAATACCGTCGCTTCTGCGACCAGTCACTATTAGGAGCCGCATAGCCTTTATCGGTTCATGCTTCGCTCAACATGTCGGAGCTAAGATGCGCGAGAGTGGTTTGCCTGCATTGGTAAATCCCTTCGGCGTGCTGTATAATCCGCAAAGTATTCTGGAGGTGTTTAGACAAGACCTCTTGAGCGATGACCTCTATTTCGAAGATGAGGATCACCGTTGGCATTGCTGGCTTACTGACAGCTCGTTCAATGCCTCATCGCGCGAGGCGTGTAAGGCAGGCTTGGTGTCGGCAAGGGGAAAACTCGTGGAGTGGAACCCCGACACATTAATTATTACGTTAGGAACGGATCGGTATTATGTCAGAAATTCAGCTGAGATGGTTGTTGGCAACTGTCACAAACGTCCGCAGGCCGAGTTTAGCGAGCAGGAGATGAGTATAGAGGAGTGCGTAAAGGCATTGGATAAGGTGTGCAGTCTGTTCCCCCGTGCTCAAGTAGTTCTCACGGTGTCGCCTTATCGCTATTCAAAGTATGGTTTTCATGAGAGCCGACTGTCGAAGGCTACACTGTTGCTTGCAGTTGATGAGCTTTGCAGAAAGCGTCCTGAGCAAGTTTGTTATTTCCCGGCTTATGAGATAGTGCTTGACGAGCTACGCGACTACCGTTTCTATGGCTCGGACATGTTGCATCCGTCGGAGCAGGCTATCGAATATATTTGGGAACGATTTACCGAGCACTGCCTTGATAATGAGGCACGTCGTTACCTATTCGATTTTGAACCTATCAGGAAAGCCCTGCAGCATCGCCCCGAGGATCCTGATTCACCCGCTTCGCAGCGCTTCCGTGAACAAACGCAGCAGAAATTGTATGACCTGCTGTCCAAGTATCAGATAGAACTATAAAAGAAAAACGGCCCGCAATCGCGGGCCGTTGTCGTAACTATTTCACTACTACTTTATCAGAACCAATCACGTAGATGCCTCGTGGCAGGCTCTTGAGAGCTTCGCCGGTACGGACATTCTTGCGAACGAGCTGACCGGAGGTGTCGTAGATGTCGACGATATCATTGCTGGCCTTGAGGTTGGCAATGCGGTCGGCATCTGCCGTTGCTACATGCTTGATGAGGAGCTTGGTAGCCGTAGGAGCCTGCGCTTCCCAGTCGAAGCCACAGCGTGTAGGCAGGAAGGTCTGTTCGCCATCGGTGCGTGTGAGAATGCTTTCAAGCACTTCGGTTTCCTGCTTGGCGGGGATACCATAACGACCTATGCTCTGCACTGATTCCCAACGGCTGCCGAAGGTTATGCGGTTGCCGGCGGCATCGCTCATGGTGACATTGCGAAGCTGTGTGCTCACGCCATCGGCTTTCGTGCTGTAGGCGCGCAGGTACTGCATTTTGGGCGAGAAGATAAGATAAGGCACACCAGCCTCGATACCTTCGTCGGTGCAGTCTACAAATAAGAGGTTCAGCGCGTCGCCCTCCTGACGCATGCCCGTGAAGCGCTCAACGCGAACATCAGGGGCAGCTTCCTGCAACTGAGCAGCGCTAAGAGTCATAGGCAGACAAATGGAATTGTAGCCTGCGAACAGTATACGGCTAAGCTGTACGGACTGGTCAGTTTTCTGCAGTTCACTTACGTTAAGAGTCTGTGAACTTGTGCTCAGGTACTTTGTGCGCACAGTTTGTGCGGAAATAGGTGTAAATAAGGCTGTTAAAGCTAACAGAAGGAGTGAAAAATGTTTCATAATCGTAGGGTTTTGATTAAAAATCTGCGTAATTATACGAACTTTTTCAATAAGTTGTATCGATTTAGGTAAAACCTTAACATTTATTAGCTAATTGATGCTGTTGAGCCGGTGGGGCGCAAGCGGTTCACGACCAAGGCTATGGCACCATCGCCAGTAACATTACAGGCAGTGCCGAAGCTGTCCATGGCAATGTAAAGGGCAATCATCAAAGCACAATCCTGTTCGCCGAACCCCAGCATAGACGATAGTACGCCCAGCGCGGCCATAATGGCTCCACCAGGCACACCGGGTGATGCTACCATAATGATAGCGAGCATCATGACGAAGCCGACAAACATCGGTGTGGTGAACGGAATGCTCTGCATTAGCATCAGGGCTACGGCGCAGGCTGTTATCTTCATGCATGAGCCGCTCATGTGTATGGTCGCACACAAAGGAATGGAGAAACCGGCGATGTCTTCGCTCACACCCATCTTGATGGCTTGGCGTAGGGTTACGGGTATGGTAGCAGCCGAGCTGCTGGTGCCCAGAGCCGTGAAATATGCGGGCAGCATGGTGGCCAGCAGACGCAAGGGATTGCGGCGGACGATGATGCCGGCGATGCAATACTGCGTTAGTAACAGGGCTATGTGCATGGCGAATATCACGCCTATGATTGCAGCAAAGGTCACCATGATGTGCCAGGCTTGCCCAGTGCGTGTCATATCCAAGAAGATGCCGAAGATGTATAGCGGCAACAGTGGTATGATGACTGCGGCTATAGTCTTCTCTACCAAAACCTTGAACTCGTGTGCGAGCTCGTGAAAGCGTGGTAAGGAAATGTAGGCCATACCTATGCCTCCGATGAATGCCAGCACCAGTGCGCTCATAACATCGAAGATTGGCGGCACGGCGATGGTAAAATATGGTTCTATGATGCTTTTGCCCGTTTCGAAAGCTGCAACAGATGTGGCTGGTGTGATGAGGTGTGGAAATACCGTGCTTGAAATGCCGTATGAAAACAGACCGGACAGCACCGTGCTACCATAGGCTATAGCTACAGTAATCAGTAGCATACGCCCTGCCGAACGGCCTATATCGGCTATGGCGGGCATTACCAACCCAAGGATAATTAGCGGAATGATGAACTTCAACAAAGCCGAGAATAGGGCATTGAATGTAGTGAAGATGGCTACAAACCATTCAGGCAACAGGCGTCCGAGGAGAACGCCTAAGGCGATAGCTATTACAATACGAACGAGAAGTGGAAGACGATGCATGTTTAGTGATGTATTATTATATAAGATGTAATAGGTGTGACATAAGAAGTGGGGGGATTATAGGTATGGGGCAGTAATAGATTTAGCACATGCCTTCATCTGCGCGGGCGTGCCTTCAAAGATTATCTGACCGCCCTTCTCGCCGGCACCTGGACCGAGCTCTATTATATGGTCGGCAGCACGTATTACATCGGTATTATGCTCGATGACAAAGACGCTGTTGCCTTCAGCTACGAGTTCGTGGAAGAGGTTGATGATGCGACTTATATCTTTCAGGTGAAGACCATCGGTGGGTTCGTCGATTATGAATATCTTTCCTCGCTCGCCCAGTTGCGACGCCATCTTTAATCGCTGGAGCTCGCCACCCGACAGGGTGGAGAGAGCCTGGTTGAGGTGCAGGTATCCAAGGCCTACGCGCATTAACGGCCTTAACTTTTCCTCGATTACAGTGCCGCGAAAGAAATTGCTGGCAAGACGTACACTTAAGTCAAAAACCTCGGCAATATTTATAGCCCCCTGTGGTCCCGCGGCGAGGGACATAGGCAAGCTGGTTGGTTCTTCACCCTTCCGAGGATTAGGGGCTTCTATTCTATACCCCAGCGCCTCCTTATTAAACCTAAGACCGCCGCAAGCATCGCATACAGTTTCGATATTATCCATAAAAGCCATTTCACTGATGATGACACCCTTGCCACCGCACACGGGGCATGCTCCGGCACCATTGAAGGTAAAATAACTCTCTTTCAACTTATGTTTGCGAGCAAAGATTTTGCGTATGTCCGAGGCTACGTCCATGTACGTGCCAGGGGTGGAGCGCAGACTGACACCGATGTCCTTCTGGCTGATGTATATAATGTCTTGAGGCTCAGGATAGGTGCGGCGGAAGCATTCCATAAGAGAGCTCTTGCCCGATCCTGCAACGCCTGCTATTACGGTGAGGCTGTGTAACGGCAAGTCTACTGTGATATTGCGCAGGTTGTGAAGCGTAGCGTTTTTCAGAGTAAATAATGATAGATGGTCTGTTCCGCCTTCATGAGAAGAATAAGAATTAGTTTCAGCAGAATCATTTAACTCGTATTTTTCACTTTTAGCTTTGCTGACTTTCGTCACGACTCGGCTATTCAAGGACGCTTGATTACACTCGCTGCTCCGAAAGTTCACTCTTTCATTTTTCACTTTTTTCAAAGCCTCTCCTGTAGCAGTGCTGCTCTTCAATAATTCTTCGTAGGTTCCTTGGAACACAATTCTGCCACCGTCGATACCAGGACCGGGTCCCATGTCTACAATGTGATCGGCTATACCTATCATCTCGCGGTGATGCTCTACAAGAAGGACTGTGTTGCCCGCATCGCGTAGGCGTCGCACACTATGCTTCATTAACTCAATATCTCGGTTGTGCAGTCCAACGCTGGGCTCGTCTAAGATGTACAGCACGTCGGAGAGCGACGAATTTATGTATTTGGCTATCTTACAGCGTTGTGCTTCGCCTCCGGAGAGCGTGCCAACAGCGCGGTCGAGGCTTAGGTATCCCAACCCAATCTCCTCCAAAGCAGTCAGACGTGCGCTGATGGCAGTCTTGAGGTCTGCAGCCAGTGGTGACTCGATGTCTTGAATCCAACGGTTCAGGCACGTGATGCTCAAGGCTGAGGCTTCGGCAATATTCAAAAGTTGTATTCTGCACTGAAGCACTCTTTTGCAAAGTCGCGAGCCACCACAATCAGGACAGGTGCCCATACGCAACATCGGGTTAAGTACGGCTGCGTGCAACAACCCTTCCTCGCTGTTGATAATGCTGCGGTACATACGTGGAATCAACCCCTCGTACTTGGCCGTCTTCGGCCAATTGGCAGGTGGGTTCTTAAGGCGTATCTGAGGGCTGTTGAGGAAGAGGTCCAGTTCCTCAGGAGAATAGTCCTTGATTTTCTTGTCAAGGTCGAAGAGCCCACTATGAGCATAGCGGATCCATCGCCAACCGCCCTTCCCGAAAGCGATATAGTGGATGGTGTCTTCATCGTTGAGGCTCTTGTCGAAGTCCACAAGTTTGTGGATATCCAGTTCGCGGATTTCACCTAATCCGTTGCAGCGCGGACAGCTGCCTTCAGGGTGGTTGAAACTGAATGATTCGGCATAACCGACGAAAGGCTGTCCTACGCGTGAGAACAGCAGGCGTAGCAATGCGGCGATGTCGGTGTATGTGCCAACGGTGGAACGTGAATTGTTGGCGGGCTTCTTCTGGTCTATGACAATGGCTATGGGCAGATTCTCGATGGCGTCCACATGAGGACGGCCGTACTTGGGTAGGTACTGCTGTACGAATGTGGGAAAGGTATCATTCAACTCGCGACGCGACTTAGCTGCAATGGTGTCAAGCACCAGCGAACTCTTGCCTGAGCCGCTGACGCCTGTGAATACCGTGATTTGGTGCTTGGGAATCTCTAAGGAAATGTCCTTAAGGTTGTTCTCGCGCGCACCGCGAATGATGATAGTATCGTGGCTCATCAGTTCCTTTTATAATACTGATCCTATCTTAGAATAATTATTAATGTACGAGAAAATCGTGTGTACGGTTGGGTGAATAAAGTTCCCAAAGTGATGCAATTGTCCAGCCTGGCGCAAAGATATCGTTGTAGAAACCTTTTCCGTTGCGTCCGTAGTCCCAGGTTGTGTGCTGTACGACCTCGGGATTGAAACCAGGCACTCCAATTCCGCATAGGCGCTCAGGTGTAGGCAGGAGCTGGTTAAGGCTAGACTCAATGATGTCGCAAACCTTGGCAAAGCGTTGTTCGTTGGTTACACTTGATAGCCAGCGAGCGATATGTGCCAGCTCGAAAACGAAAACATCGATGTGGTTGTTCTCGACACTAACATTACCCCAACCGCGACTATGGAAACCAAGATCTCCGAGCATCTGACCTTGAGCGAAAGGAACGTCCCAAAGGTAGTACCATGAGAGGGCGAAATAAGTCGCTTTCTGGCAGAGGTCGATATAATGTTGGCGCTCGGCTTTTTTTGTGACCATCGCCATGTAGTATGTGGCGGTAACGGCACTGATTGCAGCCTCCTTGTCCTCACAGTTGGCATCGAGCGTTGATGAGAAATAATCAGATGGGGCAATGATGTTTTTCTCAAGATAGTCCACGGTGCGCTTGGCAGCTGTGAGGTAACGCTTATCGCCAAAGTATTTATAGCCCATGACGAGTGTGCTGGTGGCACTTGGCGTGCTGCCTGCCGAGGCGTCCACATCGCTATGGTCGTCGCGGTATTTGCGCGGGAAACTGCCATCAGGCTTCTGCAGTTCAAGCATGCGATTGAGCAAAGTGCGAATCTTCTTTTCCCAAGCATTGTGCTTGCGGCCGTGCAGCTTCTCGTAACGGAGGTAGTGAAGCACAGCATAGACGCCCTCGCTCTGTTGTCGTATGCTATGGACTATGTCTTTGTCGGCTGGAATAGGTCGGTCGAGAAGCAGTTCGTCCTTTAAGTAACCAGCCTCGGTGAAACCGTTTTCAAGGTAGCTGTCGAGGATAGCTTGTCCCGTTTCTACGAGTCGCTGTTCGCCTGTCTGCTCTCCATATTCTATGGAGTTGAAACCATTGAGGATAGTGCGACCGCAGAATCCGAGCTGTGCAGAGGGGAAGGGCTTGCAGTCGTCACATCGCAAGGTGTGGCCCGAGTGATACTTGATGGGGTACTTGTCAACGTAGGCCATGCGGAAATAGTTGGCAAGACCTGCTTTCATCTGGTCAGGCGTGTAGAGCGGGATGACGGGCTCTGGGCGCAGTTCGTCTACGCATAACTGCCAAGCCTGTGCCACATGCTGACCGAAATCTTCGGCCTTGGACTGGCTAATAATCCATCGCAGAGTCTTGCTCTCACCCTTCTCGAGGCGGGCAAATGCACAGATAGCAGGGGTCAGTTGTAACTTTCGGATGTATCGACGGGGAGTCTCTTGGTAGGGATAGCCGAAAGCGAGACTGGCCTTCCCGCTGCTGCCCTCGAAACCGAGGTAACCTATTGATGATTGGCCGGAAAGGATTACTTCGCCTTCTATATGTGTGGTAAGAGCTTCGGCAGGAGCATCCAACATGCGCAGTACACAGACGGTCTGCCCTGTTGAACTATCGTAGACGCTTGTCAGAGGCGAGGAGAGCCGATCCTCGCGGAAGGTCCAGTCGCGTGAGGTGTGGAATGAAGGTGCTTCGCGCGGAGAACGTAGGTTCTTGTGGTACCAGAAACCTGGTAGGTAAAACTCGCACTGATCTGTGGCGAAGGACGTAGGTAGCAATACCCCTATATTATAGTACACACGCTCAAGGGCAGTAAGGGTTAAGGTAAGCATCTGATGATTACCGGTACTGGAGAGCTCTTTGGTGATGATAATAGGTATTTTCTTATCGGCAACGAGTTGTGGGCCTTGCTGGTGCAACTCATAGGTCGTGGACAGGTTGCCAGGCTGCTTCAAACTGATGTGGAACTTGGCTTCCTCAGCCAATACGGCGACTGAAGAGAGGAGACTTGCGAGAAACAAGAAAAGAAGTTGACGCTGTTTCATATGCTGATGCTAATGATTTATTTCCGTGCATAACGTGCCCACCAGATGAAGCGTGCCAAGGCAGCCAAGGCTATGGCAATAGCCACTATGAGCGATGGCGTGTACGGCAGGCCGAACGTAGTGGGTGAAACGAGAAGGAAGTCGCTGACCACAACAGTCATGAAGATGGCTGGAATGAGCGTCAACCAGTAACACCTGTGCTCTTTGTATAGATACACGGTGCAGACCCATAGGGTTACAGCAGCCATCAGCTGAGTGCCCCAGGCTACGTATTGCCACACAGTGCTAAAGCCCGACGGATTACCTATCTGCCAAGCCAGTAGTGCAATGCCCACTGCAAACACAGGCAGGCTCAGCAGCAGGCGCGCGCGCTTGGAACTTTGGTTGAGATGGAAGGCCTCGGCAAGAATCAGGCGCGCGGAGCGGAATGAACTGCCGCCAGTGGTAATCGGGGCAGCCACGATGCCAAGCAACGCGAGGATGCTGCCGAAGGTGCCAAGCCAGCTGGCGCAGACGATGTTGACGACGGTAGGTGCGTCGAAGTGTTGTATCAGAGTGAGCCCTGTGGCTTCAAACTTTGCAATAAGCTCAGACGAGCATACCTCGCGCCAACCATCGGCAAAGAAGAAATAGCTGGAGATAGTGGCCCAGACAAGAGCTACTATGCCCTCGGTGATCATGGCTCCGTAGAAGATGGGGCGTCCTTGGCGCTCGCTCTGCATGCAGCGAGCCATCATGGGCGACTGGGTGGCATGGAAACCGCTTACAGCACCACAGGCTATGGTGACGAAAAGGGCAGGGAAGAGTGGCTGCTTGAGCCCTAAACGCACAGCCCCCATGTTGCCAAGACCATCCCACACCTCTGGCAGCACGGGGTGCTTGATGCAGAGCACGATGCCGAGGGCTACGACCATGAATAGCATCGAAAGTGCGAAAAGAGGATATACGCGCCCGATGACTTTGTCTATGGGCATCACGGTGGTGGCAACGTAGTAGAGGAAAATGATAGCTACCCACATCATCTTCTCGCCCCAGATGCCTGCAAGGATGATGGCGGGGCAGTAGACGAAGAAGGCGCCGACGAGGACCATCATCAGCATGGTGAAAACGATCATGGCCTTGCGGGCGGTGGAACCCAGGTACAGGCCTGTGAGTTCAGCCTGTCCGCAGCCGTCGTGGCGAAGAGACAACATACCGCTTATGTAGTCGTGAACGGCTCCGCCGAAGATACATCCGAGGACAATCCATAGATATGCCGACGGGCCGAACCACATACCCATGATGGCGCCGAAGATGGGGCCGGTGCCGGCAATGTTCAGAAATTGTATCATGAAAATACGCCAACCGGGCATGACAATGTAGTCAACCTTGTCGGCACGGCGAAGGGCTGGCGTTGGACGGTCATCGGGGCCAAACACACGCTCTGCAACACGGCTGTAAAGCATGTAGCCGAGGATCAATGCTACTAGACTGATGATGAAACTGATCATTTTGGTTTGTGTTGTTAATTGGTTGTTTAATTAATGTGCCCGACGGGAGCCCGTCGGGCACTTGTTGCTTGTTTACGTTGATGAAAATGTTTGATGTTATTCTATTTCGGGCACCTCAATCTGTGAACCATAACGATGATATTCGTTCGAGATGGACTGCTCCTTGATGTAGTGAGCCAGTTCGATACGACCATCGTGCACAGGCTTAGCCTGAGCGATATACATATCGGCAGCGGCTGCAGCTGCAAACAGCGCGTCGGGAACATTAGCCGAGATAGTGCGTATGCGCTCATAGTTCTTTATGGATGCGCAGAACTTGTCGAGGCTTTCGAGTTTTACGGCGCACGTCAGTTTTTCCAACAAAGGATTGCCTTCCTCTGCGGAAATGGTGAGTGGCGTGCCTACGGTCTTGGCTGCAAGACAAACCATTTCCACTTGTTCCTTCGTCTCATCGCCAAACAGACGGAGAACCATGCCACCTGCAAGGGGCAGATAGCGGAATACGTTCTGTTCGCCGCGTATCTTGGGCTGTATGTTGCGGGCGTGACGGAACTCAAGCTCATACCATTCGGCATAAGAAGTAGAGTAGTCTGTAGTGCAACCTTCGCTATCGGTAATATCCATGAACTGTGCCACATAGTTGGGGCCGCCTGCCTTCAGCCCGGGGCCGAAGGCCGACAGTTTCATACCGCCGAAGGGCTGACGGTTGACCACGGCACCTGTGATGCCACGGTTGATGTAGAGGTTACCCGCCTGGATATGGTTCTTCCAGTAGCGCTGCTCCTGCTCATCGAGCGACTGCAGGCCTGAGGTGAGGCCGTAGTCGAGGCCGTTGACAAGGTTGACAGCCTGCTCAAGGGTGTCGTAGGGTGCTAGGGCCAGCAGGGGGGCAAAGAGCTCGGTACGGAATGTGAAGGACTCGGGCTTTACGTCGACTTTGATGGTCGGGCGAAGTATGTACTTCTTCTTGTCAACGAACTCAGGGGCGATGAGCCAACGTTCGCCGGGCTCCAGCTTGAAGGCCTGCTCCAGCTTGTCGTTTTTGTTGGTGATCATTGGGCCGACGATGTTGCCGGCGTTCCAGACGCCGCCAACCTTGAGTGATGATGCGCAGTCCTTAAGTTTCTCAAAGAACTCAGGATTCTCGTAGACAGAGCGCTCGACGAGAAGCAGTGAGCAGGCCGAGCACTTCTGACCGGCATTGCCGAAGGCCGAGCGACATGCGTTCATGATGGCATGGTCGCGGTCGCCCTTGGCTGAGAGAATGATGACATTCTTGCCGCCTGTCTCGGCGCTGAGCGGTTTGCGTGGGTTGGCATGGGCTATGGCCTGTGCTGTCTCTGTGCCACCGGTAAGTATGATATGCTTAACGATAGGCGAAGAGGTCAGCAGCGGTGTGGCCTCGCGGTCGGTAATGATGACCTGCAGCGCTTCCTTGGGCACGCCGGCTTCCCAGAAGGCACGGGCGAAGAGCCATGCCACAGGGGCAGCCACGGTGGCTGGCTTGAGGATACATGTGTTGCCAGATGCCAAAGCGGCTACGACACCTCCGCAGGGAATGGCGCAGGGGAAGTTCCATGGCGAGAGTACGAGCACTGTGCCCTTAGCCTTTATCTTGATGTCTGGCAGAGCAGCCAGTTTTTTCATTGTCGTGGTGTAGAAGCGGCAGTAATCGATAGCCTCGGACACCTCAACGTCAGCCTCCTCGATGGTCTTGCCCGTGATGGCACACATCGAACCGCAGAGGTCACCGCGCATTTGTCCGAGGATATTTGCGGCGCGATACATCGTCTGATGGCGTTCCTCGATGGTCGTCTCGCGCCAATGACCTGCGTCGGCTTCAGCAGTGGCCAGTATCTGCTCGGTTTGAGCCTTGTCAGCACGGCTCATCTCACACACCAGCACGTCGCCCTCTTGAGAGCGGTCGAAGTAACGTACATGGTCGTCGTTGTAGACCAGTTCTGCGCCAATCTGAGTGGGCAGTAGATCGCCCGGTTTCCAATCGCCCCACTGAGCTTTGTTCTCGGCTGGTAAGCCTGCTGACTTCCATTTAGCGAAAATCTTCTCAACCCACTGCTGATTGCAGAAACGGTCGAAGTCGGTATCCGGTTCGTTGATCATCTCGTCCTGCGGTTCCTGACCAACGTAGGGCTTATTGCGGTCCTGCGTGCGAGTAGGCGTGTGGTCGAGGTGGTCTTTCATATTGTAGGCATCGATAAACTGCTGTTGCAGGTTGTGCCATTCGGGCGTGTCAGGTTTGAGTGAGAAGGAGTGCGTCAGGAAGTTGTCGGGCGCTGTGTTCTCGTCCATGCGGCGAACCAAGTAGCTGATGGCATTGAGGAAGTGTTCCTTCTTCACTACGGGCGTGTACAAGATGACATGGTTGCCCAGTTTACGCTGTGCGCGCCATACATGGTTGGCCATGCCCTCGAGCATTTCAAAGCAGAAACAGTCCTTCGGCGTTTGGTACATCTGCGTGAGCAGGTAGGCATACGATATGGTGAACAGGTTGTGCGAAGCCATACCGATGTGCAGCACACGAGCGTTCTCAGGTTTGAGGCCGCGCTCAATGATATGCAGATAGTTGGCATCCACCTCCGTCTTGCTCTTACGAACGGGATTAGGCCATCCGCGTAGGTCGCTGACGATGTTCTCCATATCGAGGTTACAACCTTTCACAATGCGCATCTTTATAGGCGCTCCACCTTCCTCCACGCGTTTGCGGGCGAATTCCAAAAGTTCGCTCTGGAAACCCCAAGCGTCTGGCAGGTATGCCTGGACCACGATGCCAGCCTCGTAGTTCTTGAACTGTGGCAGCGAGAGTACGTCCTTGAAGAGCTTCATCGTCAAGTGAGCGTCTTTATACTCTTCCATATCCAAGTTGATGAACTTGGGTTTAGTCACGCCGTCGGGGTCGGTGTAAGGATAGTCAATGGCTGTCTGATAAAGTTCGGACATACGGCGCACCAACTCAGGGAAACACTCCTTATAGTTCAGCGCGTGTGTCTGTGCGTATATGCCTGAGATTTTAACCGAGATATAGTTGATGTCAGGCTCCTTCAGAGCTTCAAGATATGATTGATAACGTTTCTCAGCCTCTTCGTTACCTAATACAACCTCGCCCAATAAGTTGACGTTCTGGCCGATGTTCTGGTCGAAACGCGTAGCCAAGTGCTCAGTGAGGCTGGGCCGTGCTGCGTTGATAATGACACGGCTGGTGTCGCGGCGCAGTCGCCATTTGATGATGGGCACGGCAGCCCAGTTGAAAAGAGGTAAGTAGGCGAACTTTTGGTACATCCAAAAGAGGGCGTGGTCTGTGGTGTCGAGGAACTTAGGGATACCGTATTGATCGATAAGCTCTTTCACACGACGAGCCAACTTCTGAGTGTCGCGAATCTGGCTCGTTTCATCCAGCATACGCACTATGAATTTCTTGTCACTTGGCGTAGTAACCATCGTGCCATACATATGCTGTTCGCCTTTCTCAAGTTTAGTTAAACCCGAGTAGCTCTCGTCGTAGAGTTTTCGCATCCATGCAAAAACTTCTTCAATGGTAGGTAGGTTTTGCTCTGACATAAGTCTGTCTTTGGCTTGGTTAGGTATTGTTGATTGCGTTAGTTCGTTTCGATAAGAATTTCGGAGAGGGTGGGGTGGATATGCACCGTCTCGCGTAGCTGACTGAGGGTGGCACCAAGGGTGATGTAAGCAGTGGCTTCCTGAACGAGGTCGGCAGCATGGGCACCATAGGCATGGCAGCTGAGCAGACGTCCTTCATTGGGCTCACAGCAGAGCTTTACCATTCCCTCTGTCTCGCCCATGGCGAGTGCCTTTCCATTGGCACGGAAGAAGGCTTTATGGCACTCGAAGGGCACGGCAGCCTCTTTCAGTTGGTCTTCAGACGGCCCTACGCAGGCTGCTTCAGGTGTCGTGAATATGGCAGCGGGCATGACATCGAAACGGATGTGGTCTTCGATACCAAGGATGTGGTTCACAACGTGAAGACCCTGGTACTCTGCTGCATGGGCTAACATCTGGCGACCATTGACATCGCCGATGGCATAACATTTACAATTTGACGATTTGCAATTTTCAATTTCGAAATGCTCGTTGACAGGGATGGCGCCGTTGCGTTCCAAGGTGATGCCGAGGGCTTCGAGATTCAGACCTTCGGTGTTGGGCTTACGACCTGTGGCCATCAGCACGACGTCAGCTTCGACGGAGAGTTCCTTGCCCTTTTGCTCGAAGGTGACGGAAATGGAACCCGTCGGTGACCCGTCGGGCACAGTGGCTGGGGAGAGGCTTTTCACCCCTGCTCCCATATAGAACTTGATGCCTTGCTTCTCCATCTGCTTACGCAGTCGTTTGGCGATGTCGCTGTCGATGGCAGGCAGACATTCCTTCAGAAACTCCACTACCGTCACCTCAGAACCGAAACGGTTGAAGACGCTGGCAAACTCCATGCCGATGACTCCTGCACCAATGATGCAGAGGCGCTTGGGAAGTTCCTTGAGAGCGAGCAGGCCAGTGGAATCTACTACGTAAGGGCTATCCACGCCTTCAACAGGGATATACTTGGTTGAGGAGCCGGTGGCGATGATGATGTTTTCGGCTGTATAGCGCTGACCACTGGGCGTTTCCACTGTGTGGGCATCAACAAACGAAGCACGCTCACGGACGAGGGTAATGTTGGGGTGGGAGAGGAGTGTTTCAACTCCACCGCGCAACTGTTCCACCACTTGAGGCTGGCGTTCGACGGCTTCGGCAAAGGAGGCCGAGTGGACGTAGGTCTTAGTGGGTATACAGCCAACATTGAGGCATGTGCCTCCAACGTGTCCGGCTTCAAATATGGTTACCTTGAGACCATGCTTGGCAGCATGAAGGGCGGTCTTATAGCCTCCAGGGCCTGCACCGATGATGATGAGAGATGACATGAAGTTTTGAGCGCCTTCGGCGCGGTTAAGGGTTAGAGTTGCTTTGCAACGGTTAGAGCGCCTTTGTCGCGATGAGAGGTAAATACTAACCGCTGCGAAGCGGCTTTCACCTCTCACCGTGACCTAGGTCATTCTTGCCTTCTAATGTGTCAACATTCGAGAGTTCTCCAATAGGTTGTTACGGGCTGTTTGGCGGCCAGCACGTCGTCTACACGACCAATGGGGGTGTTGTGGGGTGCGGTCTTGACCAGCTCGGGGTCGGTCTTGGCTTCGGCTGCAATCTTGTGCATAACGTCGATGAAGGCATCGATGGTCTCCTTGCTCTCGTTCTCCGTGGGCTCAATCATGAGGGACTCATGGAAGAGGAGGGGGAAGTAGATTGTGGGAGCGTGATAGCCGTAGTCGAGCAGGCGCTTGGCCACATCCATGGTGGTTACGCCCGTGCTCTTGTCCACGAGGCCGTCGAACACCACTTCGTGCTTACACAGGCCGCCGATGGGCAGCAGGTAGTCATCGCGCAGGCGTTCCTTAATATAATTGGCGTTCAAAGTGGCCAAGGGACCTACTTGCTTTACATATTCGTGGCCGAGGCTGAGGATGTAGGCATAGGCCTTGAGCATGACGCCGTAGTTGCCGAAGAAGCTGCCGACGGAGCCGAGGGCGCTGGTGGCGGTGGCCCCCCCTTCGTCCCCCGAGGAGGACACGTTACCGAAGTCAATGGTGAACATGGGTTCCGAAGCCCCCTCGGGGGCCGTATGGGGGGGCTCCATCTTGACGCGAGGTGTGGGCAGGAACTGCTCCAAGCCTTTGCGAACACCGACGGGGCCGCTGCCGGGACCACCACCACCGTGAGGCGTGGAGAATGTCTTGTGGAGGTTGATGTGCATGACGTCAAAGCCCATATCGCCCGGGCGGCATTCGCCGAGGAGGGCGTTGAGGTTAGCACCGTCGTAGTACATCAGGCCACCGGCCTTGTGCACCATCTCTGTAATCTCCAGCACGCGGGGCTCGAAGATGCCGAGGGTGTTGGGGTTGGTCATCATCATGGCAGCCACCTGATTGCCCATCTCGTCGAGGAGTTGGCGCAGGTGCTCAACATCAACAGTGCCGTCGGCCAGGCTCTTCACCTCCACGACCTCAAGACCGCAGACAGCGGCGGAGGCGGGGTTGGTGCCATGGGCTGAATCGGGGATGAGGACCTTGGTTCTTTGAGAATTAGAAAATGTGAGATTAAGAGAATAAGAAGAGGCTGGCGCTTCATCTTTCTTCATTTCTTCATTTCTTATTTTCCTATTTTCCATCGCCTCGTGATAGGCTCGGATGACCATCAGGCCGGTCAGTTCCCCATGGGCTCCGGCACAGGGATTCAGGGTGAACTCGCTGAGGCCGGCCAGTTCGGCGAGTGACTGCTGGAGGTTGTAATAGACTTCGAGAGCGCCTTGGCAGGTCTCTGCAGGCTGCAGGGGATGCAAACCGGCGAAAGCCTTCATGGCGGCTATCTCCTCGTTGATGACGGGGTTATACTTCATCGTGCAGGAGCCGAGTGGGTAGAAGCCGTCGTTCACGCCGAAGTTGTTGTGGCTGAGATTCGTATAATGACGCACTACCGTCAGCTCGTCGCATTCAGGCAGACGGGCGGCGTCCTTGCGGCGTAGAGCCTCTGGCAGCTCGGCTGTAGTGTGTGTGCGGTCGTAGTCCTGTGGCAGTGAGTAGCCTTTGCGTCCTTTCTTCGAAAGTTCGAAGATCAGGTTTCCGTATAATGTTCTGTTCATTGTATCTTGCTGTTACGTTTTCGCTTTCTCACCTCATAAATGACGGAGATAAAACTAATCACTACGCCTAAAACGCCAATGAGTAGAGTTATCAAGTCAAAGTTGTTCTTTGCAAAGGTAATAAGCGAATCCATGATTAACACTTTCCTGACATTTCAAATTGACATATAGTATCCAATTTCCTTATCTATAAAAGAATAGATTATTAACCTATCAGATATATGAAGAATAATTATTCCTTTTCTTTCCTTGTCTTTATATAATATGGGGCCACAAAGCCTATAAGAGGATGCTTCTCCAAAATATAAAAAGTCTCCTGCACTTCCCCCAGAAGTTTGTTTCCAGTTATATGCATGGACAGAACTAATGGAATAAATGTATATGCCTAATAACAGGACTGCGACAAAAGGAACTATTAACTTCTTTTTCATATGCGAAAAAATATCTGAAATGTGTTTTGATTTTCTTATTTTGCAATGATTTCGCAGAGCTCGTCTATCTCTTCGGGTGTGCGTTGTTCAGTGACGGCCAGCATGAGAGTCTTCTCTCCTACCTTCACGCCAGCAAGATAGCCGCAGTCAGTGGCTTCTTCGAGCAAGGCATCGATGTCGCCGTCGTAGTCAACACAGAACTCGTTGAAGAAGGGTTGACCGGGGAAGGTGAGTTGGAACTTGCCTGTAGCGAGGAGCTTGTCGCAGAGGCTGTGGGCACCGGCATAGCTCATCTCGGCAACTTCCCGCAGGCCTTCCTTGCCCATGAGGCTGAGGTAGATGGTCACGTAGAGCGCCATGAGACTCTGGTTGGAACAGATATTAGAGGTTGCTTTCTGGCGACGGATGTGCTGTTCGCGAGCTTGGAGTGTCAGCACGAAGGCACGCTGGCCGCGGTTGTCGAAGGTCTGGCCTACAATACGGCCTGGCATCTTGCGGATAAGCTTCTCGGTGCATGCCATGAAGCCTACACCAGGACCACCGAAGGTCATGGGAATGCCGAGGCTCTGGCCTTCGCCGACAGCCACGTCAGCTCCCCATTCACCCGGCGTTTTCAGGATGGCGAGGTCGCTGGGATTGGCATTGATGACGAAGATACCCTTCTGCTCATGCACGGCATCAGCAATGCCCGTGTAGTCCTCGACGATGCCGAAGTAGTTGGGCTGCTGCACGATGACGCCTGCTACGCCTCCTTCGGCCAGCTCCTTGTCGAGTGCTTCGCGGTCGAGAGCGCCGTTCTTAGCAGGGATGAGCTGGAGGGGAACGCCATGGAAATGAGCATAGGTGTCTACGACACGACGAACCTTCGGGTCAAGGGTTTCGCTGACCAGCACGCGTGTGGCTTTCTTAGCATTGCCCCAAGCCATCATCATCGCCTCGGCAGTGGCTGTAGCACCGTCGTACATCGAGGCATTGGAGATGTCCAAGCCCGTCAGTTCGGCTATCATGGACTGATACTCAAAGATGTAGTGCAGCGTGCCTTGCGATATCTCGGCTTGGTAAGGCGTGTATGATGTCAGGAATTCCGAACGCTCGATGATGTTCTGGACCACGCTGGGAGCGTAGTGGTCATAGCAACCGGCACCGGCGAAGCAGATAAGCTGCTGGGTGCTTAATGGGTGCGTCAACTGTTCGAAGAAGAGGCGGAGGTCTGTTTCAGACAATGCTTGTGGCAGGTTGTACTCACGCTTGAAACGTGCAGCCTCGGGCACATCGGCAAAGAGGTCGTGAACAGAGCTGACGCCACAGGCTTTCAACATCTCCTGAAGATCTTCTTCGGTGTGGGGAAAGTACTTAAATGCAGACCCTCCCCCCTGCCCCTCCCTTGCAGGGAGGGGAGTAGATAGTTTTTGACTGGGTGTACTCATAAAAGAATACTGTTTTTAAAAGGTAACCACTCCCTCCCTACAAGGGAGGGTGAGGGGTGGGTCTTCTTATTCACAATGCTTCTTGTAAGCTTCCACGTCCATCAAGTTGTCGAGCTCAGCGGGGTCTGAGAGCTGTACTTTGATGATCCAGTTGGCGAAAGCGTCCTTGTTGAGGAGCTCGGGCTCATCCTCGAGGGCTTCGTTGACCTCTACGACGGTGCCGCTGACAGGAGCGATGAGGTCGCTTGCAGCCTTGACGCTCTCCACGGCGCCAAACTCTTCGCCTGCGGTGACTTCGTCGTCTACTTCGGGCATGTCAACATACACGACATTACCCAGAGCGTGCTGAGCATAGTCAGAAATACCAATGTAACCAAATTCGCCTTCTACGCGAACGTACTCGTGTGACTCACTGTAGTAGAGTCCTGATTCAAAGTTTGCCATAAAATAAAAGAGCGGACCCTCCCCTCACCCTCCCTTGTAGGGAGGGAGTGGAATGTATTGCTAATGAGGGGCTATATGGGACCATTTTTTAAGTTAATAGTTAGATATTTTTTTAATTAAATCTCTGTAGGAAAAGGTGACCACTCCCTCCCTAAAGGAGGGTGGGGGGAGGGTTTTATTTCTTATAATGTTTATCGTAGAACTTCTTTTTGACAACCACGCCAGGGAACACCTTCTTACGGATTTGGATTGCGAGTTCGGTGCCGAGCTTGGCGTATTCTGTCTTAACGAGAGCCATGCAGACGCTCTTGTCCACGCTGAGGCAGTGGTAGCCAGTGGTCACTTCGCCGATGACATCGTCTTCGGGTGAGAGGACCGCGTAACCATGGCGGGGGATGGCCTTGTCTGTGAGTTCTATGCCCACAAGTTTCTGCGCAACACCGTTGGCTTTCTGTTCGGCGAGGGCTTCCTTTCCGATAAACTCGGGCTTGTCGAGTTTGACGAAGATGGAGAGACCTGCCATGACGGGACTTATGTCAGCGCTGAGTTCATCGCCATAAAGCGGCAGACCGACTTCGAAGCGCAGAGTGTCGCGACAGCCGAGGCCACAGGGCTTGCAGCGCCCGCTTTCCATGAGCTTATCCCATGCTTTCTGTGTGAATTCGTGTGAACCATAGATTTCGAAGCCGTCTTCGCCTGTGTAACCGGTGCGAGAGATGATGATGGTCTCACCTTCGTCGCCATCGGCAACATCAAGAGTCTTGGCCGTGTAGAACTTCAACTCCTTGCAAGGCAAGCCGAGCACTTCCTCGACGACAGCTTCTGCTTCAGGGCCTTGAACGGCGAGCTGCCCATAGTAGTCGCTTTGGTGGTCGAGGTTGATGTCGAAGCCTTCCTTTTGTTCGTTCATCCAAGCCACATCTTTATCGATGTTGGCGGCGTTGATGACGAGGAAGAAGTCGTTGTCGCCCATTTTATACACGAGGAGATCGTCGACCGTCCCGCCGTTGGGGTAGCACATCATACCATAATAGATCTGTCCGAAGGGCGCATCTGTGACGTCGTTGGTGAAGATGTGCTGAACGTATTGCTCTGCGTCGGGACCGGTGATTCGAACTTCACCCATGTGGCTGACGTCGAAGACACCGCAGTGCTGGCGCACGGCGTTGTGCTCGTCGGTGATGTTTGAGTACTGAATGGGCATGATGAAACCGCCGAAGGGCGACATCAGTGCGCCGAGTGCCACGTGGCGGTCATAGAGACAAGTTTTCTTTTCCATAGATAAATATTGGGTTAAGGTAATCTTCTTCTATAGTCGTGATGGCTTGCACGTCCGTATGTGTGAGCTCATACGTCCGGTCACATAAGCGTTTACGTACGTATGTCTTGAACTCTTCGATTGTAAGGCTCGTGTGCTCGTTGAGCAGGGTGATCCTTTGTCGCACGCTTTCCACGCCATGACGGTCGAGCTTGGTCTGAGGCGGTGTGATGGCCTGAAGCATATGTTGCATGTCCGTGTTGAAGAGCATGGTTCCATGTACTATGCTGTGACCAGGGATATGATAGAACGCGTTGCCGGACACTTTCCGTCCGTCGATGAGTATGTCGTTGTTAGCTGTAGTAGTAGCTTCGATGCCGAGGTCGGCGAGCATTTGCCGCACCATTTCCATGTATCGGCTGAAGGTTTGCACAACTTCGTCAGAGCGAGTGATATAACTCATCATGACGTTTGAACGGTCAGCATAGACACATCCCCCGCCACTCTTGCGTCGGACAAAATGTATCCCATGCTTGCGACAGTATTCGAGGTTTACCTCACGCTCTATATCTTGATTCCGCCCGAAGATAACCGTTGGTTCCACTTGCCACATGAAAAAGAGGTCGTCATCATCGTTGAGATGACGTGCCAGAAACTCCTCCATGGCGAGATAGAATGTCAGACGGCGTTGTTCGTCGTTTGGTAGAGTGACATAAATCATGCAAGGTTTCAACTTTGGCCACAAAAGTAGCAAATCTCTGTGATAAAGTTGCAAACTTTCTCATTTTTTTTTGTTTTTTGTGCTGTTTTACGCAGAAGTTGCCGTATCTTTGCGCCCGAAATAAATAAAGAAGTACTCGCGCATGCACTCAATATACAATTTTGTAGCCTATCTCATAGATCTCATCTTTCAGTTGGTCGCTCTTTTTATCCGCGACCCGAAAGCCAAGTTCCTTCGCTTTGTCAAAGGTCAGCAAGGCCTGATAAAGCATATTGTGGCAGGCGAGCGGGCCACGGGCGATGATCGTCCTACGATGTGGGTGCACGCCTCATCACTTGGCGAGTACAACGTCGCCAAGCCCATTGTGCGTCAGTTGCACGACTCGGGCCGTTGGCGTATCGTGCTAACAGTGTTCTCCCCCTCGGGCTTGGACTATCTGAAACGTTACCGCCACAACGTGGATGCCGTATACGCTCTGCCTTTGGACAAGCCTTGGAATGTCCGTCGTTTCCTGGATGCCGTGCGTCCTGAGCGAGCCGTGTTCATCATTTCAGAGTATTGGGTCAACTACCTCCATGAGTTGGGCAAGCGCGAGATACCCACATATCTCATCTCAGCAAATATCACTGAGCGTGCTCCTTTCATGCATTGGTATGGCTGGCTTTGGCGTAGTAAGCTTAAGACCTACTCACATTTCTTCGTTTTGAATGAAATGTCGCAGAAACGATTGGAGAAACTTGGATTCACTAATGTCACAGTCACCGGAGATCCTCTTTTCGACAATGCTCGCAAGGTGGCTCGTACCCCTTATGAGAACCCTGTCATTGAGCGCTTTGTCGACGGCCGTGATGTGTTTATCGCAGGCAGTATCCACGACAAGCAAGACCTCGATATGGTGGCTACGGTTGCCAACCGTCATCAGGATACACGCTTCATTTTTGTTCCTCACGAGATAAGTCCGGAGAACATCCTACGCATCAAGAAACGTCTGCTGTGTCAGGCTCATCGCTATTCCCATTGCACTGCCGAGACCGATTTCTCGAAGACTCAGGTGCTCATCATAGATTTTATGGGCGCGCTGGCTTCCATCTACCGTTTCGCACGCTGGGCATATGTGGGCGGTGGCTTCACACCTTATCTCCACAGCATCATCGAAGCCACAGCCTACGGCTTGCCTGTGGCTTACGGTCCTCGCATTGAGCGTAAGCCCACTGCGCAAGAGTTGGCAGAGCTGGGTGTTGGACGCATAGTGGAAAATGCCGAGCAACTGGACGACTGGTTTGCAGAGCTCAAACACAACCAAAAGCGCCTTGACACCATCAGCCGAACAGCTAAGGATTATATGCATCGTCACGAAGGCGCCACCGAGGCCATCGTCGCCACTATTTCCGCTCATGAAGGATAAACTGCTCTATAGCCTCTACATCGGCCTGCTGGGCACTCTGGCCCGCTTGCCGCTCTCGTGGCTCTACTGTGTGAGCGATGCCTTGTGTTGGGTGATGACTCATGTGTGGCATTACCGTCGTCGTGTCGTGCGAGAGAACCTCCAACGCGTTTTCCCCGACCTCTCTGCAGAGCGCCGTCTTGAGATAGAGTCGGCTTTCTACCACCATCTTTGCGACATTATCGTCGAGATAATCAAACTGCTTCACATCAGCGACGACGAACTCAATAGCCGCGTCGAAGCCCACGGCACAGAATTTGTAGATGCTTGTGCGCGCGAGGGGCGGCCTGCTTTCGTGTTGATGGGCCATTACGGCAACTGGGAATGGGGGCAACAAATGTACACTCATTTCACCGAACCGATCATCTGCAGTCAGGTGTACCGACCTCTGCGCGACAAGGCTTCAGATTGCCTTTTCGAACGGCTGCGCTCACGTTTCACAGGCATCTGTGTCCGTCAAACGGCTGTCTATCGTAGCGTGCTCCGCATGAAAGCAGCCGGCACTCCATTCCTCATGGCTTTCATCGCCGACCAGCATCCTAACAGCGAAGTGATGGACCATTGGACCACCTTCCTTGGGCAGGACTCCATGTATATTACCGGTGCCGAAGAACTCGGCCGAAAGATTGGAGCATGCTATTTCTATCTCGACATCGAGCAGACTTCGCGTGGTCATTATCGAATGACCATTCGTCCCATAGAACCCGTTGAGAACGAAACGTTCCCATACACCGTAGGCTATCTTCGCATGATGGAGGCCAGCATTCTCCGCCAGCCTGAGCTCTGGCTGTGGTCTCATCGCCGCTGGTACATCAGTCGTGAGGAGTACAACAACAGGCAAGCCGCCAAGGCCAACCCTCGCTTGGCAGAAGACAGCTAACGTCCCGGATTAATTGAATGCTAACGTAAAATGCTTACAAATATGAACATTATCTGTGTTATCCCTGCCCGTGGCGGCAGCAGCCGTTTCTTTGAGAAACCTCTTGCCAAGATCTTGGACAAACCTATGATACAATGGGTCTACGAGCATTGCAAGGCTGTGCCCGAGTTCTCGGAAGTGTATGTGGCTACCGACAGCGACCGCATACGTGAGGCTGCCGAGGCTTTTGGTGCTAAGGTTGTCATGACGCGTTCCGACCACGATACCGCTACCGAGCGCCTCTATGAGGTGTCCACGCGCATTGAGGCCGATCTCTACGTCATGGTCAATGGCGACGAGCCGTTGCTCACACGCGAAGCCATTATCCAGTGTCTCCCAGCAGAGATCAAGGAAGGCGAGCTCTATGTGTCAAACCTCATGACCGACTTCGAGAATCCTGTGGAGGTGGTCGATGCCACCAATTTGAAGATTGTCACGGCCAAGGACGACCGTTGCCTCTTCATCAGCCGCAGTCCCATTCCTTATCCCAAGGGCGCCATGGACTATGTCTTCCATAAGTTCGTGGGCGTGGGAGCCTTCAACCGCAAGGCTTTGGACTTCTACCACAACACGCCACGCGGTCCCATTGAGAAGATTGAGGAGAACGACTCGTTCCGTTTCATCGAGAACCACGTGCCCATTTATTATTACAACGCCCATTGCAAGTCGCTCAGCGTCGACACGCCTAAGGACATCGCCGGCGTGGAGCATTACCTGCGCAGTTTGGATTAGGGACTAGCAACGATTGCTCAACCGTGGCCGCTCACATCATTTTCATTCACAAACAATTTCCCTTTGGCGGTGCCGAGCGCGTGACGCTGGACATCGCCAACGAGCTTTGTGCTAATGGCTATGAGGTTACGGTGATGGCATCCCAACATCATTCTGGTGCTTATCCCGCAGGTTTGCAACCTCGTTTCAATGTGGTGGAATTGCCTCATGGCAATGTTAAGTACTCGCCCCGTGTGGCCAAGTTCGTGCGCGACTTCATCCGAGAGCACTCCGTGCAGGCTTTCGTCAGCTATCGCGAACTGCTCTATGCTTCGTGGCTTAAACGCCAGACGGGTGCCGCCTACATCTTTGCCCTACAGAGCATGCCTCTCTATGAGATGAGTCATGCCTCATGGATTGCCCGCCAGTTCTATCTAAGCAAATATCGCCGCATACTTCGTACAGCCGATGCCTATGGCGTGCTCTGCGAAGGTAATCGTCGACGCCTCATCAGCACCCTTGGCCTGACCGATGAAGTAGCGAAATTATACGTACTGCCTAATTCCATAGCTTCAAATCCTAACATTGTTTGGAATAAACGTAAGGAAGTGATATTCGTTGGCCGACTCTCGCGCCGCGACAAACGCGTCGACCGCCTGCTACGAATATGGGCTGAGGCTGAAGCACAACTGTCCGACTGGACCTTGCGCATCGTCGGCGACGGACCGGAACGCCAAGCCCTGCAAGCCTTGGTTTCTGAGCTCCACCTGCAGCGTGTTTGTTTTGAAGGCTTCCACACAGATGTACAGCCTTATTACGACGCAGCTTCCGTTCTTTGCATGACTTCATCTTTCGAAGGCTGGCCTCTCGTTGTGGCTGAGGCTCAGGCTAATGGCGTGGTGCCCATCGCTTTCAACAGCTTCGATTCCGCTTCGGAAATCATAGCCACCCCCGACGAGGGCGTTCTCGTTTCGCCCTTTGATGAACAGGCTTATGTGCAGGAACTGGTTGCTCTTGCCCAAGACACAGAACGACTGAAGCGAATGAGTAAGGCCGTTGTGGCGAAAGCGTCGACCTACTCCATCAACCGAACCCTGCAAGCCTGGCTCCAAATGCTATCTCAACTTTCAATTGTCAATTCTCAACTGTCAACTAATCAATGACCATCCTCGTCCTCCGACTATCAGCCCTTGGCGATGTGGCTATGACCATTCCCGCCATCTATAGCGTGGCTCGTACATATCCGCAGCATTCCTTTCTTGTTGCTACGGCAGCATTCACCGCACGCCTCTTTCAAAATGCTCCTGCCAACGTCCGAGTGTTACCTCTCCCGAAAAGCGAGAGCCGCGGCGTAGTGGGAACTATGCGATTGGCGCGCAAGCTGACGAAGATGCAGATTGATGCCGTGGCCGATCTCCACAATGTGCTGCGCTCTTGGATTGTTGACGGCGCTTTTCGCTTGAAGTTCAAGCCCGTGGCAATGCTCGACAAGAACCGTAGCGAGCGACGGGCTATTCTCCACGACCATTCTCATATGGCCAAGCCTTTCATCGACCGTTATTTTGAAGTCTTCCAGCGTTTAGGCCTTGAAGCCAAGCCCCGCTTTACCTCTCTTTTTGACGAACAGTTGCCGTCGCTACCGCTGGGATTGCCGGCCAAGGAACACGAACAATGGGTGGGAATCGCTCCCTTCGCCCGTTATCGCTCCAAGACCTATGACCTACGCCAGATGCAGCAGGTAGTATCCCTGATGGCTGCCCGCCCACGTGGACGAGTGTTTCTCTTTGGCGCCAAGGGCAAGGAGGAGAAGCAGTTGCTGAAGTGGGCAGGCAAGGCATCCAACGTCTTCGTAGTGGCAGGCCGCCTGCAGTTGGAACAGGAACTGGCTCTCATGGCTCACCTCGATGTCATGCTCTCGATGGATTCCGCCAATATGCATCTGGCTTCGCTTGCCGGCACACGAGTCGTAAGTCTGTGGGGCGGCACTACGCCTGCCTGCGGCTTCTTGGGCTATGGCCAGAATTCCCGCAACGCCCTTTCCGCCGGCTTGTCATGTCAGCCTTGTTCCATTGCCGGCTCCGACCGTTGCCCGCTTGGTCATATGCAATGTGTCAGCGCCCTTACTCCCGAGATTATAGTCAACCATATAGTAACCCTACTCGAAGACTGAACCTGTAATGTTTCACATAATCCTTTTTCTCGTTCTCCACTTCATCATCTGCACCCTGTTCTTCGTGGTGGTGCAGCGACCGGTATTTATTGCTTACAACCGACGAGTAGGCGGAGGCAAGATTGAGAAATCCGACCTTCGTGATATCTATGGTCATGGCTTACGCACGGATTTGAAGGTGGCGTCATACCTCACAGCCGTGCCCGTGCTCATGCTTTGGGCGTTTGCCCACGCTCCTCACTTCGATGTCACCCGTTGGATTATTCTGTACGATGAGATAATATCCGTAGTGGTAGCCCTCATCGTGGTTGCTGATACGGTGCTTTACCGCTCGTGGCAGTTCAAAATAGAAGCATCCGTTTTGCATTACCTGCGCACTCCCCAGGGCGCCTTTGCCAGCGTGTCGCCTGCCTATGTCTTAGCGGCGTTGCTGGTGGTGGTCTTCGTGGCTGCTTTGTTGGCTTTTCCCCTCGTGGCAATAGCGACAATATGTAACCCCACGGCCCATGCCCTTGGCGTTCTGCCTTGGTGGGGGCATTGTGCTGTCGTGGTCGTAGCCTTGGTGATAGCAGCTATCCTTTTCAGCCTTATTCGAGGACTGAACCGACGTCCCGATACTCCCGTCAACGCCTTCTACAGCCGCAACCAGTTCTTCAACCATTCAGCAGTCAATCCCGTTTACAACTTCATCTACTCGCTCTCCATCAAAGGTGATTTCGGCAGTCAGTTTCAAGAGTTCGCCCCAGAGTTTTGCGCCGAGAAGTTTGCTCCGTTGTTTCCCACACATGGCGTGCCGCAAATACAACTGTTGAACACCGACCGTCCCAACATCGTCATCGTAGTGTGGGAAAGCCTTTGCTCGCGGTTCATAGAGTCGTTGGGCGGCAAGCCGGGCGTGATGCCTCATTTCGACCGCGTTGCCAAGGACGGCGTGTTCTTTACCAACTGCTATGCCGCAAGTTTCCGCACCGACCGCGGTCTCGTTGCCATTCTCAGCGGCATCCTCGGGCAGCCCACCACGAGCGTTATCCTCAACACCAGCAAACTGCCTCATCTTACGGCCTTGCCGCGTCGTTTGCGCGACGATTTGGGCTACGAGACCATGGCCGTTCATGGCGGCAACCTCAACATCTTCCACAAGAGCGACTACTATTGGGCCTCAGGCCACGATACGCTTGTCCAGCAGAAGGACTTCCCCGCCGATGCTCCCACTATCTCCTGGGGCGTGCACGATGGTTATGTCTTCGACTGGCTGGCTGATGATATCATTAAGAAAGCTGGTTCTCCCAACCGCTGGCTTACCACCTTCCAGACGCTCTCGTCGCATGAGCCGTTCCGTGTTCCTTACGACCGCATTAAGGACAATATGGTCGACAACTCTTTTGCCTATGTCGACGAGGCTTTCGGCCGTTTCATCGACACCTTGAAGGCTTCTCCGGCTTGGAAGGATTTGCTTGTAGTGGTCACAGGCGACCACGGCGTCAACCTCGAATACATCGGCGACCAAGCCAAGAACCCACATATCCCTTTGCTCCTGCTCGGAGGTGCCGTGAAGCAGCCGATGACCATCGACACGCTTATCAACCAAAGCGACATAGCGGCTACGCTCCTGGGACAGATGGGGCTGCCGCACGACGAGTTTATCTTCAGCCGTGACGTTACCGCCGACACCTACACTTATCCCTTCGCCTTCCATACCTACAACAACGGCTTCGTCTTCCGTGATGCCACGGGAATGACGCACTACGACAATGCTTCGCAGACCGCCATCGAAGGCGATGATCCAAAGCGCATAGAGACCGCCAAGGTGATCTTGCAAACGCTTTATGCATATCTTGATAAAGTATGAAACGACTGCCTCTGCACGTCCTGACGAATATCCTGCTGGCCTATGTCTGCTACGAATGTTGCCGACTTGCATTCCTGGCCGAGAACTGGTCGCTGCTGAACGCCAATCTCACTTGGGGCTCTTTCCTTACGATGTCGCGCGGAGGGCTCCTCTTCGACACGGCTGCCATCTGCTTCACCAACAGCCTATATCTGTTGTTGGCCCTTTTGCCTTTCGGTCAAGGTAAGCGTGGGTTGCGAGCTGCTGCGAAGTGGTCGTTCCTCATCCCCAACATCCTGGCAGTAATCGTCAATCTGAAGGATTCTGCCTATTTCTCGTTCACGCAGAAGCGTGTCACGGCTAATGTCTTTGCTGAGTTCGAGAACGAAGGCAACCTTGGCAGCATCATAGGCATAGAGTTTATTCATCATTGGTATTTTGTCATCCTGGCCGTTGTGCTCATAGCTCTGCTGTGTTGGGGCTATCGTGAGTCAAAGCTTAAAGCAGGTCAGGGGCAGCCAGTCTTTAAACTTTCATCTTTCATCACTAATCTCTTTTTCTTCCTTCTCGCCATAGTGCTCTGCATTGGCGGCATGCGCGGCGCACTCTTCCGTACTGCCACACGTCCCATAACTCCCAACGACGCCTTCCGCTACGTCAGCCAGCCCATTGAGACAAATATCGTTCTCAATACACCCTTCAATATCATCAAGACGCTCAAACACAAGGGCATCAAAACACCCACATATTTCGACAGCCAAGCTGAGATCGATAGCTTGTACATGCCCGTTCACATGCCTCGTCCCGACCGCATTGAACGTCGCAAGAATGTTGTGGTGCTCATCGTAGAGAGTTTTGCCGAGGAGTTTATAGGTTCACGCAATCGTCACCTCGACGGTGGCAACTATCGCGGCTATACGCCTTTCGCGGATTCATTGCTGTCGGTAAGCCTCACGTGGCGCTCAACGTTTTGTAATGGTTGGACCAGTATCGACGCCATGCCTGCTGTGCTCGCCTCTATCCCTCGTATGCACGACGCTTTTGTGCTGTCAACCTATTCGCTCAACAAAATCAATAGTCTTGCCACCGAACTCGGACATTGGGGCTATCATTCCGCCTTCTTCCACGGGGCAGAGAACAACTCCATGGGCTTCCGCTCCTTTGCACGTTCTGCAGGCTTCGACGAATATTTCGGCCGCGACGAGTATTATGCCGACGACCGTTTTGGCGGCAAAGCCGATTTCGATGGCACTTGGGGCATTTGGGACGAGCCGTTCCTTCAGTTCTTCTGCACTAAGATGACCGAGATGACGGAGCCTTTCGTCACAGCCGTCTTCACACTTTCGTCGCATCACCCCTTTGCTGTTCCCGACGAGTATAAGGACGTCTTCAAGGACGAAGGCATTCATGCCCTGCACAAATGCATCCGCTATACTGACCACGCCCTGCGCCGTTTTTTCGCGTCGGCCAGTCGGCAACCTTGGTACAACAACACCATCTTCGTGCTTTGTGCCGACCATGCCAGCAGCAAGACCACGCATGACGAGTACAAGACCGAGCTGGGCCATTTCCGCATTCCCATCCTCTTCTTCGACCCCACGGGCGAACTCCCTCGAGGCTGCGTCGATGGCATAGCACAGCAGCTGGACATCATGCCTACGCTCTTGGGATATATGGGCTACGACCGTCCATTCGTAGCTTTCGGCAAGGACCTGCTTTCCACATCGCCTGATTCCACCTGGGCTTTCAACAACTTCAGCATCCCTCAACTCATCAGGGGCGACTATCTCCTGCAGTTCGACGGGCAGCAGCCGACCGGCTTTTTCAAATTCCGCAGCGACAGTCTGCTGCAGCACAATTTGGTCGGTACTTTGCCCGAGGAGAAGGTGATGACGCGTCAGCTCAAAGCCATTCTGCAGGCAACGGCCGAGCGACTGAAAAACAATGAAATGACGATTCCAGAGAATTAATCAGGGTATTAGAGGCGTGCAGGCAAAAGTCTTAGCTCTCTCCCCGCCCGATGGGTATCATAATTGCCTGAAGGGCTCTCCCCGAGCCGCAGGCCCTCTAACCCTCTCTAACCCTCTCTAACCCTCTCTTGCCCTCTATTCCAAACTAATCTCTCCGCACATTGGGCGTTGCATCTGCTCCCGGATGAATTGTGGGTCTTTGCTACGGCCACGTAGGTTCATGAGTTTGGCTATGGCACATTCCACCGTGCTGTCGAAACCGCTTATCACGCCTGCCGTCTTCAGCAGGAAGCCGCCGCTGTAGCGTGCCATTTCCACCGGACCTGCAGCACATTGAGTGATGTTTACGATTGTTATGCCGCGTTCCTCAGCTTGTAGGAGGGCTTCTTTCAGCCATGGCTGTTGGGGTGCATTGCCGCTACCATAAGTGCGCATCACCACAGCATGAAGGCCGGGGGCATTGAGGATATAGCGCACGGTTTTTTCCTCGATGCCGGGAAAAAGTGTGAACACTACCACGCCTGCGTCCATTTCAAGATGCGGCACGAGAGGTTTGTTATAGTCGGGCCGTAGGATGAGGTCGTCGTGATAGACGATGTTCACGCCGGCGTCGGCCAGATGGGGGAAGTTGAACGAGTCGAAGGCGTTGAAACCTTCGCTGTTGATTTTCGTCGAGCGGTTGCCGCGCAGCAGTTTGCCGCTGAAATAGATGCATACTTCCGGCACACGCGGACGGCCGTCGGCATGGCGGGCAGCAGCTATCTCAATGCTGGTGATGAGGTTCTCGCGGCCGTCGGTGCGCAAACGATTGATAGGCAGTTGCGAACCGGTGAGGATGACGGGCTTCGTCAGGTTTTCGAGCATGAACGACAAGGCCGAGGCCGTGAACGCCATGGTGTCGGTGCCGTGGAGGATGACGAAGCCGTCGTAGCTGTCGTAGTGCGCCACGATGATCTCCACGAGGCGCGCCCACAGCTGCGGATTCATGTCGCTGGAGTCGATAGGTTCGGCAAACTGATGCACGTCAACGGCCACGGGAATCGATGCCAACTCGGGAATATTGCCGACGAGCTGACTGAAGTCCAACGGCTCCAGGGCACCGGTGTCGGGGTTCTGCCCCATACCTATGGTGCCGCCTGTATAGATAAGAAGTACGCGACGCATGGTGATAGGATTAGCGGACGATTTTACGACCATCGTGAATATATATGCCGTGCTGCTGAGGCTGGCCTGCAATCCGACGACCGCCGAGGTCATAAGTGGCGGCTTCGGCGCCTGACTGAGCTGATTGCGGCAGGGCTTTTACGCCTACAGCTTGGTCATAGGCATCGTGGGGCATCCATAGCCGCACGTTATCTATGTGCAGGCGTGTCTGGTTGGCGGCGCCTTGGTTGGCTGTTGTATTGAGGCCGAAACGCAGGGTTGCCGTGAGGTCCTCGCTGTTGGCTGCGGTGAAGGTGATGCGCTGCCGCACCCATGTCGAAGCTGCTTCGGGGTAGGGGGCATAGAAGGTCTGTCCCTGATGTTCCACGCCGCAGAGCGCGGTATTCACGTTGCCGCCCGTGGCTGTGATGACGTTGTCGGCCGGCCGTCGGCTCTCGTTGGCACATTCGTAGCGCATGTCAAACGTCAGCGTATATTCGGCGGCGGCAGGCAGTTGCACCTTCTGGCTGATGGCGTTGGTGCCTATGGTCCATGAGTTCAGGATGCTGAGGCAGCGGCTCCCCACCTTGTCCTCGAAGGCGGCAGGCACGGCCATGATGCTGGCGCTGTTGCCTATGTTGGACGGTGATACGCAATATTGTGTGAAGCTGTAGGGCATGGAGTAGAGGAGGGCATACTTGCTGGCGGGCGAGAGCTTGCTCTCAGCCTTCCAACCTTTCACGGGCAGCACCTGAGGGAATTGGTTGTTGGCAGCGGCCACGCTCTGCGTGTAGCAGGGATTGTAGGTCGTGCCGTTCAGGTTGATGTTGCCCGTGGTGCCCCACGTGACGTCCTCCTCGAAACTAGGGTTTACCACGCAGAGGTCGGTGATGTCCACGAGGTCGTTGCTGCCGCTTTCTTCCTCGGGGGCATAGCTTATGTTGCCGCCCTCGTAGGTTACGATGTAGGTGCCCAGACCTTCAATGGTAATCTGCTGTGTGCTCACTACCTCGCCTTTTCGCACGTAGCTGATGCCTACGGTTTGCGGCTGCTGTCCCAGGTTGCGCACGTAGAGTTGGCTGTCGTCCCACGGATTGAACATCTTCGCCGCCACACCGTCGCCTTGTATGAAGACGCTCAGCGGCTGCATCATCGCGTGACTCTCGTCAAGGGCTATGGTGACTGTGCTCTTGGAGTTGGCTATGGTGGTCTCTACCGGCAGCACGGGAGCGCCGAAGCCCTCGATGGTGAAGTTCTTCAGCTCGGCTTTGTTCTTGCTGCCGCCGGCGAGGTTGGCGACCACGAAGTAGCGTGTGCCGTCGGGGTCGGCCAGCGTCACGCCGTTCCATCCGTCGGGCAGCTGGTCGGCGAGCGCTACGGCCTGACTCTGCAGGCGTTCCGTAGTGGCGGCATCTACGCGGCTGTAGTAGATGACCGTAGAGCGGTCTACTGTTTTACCTGCTGCAAAGTTGACGTTCCCGTTTGAGAACAGCGGGTAGAACTTGGCGCATTGTATGCTGTTGTTCAGGGCGCGGTCGCCAAAGCCCATCTGACCTGTGCCGCCGAGGGTGACGATGCCTATGGAGTTGTCGATATTTGCCCAAGGCGTCTGCCAGGTCTGCATGGCGGCGCCGTTGCCGGTGGCTTCGCCCTCAGCCGTATAGATAGTGCGCTTCTCGGCTGTGAATGGGTCGGTGGTGATTGCGAGTAGTCCGCCGCGACGGCCCGAAATGGTGCCGCTCTGCAGACCTTTCACGTTGTTCATATACACCACGGCGTTGCCCGTTGTGGCAGCCAGCACGAAGCTGTTCTCCAGCGTGTTGTCGTTGGTCTGCAGACGGCCGTTCATCGTGAAGGCGTTCTCGTGCAGGTCATAGATGCCGCTGACGATAGGCGTGGCGTTAGTGCCCTTGCCGCTGACGTTGTACCAGCCGATGAGGTTGCCCGTATTATTGGCGCGGAAGGGGCAGATGATCTTGTTGCGGTCGGGCGTCGTGTCGGTGAAATAACCGGTGTAGCTCTTCAGACCGGTGCTCCACGAGAAGGTGACGAAACGGTCTGCGGACGAGGCTCTTACGATGTTCTGCGTGCGGAAGAGGTAGGCATCCTGCTGGCGTGCCGAGAAGTCGTCCCATGTCGAGGGCGTCATCGAGGCTGTCGAGGCGGCCAGGTGCATCAGGTAGGTCATCATCACGCGGTGACCTTCCACGCCCATGCGCCGCGGTCCTATGTCGCTGTTCAGGAGCCACGAGCCGTCCTTTGTCGTCTGCTGGCGCGCCTTGATGTACTTATATGCCATGTTCTCCAGCATCAGCGCGTCGGCGTCGCGCAGGAAGCAGGCGGCGGTGGAGTAGCTGGTAATCTGGTCGAACAGGAACAGGCTCCAGTCGTTGCCGTTAGGCATTGCCAGCTCGCCGTCGGCCAAGGCCAGACGCTTCAGCACGAGGTCGAACACAGCCTGCTGGTTGTGCATCAGCGCGTTGGTCTTCCACTTCTGGTTGCTGCCCTGGAACAGGAGCATTGCCAGATGTGCCTCGCCCAGCTCCTGCATCACCACGTTCTGGTACGAGGTGTGGAACAGATTGTGGTTCTGCAGCGTATAGTCCTCGTAGAGGTTGGGGCCTTGGTAGTAGTCGGCCACGCTCTTCGTGTCGTAGTCGGGGTCTATGGCGGCGGTGTTCTGCGCGTCATCGACCTGCGAATAGCTGTTCACGGCGAAGGCGCGGAGGCGGTCGAACCAGCGTGGTGCCAGCGCGTCGCCTGGGTAAAGCCCGAGGGCGCAGGCCAGCACGTCGGCTTCCCATCCGTTCTCCTCGGCCTTGGTGTCGCCGGCATAACCCGTGGGAATCGAGCGTCCGAGCTCGTAGTTGCACTCGGCCTTCACCATATTATATATGTATGTGCGTTGCGCGTCGGTCAGCTGGTCGTCGAGGAAATGGGCGGCATAGCAGAGGCTCATCGTCCATAGCGAGCTCTCCCACGTGTTGTCCGACGTCGATGTGCTGCCCCAATAGGCGTTGTTCGACGTCACCTTCAGCTTGTTGGCCTTATGCGTGGAGTAGCCGAACACGAGGGCTTTCATCGCCATCGCCTTCACCTCGTCCCACGTCATGCCGTCGGGCAGCGTCACCTTGCCCTGGGCGTATTTCACCAGGAAGGCGGCTATCATGGCGAAGTCGGCATTTGTGCGCACGCCGTCCTCGTTGCTCTGTCCGGCGCTGTTGCCCTTGAAGTAGCCGCAGGCCTCGCCCACGGAGTTCGGCGCCTGGCAGTTGAACCAGATGCTCTTGGCGTATTTCATCGATGTGGCCAGCATCTGCAGCAGGTCCTGCATCATCTCGGCCTCGGGCACGAAGTCGTGGGTGATTACACCTTCGGTGAACTGCGTCACCGTGGGTTGCGGATCGGGCGTATCGTCGGGCAACTGGATGAGGTGGAAATCATCGAGGGCTATCTGGCTGCCGCCGCTGACCCATGTCACGTCGGTCTGCACGGTGATGGCCGCAGCCTCCGCCAGCGTGAAGCGCACGCTGACCGCCTTCCAGTCGGCGCTGGCCATGCATCCTGCCGAGCCGTGCTCGAAGTCTATGGTTGCCGTGCCCAGCGAGCGTCCGGCAGCTTTCACCTGCACCACGGCGCTGCTGCCGCCGTTGGCATAGAACGCCTTGGCCTTCAGCGTGAGGCTGTATTTGCCTGCCGGCACGGCACTGGCGGTTGTCTGGGCTATGGTGGTGGCTCCGTTGTTCCACCCCATTCGCTGGAACAGGGCGTACTTCCCGTCGGCAATCGCCGTCTTACCGAAATTGTTGTCGGTGAAGCAGTCGGCGGTGATGAGCAGCTGCTTGTCGGGGCGCGTCGTGGTCCAGCCCGTGATGGTGCTGACGTCCCATCCGCGCAGCCCGTCGGCGCTCTCGCTCTTCTTCACGGCATCCGTGCAAGCTGCGGCGTCGGCCTCAAACGAGGGGTTCGTGAGATACGTGGTCGTCACGTCGGTTTGTGCCGTTGCCGACATCATCATCATCGAGCCCGCCAAAGCAAGGCTGTATCTCTTCATAATTCCTGTACCTTTATTCATATGTTAATCCTTTAGTTACTATTTTTTCAATCGAAGCGAGGCCCTCTCATTCTGCCTCCAAAATTACACATTATTTCTTACATACGCGTGTGAGAAGCCGAAAAAGCGCTCCCAAATCATAAAAAAACGCCATAAAACGAAAAAAACTTTCATCTTTCGTCATTTATCTCTAATCTTTTTGCTACCTTTGCGCCCGCTTTCAATCAAAGCACACAATTCTGGCATGCCAGAGAGTGAGAATGATGAATGAAGAATGATGAATGAAGAATGAGATAATCTTCACAGCTTAGGTAATCTGTATTTTTCACTCTATCACTTTTCACTTTCTCCCGTGTGATGGCGAATGAAGCAAGACATTATTAACTTCATTTAGAGTAACACAAAAACTAAAGGAAAATGAAAACAATCGAGATCAAAGGCACAGCACGTGTCGCCGGCGGCAAGAAGGCTGCCAAGCAACTGCGTAAGCAGGGCATCGTTCCCTGCAACCTCTATGGTGAGAAGAAGGGTGAGAACGGTCTGCCCGAGGCTACCGCTTTCAGCGTAACAGAAGGTGAGCTCCGCAAGCTCCTCTACACTCCCGACATCTACACCGTAAAGCTCGACATCGACGGCCAGCAGTGCCTTGCCATCCTCAAGGAGGCTCAGTTCCACCCCGTCAAGGACAACGTGCTGCACGTAGACTTCTATCAGATCACCGACGAGAAGCCCATCGTCATGGAAGTGCCCATCAAGCTCAACGGTCTTGCAACCGGTGTTAAGGCTGGTGGTAAGCTCTCCGCAAGCGTTCGTAAGCTCAAGGTTAAGGCTGTACACACCGCCATCCCCGAGCGCCTCGACATCGACGTCACCAACCTCGAGCTCGGTAAGACCATCAAGGTCGGCGAACTCAGCTTCGAAGGCCTCGAACTCGTCACCTCACCCAGCGTCGTTGTATGCCAGGTTAAGATGACACGTAACGCTCGCAGCGCTGCAAGTGCTGAGGAGGCTGCTGAGGCATAAGGAGACTCTCCCCCCCGCCCTCCCTGTTAGGGAGGGAGCAATTACCTCCAAGAAAAGATATGAAGACGCAAAGAACACTCAAGGACTTTGCGTCTTCATCATATATAACTTTTAACTCTTAACCTTTTAACCTTTACCCCCCTAATGTTCTCCTTTCTGAAGAAACTCTTTTCCAAAGATACCACACTCCCCCTTGAGGGGGAGCGGGGAGGGGGTCTTCCTATGGAAAAATTCCTTATCGTCGGTCTCGGTAATATCGGTCCCGACTACGAAGGCACACGCCACAACGTCGGTTTCCGTATGGTCAACGCCCTTGCTGCTTCTGTCAACGAAGACAAGGGCAAGGAGACCGTATGGGAGGACCGCCGCTACGGCTTCATCACGCGCATCAGCGTCAAGGGCCGTCAGCTCATACTCCTCAAACCCAGCACCTTCATGAACCTCAGCGGCAATGCCGTGCGCTATTGGATGCAGCAGGAGAAGATAGAGCTGGAGCACCTCCTCGTCTGCGTCGATGACATCGGCCTGCCCTTCGGACAGCTGCGCTTGAAACCCAGCGGCAGCGACGGCGGTCACAACGGTCTGAAACATATCGCGCAGATTCTCGGCACACAGCAGTATGCCCGCCTCCGCTTCGGCATCGGCAACGACTTCTTCCCCGGTCAGCAGGCCGATTACGTCCTCAGCCGCTTCACCGACGAGCAGGAAGCCCTCATCCCCGAGTGCACCAAGCAAACCTCCGCCGCCATCAAGACCTTCTGTCTCGCAGGCATACAGATGGCGATGAATCAGTTGAATAGAAAGAAGAAGGAGACCCCCTCCCCGCTCCCCCTCAAGGGGGAGAGTGGTCACCTTCAAGAAGAGTCAACAGAACTAAGCGAAAATAATTTATAAATGCCAAACAAATCCCACCAAAAGCCAAATCATTCCACTCTCCCCCTTGAGGGGGAGCGGGGAGGGGGTCTTTCCCTGACGGGAGGGGTCGGGGGTGGGTCTGCTGGTCTTCTTGCCCGCCTCGATAAATGGTTATGGGCCGCCCGCATCTTCAAGACGCGGAGCATGGCAGCGGCTGCCTGCAAGCGCGGGCAGGTCAGCATAGGCGGGGCTCAGATGAAGCCGTCGAGGATGGTGAAGGCCGGCGACGTCATCGATGTGCGCAAGCCGCCCATCACCTATAGCTTCCGCATCCTGCAGGCCATAGAGCACCGTGTGGGTGCCAAACTCATCCCCCAGATCCTCGAGAACGTCACCACGCCCGAGCAGTACGAGCTCCTCGAGATGAACCGCATCAGCGGCTTCGTAGGCCGCGCACGCGGCACAGGGCGTCCCACCAAGAAGGAGCGCCGCGCCCTCGACGACTTCGCCGACACCGCCGCCGACATCCCCATCTTCATCGGTGACTTCGACTTCGACCTCGGCGATGATGACGACGACGAGGAATAAGTTGTTCTTTTTCTGACACTAATTGTCATAATTACCATAAAGGTAGGTGATTATTAGCTATACCATTACCCAAAAAAACGATCAATAATCAATTATGTATTGAAAGTTTTTATACCTTTGCACCACAACACCGATGAATTAGCGGTTTTTTAGCCGGATAATGCATCGCAAAAACAAATGGAACATGAAACATCTTAGAGCTTTCTTGGCCTTCGTCATGGCCATGGTTAGTGCTACACAGGTAGCTTTCGCCGTTCAGGAATTCAAACTGGCATATGTTGATGCCGCGAATGTGGTGCAATATGTGCCGATGGAGTATAGCACGGCAACGCAGACCTATTCCGTGCAGGTGCCCATGGTCAGGAGCAAGGATTTCTTTATCATGGATTCCGAGAATACGTTTTATGGCAGTTCCGACTTTGATAAGAGGGCTCTGACGCAGAGCAACAGCACGTCCGTTCCCTTGGCTGCCAATATGTTCAACATGTGGCTCACGGAAAGCGGCACCTTCACGTTCATCTTGAGCGTCACCTCCGAGGGCATGTCCCTGACGGTCGAGGGCTGGCCGGAACCTTATGCCGTGCTCGACGACGGCACGCTGTCGTTCTATTTCGACGCCCTGCAGGACACCCGCACGGGCACGAAATTTCCGGTGGAATGGTGGAAAATGTACACCACTCCACGGTGGTACAGTTCAGCGGAGTCAGTCACCACGGTGACCTTCGACAGCTCCTTCGCCAACTACACGGGGCTTACCAATGCAGAAAATATGTTTGCGAGGATGATGAACCTGACGGCCATCAATGGCATGGAGAATTTCAACACCAGCCGTGTGACCAATATGAGGCAGATGTTTGCTTGGTGCCATTCGCTGAGCAGCATAGACTTCTCCCACTTCTCCACGGCAAGCGTTACGGATATGAACTACATGTTCCATGAATGTGTTGCATTGCAGAGCCTCGACCTTTCGAGTTTCTCCACTAAGAATGTCAAGTCCATGGAAGGCGTGTTCGGGAGCTGTCAAAGACTTGTGAGCATAAACCTCTCGAGCTTCAACACGTCGAATGTCACGGCGATGTATGGGATGTTCCAACAATGCAGCCGTTTGACCAATGTCGACCTCTCCAGCTTCAATACCGCCAACGTCACCGATATGTGGTGTATGTTCCAGAATTGCTATGACCTGCAGAGCCTCGACCTCAGAGGCTTCAACATGGCCAAGGTGGCGGATACGCGTCAGATGTTCCAAAATTGCAGCTCTCTGCAGACCATCTACTGCAACGACGACTGGAGCCAGGGCGTGGTAGAGCAGTCGACCGACATGTTCACGGGCTGCACCAGCCTCGTCGGCAACATAGCCTACGACAGCGAAAAGACCACGGTGCAATATGCCAACCCCGCAGGCTATTTCACCGACAACGATGCCTATGCCGTGCTCAACGGCAATACGCTGACCTATTACTACGACCTGCAGATGGCGTCGCGCCCCGGAACGAAGTTTTATTTCGGCAGCGTCGGAAGCGAAGGCTGGACCAGCGACGTTCGCGACAGGGTCACGACGGTAGACTTCGACCCATCCTTTGCCAACTACAAGCCCACAGACCTGAGCTATATGTTCAAGGGCCTCTCGAACCTCACCGCCATCAATAACATCGACCGTCTGAACACCGAGAAGGTGAAGTACATGACCGATATGTTCATGTACTGCTCCAAGCTGACGGATTTGGACCTGTCCCATTTCAACGCTCCGTCTTTGGTCAACGCGCAGGCGATGTTCTGGGGCTGTTCTAAGCTTACCACGCTGAACCTGCTCAACTTCACCACCACGACGAATACCAATCTCGACGGCATGTTCTTCTATTGCTCCAAGCTGCAGACCATCTACTGCCTGCACACATGGAGCTGCCAGGAGGGCACCTCGTCGAATATGTTCTACGACTGCACCAGCCTCGTCGGCGCCGTGAGCTATTCTTCGGGCAATACAGGCATCGCCTTCGCCAACCCCTACACCGGCTATTTCACGCGGCCTACCGAAGCCTACGCGCTGCTGTCAACCGACAAGACCACCTTGACGTTCTATTACGATGACATGAAGTCTGAGCGCGAGGGAACAGAAGGCACGGCGTACAACATCCCGTGGGAAGGCAGCAGACCCGGATGGAACTCGGCTGGCATGCATAGCATCACCACAGCCACCTTCGACCCGTCCTTCGGCGAATACCACGGCCTGACGTCCACGGCTTACATGTTCCTCGAATTGTACTTCCTTGAGGCGGTAACCAATCTTCAGTACCTCAATACCGAGAACGTGACCAACATGCAAGGCATGTTCCAGGGAAGCGGATACATTAAGGAACTCGACGTGTCCACCTTCAACACCTCCAAGGTCGAGAACATGCACCGAATGTTCTATTTCTGTAGTGAACTCACGACCATCTACTGCGATGCAGACTGGAGCCAAGGCATAGTGGGCGATTCCCAATTTATGTTCGCTGGCTGCCCGAAATTGAGCGGGGCTGCAGACTTCGACATCAATAAGGATGAGATCGAGATGGCGAACCCCGCGACCGGCTACTTCACATACAAGAATAAGCCGGGCGACGTCAATGGCGACAGTCAGGTAACTATTGCCGACGTCACCGCCCTCGTCAACATCATCCTCGGCAAGGACACCGCAGGACAGTACAACCACGAAGCAGCCGACGTCAACCACGACAATGGTATCACCATCGCCGACGTCACCGCCCTCGTGAATATCATCCTCGGAAAATAATCAGAAAGATTAAAGGATTAAGGATTAAAGCTGGCGCTTGACGTTGACGTTAAGCTTGACCTATACCAACTCGGCTGGGACATCGTTTAGCCCGGGGCATTGCCCTGGGCTAATTGTATACGGTCATGTCATAAAGAAGGGGGGGCATCACCTGTTTCCCTTCGCCCTGTTATGCGTCTTGCATAGCATCTGGCAGTTCTCGATGTCCGTGCTGCCGCCCTTGCTCCACGCCGTGACGTGGTCGGCATCCATTTCCTTCAGTTCCCAAATCTTGGTGTGGTTGGCATCATGTCCGATGGCGCAGAGGGGGCAGTTGCTCTCCCCCTGTGCTTTGGCTGCAGCCGTCTGCCGGGCATAGACGGCCTTCTTCGTCGGCTCGTCGAATACGCGCACATTCAGCAGCCTCGTGTTCTGACAGCCATCGAGGATGTATTCGTAGATGCCTCGCTTGTCCTTGACGTAGAAACTCTCGTAGAGTTCCTTCACCTTTGCCACTACCTCAGTCGGGTTGTAGGCCGTGTTGTGGAAACGCTCGTAGAGTTCGCCCCATCTCAGCCCGCACATCTCCTTCTCGGGAGCCATGTCGAAGACGGAGGTCACCCAGTCGATGACGGAGGTGAAGTAGGACTTCAGTTCGGCTATGCTGTCGTCGTACCTATGAGCCGCCATATATTCCTCGATGTTCTTGTCGTTGCCCGTGTCTTTGGAAATCCACGCGAGGGCGGCATGTAGGAAATCCTGGCGTTTGGCCGTGCCGGGGATGAAGCAGCTCCATTTCTTGATGTTGTTATTATTTGAGTTCGAGAACTCTTCCTTGGCTTTGCTGACGAATGGACCTGAATAGACGGCATTCAACGTCTCCTGCGCATTAAGCGGTATGCCCACGATGTTGATGGTTCGGAACCAGTCTTTGATTTCTCTCTCCGTTCCCTCGCAGACATAAATAAGCAGTTTCGTGTTCAGGAACTCCTCTTGCTCGTCCTTGTTCAAGGCCGTGAAGTACCAAGGTCTGCCCTCGGCATCAATCCACGCAAATTTCTCTGTGATGAAACGTCCAAGCGACGTGATGCGCTGTTGTCCGTCAAGCACCTCGTATTTGTCCTCGCCGACTTTCGAGAAGTAGATGAGTCCCAGCGGATAGCCGTTGCGAACGGACTGAATCACATCCACCTCCTTCTTGCCGCCATTCTCGGCGTAGAGGTAATGGCGTTGGTATTCGGGCTGAATGGTCAGTCTGCCCGAGAGGCCATACAAGCCCTTCCCTTCGTATTCGTTGTACTGGAAGCCCTTGCAGATGTCGCCTACTGTCCAGTCGGTAATGAGTGTTGCTATCATTTCTTTTGAATTAGAATTCTTTGATATACTTTTTCAAGATGGCCATCCTCCATCTGAACAACGCCTGCAGCATTTAAATCGTAAGTACCAGGTCTCCCAAATTTACTTTGGTATGCAGCGCGACATTCTTCTGAACTGAACGTTCTTGTTTTTAAACCATAAAGGTCAAGGTTCTCACACATACCTACTATACTAAATTGCTCAGGGCAGTATTTATCAAGAAATGTGATAGGGACTCCCATGACTCCTTCAAAATCTGAAGGGATGGCATCAGTATAAGGAACCTCTATTCCATCATAATTAATGTAGTGCTTATAACCTTTTTCCTTGAGCTCTTTATGTCTGCCATACCTTATATTATCCTGCATCGTCATTAACTTCAAAGGCTCATGGCGGCGGCCATGTTCAAGATTGGTAAACCATCGAACTCCTTTGACGCGAATATACTTTTTTCCCTTTTCGTCTATTCGCCATCCTGCAGCTTCTATTGGATAGGTATCAGGAACCATGAATTCTCGATCTCCACTTGAGATGGATGGGCCATACCATAACTTATTATTCTTGATAAGGGGAAAAACCTCTTTATAAGTAATAGAGTTCATGTTGCCTATTATCAAGAACTTTTTCCCCGATTCCACAATCCACGCCAAGAACTCCCTGAACAAGCTGAAAGGTGGATTCGTGACGATGATATCGGCTTCGTCGCGGAGTTTGCAGACCTCTTTGCTTCGGAAATCGCCGTCGCCTTCGAGGTAGTGCCATTCCAAGTCGTCGATGTCGATGCGGCCGTTCTGATTCGTGTCGTGTGTCAGCTCGAAAATCTTGCCTTTAATGCGCGTTTTGTCGATGTCGAACAATGGACTCTCGGTCTCGAAGAGCGTGGGTTCGTAAAACTTGTAACGCTTGCTCTCCACGGCGTAGCTGGTGCTGATGAGCCGCTTCAAGCCCAGTCGCTCGAAGTTCTGTGCGAAGAAACGGGTGAAGTTGCTCCACTCCGGATCATCACATGGTAGGAGGATTACCTTGTCACGGAATGTATCAGGGTTGTACTCCAGATAGGCATTCACCTCCTTCTGGATATCGGCATACTGCGTGTAGAACTCATCGTTCTTCGCCGCCTTAGCTGCGCCGAGGTTTGTATTGTTGGCCATACGCGAAACACGGATGCGTATTGCTTATCTTCGGAGGCAGGCAAGGGAAGAGCACAAAAGAAGCATGAACGATATTCTCATCCATACTTCTAGGCTCTAGCACAAGCCCACAAAACTAGATAAGTCACGTCCATGCCTAACGCACAGACGTTTGCGACTTATTCGTTCGGTTTTGTTCTTTTTTGAATGTGCTAGATTCAGAAGTATTCCGAATAACAGCAAACGCTTGTTATTTATTTCCAATAAGATCTGATCGGGCTCCTCCATTGAGGTTTTTCATCGGCCATAAAAGCCGATTTCTCGCCCTTTCGGTGACAAAGGTAAAGAATATTTTAAAATGAATAATAGAAGATGTGGAAAAAGTGCAAGACGAGGGCTCAAATTAACATAAAAAGAGTGCAAAAAACTATAAAAACGCCCCGTAGTTGCCTTCACAGGTTCCTACGGGGCTCACCAAAATAAACACTTATGGCAAAAATAAAAATAAATTAATCAGTAATGATGTACACGATGACTAAGCAGTTCACCATGACATTAAGAAAACAAAATAATGCTAACATGGCTGTGAAGGATTAGATGGTTTAACTTTTTTGTACTGGCCTTTCTCGAGATTGATGATCCATCCTGTTTGACGCCAGCGATAGACGATGGTGCGGAGGGTGGATTCCTTGTGGTCTTTGCCCTTTAGGGTGCCGAGCTCGCCGAGCGTGAATATCTCGGGCAGCTGATCGAAGAGCCTGACGTTGCATCCTTCGTAGATGGCGGGTTGTATGTTTTCGTTGAGAGCAGCCTTCAATTGTGCGCCCCAAAGTCGCATCTGCTCTTGCAGGCAGTACTCTGCGATGAGCAGTGCGAAATCCAAAGATGCGTTGCTCTCCGTGTCGTTACCGGTGAGGAGATGATGAATAACGCCAGCACGGAAACCAATGACAGCGCTGCGACGACGTAGGATGTCCTTGCTCTCATCGCCGTCGGCGAGGGCTTCGAGGCGTTTCAGTTCGCACCATCCCTCGATGGTCTTGCGCAACTTTGGCGTATCGATGAAACCATGAAGGCTCTGCAGACGTGCCACAGTCTCTTCTACGGCTTCCTCGGTGCCGTTTGGGAAGGGCTTAAACTTAGGCATGGGGCTGAATGCTTGATTGGGTGTTTCACTTGGAATGACGCGACCGGCAAGGCCGTTTTCCACGTTGTCTTGGTTAAAGAAACGACGCAGTGAACCAAATGTACCGCACACGGTCCAGTTGTAAGCTACCTGTACCATGCCTGATTCACTTTGGTCGCTGTTGAAGTCTTGCCCCCAGATGCCTCGGTCGAAGGCGAGACGGTAACAGTCTGTCTTTTGACTCCAAGCTCCCGCTTTGTTGGTCTTTGCCAGAGTGTCCAACTCTTCTCCGAAACTGTAGAGTGCCTTGCCCTTGGCGTTTTTCAAGCGCCGTAGGAGTGTGGCGTTGGAGATGGTTATAGGCACCTCGCGAATAACAACACCGGGATCTTCCTCGGCTCGTTCGCTGGCTTTTCGCCCTTTGTTCTTCTTGCGCATGCGTTCTTCTTGAATGCGCGCAGGTCCGTCTTCTCTGCGCATCGGTGCCAACCACAGGTTCTGCACGTCGCGGCAGGCTCCTTTCGAGCCTGATTGATTAGCTACAATGATAGCCATCAGATCAGGCGACATCTGCTTACCATCGACATATTCTACTACCACATCGGAGGCATAGCTGCCGAGCAGAGGAAGAAGTGATACCGTGAGCGGCAAACGCAGTCCCTCAGGTTGTGGCTTAAGCGTCATAGCCAAAGCCTTGGGCTGGCGTTGGATGTTGATGCGAAAACCATTGTCGTACTTAGATAATGCAGTAGCAATCTTCTTGATGCTCTGCTGCAGCTTTTCGCTGCTAGAAGTCATTTCTTTTTTCATGAAAAAAGAATTTTAATGGTTAGAAAAACTGTTGTTTTAGCACGGAGGCCATATAGGTATGCCTCCGTGCATAGAGTGATTCAGTTTGGAAGCTGGCTCAGGAGTTTAAACACTTCGCGGTCGAGGCGCTCACGGATGGTGTCGCTTGAGGATGTCAGGTTATCCTTGGTGATGCGCACTCGTAGGGTGATGTCAGATGCACCTTCGCGAACGATGCCGTGGTCGGTGACGACAACTCGCTTGCGGACAGCTCTGTAGCGTGGCTTATGCTGACATGATGGTTGCTTTTCGCACAAGCTTATCGCTATCATGCCGTTGGGATAGACGTGGGCGACAGCCTTCACCGCTGTGAAAGGCATTCCTGCTTCGTCGTTCCAGGATTGGCCAAGAACCGCTGTCGTCTCTCTGTCAATCGGCCAGAAGGATTGCTGTTCAATGTCCTCGTTGGGGATGAAAGCAGCAGTGCCGTCGCTGCGATAGTTGCACTCGCCTTTGGTGAAATGGTTAAAAACTCCGTTTTCGAACTCTGTTTCGACAGCCACATGCGCCTTGCGCCCGCTGTCTGGAAAGCTTCTTGCTTTCATGTCTTTTATTTTATTCAGAGTCGATTGGCTTTCGCCTCTCTTTTCTGATTTCTGGTGCAAAGGTATGTGGTAAAAAGTAGGGGAACTTTTTAATTTTACTAAAGATAATTAAACTAATCAGGACGTAAGTTATCTATGATATTCTCAAGCCTTCGTAACTCTTTTATATCGAGCTTGTAAGACGTAGATCCTCTGAATTCGTTAGTTATTACAGGTGCTCCTTGCATAGCGCGATAGAGTGGCTGCTTGGATTCCCAGTAAATGTCCAGCTTGCTCAATTCCCCAACTAGGGCTATCAGACCTGCGAATTTCAACTGCCCTTTATTCTCTCCTATTAGATAAATTATCTTCTTCCGAAGCACTTTATCATCAAAAATATTCTTCCATAGTTTGTCTATACGGTCGTATTCTTGCCATTCTGCTTTCGCATACTCTTTGATGCGAGCTACATGCGTTAATAGTTCCGCATACGCCTGCGCTTGGATTTGTTCTTCGGTCAGTTCTTCAACTTCCCAATACATTGAGCCGTTCTTGACAGCTTTAATGAAATCCTCTCTTTTTAGGTCTTTGAGGCAAACCTTGACCATTTTTTTTGCCATGATGGTAATCGCACCGTTATTGTGGTGCTTACCAATCGCGGCAAATAGTGTTTTGGGGTTACCAGACCTCGTGAGAATCGATCAAGAAGGATAAAAAGTGTGGCCGCGTTTCTTTCGTCACGCGTCACATTTTACTTTTTTAAGTAGTATAGAGAAAGATAAGATGAAGAAATAAGTAAAAAGAAGAATGTAAAAAATAATCTGAGTTTACCAATTCCCGAAAATAAAGAAAATGAGGGGTATCTCCTATAAAACGGAAAAATATATAATAGAGGAAATTGAATGTAAATAAAAATGACAGCGAAATAGTTGCCCGAATATTAATATGTGACGTGAAACGTAGGAAACGTTCATGTAAATATTGCTTTAATATTTTGGATGCAATAGTACGTCATTATTGGCAGCATCCTTTGGGTGTATCTTTTTTACGAATTATTTACATGACGACAACAATGAAAGTAGCAAAGTAGCCAAGTAACTTGTAGACAGGAAGCTGTTTTTAGGGGTAAATATAATAAGAAATGTAATAGATATAATAATATAATAAGGAGCTAATAATATAATAATGAAGTAATAATATAATAAGGAAGAATATCATAATGAAGTAAGTTAATATAAATATAAATATAAAATAAAGAAGTATAACTGGTAATGATAGATAATAAATTATAATTTATAAAATTATAGTTGTGTTACTGGCGCTGAAAGGCGGGAGTCGCGACTCGTTTTGAGCTTCTTGTCTACAAGTTACTTTCCTACTTTCCTACTTCGCGCCCCGTCAGCCGCCAATACGCAACCCGTCGCATGTGCCGATTCAACGCTTTGCATCCTCGCTTTCGACAGGTCGAAAATAAAGGTAATGATATAGGAGTTGACCTGCAAACCCCGTAGGGGTGGTTGGAACTTAGACAGGGTGTGGAGCGTAGCGGAACCCCTGTTCCTAGAGCATAGTATATAGAGTGCCGTAGGTACGACGGAAT
>JAEESE010000009.1 GCA_016286165.1 Bacteroidaceae bacterium | reverse complement strand
GGATAAGATAAGACTTACCTATCTGTCGTGCACCATTAACGAGCAGAATCTTATTTGGCTCTTCCAAAAGGAAACTTTCCAGGAATGAAGTGAATTTACGTTCAAGCATAACAATGTCATTAAAATTTCGCTGCAAAATTACAATAAAATCTTAATTCAGCAAAGAAAAATCCACTTATTCCACAATTTTAGCAATAATTTTACCAACTTATTCTAGTTTTGCCACCGAAAACATACCCACTTATTCCGTTTTTAAAACCATAAATATGCCCACTTGTTCCGCTCCATGCTTTATAAGTTGGCGCAATCTTGACTTTTTTGCCAGATTGCGCCGAGTTATAACCTATTTAGAAGCCTCTTCCATCAGTGCTGCACGTTCTTCCTCACTCATGTTCTTCAGCATTTCGAGTAGTTTGTCCTTTTGTTCGGCAGCGTTCTCTTCTTTGTTTTCTTCTTCGTCATCTATCATTTTGAGCAAATACGAATTATATTCCAACATTTTCTTTAAAGGGTATGGGCCAATGTATTTTGAGGTTATGTCTCCACTATCACTATGCCCCATGCCGCCTTGTATGTATCTATCTGGCACATTACCAGTGCTGGTCAAATTGGTGGCGAAGCTATGACGAGCCCAAGTAGGAGTCAGCGGAGCCTTTATATCCAACAGCTTTGTGACTTTTTTCATGTGGTTACGGATATACTTGTTGTAGCGTTGTACTACCCACATTTCTTGTTCGGCTGTAATAAACTTGCTCATAATGGGGAATACACGCTGGCCAAGCTTGGGCTTGTTGGCATGTCTATCAAGGATTTCTTGAATCTCATGCGTAACGGGAAAAATGACCTCGCTGCCATTTTTATTGCGTCCCTTTGTCTTGTGACGATGAAATCTCATTTGCTTGCCTTCAGTGGCAAAATACCAATCGTCATATTCCAGACGGAGAGTATCTGCCAGGTTCTGACCATTGCCAAGGTACATGAACAGAAGTAGACCAAGGTCACGGAATATTGCATCCTTTTCTTTCGGAATGAATAATTCCTTTCCGTTTTCGTCTTTCGCCTCCCCTTTTTCCCAAAACTCGTATAGCTGTTTCCAGACGGCTGGTCCTACAAAATAACCTTTCCGACTTTCCATTAGATTGTAGCCGGTATTTTTGAACATTTCTTTTGTGTTACCTTTTATCAGTCCACGGTCAATAGCAATGTTGACAATAGTTCGGAATGTTCGCATCAACAGTCCTATGTAAGAAGAACTCTTCTCTTCGTCTTCCAGTTTCTTTCTCCATTTCATTACAAAGTCATGGTCTATATCAGAGAATGCCACTTTGTCACCATTATCCTTGATAAACCGATTCATCACATCTCGGCCAACTCGGGCAGACCCGACACTATCTTCATCCTTTTTGTTTTGGCGATATTCCTCCCAAATTTTATAGATGCTGGAATCTCCGTCCTCCCTTCCCTGATAGAGGTCTTGAAGTCGTTTAATGGAGAAACGCCCTTCATCTACAAGTTGGTTGGTCATATCCTTGATTTTCTCCATTAAGGCTTTCAGATCATTCCGTTCTGCCAGTTGGATTCTTCTACCTGTTTTCTCATAATCGCAGAGTTGAATCCACTCTTCCATCGTGTATTTCTCGCCAAGTCTGAGAAAAGCCTTCTTCCCTTCATGTGCGATTCTTACAACAACTGGTAAGGGCTGACTATAATCGCCAGCCTTACGGATGTCAAGCGTCAATGAACCAAAAACACTTCCATTGGAAGATGTGAATTTGGCCAAACATTTCTCGCCTCGGCTGCTTTTTTGCTTGTCGTTAGAAGCCGAAAGGTGACCTTCTGTAACCTTTTCCTTTTTTGATTTCATAATTCAAATGTCTATAATATCCTTATTTTATAAGGCCTTCAGATTATAGTCTGGGGGTATTTTTGGTGACCTTCAGGTGACCTTTTCTCCCGAAAACTGCTGCAAATTTACTACATTTTCTGCAAACCACAAAATTTATAACTCATTTATTTATCGACATTTAGGATTATTTGAAATTTCATAAAATCACAATGGAAAAGACTCATAATCTGGAGGTCGTAGGTTCAAGCCCTACCTGGTCCACACTAAAAATCAAGCACTTACAAAGAACCTTGTAGGTGCTTTTTCTTTTACAAGCCTTTGACGTGATTTGGATTAATCAATTTGCAAAGATATTATGAAACAAATAGAAGTCGTTGCAGCAATTATCCGCAAGGAAAATAAGATATTTGCCACCCAGAGGGGATATGGCGAGTGGAAGGACTGGTGGGAATTTCCTGGCGGAAAGATGGAGGCGGGCGAATCAGCCGAGGAGGCGCTGAAACGGGAGATACGCGAGGAGCTGTCTACAGAAATCAGTCTGGACAAACTGCTCTGCACCGTGGAATATGATTATCCCAAATTTCATCTGACGATGCAATGCTATCTCTGCTCTCTGCAGACGGAGGCTCTGCACTTGAACGAACACGAGGCAGCTCGCTGGCTCACTAAGGAGGAGCTGGACAGCGTAAGATGGTTGCCTGCCGACTGGGAAGTGATCGACAAAATAAAGTCTTTCCAGTTATAATGAGAATTCGCCTTACACAAACATCTGATATTGCCATGGAGAAATAAGGCCACAACGTATTGGTTACCTATGACTATTTCAAGCTGTTACAAGCACAACCTAAAGTGGCTATAAACTTGGCTTTAAGTGGCTATAAACTTGGCTTTAAGTGGCTATAAGCTTGGCCAAAAAAACACATGCGGTCAATAGCCACTACACATACGTTCATAGAGGGCTATACATACGGTCATAAAGGGCTATACATACGGTCATAAAGGGCTATACGTCCAGACGTCTTATCGCACTGACTTTCTTATTGGAAAATATGTGCAGCCAGCTTGGTTTCACACTTCAGGAGTTGGACGTTGAGGACCATAATAAATCACCTCTCAAAGTCTTTTCACGCCTAGAAAAGGCTTGAAGAAGATGCCATCTTTGATTATCAATCAGTTACAGTGAAGTGTGAAGTCAATTTTGAAAAACATTTTTATTTTTCGGACGTTAAGTGCAGGCAGAGACCGTCGAGCATTGTCGTATATTCCCTGATGGCTTGGCGCAACTCCGAAATGAGAATATATTCATCTGCAGTATGGCTCCGGGCACTATTGCCGGGCCCCATCTTCAAGGAAGGCCACGGCATGAGGCATTGGTCTGAGAGGGTTGGCGAGCCGAAAGGCACACGGGGACTGCCGTCGGGGAGAGGTCCAAGAGCGACAGCGCTCTTAACAAGCGGGTGATTGATGCCAATACCAGAGGAGCAAAGGCGGAAGGATCGCGCTACAACGTCACTCTTCAAGCACTCGCTTACCTTATTATATATCTCTTCGTTTGTGTAGAGTTCATTGCTCCGCACATCGACCGTAAATGTACAGGTGTCGGGAACCACGTTGTGCTGAGTGCCTGCATTGATGATGGTAGTTGTCATCTTAACAGGGCCAAGTATATCTGAAACTTTTTGAAACTGATATATATTTATCCACTCGATATCCTTCATCGCAATGTATATTGCGTTGACGCCTTCGTTGCGTGCTGCATGGCCTGCGCGACCATGGGCCGTACAGTCAAGCACCATAAGACCACGTTCCGCCACAGCCGGTTGCATAGCGGTGGGCTCGCCAACGAGAGCAACATCAATATGCGGCAGTAGCGGTTTTACTCGTGTAAAGCCTTCTGAGCCCGAGACCTCTTCCTCTGCCGAACAAACAAGGATTAAATTATAGGTTTGCGGCTTGGCTGACAGGACGCGAAAAGTTTGAATTAGACTTACAAGCGATGCTCCGTCGTCGTTGGATCCGAGACCATAGAGACAGTCGCCCTCGAGAGTTGGTTCGAAAGGCTGACGCGTCCAGGCTGCTACAGGGTTAACGGTGTCGATATGTGCACATAGGAGTAGCGTCGGACGTGATGCATCGTAACCAGGGGCCACAGCCCAGACGTTGTTGGCTTCGCGCCGTGGATTCAAGCCTCGGCTGTCGAGGAACTGCTCTACGATGTCTGCGGCAGCGCTCTCTTGACGACTTATGCGAGGCGTGGAGATGAGTGTTGACAGGAGATCACGGGCCTCGGCGGTCAGGATGGATAAATCAAACATTGAATATTGGAAATTGAGCGATAAACATTGTTGTTGTCTGCAAAGGTATTGAAAATCCCTTAAAAACGTACTCCTTTCTATAAATATTTTCGATTTTCAATTTTCATTTTTCAATTTTTCCTTATCTTTGCGCTCGTTAATAGCAAAAAGAAAGGAGCAAGCACTATGTTGAACCAAGCATCTCTTTCGGTACTCATACATGAGCAAGCCAAAGTATACGGCCAGAAAACAGCCTTGAGCTATCGCGACTACGATACCTCAACCTGGAAGGAGATCTCATGGAATGAGTTCTCGGACACCGTAGCCTGCGTGTCGAATGCCCTCATTGAGTTAGGTGTAGGCGAGCAGGAAAACGTGGGCGTGTTTACGCAGAACAAGCCCGAAGGCGTGTGTGTAGATTTTGGCACTTACGGCATCCGTGCCGTGTCGATTCCATTCTACGCCACAAGCAGTGCGGCACAGATTCAGTATATGATCAACGATGCCTCAATTCGCTTCGTTTTTGTTGGCGAACAATATCAATACGACACGGCCTTGCGCGTGCTGAAACTGTGCCCTACACTTGAACGTTTGGTCATCTTCGACAAGAAGGTGGAGAGAAATCCGCAGGATCAGATCTCGATGTACTGGGACGAGTTCCTGCAGTTGGGCCGCAGCGGCCAGCATGCCGACGAAGTGGCCCGTCGCGCTGCCGCCGTGGAGCCGGACGATTTGGTCAACATCCTCTATACGAGTGGCACAACAGGCGTGTCGAAAGGCGTCACGCTGACATATCGCATGTACTCGGCCGCCATTCCTGCCAACGACAAGGTTATGGATTTGTCGGACAAGGACGTGATTATGTGCTTCCTGCCGTTCACACATGTGTTTGAGCGTGCCTGGAGCTACTGGTGTCTCTCACGCGGCTGCCAGTTGGCTATAAACCTTCGGCCCCAAGATATTCAGATGACGTTGCGCGAAGTGCACCCCACTTGTATGGCCGCCGTGCCGCGCTTCTGGGAGAAGGTGTATTCGGGCGTGATGGAGAAGATAGCCTCAAGCAGTGCCATGCAGCGCAAGCTGATGTTGGACGCGCTTTCCGTGGGCAAGAAATACAATGTGGATTACAAGATCCGCGGCCTGGAACCGCCATTGCCGCTGAAACTGCGATACAAGTTCTACGAGAAAACCATCATAGCACTTCTGAAGAAAACGCTGGGTTTGGAGAACGCCAACTTCTTCCCCACTGCCGGCTCGTTTATTCCACCTGCCATAGAGGAGTTCGTACACTCATGCGGCATTAAGATGACAGCAGGCTACGGCATGACAGAGACCACAGCCACCGTGTCGTGCGATTGGCATCACTCGCCAGTAAGCATAGGATCCGTGGGCCGTGTGCTCGATGGTATAGAGATAAGCTTCGGAGAGCAGAACGAGATATTGCTGCGTGGCGACACCATCACAAAGCAGTACTACCGTAAAGCAGAAATCACAGCACAGGCCTACGATGCCGACGGTTGGTTCCACACAGGCGACTGCGGATATATCAAAGACGGTGAGCTCTTCCTGACTGACCGCATCAAAGACCTCTTCAAGACATCCAACGGCAAGTATATCTCGCCGCAGGCCCTGGAGTCGAAGTTCGTGGTGGATCGCTTCATCGACGAGGTAGCTATCATAGCCGACGAGCACAAGTTCGTTTCGGCGCTTGTCATACCCGAATACACGCTCCTCGAGCAGTGGGCGCGCGACAATGCCATTGCCTTCAGCAATCGTGAGGAGCTCTGCAGCAATCCACTCGTCAATCAAATGGTGATGGAGCGTATAGCCATGCTGCAACAGGAGTTTGCCCACTACGAACAGGTTAAACGCATCACTCTCCTACCCCAACCGTTCTCCATGGAACGTGGCGAACTGACCAATACGCTGAAAATAAAGAGGCCAGTGATAGCCCAAAACTACAAGGCACAGATTGATGCTATGTACGAAGAATAGTTTATGGCTTAAATTTTAAAATACGTGATAACAGCAGAACAATTAAAAGAAGTACAGGAGCGCACTGAAGCGCTTTACAAATACCTCGACATACCCCGCAAGCAGATGGAGTATGAAGAGGAACAGCTGCGCACGCAGGCACCGGATTTCTGGGAAGATGCCAAGCGCGCCGAGGAGCAGATGAAAAAGGTGAAGGGCCTCGAGAAATGGATTAAGGGCTACGGAGATGTTCGTACTATTTGCGATGAACTAGCCACAGCCTTTGATTTCTATCGTGAGGAACTGGTGACCGAAGCAGAGGTTGATGAACTTTACGCACGGGCCATTGAAGCAGTAGAAGCCCTGGAGCTTCGCAACATGCTTCAACAGGAGGAAGATCCGATGGATGCCGTGCTGAAAATCAACTCCGGTGCAGGCGGCACAGAAGCTCAGGACTGGGCTCAGATGCTCATGCGCATGTATATGCGTTGGGCCGAGCAGAACGGATACAAATGCGTGGTTAGCAACCTGTTGGAAGCCGATGATGCAGGCATCAAATCGTGTACGCTTGAGATTATGGGCGACTACGCCTACGGGTACCTCAAGGGTGAGAACGGCGTGCATCGTCTAGTACGCGTAAGTCCTTACAATGCTCAGGGCAAACGCATGACATCATTTGCTTCAGTGTTCGTCACACCATTGGTTGATGATTCCATTGAAGTGAACATCGAACAGGCACGCATCTCCTGGGACACCTTCCGAAGCAGCGGCGCCGGCGGTCAGAATGTAAACAAAGTGGAGTCTGGCGTCCGCCTTCGCTACCAATACAAAGACCCTTACACGGGCGAGGAAGAGGAAATCCTCATTGAGAACACCGAGACCCGTGACCAGCCGAAGAACAAAGAGAATGCCCTGCGACTCCTTCGCTCAATGCTCTACGACAAAGAGTTGCAGCATCGCATGCAAGAGCAGGCAAAGGTAGAGGCCGGCAAGAAGAAAATCGAATGGGGCTCGCAAATCCGTTCCTACGTTTTCGACGACCGCCGAGTCAAAGACCATCGCACAGGTTATCAGACATCGGACGTCGGCGCTGTCATGGACGGAAAAATCGACGGCTTCATAAAAGCCTATTTGATGGAGTTCGGAGGCGAGGCAAACGGTTGACATCCACATAACAGAGCATTGCAAGCGTCGAACAAAGATTGATTGAAATATTGAAATTCTTTATATAAACCTTAAATTGCGGCTAAGCCGCGCCACATTATGAGTAAAGCAAAGAAAGAAATGCGTGCGAAGAAAAAGGCAGCACGCGAAGAACGTCAGGCAAAACGCGTCATCAACTGGATAATCGGCGGCCTACTGCTGCTGCTCGTTGTGATAGCCGTGTACGCTCTTCTTGTCTAAGATGGCACTCGAGATTGAACGCAAATTTCTCGTAAAAGGCGACGCCTACAAAGACGTCGCCTTTAGCCATAGTCGCATAGCACAAGGCTATATATGCGGTCATCCTACCGTACGCATTCGCATCCGCGACGACCATGGCTACCTAACCATCAAAGGCGGGAGCAACGATGGTGGGCTTACTCGCTATGAATTTGAAACCGAGATACCACTTGATGATGCCATAGCCATGATGCGCCTGTGCCAGAAAGGCATAGTGGAAAAGACACGCTGGCTGGTAAGAATGGACGACGGGCACACGTTCGAAGTGGACGAGTTCCATGGCGACAACCAAGGGCTGGTAGTGGCCGAAGTGGAACTCGCCAGCGGCGACGAGCCGTTCGACCGACCATCGTTCTTGGGCGACGAAGTAACCGGCATCCGACGCTACTACAATTCGAACCTTCGCACGTACCCCTTCGTTGCGTGGAATCAGGAAGAGAAAACAAATGAGAAAGTATGAAGTTGACAAAAAACAAGAAGTCACTTCAAACATTTACCAAGCAGATGCAATCCCTGCAAACACGGTCAACGCTACTAATAATTATCTTAGCAGCAGTGCTCGTGGAAGGGGCATCTATGGTTCAGTATTGGTATGCCAGTAAAAAAATAGGCCAAGAGGTAAGACAACGCGCCGAAACAGAACTACGGGCCAAAAGCCTGGAGATACAAAACCAACTTCAGCCCGTAGAAGTGGCCACACAGAATATCGAAGGACTCGTGGCGCGCAATATACACCGTCCTGACACACTCAAGGTTATCATCGAAAAATGGCTTGACCGCAACCCTTCGATACTCGGGCTCTGTATCTGCTTCGAAGCCAACTACTTCCCAGAGCGCGGACGCTGGTACGAGCCATATACCTTGCGGCGCTCCAACGGCAAATATGCTCATATGCAATTAGGTTCGGCCAGCCACGACTATCTCAGTAGTGATTGGTACCTTCAAGGCCTTAAGGCCATGGACGGACGCTGGAGTGAGCCCTATATGGACGCCGAAGGTGCACGCGCCATGGTGTGCACTTACACCTTTCCACTACACGATAGGTCTGGAAACCTGATAGGCATATTGGGGTCCGACGTCTCGCTTGAGTGGTTGAGCAGAGTGGTGAATGCTACGCATATTTATCCATCTTCATTCAATCTTCTTGTATCGCGCGAAGGCACTATGATGGTTAGCCCCGTAGATAGCTTCGTCATGCGTGCCAACCTGCGAGATGCCACGTCCAAAATAAAGGATGCGGCTATACATAATCTCAACGAACGCATACTATCCGGTGAAAGCGGCCACGCTGTGATTCGCAACGAACAAGGTGAACGCGAATATGTTTTCTTCGCACCTGTCAAAGGCAACACCGGTTGGTCAATGGCTGTAGTCTGTAGTCACAAGGAAATATACTCAGGCCTTCGCAGCCTCTTATTCCGCATGTTGATGCTCCTGCTGGCAGGTCTTGCCTTGCTGTCCTTCATCATCTACCGCGCCATCAAGAGTTTCAAACATATTGAAGAGGTTAACGCCGTTCAAAATGCTTTGGCCAATGAGCTGAATATCGCCAGCGACATTCAGATGTCAATGCTGCCAAAGACATATCCGCCATTCCCTGACCGCGACGACATTGACATCTACGGATTCCTCACACCGGCTAAGGCCGTGGGCGGTGATCTCTTCGATTTCTTCATTCGCAACGAAAAGCTCTTCTTCTGCATAGGCGATGTTTCTGGCAAAGGAGTACCCGCATCGCTGGTGATGGCGGTCGTTCGCTCTCTCTTCCGTTCCGTAGCATCGCATGAAGCATCGCCCGAACGAATCATTGCTCATATCAACGATTTATCTGTTGATAATGAGTCCAACATGTTCGTCACTATGTTCGTCGGTGTGCTTGATTTGCCCAAGGGCCTTCTTCGCTACTGTAATGCAGGTCACGATGCGCCATTACTCATAAGCAAAGATGTGCGGTCATTGCCAGTAGAGCCCAACCTCCCCTTAGGCGTAGTACTCGGATGGCAGTTCAAAGGCGGCGAAATACAATTGGATTATGGTACTACCATCTTCCTCTATACCGACGGACTAGCTGAAGCCGAAGATATTGCACACAATCAGTTCCGCAGGGAACGGATAATAAAGGAAGCAGAGAATCTGAGGGATGCTGAAGGCATGGCACGCCCCGAGCCTCTGATTACCCGAATGTCGGACGCTGTTCAATCTTTCGTTGGCGAAGCCGAACAAAGCGACGACCTAACCATGCTTGCCTTGCAATACACTAAGGAACATCATGCCGCTATACTCACTCGTAGTCTCACGCTTACCAACGACTTAAAGCAGATAGAAATGCTGGCACCCTTTGTTGAAGAAGTGTGCAAGTCCTTAGGGTTCGACGGAGCGGCTACCATGAAAATGAATCTGGCTATAGAAGAAGCTGTGGCCAACATCATTAACTATGCTTACCCTAAAGGCCAGGAAGGCACTCTGCATATTGATGCCGAGGCGAATGACGAACGTCTGAAGTTCACCATCTCCGACAATGGCTCGCCATTCGACCCCACAGCCCGCGAGGACGTGGACATTTCACTTCCTGCAGACAAGCGCCCCATTGGAGGTCTTGGTATCTTCCTCGTGCGACAACTCATGGATAGTATCAACTACGAGCGAGTGGATGGACAAAACGTGCTTACACTACGCAAGAAACTTGAACCAACTCAATAGAATCTAGCACATGACATCAGTAATATTTCTAGGGCTTAACATAGGAGCATGGATAACGATTATTTCAGTGTTAGCAATGTTCCTCACCCTACTATTTACCAAACTGCGCGAGGACGTGGCATTCCTTTTGGTGATTGCCGTGCTGTTGCTGACAGGCGTTCTTGACACCAGCCAGGCCCTTTCCGGCTTCTCATCTACCTCGGTAGTTTTAGTAGGAGTATTGTTCGTCGTAGTTACAGGCTTGGTCCATACAGGAGTGTTGCAGTGGCTCGTCCGCAATCTGATGGGAACGCCCAAGAGTTTCTCAAGCGCTATCCTTCGGCTCATGCTTCCCGTGGCTGCGATGAGTTCTGTCCTGAGTAATACAACCATCGTTGCTCTTTTTGTCAACGTCGTAAAGCTGTGGTCCAAGAAATTGAAGATAGCTCCCTCGAAACTGCTTATTCCGCTCAGCTATGCTGCTGGCATGGGAGGTGTATGCACACTCATCGGCACACCGCCAAACCTGATTATCTCGGGACTTTATGCTAACGAGACAGGCAACCATTTGAATCTGTTCACAACCACAATTCCCGGCTTAGCCTGTTTGATTGTGGGCATTGGCGCCATCTTGTTGTTGCGCCGCCTGCTGCCAGAACACAAGGACAGCGACGACTCATTCAACCAAACCAATGAGTACACAGTAGAAATGCTGGTTCCTGCCGATTGCAAATATATCGGCGAGACCGTAGGTGATGCCGGACTGGCAAATATTAGCGGCGGCTCATTGATAGAAATCGTACGTTTTGACCGCGAGATTATCTCCCCTGTTAGCCCTGACGAGTTCCTCATGGGCGGCGACCGCCTCATCTTCGCCGGGCAAGTGGACGACATCCTTGCCTTGCGCAAGAGTCATGGGCTGGTTAATGCAGACCATCCTGTTTTCTCGCTCAGCGAAGTAGCCTCTAACCGCAGGTTGCACACAGCCTACATCATGCCAGGCTTTGAACTGATAGGTAAGCAGATATCAGCCACGACTTTCGAACACGACCACCAGATGACTCTCGTAGCTGTGGCACGTCAAGGCGAGCGTATTTCCCAGTCGCCTCGCGATATAGAACTTCAAGTGGGTGACTCGCTCCTTATTGAGTGTTCTCCACGAAGTGTGAAATCAGAGAATATACGCGGCCTACAGTTCACCGACGAAAACACAGTAGCACCTGTTATCGACCACAAGACAGTCACCTCAAGCCTTATTATGTTGGCTATGATACTACTGTCAAGCCTTAACATATTACCTTTGCTGAACAGTGCCATCATTGCAGCAATCGCCATGCTCGTCTTCCGTTGCTGCACTCCTACACAGGCAATGAAGGCCATAGAATGGAACATCCTGATGATCTTCGCCGGCAGCGTTGTCATAGGAACAGCCATTCAACAGACAGGCATAGCCGAGAAGCTAGCAAACGGACTGCTTTCGCTATGTAATGGCCGACCTATATTGGTAATGATAGCAATGTGTTTCGCAGCCAACCTACTCACTGAATTCATTTCAAACACTGCCACGGGCGCCATCTTCTGCCCGATAGTCTATCATGCAGCCATAGCAATGGGCGTTAATCCCATTCCTTTCCTTGTTTCGCTTATGGTAGCCGTCTCAAGTTGTTATGCCTCTCCCATCGGATCGCTTACTCATATGTTGGTTTATGGCCCAGGCGGCTATCGCTTCGCTGATTTCCTACGTATAGGCATCATAATGGACCTGCTTATGTTAGCAGTAAATCTATTTATAGTTAACTTGATATATCCAATTTAAATGTATTATAATAGAAAATGACTACAACAATTAAAGAAATCGAGGGCAACTTGGTGGCTATCTTTGAAGGACGACTGGACACCGCAGCGGCACCTCAATGCGAAAAGGACCTGCAACCGCTGAACGACTGCCAAGGACATGATGTTATTCTTGATTGCACATCACTGAGTTATATCTCATCCAGTGGCCTGCGCCTGTTCCTGAGCGTGCTTAAGAAAGCAAAGCCTTTAGGCAGCCACGTTTATATCAAAGGCATGAACGCCGACTTGCGCAACGTCTTCACTATGACTGGCTTCATTAATCTGTTTGAATTCAAAGATTAACCTAAGACCGCAATCATTGCGTCTCTGTTCTTGCACAAGATTATCGCAAACATTGAAAAGTAATGCATACAAAAAAAGCCTGAGGTGACTCAGGCTTTTTCTTTGATGCTTATTATGTAGCTTAGAACTGAATAGTAAACGTCTGCGAAGAGTCCACTTCATTAGGCTCTGCTTCCGCAGGATGCTCTGTTTCGGCTTTCTCGTCAATGCGCGCTTTCTCATCCTTCTTGCGGTCAACAGTAGGCGTTGACTCGACCATTGAGATAACATCATCGTTGTCGAGGCTGGCATCATTGAAAATGAAGATGTGGCGGCGAGGCTTCACAGGTTTGTTCTCGTCCTCGGTATAATATGTTGTGCGTCGTATAGCACGTTCTTCCTCTTCCTCCTCCATACGCTGACGGTCTTCCTCTTCTTCGCGACTGAGCTTGCCATGCTGACTATCCATAAGAGGCACGTTCTGGAGTCCGAAGCCTGAAGCAAGGAGGGTTATCTTGACCTTTGTGCCAAGGCCGTCGTCAGTGCCAAGGCCCCATTTCACCTCTACAGTATCCTGATCGAATTTCGACATGAACTCCGAAACTTCGTTCATTTCTTCCATTGTCAGCTGTTCGCTGTCGTTGCCGCGGCTGAAAGTGATGTAGAAAAGAACCTTCTTGGAGTTGAAAATATCATTGTTGTTGAGCAGGGGGCTATGAAGCGCTTCCTGGAAGGCCTTGGTCACGCGGTTTTCACCCTCTCCATATCCAGTGGACATAATAGCCACGCCTCCGTTCTTTAGCACGGTGGTGACATCTTGGAAGTCGAGATTGATGAGTCCACGCATGGTGATTATTTCGGCAATACTCTTCGCTGCTATGCTAAGTGTGTCATCAGCCTTGGCGAAGCCATTGAGCACGGTGAGTTCGGGGTATATCTCGCGCAGGCGTTCGTTGTTGATGACGAGGAGTGCGTCGACGTGCTTCGACATCTCTTCAACTCCGTCAAGGGCCTGGTCTATCTTCTTGTGCCCTTCGAAGCGGAAGGGGATGGTAACAATGCCTACGGTGAGGATATCCATCTCGCGGGCACACTGAGCCACGATGGGTGCAGCACCTGTGCCAGTACCGCCACCCATGCCTGCAGTGATGAAGGCCATGCGCGTGCCATCGGCAAAGAGTTGCTTGATCTGGTCGATGGAGTCCTGCGCAGCCTTGCGTCCTACTTCGGGACGGTTGCCTGCTCCAAGGCCTTCGCCCATCTGCAATTTCGTGGGAACGGGCGAATCAGCGAGAGCCTTGCTATCTGTGTTGCAGAGTACATAGGTGACATCGTGAATGCCTTCGTTGTACATATGCGTGACGGCATTGCCGCCGCCACCGCCAACACCTACTACTTTGATGATGCTTGGGTTGTTCACCTTTAGGTTGAACTGAATGCCTGTGGGCTCGTTGAACTGGATGCCTGAGAACCCTTTATTATCTGTGTCGGGCATATTTATTTCAATTTACGGATTTACTCTTAATATTCACTTAGCACTAATTAGAATGCAAAAAAGCACAATGTCTTAGTGTTCTTCAACCAAAGATTCGGCTATTCCTGTGAGTCTGTTCCAGAATTTCTTACCCCAGCCCGGCTTCTTAACCTTTTCGGGTTTGGCCTCGGCTTCTGGTTGCAATTCCGCCTCAGCAACATCAGAGGCAGCATCGGTGGTCGCCGCCTTAGGACCTTTGACCACGCCATCGCCATTCCCCGAAGGCGTGCCTTCGAAAGTGGGATCTTCCTTTTGCTTGTCATCGAAGAGATCTGGCTCTGCGGGTTTCTCGTCGGTGCACTGCTCTTCGCCGCGTCGCAGCATAGCAATGAGGGTGGCGAGAGTATTGGCTTGCGGATCAAGTTTAAGGTTGGTTGTGTAGTCGGGGGTTGCAGGCAGGATACGTACGTGTACCTTGTCAAAGCCAAAGAAGTTGTTGAAAGCGAGTGCCATATCGCGCATATTAGCTCCACCACCCGTAAAGATAATGCCGGAAAGCAGGCGATCGGAATAATCCTTCACTTGCGCCCATACGTTTGCAAGTATCTCCTGCTGACGTGCCTCTATGATGCTGGCAAGACGGCGCTCTTCAATATGACGGTCGTTGCTCAGGCTCACGGTGCGCGTGTCAGCCATCAAGGCATCATCAACATATGCGCTGCCATAGGTGCGTTTAAGTGTTTCAGCCTCATCATGCTCAATATGGAGGATGGATGCTATATCGTTGGTGATATTGTTTCCTCCCAGAGGAATAACTACGAGGTGGCGTAGAATATTCTTCTCGTAGATTGCTATGGTGGTCGTTTCTGCACCGAAGTCGACAAGGGCGCAACCTGAACGTTTCTCCAAATCGGTAAGCAGATAGCCAGAAAGCAAGAGGGGTGTGATGAACACACCGGCTTCCTCCAGCTTGGCACCTTGCAAGCAACGACGTATGTTCTCGCAGAGGTCGCGGCGAGCTACTATATTCTTATAGCAGCCTTCAATACGGTCGGACATAATGCCCACGGGCGTAGTTGTCAAATGCGAGCCTACACGGAACTCTTGCGGCACGACATCAAGGATCTCGGCACCTGGGTATTGCTGTGTGCGATTCTCATCGTTGAGATTGTCGACAATCTCATCGTTGATGGCAACTTTCACGTCGAGCTGACGACGGATGACGTTGCCTACAGTGCGTAGCGACTGGCCATTAACGCCGACATAGACCTTATTGACAAAGACCTTCTGGCGCTCCTCTATGCGCTTCACCACGGCAGCAATAGCCTGGATGGTCTTGTCGATATTATATACGACACCTTTTTGAACGCTATCAGGGGCTACTTCTTTCTCATAGCCAAGCACGTGCAGAGTGCCGTCTGGCATTTTCTGCCCTATCATGGCCCGAATGGAGGACGAGCCGAGTTCTATAGCAACAATGTTTTTTTCCATATATTTTTATCGTTTAGTGGCAATAACCTGGTTGTCGTATTTCAGGCTGATGGTCTTGTAGATGTTCCATCCAGCTTTGCTCAGGCCTTCATCATAGAACACGGCCAGTCGCGAGAGTTTGTCTGCTACGTTTGAAGTGTCGCCCAGAATTACTATATGGTTAGCGCCCTTGGGCGTTAGGGATATTTCACCATCTGCATCGACATGTATTTCCTGTATCTGGCTTGACCATAGGCTGTCATTTGATATAATGCGGGCCATAGGCGAATAAAGCGCTCCAGCCGTGGAGCGTGGCACATTACCCGTGACTACGATGAGATCGATGGTATGATGACCGCGAGGCATTGTGCCACCCTGGTTGTCAATATAAAAATCTTCGCCCTTTTGGTTTATTACATGCAGAAGCGGTATACGAGGCGTTACGCGTATGGCCACTTTATCCTCAGCTGTCGTGTAGCAAAGGGCATGGTCGATGTAAGGGTTCTTTTCCAACACCTGTTCCATCTCTGCCAAATCGATATCTGTCAGTTTCTCACCTTCAGGGAACTTGGCGTGACTGACGAGCCACTCACGGACTTCGTTCTCACCTATAAAGCCAGTGCCGTAATTGTCGTCAATGACGATGTCCAAGCCCACACAATCCTGGCCTTCAACAGGACGATTGAAGGTTACCAAGGCGAAGATGAGATATGCAGCAACGCCTAAGAGTATAAAGATTTTCAGCAGGGTTTTGTACATCTATAGGAACTATTGAATCGGTGAAATGGGAGTTTTTTGAGCCACGATATCAGCTATTGCCGGAGCATAGTCGTCGAGATCACCTGCACCGAGTGTTATGAGGACATCAAAGTCGGTGTGGCGCACCACGTCGAGAACATCAGCCTTGCGAATCAAGCGATGGGCTACGCCTGGTTTGAGATTATCTAGTATGAGTTGGCTTGTGACGCCAGGAATAGGCTGCTCGCGAGCTGGATATATTTCGGTGAGAATTACCTCATCTAGCTGAGACAAGGCATCAGCAAAATCAAGGTAGAAGTCGCGCGTGCGGGTATAAAGATGTGGTTGGAAAATGCCCACTATACGCTTATCGGGGTATACTTCACGGATACTGGCAATGCTCTGGCGTATCTCCTCAGGATGATGAGCATAGTCGCTTAAGTAGGCTTTGTGGGCATTACGCACATGGAAGTCGAAGCGGCGATCGACACCTCGGAACGAGGCCATACCATTTCGTATTTCATCGGCTGTGGCACCCGCTATCTGAGCGAGAGCCATAGCTGCAATGCCGTTCTCTATATTAATGCCCACTGGCACACCGAGGCTAATGTCGGCAATATTGCCAAGAGGAGAGATAAGGTCAAAACGGATTTCACCCCCACCGATGCGCAAGTTGTCGGCATGGAAATCGCCACCGTCGCGAGAATAGGTGAAAGTGGTTACGCCCTCGTGCACATTCGGTTGCATCTTCAAGCCCGTGTGTATTACGAGGTAACCGCCCGTCTTAATCAACTCAGTATAATGGCGAAAGCTCTCAAGATATGCTTCCTCTGTGCCATAGATGTCAAGATGGTCAGGGTCGGTGGCTGTAATCACGGTGGCAAAGGGTGCCAACCAATGGAAGGAGCGGTCGAACTCATCGGCCTCAATGACCACATAGTCGCTTTCTGAAGCAAGGATGTAGTTGGTGCCGTAGTTCTTGGTGATGCCTCCGAGGAAGGCGTTGCAGTCAATATGACTTTGGTGAAGCAGATGAGCAGTCATGCTGCTGGTGGTCGTCTTACCATGAGTACCTGCCACGCAAAGCCCCTTGTGTGTATGAGTGAGTGTGCCCAACACTTGTGCGCGCTTCTGCACATTGAAGTGATGGGCAAGGAAATATTGCAGTTCGGTGTGATTGGATGGTACGGCCGGCGTATATACAACAAGCGTTGATGTATCATCAAGAAACGTTTCTGGGATGAGCGACACGTCGTCGGTGTAGTGGATAACGGCGCCCTCAGATTCAAGGTCGCGTGTCAGCGGCGTCGGCGTCCTGTCGTAGCCTGCCACAGCAGAGCCTCGCTTGAGATAGTATCGAGCGATGGCACTCATACCGATGCCTCCTATTCCTATGAAATAAACGTTTTGGGGCTCGTTTGGATACATATTGATATTTACTTTTCTACTGATTCTTTACATCATTAATGGCTATTGCACCAATTTGATTACCTCCTCGGCTATGATGCGTGCCGAATCGGGCAAAGCCATGGCCTTGGCTTGTTCGGAAATCTGCTTGAGGGCATTGATGTCCTTGGCGGTTGTGATGGCCAACGGCAACAACTGCTCTCGTGCATCTGCGTCGCTGACGAAGATGGCAGCTCCACGGTCGGACAGGGCCTTGGCATTCTTTGTCTGATGATCTTCAGCAACATTTGGAGAGGGCACCAATATTGAAGCCTTGCCTAAAAGGCATAGTTCTGAAATACTGCTGGCACCTGCACGACTGATGACCAAGTCGGCAGCACGATACGCTTCGTCCATGTGATTGATGAAGTCGGTTACCTTAAGATTCGGAGGGCAAGTAAGTTCTGATAGCTGGCGCTTGATTTCTTCGAAATAATAGCCACCTGTTTGCCACACTATCTGCACACGGCTTTCACCGATAAGTTTCAGATGGGACAATACGCTCTCGTTGATGGTGCGGGCGCCGAGACTGCCACCTACTATGAGTATTACAGGGAGTACGGGATCGAAGCCCAGTTTGATAATGGCATCGGCACGGCTGAGCTTGCAGTCGAGCAATGCTTGACGTACGGGATTTCCCGTGAGCAAAATCTTCTCGGCCGGGAAGAAGCGTTCCATTCCCTCGTAAGCCACACAAATACGCTTAGCAGACTTAGCTAATAGTTTGTTCGTCACACCAGCGTATGAGTTCTGTTCTTGAATGAGCGTAGGGATGCCCATCTTGGCTGCTACATTAAGGGTCGGGCCACTTGCGTAACCGCCAACGCCCACAGCCACATCAGGCTTGAAATCCTTGATGATGCGACGAGCCATACGGCGGCTTTTCATGAGCTTCCACAACACGCTGATATTTTTCAACAGATGTTTACGATCGAAACCTGCAACAGGCAGGCCCTTTATCTCGTAACCAGCTGCCGGCACACGTTGCATCTCCATGCGATTCTCTGCACCCACAAATAGGATCTCTGTGTCAGGACGCAATTCGCGCAGAGCTCCAGCTATGCTTATAGCAGGAAAGATGTGGCCTCCCGTTCCGCCTCCGCTTATTATTACTCGTAGTGGTTTATCCATGATTTATATTGCAAGGACTACAAAAGTCCTATTTTGCTTGCAAAAGTAGCAATTATTATTCAAAGTAAGATGTTTAACACTAACTTTTTCTTTGAAAAAGTGAAATTATACCGCCAAAGCATCATACAAGAGCTTCTGCCGATACTTTTTTATCTGGCACCATCGATGCCGAACGACTTATAGATAACATCATGCCTATGTATGCACAATTAACCATTATCGACGAACCGCCGCGGCTGACAAGCGGCAATGGTTGACCGGTTACTGGGAAGATCCCGACGGCGACCATCATGTTTATGATGGCTTGTGTAACAATGAGCAATGCAAGTCCCATGATGAGGAATGCCGGAAAATTCTTCTCACAACGACCGGCTATACGCGCCGCTCGATAGAGGAGTGCTATATACAAAAGCAGCACAAACAGGCCGCCAGCTAATCCTAGCTCCTCAATGATGATGGCATATATGAAGTCGGAATAGGCTTGTGGTAGGAAGTCGCGAACAGAAGAGTTGCCTGGTCCGCAACCTACTATATTGCTTGAAGCCACTGCGATATGCGACTGCACCACCTGGGGGTTCATAGTAAGGTCGAAATCGGCAGGATCAGCAGCGAAATCTGTATGGTTGCGCACGCGGTGTGCCCACGTAGGCAAGCGCTTCAGTACCGGTACTTGCTCAAGCTGTGCCAACGTCGTGTCGGGTGTAAAGCGAAGTATGGAATAACCAAGCGAACCTGCTATGGCAAGTATGCCGACAAGCGAGCCCAGATATTTCCATGGAATACCGCCCACGAACATCATCAACAGCACCACCATGAAGGTAAGCATGGCCGTAGACAGGTTTTCAGACACTATGAGCCCGCAAATGATTACGGAAAAGCCCATTATCCATTTGAACGCCGCAGCGGTAGCTCCGCGCTCATCGCGCATGACACTTAGAATCCAAGCTACAACGACAACAAGCGACCCTTTGGCTATCTCCGAAGGCTGGAATGATATGCCCGCGATAGACATCCAGCGGTTCGTATCGTTAAGACTGCCTGAAAAGAACACCGCAATCAGCAATACAACGCTGATAACAGGGCCAGCTGCTGCTATCCAACCAAAATAACGGCATGGAATGCGATGTACAACCCAGGCCACGCCAACGCCAACAGCCAAGTAAACGCTATGCATGAGCACGGGACTCCAATAAGCTCCCTTATTGAAAGTCATGTTGCTCGAAGCGCTATAGACCTCCAAGATGGAGATTATGCAGAGGAAGAAAAGCACCATCCACAGCACTTTGTCGCCCTCGAAGAGAGTACTCAGGTTCTCTGTCCTTTCTTTTATGCTCATACTATTGAATATATCTAAATTAACTCTGAACTATAATCACAATGCTCTGGCCAACGTCTTGAACTGCTTACCACGATCTTCCATGTTCTTGAAAAGGTCAAAGCTGGCACAGCAAGGTGAGAGCAGGACCGTGTAGCCGGGCTCGGCCATACGATAGCAAGCTTCTACGCAGTCCTTCATCGAATGTGTTTCAGCTACAGGCAGGCCCAGCGGATCGAAGAAAGCATGAAGCTTGCTGTTGTCCACGCCAAGGTAGACCAAGCCCCTGCACTTCTGTTTGACCAAGTCCTTAATCTGTTCGTAGTCATTGCCTTTGTCCAAGCCTCCGAGTATGAGCACGGTGGGCTGTGTCATGCTCTCAAGAGCATACCAACAAGCATCGACATTTGTGGCCTTGGAATCGTTAATAAAGGTGATACCATGCACCTTGCACACGTATTCCAGACGATGTTCTACTCCTTCGAAATCACTCAAACTCTCGCGAATGACATCGTTTGATATGCCACTCAAATCGGCAGCTATGCCAGCTGCAAGAGAGTTGTACATATTATGCTTACCCGTAAGCGCGAGTTCCTCCTGCTCCATATTGAATGGCGTAGGACGCTCGATCACATATTCGCCATCTGCTATGTAACCTATCATGCCGTCGCGCTTGAGTATGCTAAAGGGGCATTTGCGACTTTCAATATGGTATTTTTCAAGTTCCCGTTTAATTACAGGATCTTCGTTCCAGTATATGAAGGCGTCGTCCTTGGTCTGATTCTGAACAATACGCATTTTCGAATCAGTGTACTCTTGCATCGAGTTGTGATAGCGGTCAAGGTGGTCTGGTGTGATATTCAGGAGTATAGCGATGTTCGCGCGGAAATCATACATGTTATCCAACTGAAAACTTGACAACTCAATAACGTAATACGCATGCGGATCCTCGGCCACTTGCAGAGCCAGCGAACGACCTATGTTGCCTGCCAAGCCCACATCGTAGCCTGCACGCTTGAAAATATGATATATGAGGCTAGTAGTTGTGGTCTTACCATTAGAACCTGTGATGCATATCATCTGCGAATTGGTGTAACGCCCAGCGAATTCTATCTCACTGATAATAGGTATTCCTGCTGCCCTCACTTTCTCAACCATAGGTGCCGAATCAGGTATACCTGGGCTTTTCACTATCTCATCAGCGTTCAGCACCAAGGGCTCTGTATGTTGTCCTTCTTCCCAAGCAATGCCGCGTTCGTCGAGCATCTCCTTGTAGTGGGGTTTGATCTTACCCATATCTGTCACAAAAACGTCGAAGCCCTCCTTCTTAGCAAGGACGGCTGCGCCAACGCCACTCTCAGCAGCTCCCAAAACAACGATTCTTTTCATCTTATCTTATCTTTAACGTTACGATAGCCAATGCACACATCATTATGGACACGATCCAAAAACGGGTCGTCACCTTAGACTCCAGCCAGCAGCCCTTTGGCCAATTGAAAAGGATCCTGAAATCCGATGGTATCTGTTCTGGGCGTACGCGGAAAGCGTCATGTATAGGCGCACGCTTGAACACGCGTAGCTTCAGTCCCTTGCGGTTGCCATATCTAGCATAGTTAGTTTGCGCCAGCACGCTCACACTCTCAATAAAGAAGATGAAGCAAATGAGCGGCAGCAGCAGTTCCTTGTGAATGATGATAGCCGTCACAGCTATAATGCCGCCGATAGCCAATGATCCCGTGTCGCCCATAAACACTTGAGCCGGATAGGCGTTGTACCAAAGGAAACCGATGAGAGCACCCACGAACGCCATCAGGAACACTACAAGCTCCTCGGAGCCAGGGATATACATTATGTTAAGGTATGCTGCAAACTCAGTGTGCGATGACACATAAGCCAATATTGCCAACGCGAAGCACATAATAGCCGAGTTGCCGGCACACATACCATCCATGCCATCGTTCATGTTAGCTCCGTTGCTTACAGCCATGACAATGAAGATTGTTACAAGCACAAAAAATATCCAACCACCAGCATTCTTGTACTTTCCCAACCACGAGCAAGCCTCCGTATAGCTGAGATTGTTGTTCTTTACAAACGGAATAGTGGTGAGGGTGCTCTTGACTGGTTCACTTTTATGCACTATCTCTACTCCGTTTTGTTTTTGCGTGGTAATGTTCTCGCGAATCACAGCATCGGGACTGAGCCACAACACAAGTCCTACGACTAGGCCTAACAGAGCTTGGCCTGCAAGCTTCACGATAGGACGTATGCCATCTTTGCTCTTGGTCATCTTGCGGTAATCGTCGGCAAAACCTAGCAGGCCTAGCCACACCGTAGTGCCCAGCATAAGCAACATGTAAATATTGCGCAATCGACCGAATAGCAGAGCAGGTACTACGGTGGCAACGATGATGATAATACCGCCCATAGTGGGCACTCCTTTTTTCTCGACTCCAAAGGGATCGATGCTGGCATCACGTTGCTCCTCGCTATAGTTGCGGCGCTTCATATACTTGATGAACCATTCGCCAAACCAAGCGGATATCATCAGCGACAGCACTAACGTCAAGATAGCGCGGAACGAGATATAGCTCCACATGTGCGAGCCTGGGATGCCAAACTCATTGAGATAACGGAAGAGATAGTAGAGCATATTTTAATTGACAGTTGAGAATTGACAGTTGACTAGGTAACTAGTTTGCAGTTAACACTTTGATAGTTATGGTTTATAATCCAAAGGCTTCGCGCACTACTTCGTGGTCGTCGAAATGATGCTTTACGCCTTGCACTTCCTGATAATCCTCGTGACCTTTTCCTGCTATGAGAATTACATCGCCAGGCTGAGCCATCATACAAGCTGTACGTATAGCCTCGCGACGGTCCACAATGCTTATAACCTTACGTTTATCCTCGGCTGACATCACGCCTGCAAGCATATCATCGATAATAGCCTGAGGCTCCTCAAAACGGGGATTGTCAGAGGTTATGATAACGCGGTCAGAAGCGCGCACTGCCGACTGAGCCATCAACGGACGCTTGCCTTTGTCGCGGTTGCCGCCTGCGCCACAAACGGTTATGCACTGGTTTGGTTTCTTCAATATCTCATTAATCGTAGCAAGCACGTTGTCAAGAGCGTCTGGGGTATGAGCATAATCCACAATAGCCGTTACGCCTTCTCGCGAACGGATTGTTTCGAAACGGCCATTAACTGGCTTCAGCGTGCTCAAACCTATCAGTACATCTTCAGCAGGCTTGCCAAGGCATATAGCTGCACCATACACAGCTAACAAGTTCGCCACGTTGAATCGGCCAATAAACTGCACGCATACCTCGCGACCGCAGAAGTCCAAAGTCATACCTTCGAAACTCTCTTCGAGAATACGAGCATGAAAATCAGCAACACCTCTCAGACTGTATGTCTTAACCTCAGCCCGCGTGTTTTGTGTCATGAAGAGGCCATTCTTATCATCGGCATTCGTAACTGCGAAGGCGCCTTTAGGCAATAGGTCGAAGAATGCTTTTTTGGCATCGCGATAGGCTTCGAATGTCTTGTGATAGTCGAGGTGGTCACGAGTGAGGTTTGTAAAGATGCCGCCTCTGAAGTTGAGACCTCCTATACGATGCTGAGCCACACTATGCGAACTCACCTCCATGAAGGCGAAGCGGCAGCCTTCATCAGCCATGCGTCCCAAAAGACGATTCAGCGTGATGGGATCAGGTGTCGTGTGGTCTGTGGGAATAGCCTCATCATCAATAAAGTTGCATACCGTAGACACTAGTCCACATTTATATCCAAAGCGGCGAAACAACTTATATAGCAGAGTGGCAATAGTGGTCTTGCCATTGGTTCCCGTCACGCCTATCAGGTCAAGTTTCCCCGTTGGCCGCCCGAAGAAAGCATGAGCCAAAGGACCCACGGCAGCCTCGCTATCGGCAACCTGTATGTAGGTCACGTCAGGCTGCAGTTCTGCCGGCAGAACTTGACATACTATGGACTTGGCGCCATGCTCTAAGGCTTTTGGGATGAACGTGTGACCGTCGACCTGAGTACCAGCTACGGCCACAAACATCGCGCCAGTGCTTACCTTGCGGGAATCTATCTGGATATCAGTGATGTCGATATCCGTGGAGCCTGCCACTTTAATTGGCGTGATGGCTGAGAGAACGTCTGATAATATCATAATATTGTTTTTTATTTGTCTGTAGTGAGTTGCAAGCCTATGGTCTGGCCTTTCAAGGCCTTGTTGCCAGGGGCTATACTTTGGTTCTTAACAACGCCTTGACCGCTAACACGTACTTTAAGGCCTTGAGCCTCGAGCAAGTGCACAGCGTCACGTAAGCCTAATCCTCGAACATCTGGCACCATGCCATTTACGGTCTCAGGCAGCGGTGCTGCTTCTGGAGCCTCAAATACCGATGTGCTGTCGGCTGCCTCTGATGGTTCGCGGAACACTCCCTTGGCCATCACGAACTGAGCCAGTTCACTGAACACAGGCCCAGCCTGTGCGCCGCCCGATGCAGGCAGCCCGCTCTTCTTTATGCATACCACACACGAGTATTTAGGTGCTTCGCTCGGATAGAAGCCTGCGAAGCTCACCATGTAGCGGGCGGGCGAGCCGTGGTAGCTACCATGTTCATCGGCCACCTGTGCCGTGCCTGTCTTGCCGCACACCTTGAACTGTTTGCAGCCGGCTTTCTTTCCGAGGCCTAATGGATCATTCACTACGCGCTCCAGTATAGCGTGCACATCACGCAAGGTGCTGGGTTTGCAAATGCGTTCCTTGACTGTCACTATCGGAAATTCTTTCAGCGTCTGGCCGTCACGGCGTATCTCCCGTACAAATCTTGGCTGCACCATGCGACCATTGTTGGCAATGGCATTGTAAAATGCCACTGTATATATAGGGGGTATTTGAGTTTCATATCCAATGCTCATCCAGGGGAGGGCCGTCTTGCTCCAATTGGAACCGTCGGGCTTCGGACGGCGCACATAAGGTTTGCCGGCACCTGGGAAGGGCAGATCAAAAGGCACACCTACGCCCTCGCGGTAGAGGCCGTCGACGTAGCGTTCGGGATGATCGTGGTAATGCTCGTCTATTATACGGCTCACACCTACGTTTGACGAGAACATCAGACACTCATCCACCGAAATGGCACGTCCATAGCCGCCTTTGCGCCAGTTGTGATCCTTCATCACGCGGCCGTGCATGAGCCACTGTCCATTGCCCACGTCCACCATGTCGCCGCGCTTCACCATTCCATCCTCCAAAGCAACCATCATGGAAGCTGTCTTAAACGTGGAGCCAGGTTCCCAAAGGTCTGTGATGGCGTTGTTTTTCACTTCTGCATACACGCCGGGACCGATGCGTGTCAGGTTCACGATGGCTTTCACATCGCCTGTCTGCACCTCCATCAGCACCACGACGCCTATTTCTGCATTTATCTCCTTAAGTTTACGTTCAAGGATCTTCTCGGCGGCATCTTGCATCCCCACATCGATGGTGGTGATGAGATCCAGGCCGTTGATAGGCTCCACGTCTGTCTTATCCATCCACTGGCGGCGCACTTTCTCACGATGCATTTTCCCGTTTATACCTCGCAGTATACTGTCGTAAGCCAACTCTAAACCATTGCGAGCCGAGTCATTCGTGGTCATAAGTGAGCCCAAGGTGCGCGTTGCCATACTGCCGTAAGGTTTCTGTCGCTGGGGTATTTCTTCTGCATAAAAGCCCGTTTTGATACGTCCATGGCGAGCATAAGGCAAGTGCAGACTTTCCTTATATTTAATATAGGAAACGTTATGCTTGATAGCCAGATTCCTTCTGCCGCGACGCTTACCTTCGAGCAGCTTGGCGCGGAATTCCGCCTTACTCACTTCCGGGAAGAGTTGATTCAAGCCGATACAGAAGCTGTCCAAGTCGGCCATGAAGGCGCTATCGCGCCATACCTGCAGTTTGCGCTCGGCGATACTATCGTTAGGATCCTTGACAACGAAATCCATACGTAATGTATACACCGGCATAGAACCCACCATCAGTTGGCCATCGGCAGAATATATATTACCACGCACAGCGGGGATATCCTTCTGCTGGGTAGCCATACGCTCACGCACCGTATGCCAATAGTCATCGCGGAAAAACATCTCATAGCCAGCCTTGCCAATTATAGCCAGACCGGCAATCGTCATCAATATGATGACGAAGAGATAGCGTGGTATGGTGCGTTTGCTGTCGAAATTCATGCGTGCGAACTATTTCCTAATTCCTAATATGTTAGCCTGTTAACTTATTAGTTTGTCAACCTGTCAACGTTTCTTGTAAATAATGAATGGAGCTTCTTTGGCTGAGAGGAGCGTGCTGTCGCCGAAATTCTTTAATATGCGTTCCAAACTGCTCTGCCGAGTGCGCATAGTCAGCTCGGCATACTGTGTGAGGGCATAGTTTTTTTTCTCTACGAGTTCTTTACGCATCTCCTCCTCTTCGAGAATCTCCTGTTGCGAGGCATAGCGGTTGGTGATGTACACAATTGATAGCAGCACTAAGAACAGGATAAACCATATCTGACGACGAAGGAAACTGCCTATGAGATAGTCGCCGCCAAGAATCTCGCGCAGCGATACCTGAGGCAAGTCCTCAGCCGAGAAGATACGCCAGCCCGAACGCTGTCCTTCATCAACAGACTCACCCGAGGCCTCGTCAAGCGTGGCATCGGGGATATCGTCGATGGGAAGTTCAAAGCTCAAACTTTCTCCATCTTCCGCCTCGTCAGCGGCTGCCTCTGGCATACCGTCACGGAGCGAAGCGTCATCGGCTTCCGTCTCGTTGAACACGAGCGTCAAGTCGTCCGCTTGTTCGTTGCTGTCAATCTTCATGGGATCTCGCTTTACCTAAATCAATCAATCGGCGGGGACCGAGGTGCGTTCTACTCCTTATTTTGTTGTCACACCTATCCGCGCGCGTTACGCCTCGTCTGACGGACGTCCGTTCGCTGACCGTCAGACGTCTAAGCGCTCGGCTACTCTTAGCTTGGCGCTTCTGCTTCGTGGATTAGCTTCCTGCTCTTTGGCGTCAGGCACAATAGCCTTGCCTATCTGTCGCAACGGTGCAAGAGCATGACCATAGACGGCGTCTTGAGTCACCTTGCCGTCAATAGAGCCTGCCTTCATCACGTTCTTTACAAGGCGATCCTCGAGCGAATGGTAGGATATCACAACCAATCTGCCGCCAGGGCGCAACAACTCGGTTGCAGCCAAAAGCATTTGGCTCAGAGCCTCCATCTCGTGATTCACCTCGATACGCAATGCCTGAAAGGCTCGTGCCAGATCCTTTTTTTCGTGCTCACGACCTAATATAGGCCTGAAGAGCTCCGCGAGCTGACCTGTAGTAGCAATAGCCTGTCGTTGGCGCATCTTGACTACGGCATCCGCCAGTCGATGAGCTTGCCGGAGCTCTCCGTACAGTCGGAACAGCGTGGTGAGTTGTTCTACTCCATAAGTTTGCAACACATCCGCTGCCGTCAGTCCGCCCTGCTGGTTCATTCGCATGTCCAGAGGCGCGTCGCTGCGAAAGCTGAAGCCGCGACTACCGTCGTCGAAGTGATGGCTTGAAACACCCAAGTCTGCTAGTATGCCATCAATTTCATCGATCCCGTAGTAGCGCATCCAATTTTTTAGGTAACGGAAGTTAGAACGTATAAGCGTCCATCGCTCGCTCTGGCCGGCGTCGTCGCGCTCACGAGCGCAACGGGCGATAGCGTCGGCATCTTGATCGAAACTGAATAGACGTCCCTGAGAACCAAGTTGTTGCAGTATATGCCTGCTGTGTCCTCCGCCGCCTAACGTCACGTCCACATACGTGCCTTTTTGCCGGATATTCAAGCCCTCTACTGAGGAACTTAGTAGCACGGGGATGTGGTACTGTTCCGTTTCCATGCCGCAAAGATAAATTCTTTTTTTATTTCACGCAAACAATTTTGAATATTTTTTTAAAAAAAGTATAATTAGCTGTTAAATCGTGCGTTTACACATTAAAGTAGTACTTTAACTTTAAGCCCTTTCCAATAACTCTAATTCACTATAAATAAATTCTCTCATACATTATCGCCATTCTCCGCCGCTATCGGCAACTGTTCTTCCTCATCCTCAAGTTGCGGATACAATACTCCATTATGCTTTTTGACTCTTCGTACAGCCGTATTACATCCTATTTGGTCCTCCAACCATATATGATTCAATGTAAAGGCAAGGGCTTCCAACGTCTCCTCACGACGATTCGGCTTGAGTTCACATTCCCATATCGTTATGCAATGCCAACCCATATCTGCCAACTTACGTTGCTCTTCGCGATCGCGCTTCATATTCCTCCGAATCTTAGCTACCCAAAACTCCCGATTCGTTTTTGGTATCTTGCAGCATGCAGAGCTCTCGAGGGATTCTTCATTATCCATTCTAAACTCATCATTTTGCGCGCGCAGCTCGTGGCCATGCCAGAAGCAGCCATTCACAAACACACATGTGCGGTATTTTTTCAGAACCAAGTCAGGATGTCCCGGCAGCCGCTTGTCGTTCAATCTGTATCTGAACCCTCGTTTCCACAGCCCTCTCCGCACTATCATCTCTGGCTTAGTGCCTTTCGAGCGAATAGCCGCCATATTTCTGTGCCGTTGTTGAGTGGTAAGGTGGTCCATTTAAAGTATATCTTTGATGTCTTAATGATGGTCTTCTTCTATCTTTTCGCCTGCAAATGTAAGAATAAAAGCTGAAAGTTGTATCGCTTTCACCCTTGTAGATAGAAATAAATCCCTGTCTCACAAGCCAAATCCCGGTTTTCGCTTGCAAAACTTACGTATATGAACAAAGAATAGAAGGCACAGAGAACACCTCACAAAGAAAAAAGTAACTTCAGGTTTTCCTAAAGTTACTTTTCTCTTTAACTCATCATTCTTAGTTCTTCATGCTTCTTTTTACCTAAAATGATATTAACCAGCGCTGTGACGTGCTATGATCCCGCTGCCGTCGAAGTTTACGTCGGCAGCCTTACAGGCCCGTAGAGGGATCAGCGCATAGTCTTGCGCTTAAAGCTCGTATTCGAGCATAACAAAGGAGTAGGGCTGAAGGTCGAGGGTGAAGCGCTTCTGAGGCTTGAAAGAAGTGCGTTGAGGCGCTATGGGCTGTGCCTCGTAGTTGTTCTCGTCGTCGGGCTGGCCTGTAAGGAGAGTCTTTGTGGCCACTTTCTTAATGCCGAAACGAGAGAGGTTGATATTTGCGCGCTTGGCTTCGGCTCCGGCGTTGCATAGCTTAACGAAGAGGCGGCGCGTCTTGGTGTTGAGGACTACAGACTGGCCGTAATGCACATTCTCCTGGGGCTGCTGCAAGCCCTTGGCATCGCCCTCGAAGGTGACACAATCGCCATAGTAGTATTGTCCCGCTGAGTGGCCGAACATCTGCTGCACATAGTAGCTGCAAGTAAGGAAGGGTCGCTCGTTGTCGAAATAAATAAGGTCAGGATTCCAGTTGGTGGCTTTCTTGCGAGCAAAGAGGGGTGCGTAGCTGGTCATACATACGATGTCGCCGTTGCGCTCGACGTGGAGCAAATAGAGCCCTTCGGCCAGAGCATCAATGAGTTTCTTGTCTTTGGAAGCATATTCTCCGAGATAGACCTTAGTCTTGCGGGTGCGGGGATAGTTGTCGTACTGACGTTTGTTGAGGAAATAGGTATTGGGCTCGTAGTAGTGCTCATCGATGATGGGCATACCGAGCTTATCGGCTATGCGCCAACCGTTCTCGAGGTCGGGGTTACCGGCATGTGAACCTGGGCCTGCTGTGCCTACGATGACGATGTCGGGGTATCGTGCGTGTACTTTGTTATAGATATATGTGAATCGTTCCTCGAATTCGGGCGTTATCTTCTCCTCGTTACCAAGGCCTAGATATTTGAGATTGAAGGGCTTGGGATGGCCTGCATCAGCACGCATCTTAGCCCATTTGGAGGTGGCGGGATCGCCGTTAGCCCATTCGATGAGGTCAAGGGCTTCATCGACCCATTCGTCCATTTCGGACATGGGCACTACGTCCTGTGCCTGGGTGCGCATGCTCCATCCGCCGTTGGTGCCCTGACAACTGACTCCACAGGGTAGGATTGGCACGGGCTGCATGCCGAGGTCCTCGCAGAACTGGAAATACTCATAATAGCCGAGACCCATGGATTGGTGGTAACCCCATGTGTTCTTCAAGGCACGACGCTGCTCCTTGGGACCGATAGTTGTTTTCCAGCGATAGGTGTTCCAGAAACCATCACCACCGCCATGTACTACGCATCCACCGGGGAAGCGCATAAACTTAGGCTCAAGGTCGGCAAGCGCCTGTGCTAGATCCTTGCGCAGGCCGTGGCCCTTGTATGTGTCTTGGGGCATCAGTGAGACAAAGTCGATATCCATATACCCCTTTGTAAGGACGAGAATCTGCAACGCTGCATTAGTCGCATCCTCAGATGGTGTCAACACTGCTGTTTTTTTAATCCAGAATTCTGAACTGATTTGCATCGTAGTATCGGCCAACAGCTTAGGACTTTTACCCCAACCTTGAGGCACCACGAGAGCGACACGAACCTGCATCTGTGTTGCCTCACCACTATTACGGAAGAATGCCGAGAAATCATACTTGGCACCACCTTTAACGCTGATTCCGTCGAAGCCATTATTTTGAATGCCCACGCCAGTCCAACCGTCAAAGTCATAGTAATGACCGACACGCTCAACAAAGATGCGCATGAAGGTGGGATTATTATCATTCAAAGGCTGCTTCATGTGCGATTCAACACGTCCTAGCGAGTGTCCTGGGCGTTCAAAGGTCCACGCTGTAGCGGGTCCCCAGCCATTACGTTCTGTGGGATTATACTCGAAGGAACCGTTTTGGATAAGTTCGGCGTAGAGACCGCCGTCGGCACTGCTGCTGATGTCCTCAAAGAAGATACCAATGAGTTCGTCGCTGATGGCCTTGCCACCAGCGGGTGCCTTCATAGGACGCTGAGCGCTTGTGCAAAGCGCTGCGGCGAGAAGGAAAAGCACGCTGAATGTACGTAGAAGTTTCATAGAAATTTGAAGATTGTAGATTAGGATTTGTTTAATGTCAGTTTAATATTGCCAAGTTTATGAATAAGTGCAATGGCTATAGCCTCTATGGCGTAAGCTATGAGATAACTATACCAAAGGTAATCGGGTGCCCACCGAGCCACAAGCCACATCACGGGTATGACAGTCAGCGAGAGCGCAACGGATATGAATAATGCCATTCGGTGATAGCCATAGAGCTTGTAAACAATCATAAGAAGATAGATGTAGCAGAAAGGCATGAAACTTAGAGCGAAGATGCGCAGGGCACTGTTACACTCGCTAAGCACCTCATTTGTAGATGCTCCGAAAAGGCCCGCGACATACTGAGGAAATATGCACACGAGTGTGCAAGTGATGACCATCGACAACGTAATGAAACCAAACGACTTGCGCATCATCAGGCCGAAAGCTTCATTGTCAGCCTTTCCCACCTGAATAGCACCCAGAGACTGTAGTGTGCGACAAGAACCTGCAAGAAAGAGATTATAGATTTGAAGGAGGTTCATGCATACGGCGAAGATAAAGATACCGCTACGGCCTGCAGTGGCCAAAACGATGCTATTGGCCGAGTAGAGTAAGAGTGTCAAGCACACTGATGCCACAGCCAGCGGGGCTCCTTGCGAGATGATGTTTGCCCACTCAGGCTTCTCATGCTGAAATGAGAAAAGCAAATGGTTGTCCTTATACCAGTAGTGCCGCAGCATAATGGCTATACATACCAGATGACCAACGATGGTTGCCAAGGACGAACCGGCTATTCCCCAGTCGAAGCACTGGATGAAGACAATGTCAAGGGACAGGTTGACAGCATTGTCGATAACAATCGCCAGCGATACCAAACGAGGGCTGCCGTCAACACCCACCATAGTACTTATTGCCCACATCATGAGATAAGCGGGTGCGCCAAGCAACAAAGGACGCAGATATGCTAAGGTAGGCTGCAGAAGGTGCTCGTTGTCACAAAGGAGGTTGGCCGTTTGCATCGGCGCAAATAGGCCAACAGCAGTGAATGCCAATCCTATAAGCAGGCAACCCAACATCGACTGAGTGTAGAGATAGCGCAGACGGACCATATCCTTTTTACCGAGCGCAAAGCCGACCAACATTCCGGCACCCGTTTCAACAAGTATGCTCAACGTGAACATAAGCTGAATGACGGGCTTCGACAAATTGATGGCACTTACGCCGTCTTCGCCTATGAGATTGCCCACAATGATACCATCGACAACGTTGCCGAGGCAACCCGACAACGTAATCAATATGGCCGACCACAGATAACGCCAAAATTCAGTAGTGAGCGCAGCTCTTTCATCACTATTCATAAAAGGTTAAAAGGTAAAAGGTTATAAGAGTTAAATGAGTTAAGAAAGATAATTATTGAGGAAGTTAAAGAAGACAAAGGAGTTGAAGACGGATGTCTTGCTCGCTGTCTCAGCAACATGAAACGAGTACAATGGCCTAGGGTATAATCTTTAAACTACATTATCTCATTTAACTTCCATATTATCAAAGTTCTTAAAATTGCTTGACCAGAAGTGGAACTTTGCCACCTTTTTTGTTTGGAATGAATGGTTCCGTGGACCATGTCACTGTGACGTCGCGACATCCTTGAGCGACGAAGACCTCTTCCAAGCGACGGCATAAACCACCTAAGACCTCGGCTGCATCCTTGCCAGCCTCAATGGTGGCTCGCACTTCCAAGGTATTCTCAGACGTCTGCACGAATTGATATCGACAGACGCCTGGCCACACCTCTGCCTCGCTGTCAGGACCTATCATGCTGAAAGTCTGACCGCCGAGCGTACAGGCATCGTAACTGCGCCCTTTGATTTCCATGACAGGCAACTGACAATGGTCGCAAGTAGACGGGTGAATGCGCACGACATCGCCTACATAATATCGTATCACAGGTTGTACATAGTTGGTCAGATCGGTCACAAGAATACCTTCCGACCATTCCTCCTCATTGGTGATAACTCGCCCATCCTTGTCAACGGGCTCTATTATTACCCAGTCGTCATTGATGTGAAGATGGGGACAGTCGTGCGTCATAGCAATCTCACCACCCTCGGTCATACAGTAATTATTGGCAACTGGACAGCCGAAGGCATCGCGCAACAGATAGTAGTTCTTCTCGCTGAGCATCTCTGAGGAAGTGGCCAAATGCTTCAGATTGATGTGCAGATTACCCTTCTTCTGCTCAACGGCAAGCGGGACCATCACCGACGGGTAGCCAGCCATAGTTTCAGGCTGGTAGTCGTTGAGAATCTCTACGATATGACTAATGCTGTCAAGCACGGACACGCCTAAGAGATGATGCTCATATCCAGGATTGGCGGCTCGCATACGGAGTAGGGCGCCATAGCTGGAAGCCCCGTTGGAAAGGTAGATACACGAGGCTCGCTTGTGCTTGCGGAAGTTCAACACTTCGGGATCCACTCCACCCAAGAGACGCTGGCTTATAAGTTGTCCGTGGATTTTATTGCGGAAGTCGTCGCGCACCATCAGCAGAGGATTACCTGTAGAACCAGAGGTGTGCAATGCCGTATATTCACCTAAAAGTTTACTTTGGTCATGACTGCTATCTCGATTGACATACTCTTCTACCATTGCACGGTTCAGACGACGGTCGGTCACCCATTCGTCATAATTATCCATCAACGTGGTCTTCGTAGTGATGGGCAGATCGGTGAGTTTAAAATCATCTGGCACGCCAGCATAGTGCTTGGCAAAATAGGGAGAGTGGACACGTGCATAAGCCACCAACTCACGAAGACGTTGTTGCTGTAATCTCAATCGTTCTGATCTGGACAACGTTTGGCCCTCAGCAACGAGGCGTTTAGCTTCGTCTAATTCTATTGTTTTCATTAGGTTTGAAGTTTATATTGTTATGCAATTTCCAGCAAATATATTATTCAAAGAAGCCGAAGCCCCCTATGGCGGTAAGCATGCGTTCTACATAATCCCACGATGTGGGCGACCACGCGAAGCCTAGGCGATAAAGCACCTGGGTGGTATAGTCATTGTCTCGGTTAACATCTGTTGTCTTCTGTCCGTGTGCCATATCCTGATAAGCAAGGAGACTGGACATCTGACGAGCCTTCGTCGGGTCACCCTTAGCTTCGTCCATGGCTGCAGCAAACTCTTCCTGTTCCACGAAACGCACACCGTCGCCGACAGAAGTAAGTCCCATCAACACGTCGCCAAGGAATTGTGTGTGGATATTGTAAGGATGGAATACGCAGCAGGCTGAGGGCGTTGATGCCAATAGAATGATAGCTTCCGAAACCTCGTTGATGGGTGAGAACTCCACACGCTTGTTGCGCATGGCATAAGGGCAGCAGCCAAGCATATTGTAGACCTTGATGCGTCCCATGAACGAATTGGTGGAGAAGTTGGCTTGGAACTCGCCGTCGGTAGAGCGGGCTGCGAGGTTGCCAACGCGCATAATCTTGGCATTTAACCCATGCAAAGCCACGGCATCAAGGATAAGACGCTCAGCCATGAACTTGGAGTAGATGTACTTATTGCCGAGGAACTGCCCCATATAAAGGCGCTGTTCTGTAAAGGTCTCGTTCTTGACTTCGCCTGCCCACAGGCCGCGCGTACTGGCCGTTGAGATGTGGATAAGCCGGGCACCTGTGCTGAGGCAGTAATCAACGCAACGCTTAGCGCCACCAATATTGACGTCCTCAATCTCAGTACCCTCGCTGAAATGCTTAACCACAGCAGCACAATTGATGATGGTTGAAGGTTGAGGGCTTAGAGGTGAGAGCTTATCTATAAGGTTTTCAGTGACATCGCCCAAGACAATGCGCAAGCGGGAACCAAAGATATCCTTAAAAGCGTCGGCGAAATAGTAGTATAGGAGCGTACGCAACCGTCGTTCGGCAGCTTCCTGCGTCTTACCACGCACGAGGCAGTAGATAGTTTCAGCGTCAGAATCAATGAGTTCACGCAGGATGTGTATGCCAAGAAAACCTGTTGCGCCTGTCAATAACACATTGCCGAGACTTTGACGCTCACCTTTACGGAAGGCTGCAAGAGTATTATGAGAAAGCAGGTTATCTATAGCTGTATAGTCGAAGGTACTGACTTCATCGCCTGTTTTCTCGGACTCTTCCAAATCTCCAGTGATTAAAGCTGCCAACTGGCGCGGCGTAGGATTGGCAAAGACATCGCCGTAGGCTACGTGAAGGCCTGCCTTGTCGGCTTCGATGATGACACGTGTGACCACCAGCGAAGTGCCACCCAACTCGAAGAAGTTGTCGGTAGCACCCACCTTGTCCATCTGCAGGATGTTGGCAAAAATATCACAGAAGGTGCTCTCGGTGGCATTGGCAGGAGCCTCATAGGCAGAGGTGATGGCCAACTGCGGTTCAGGCAAAGCCTTAACATCGGTCTTGCCGTTGGGCGTCATTGGCATGGCGGCCAGCTGCAGGTAGGCTGTGGGCACCATGTACTGTGTGAGGCTCTTGGAAATCTCGGCTTTGAGGGCGTCATGTGCTATCTCATGGTCGGCGGTGTAGTATGCACAGAGGTGCTCCTTGCCGCCCAGCTTACGGATGATGATGACGACTTTCTCGATACCAGGCACCTTAAGCATAACATTCTCGATTTCACCCAGTTCAATACGCAGACCGCGCAATTTAATCTGATGGTCTGTGCGGCCGAGAATGACTACATCACCATCGGGCAGCCAACGGGCATAGTCGCCCGACTTGTAGATACGCACGCCGTGGTAGTCGGCAAAGCGTTCTCGTGTCATATCGTCGAGGTTGTTGTAACCTCGAGCCACCCCGCGGCCACCGATGTAAAGCTCGCCAACGACGCCTACGGGCAGTTCGTTGCCATCGCTGTCAACAATAAACTCCTTGACGTTCAATTGCGGTTTGCCTACTGTTACTATCTCGGCATGCGTCAGTTCCTTGTTGTTGGAAGCTACAGTGATTTCCGTAGGACCATAACAATTAAAGATACGCGCACGCGTGACACCACGCATCTGCGCGAGCAACTGGTCGGAGAACTTCTCGCCGCCTGCACGACAGATCCTGACGTCAGCAAGAGCCTGACAGAAGTCATCGCTCGTGAGCCAGGTTTGCCAGCGTGAAGGTGTGCCAGAAACCATATTGATACGTTGGTCGCGGATGAGACGTGCCAAGTCAAGCGGGTTGTTGGCCTGTTCCTCAGTGGCAACAATTAGCGTCTTGCCGTTGAAATAAGCCATACCGATGTCCTGGAGGGCAGCGTCGAACGAGATGGTAGTCACACTGAGAATGCGCTCGGCATCCGTTAATACAGCATTTGCGAAGACATTGGCGGGATGCCCATAGAGGTAGTTGCAGATGCCTTCGTGGCGTAGCATGACGCCCTTGGGACGTCCTGTGGAACCTGAGGTGTAGATAAGATAGGCAAGGTCATCGGGGGTGATGTCGACTGAGATACCATTGCAGCTTATGGAACTATTTAGCAGTTCCTCTACGTCGATGGCCTTGTCTGCAGGAACCATGGAGAGGCGGTCAGCAGTAGTGATGATGTAACGAGCTTCACTGTCCTCTAGGATGAGGTGGATGCGGTCGGCAGGATATTCGGGGTCGCAAGGAATATAAGCGGCTCCTGCCTTAAGTACGCCGAAGAGCGAAAGAATGAGACGGCTAGTACGCGGCAGCAGCAACGCCACACGGTCGCGTTCTTTCACACCACGAGCACGTAGGGCAGCAGCTATGCGGTCTGTAAGTTTGTCCATCTCATGGTATGAATAAGTAGCATCGACAGCTACGAGTGCGTCCTGCTCCGGGTGCTCTTGGGCAAAATGATGGATGCATTCGTGGAATAAGCGGAAAGGCGCTTCGCCCGTGGCCACCTGACGCAGATGGCTTAGTTCCTGCTCCTGACGGGCGCTGACGATAGAGAGCTTGCGCACGGAGGTCTGGGGTTGCGCCATCATATGTTCGGCCACAGCAACGATGCTCTCGGCTATACCCTCAGCCAAACGATGAGAGTAGAGCGAATCGTCGTACTGAACGACGACTCCGCGCGATTCTATCTTTATGTTTATCTTGAATTTGGGTACATTCAATTCCAACAGCTCCTGACCAACGGGCTTTCCATGAACAGTGTATTGCGAAAGCACTCCGACCTGATAGGCGTAGGCTATAGCGGGACGGAAACCATAGTCTGTGGCTACGCGTGCAAAGGGATAATCCTCGTGGCGTAATGTCTCGTCGAAAGTCTTACTGACCTGTTGGAGGAAACGGGCTACATCGACATCATCAATGTTGAGTCCGAGTGCCAAAGTGTTGACGAACATACCGACAGTATCAGAAATCTTGAGGTTTGAACGACCGCTGCTGACTGTGCAGAGGAATGCTTCTCGGTTATTCGTGTAGCGTGAAACAACATAGGCCGTGGCAGCCAGGAAAAGATGGGCTGGTGTAATCTCTTGCTGCCGGCAGAAGGCTGTGGCACGCTCGTAATCAGGTTTGCAGACTGCCTCACCGATAAAGCCTTGTTGGTCGGTCTTGGGGAGATCGGCCGGTATCTCGCTCGCACCCTCACAGGTCTGAAGGCGCTCGGCAAAGAACTGCTGTGCCTGACGAAAGTCATCGCTATCCTCTGAAGCCTGTTGGTCGGCAACAAAGTCGAGATAAGTATAGGTTTCAGGTTCAATCGCAGCACCTTCGAGTGCGTTACCTATTTGACGAATGAACAAGTCCGCCGATCCGCCATCGAAGATAAGATGATGGAAGTCCAACAAAAGATGTACGGCGCTTTCCGTTTTTACCACTTCGAGCCTATAGAGAGGCGCTTTCTGAAGGTTGAAAGGTTGAACGAACTCATTCTTGTAAGTGACGAGCTGTTCATCGGACATCGTGGTAATAGGCACTTTCACCGGCACGGCACCTTCGGTGGTTTGAATGATGGTGTCGCCTTCTGTGGTGAAATGCACGCCTAATTCTGGATGACTCTCCACCACACGTTTCACCATCTCTGCTAATCGTTCTGCATCAACGCCCTCGGGATAGGTGAGGAGATAAGGAATATTATAAATAGTGGACGTGGGATCTTTCAAGCAATCAAAGTAAACACCTGTTTGCGCATAAGATATAGCCACTTTCCCCTGAGACTTGGAAGGACTGGCCTCTTTGTCATGAATGGGAGCGGGTGCGTCCTTTGCTTCAAGGAGTGAAGTGAGAATCTCATTCTCGATTGTTTGAAGCGTTCCTGTCTTGACGAGCGACTTGGAGTCAAGTGTTACGCCGTAGCGTTTGTTTATCTGCACGGCCAGCTTAATAGCAGAGATTGAAGTAAGACCGGCATAGCCAAGTACAGTGGTTATGCCAAAATCCTTGTTGTTCACTATGCTGGCTATAATCTCGTGTAGTTCTTCCTCGAGGACATTCATAGGAACGTTGCTCTCTTCAACCGCCGTTGACTTCTTCTCAGGCTTTGGCAGTGCACGCTTATTTACCTTTTGGTTTTGGTTCAATGGTATAGCGTCTATTTGCATCGTCACGGCAGGCACCATATAAGGCGGTTTTTGGTCAAGGATGAAGTTATTCAGAGCCTCGATGTCAATCTTCTCGTCACCGACGATATAGGCCGCAATAAATTTGCCCCCTCCTTCTTCGTCGAAGGCTTGCACTGTGGCGTCCTTGATGCCCGGGAACTCACGGATAATTGCCTCTACCTCTTTGAGCTCAATGCGGAAACCACGTATCTTCACTTGCCCGTCGCGACGGCCGACGAATTGGATATTTCCATCTGGCAAATAGCGGACTATGTCTCCCGTGCGATATATGCGAGCATATTTAAAATCATCGGCAAATTGATTCGGGACATACAATTCTGCCGTCTTCTCAGGGCGATTCAAATAGCCACGACTCACCTGAGGTCCGCTCACCCAAAGCTCGCCGGCAGCGCCTACAGGCAGACGATGGCCTTGCGGATCGACGATATACAATCGAATGTTCTCTATAGCCTTACCAATGGGGATCTCCTTCATCTTATGCGTCACCTGATAGGAAGTGATGAGCACGGTGGTTTCTGTCGGACCGTAAATATTAAAGAAGTTGTAATCCGTGGGTGGTGTGATGGCAGCGAGTTTCTCGCCTCCCGTCGAGAGGTTGAGCAAAGAATGATTCTCGATGCTCGTGGCAAACTGATAGCCAACCTGCGTCGTCATGAAGGAATGAGTGATTCCGTTCTTCTCGAAGTAGTCGTTGAGCGCGATGAGGTCGAGACGTAGCTCTTCAGGTACGATGTGAAGACTTGCTCCGCATGTGAGAGCTGGATACATATCCATCATGCAAGCATCGAAACCATAGCTGGCGTAAGCAGCCACGCGATGCTCGGGGCTCAGGTTGTAGAAGTGCTGATACCAGTGGCAGAAGGCCACGAGGTTAGCATGTGTGAGCTGGCAGCCCTTCGGTACGCCCGTCGAACCTGAAGTGTAAAGCAAGATGAAGAGAGATGCGGGAGTCGGCGGCGTAGGCTTCTGTGCAACAGTACACTGACCAAGCTCCTTTGTCAGCACAACATCACCTTGATATTCATCTACAAGTTGCCGCAACTCCTCATCGGCTATCAGCAACTTAGCATTGGCGTCCTGCATCATAAAGTTCAGACGCTCTTTAGGATAGGTGGGATCAAGCGGCTGATAAGCACAGCCTGCTTTCAATATGCCCAAGGAAGCTATGGCCATCCATTCACACCGAGGGATGATTACCGACACTACATCCTCTGCGCCCAGACCTTTCGAAGCGATTAGCGAAGCTATGTTATCGCTCATCTTATCGACATCATCGTAAGTGTATTGCTTGTCTTTATACACTACTGCGACATTGCGTGGCGTTGCAGCTGCCTGCTTACGGAACAGTGAGACTATGGTCTGAGTGTCGTCATAATCAACATCATTTTGATTGAAACTGTCGAGCGTTTCCACCTGCGCTTCGGTGGTGATATTGACATCGCGCAGGTACTCTCTTGTCATGAAACCTTCGACAACAGCCTCATAGCTTTCGAGGAATTGTGCGATGAGCTGGGCTGAATACTCGTTGGCATTGTATTCGGCCTTGATATGGTAAGCTCCATTATGTATGAAAGCCTTCAGGTAGAGCGAAGCATCGAGGGTGCTATTGCCGATACGCACGGTCTGCATAGGCAACCCGCCCATTTTCTCATTTGCGAAAAGCATGCCATGCCAGGCGAACATAGAATTACTCTGAAGTCCCAGATCGTTGACTATGTCACCGAAGCTATACACATCGTGCTCGCGACAGCCGCTCATCTGCTGCTGGCCGGCACGCAGGAAATCTACTACTGACGTGTCTGCAGTGAACTTGGAATATACGGGAAAGGTCTTCACGAACATTCCAACTGTACGACTTAGAGATTTATCCTTTCTTCCGTTGTAAACCGTTGTGAATAGCGACTCCTGCTCATTATTATATTTAGCCAGCAGGAACGCGTATGCGGCAGTGAACAACGAGCTACGGAAAATCCCTGTCTTGCGGCAGAAATCATCGACCCGTTCCATCTCAATGCCCAACACCCTCACAAGACTGTCTTCGAGGTATTCTGCACCCTCAAGGTCAGGAAGTAACTGAGTGAACGTGTCAGCACAGTCGAAGTTCTGGGCGTACCACCGCTTAGCCTCATCGAAAGCCTCTGCCTGCCTCTCCTCCACTTCCGTCTGCGCCTGCTGAGCCATCGTCCACATCTCAGGTTCCAGCATTTCCCCCTTATAGGCCCTGTCTATATCCTTAAGCATCAAGCTCATCGACGTACCATCAGCGATAATATGATGATAGTCGATAAACAGATAATAATGTGACGAATCCCGTAGCAAACGCATGCGGAAGAGGCGTCCGCCCATGAGGTCGAAAGGCACCACGAGCTGAGCCTTCATCGGTTCAAGCTCATCGATAACCTCGATTTGAATGGAGAAAGATTCCGTGTCGTCCACGGTCTGCAAGGGTTCACCCTCATCGTTGACGCTGATTCTGGTAAAGAGTGTAGGGTGAGCCTGCACAGCTGTTTCTATTGCGCGGCATAGACGCTCGCCGTCGAGGCTTGGGTCGAGGACGTATATATACGGCAGGTTGTAGTATGCCTCGCCAGCGTGGCTTGCACATTCTACGTAAATCCCGAATTGAGATTGAGAGAGAGGAGCGGAGGAAAGCATTGCAATGAATTAAGAATGAAGAATTATGAATGAAGTTTATATTAGCCTTACCACTTCGTAGAGAAAATCCTTGGAGTGATGTTCAGCGAGAGCCAGGCCCAGTGCAAACGACCTGAATCGGACGTGCGCTTGAGCGCTTTCATAGTGTCAGTACCGACCATGAACGAGTAGCCTGCTGAAAGTTTAGCAAAGGGCATGAATCTATAGTCGGCCGAGAGCTCTATTTCATGACCGAGCGAACGGTTTAAATTTTTCAGCGTGACAGACGTTGCCAGATAATGGTAAGAAGCTTTGATGGCCAAGGGCTTGACGGGTTTATATTCGATGTCGGTGTAAAGGTTCTGCAAGCCTGGTGAGAAGCCGTCGGCATAGGCGCTGAGATAAAAGAAGTCCATAGCGCCATAGAACTGGTGGTGCGAGCCATAGAGAGTGCTGAATCCCCTCATGTCCTTATGGTGCACCAATCCGGCCTTGCCCTGACCGCGCACATAGTAGAACTCGTCACCGCTCAAATAGTCGTAGCCGGCTGCGAAGTTCAGCTGTGGATTCAATTGGTACTTCACCATAGCGCTGGCCATCCAAGCCTTGATGGGCAGGTTTATTTCGCTACGCCCGAACTGCCGGTAGTACGAGCCCTCGAACTGCCACGATTTCGGTTCCCAGAGCATGTACACGCCGGCAAGATGTTGGAATCGCGTCAAGCGGTAATGGACGTCCTGCACGCCCAGGTTCATGAACAGCACAGAAGTTCCCAACTTGGCGCGCTCAAAGTCGTAATGGTACCACAAGGTTTGCATTGATTTGTATGGTTGGGCACCGTCCTCGTAGTACGTGCCGCCGTTGGTGTTCTCGGCATTTTGGTTGAAGCCTAAGATGAGGTGAGCCTTATGGCCGTGACCCTCGTAGCCGAATTTGCCTACGTCATGCGATGCGGCTGCCATCGCCCAGTCGTCACTACCGATAATGCGTTCGTTGTCGTACGTCAGTTCCTGACGGCCTATCTTGGCAAACAGGCCTATGGGCAACTTGAACCTCGCCCATGTCTCGTACAGGTTAATGGTACCCTTGCCGGCCTGTCCCCAAACACCCGCGTGTTGAACGCTGATTTTGGCATCGAAGTAGGGACGCTCGTAGCCTACGACAAGACGTGTACGTTCCATAAGGAACGCTGCAAGATCCTCTTTGACCTTTTCGCTGTTTTCTGGCAGGCCGCCTACGCGTATTTCTCCACGAGTGAATAATTGGGCATCAATGTCCAACTTATTGACAGCGGTCGCAGTGTCACGTTCTTCTTTGGCCGATTCTTCGGCCTGGGGAAGTTCGTCGGCCACGGCACTGGCTGCCGCCATGCAGAACAGGGCGGTGATGCAAAAAGCTAAGCTAAAACAGTTGCTGCTCCTCATGGTATTAAAGTTTTATTCGAATTCGAAAAGGTTAATGAAGCCGGTGAGCTTGAACACGTTTTTGATATCGTCGTTGACATCCTTCATGATGACCTTACGCCCTTGAGCCCGAGCACTTTTCAGGATACTGATGAGTATGCGTAGGCCGCTCGACGCGATGTAGTCGAGTTGAGCGCAATCAAAGAGGATATCGCGCCCATTATTGTCCATCAGCGGTTGCAGTGTTTGTTCTGTCTCTTGAGCTGCCGCCGTGTCAAGTTCTCCTTCTAAGACGACGATGATTCTGTCGTCCTGTTCATTGATTGTTGTTTTCATTGTCTATAGGTTTTATTGGTTTTGCTGTAATATACTTTTTCAATGTGAGCGTGTTCCGCCCATCGTTTCGTTCGTAATTAATAGAATCCATAAGTTCGCGCATGAGGAATATCCCCAGCCCGCCTATGGGCCGCTCTTCGGCCGAAAGAGACGTGTCCGCTTCGGGCATCTCGGTGGGGTCGAATGGCACGCCCTCGTCGCTTATTATTATGCGCAACAGTTCCTTGTCGGCCGTGTCGGCCGTGCTTTCGGGCTCCAGCACGTCAGCCTCGAGCTTAATTTTCTCCCTCGTTCCCTTGGGATAAGCATATTGCATGACGTTGACGACTGCCTCCTCGATGGCAAGGCGCATGTTGGCTGCGAGGCTGTTCTCGAGCCCTATGCGCGAGGCGAGCGATTTGAGGAACAGACCCAGCTGGGTCACCTGCTGCACATCGTTGTCGAGGACCAGTTGTTCGTGCAACAAGCATCGCTCGCCCTGCGGGGTATATCTCAGCGCGAGCATCGTCAGGTCGTCGCTCTGCTCTGCTATGTCTATATACGAACGCATGCAAGCATTCATCTTCTCAAGCAGTTTCTTGGGGGTGAGCCCTTCTTCGATACAGGCATCAAGAGCCTCCATCATCCGATCTTCGCCGAAGAGCTTACCCTCGGGATTACGTGCTTCAGTGAGGCCGTCGGTGTAGAGGAAGAGCATTGAGCCCGGCTGCAACATTGTCTCCTCACCTTCATACTCGAAGTCGTTGAAGAGTCCTATGGGTATATTAGCCTTAGTGTCGAGTTCCACAGCACGGGTACCTATCACCACAGGGCGGTCATGGCCGGCGTTGCAGAACCGCAATCGTCCCGTCGGCAGGTCGAGCACTCCGATGAAAAGGGTTACAAACATGTTGGATACATTGCCGCTGCAAGCGTCCTCATTTACGGATCGCATGATACGTGCAGGATTGGATTCGTGTGCAGAAGCCGAACGTATCAGGGTATGAGTCACGGCCATGACCATTGCCGAGGGCACACCTTTGCCCGACACATCTCCTATGCAGAAGAAAAGTTTCTCGTCGCGGATGAAGTAGTCGAACAGGTCGCCGCCCACTTCCTTCGCAGCTTCCAGCACTCCATACACAGCTATATCGTTGCGGCCGGTGGACTCCGTGCTTTGCACAGGAAGCATGTCAGCCTGTATGCGCTTGGCCGTCTGCAGCTCTCCGTTCAGGCGTTCCTGCTGCAAAGTCGTTTGGTTCAGGCGCAACACGCTCTTCACTGTACGATATACGATGTAAGCCAGCAGGCTCAGAGACATGAACGTCAGCAACAGAATGATGAACCCCATGGAGCGCAGAGGGCTATAGACCTCGTCGTCGTAGCACACCACAGCAATCTGCCAGTGAGGTCGTCCGCGCATGAAAGCATAGATGATGCTGGCCTTGCCGCGAGCCTTGTCGGTAAAACGGATTATAGTGGTATGCCCCGACTGACTCTTGTGTCGCACCACACTGCTGTCGTTGATGAGGTCTGCGGCATGGACAACCTTGGAAACATCTACGCTATCGGCCGGCGGTCCGGCTATCAACTCGCCTTCCTCGGTAAGCAGAAGGTTAAACGATGAAGGATACATACAGCGCGAATTGATGGTATCGCCCAGCCAACTGAGACGGACGTCAGCACCCAGCACTCCTATCGCATCGCCATTGGCGGCCAGCACTGGCAGTGCGGCAGTAGTGATAAAGCCGAGTCCTCCGTCGACGTCAACGTACGGATCGCTCCAGTAGATTCCCTTGCGGTCCATAGCCTCAGTATAGAATGGCATGGTCGTGTAGTCGTGGTTAGGCCCTGCCAAATCCTTCAACACATTGCCGTTGCTGTGACTGCCGGCCCATGGTTCGAACAGACGTCCCTTGCCAGGGTAATAGTTAGGCACAAAACCTATGCCGCCGCCGACTATGTTGGGGTGAGCATCCAATAGGTTCTTAACCACTGTAAACATAGAGTCGGGGTGGGCACAAGACCGTGCTGCCTCACGGGCATGGTCGCTCAGCGCATATTCCATGGCGTTGAGATTGCCCTTTATGAGTATGGCCTTCAGCGTGAGTTCGTTCTCGGCTCGCCGCTCCAACTCACGTCCCATGATGCGTCTAGTATAATAATATTGTACACCGATAATGAGTGCTATGAGCAGCGCGGCAGCAAGAATGATCCAAAGGCCGGAATGCTTATTGTCGCTAATTTTATCCATCTTTGGTACATAATAACCGCTCAAAGTTACAATAATTTGTTAAAACGTACGCTCCCGAACGTATTTTTTTTGTCATAAAGCAAATAAAATTGACCTCACACCTCAGCATAAACGAAAAACTCATACCTTTGCACGATGAAATCGGGCAAAAAGAACGCCTGCTATATCCTAACCCCAAAACCTCATCGCCTTATGCTGAAAGTGTATGTCAACGACCATCTCGACGCCTTCGACCTTGACGAGGCACTCGCCAAGATGAGCCCTCAGCGGCACGACTACCTGCTGCGATTCCGCCACGAGCGGAGCCAACGTGCAGGAGCTGCCGCCTACATGCTCCTCTGCCAAGGGCTGCGCGAGCTGTATGGCATCACCGAACCACCCGTGTTCGCTTTCGGAGAGCACGGCAAGCCTTTCCTGGCCGAACGGCCTGATATATACTTCAGCCTCAGCCACTGCCGCGAAGCTGCTGCCTGTGCAGTAAGCGACAGCCCTGTAGGCATTGACGTTGAAAGCCTCCGATCCTTCTCGCCATCCCTGCTCAGCCGCACCATGAGTGCTGAAGAATCAGCCGTCATCAACACCGACGATGATCCTCGCCGAGCATTCATACGGTTGTGGACCCAGAAGGAGGCATACCTCAAGTTGACTGGAACCGGACTTGTCGACGAACTTCCCATGGTGCTGACTGATGCCGCAGCCCTCGGCTACATCTTTGATGTACGTGAAAGTGATAATGCCAAATACATCCTCAGCGTCTGCCATTTAGGTCCCGAAAAACACAACGATTAACATCCTCAGCGTCTGCCATTTAGGCCCCGAAAAGTACAACGATTAACGTCTTCAGGCCGCATTCCTTACAGCTCTTTCAATCTCTGCCGCCTCACTTCCACACAAGCTCGGCCTTATCACAAATATAAACCCAACCTAATTGGCGTATTAAGCCTATTTAATTGGCATATTAAGCCAACCTAATTGGCACTTTAAGTTAACCTTATTTGCGTTCATGCCTAACTTAAATTGAACGAATGCCCAACCTGATTAAATAAAAATCAGGTTTCATTTCTCTCCGTATCCGCTCATATAATAATATAATGTACGGAGAAGCAAAGTGTGGTTATAGGGAAAGCGAAGTGGTATGTAAAAGCGTTGTTTTGCTTTTTGCAGTTCATATTTTTTACATAAATTAGTCGGTTTAATCCTTTTTAACCATAAGATGTACCCAAGATACGGATTATTTTTTTACATTTGTCGGCTGAATGTATGCATACTGCGCGCACATATACACGTGCGTGACGCATTAGAAACGCAGTACAGGTAAACCTCTACAAGCTTCAAGCAAGCAACAGATAGCAAAGATGAATGATATCATACTCTCGAGTTTCCTGAGTCTCTTCGCCTTGTTCGGCAAGGCGGAGCAGGTCGATGAGTCGCGTGCAAAAAAGATGCTCGCGAGCTATCTGCGTCACCATTTCGGCATTCGCAACACCGATGCCTATCTCAATCTCTACACCGACTCACGCGAAGTGTATGAGATGACCGACGAGCTCGACACAAGCACCGTAGTAGCCTCCATCTGCGAGCAGCTGAAAGGTAAGATTAGCCAGCGCGAAGCAGCCATGCTGGTCCTGCGTCTGTTGGAATTTTCTGCAGGCGGCAGCGGCAAGGCGCTCACAGCAGAGCATCCCATGTTCAGCGCCATGGCTAAGTGCTTCGGCGTCAGCAAAGAGGCTATGCGCGACTACGTAGACTACGTCAGCGGCCGCACCACCGAGCATGTGCTTGTTCATCACCTCGACGACACAGAGGGCGAGCTGCGCACACTCCTCAGCGACGAGACAGGCCAGCTGCTGTTCACATACCTGGGCCCCGACACTGTGACGCTCAACGACGTCCCCGTGCTCTCGGGAGCCTATCAGCTGTGGCTGCAGAGTAGTGTGCTCAAGGGCCGCACAGGAAAGCCGGTCTACTACTCTACCATTCACGAAGCCCATTTGCGCCAACGAGGTGAAGCCGTTGGCCAAACCTCGCAAGTGGAGTTCTGCGGACGCAACATCAATTTCCGCTACCCCAACAGCGACAATGGCATGCACGACATGAGCTTCACGCTTCATAGCGGCGAGCTCGTGGCCATCATGGGCGGCTCCGGCACGGGAAAGACAACACTTCTTTCGCTACTCAACGGAACGCTCATACCACAGCAGGGTACCATAACCATCAACGGACACTCCATCGATGAGCCCGAAGCACGCGACCTGATAGGCTATGTTCCGCAGGACGATCTTCTCATCGAAGAGCTCACCGTGCGCCAGAACCTGCACTACACAGCCCGCCTTTGCTTCGCCGGAATGGCCGATGATGAGTTGGAGCGCCGTGTAGACAAAACTCTCAAGGACCTCGGCCTGGATGCCGTGGCTCACCTCAAAGCCGGTTCACCGCTCAATAAATACATCTCGGGAGGCCAGCGCAAACGCCTGAACATCGCCCTCGAACTTATCCGCGAACCCGCTGTACTTTTCCTTGACGAGCCCACTTCAGGCCTTTCATCGGCTGACACTGAGAAAGTGGTAAGCCTGCTTAAGGAGCAGACACTCAAGGGCAAACTCATCGTGGTGAACATCCATCAGCCGTCGAGCGACGTATACAAGCTCTTCGACCGCCTATGGCTGCTCGACCGCGGTGGCTATCCTGTGTTCGACGGCAACCCCATCGACGCCATCACTTACTTCAAGACAGCGGCCGACTACGCCGATGCCGACACCAGCGCCTGCCCCACTTGTGGCAACGTCAACCCTGAGATTGTGCTCAACATCATTGACGAAAAAGCGTTGACAAGCAGTGGCGAGGAATCCGACGAGCGTAAGACTACGCCCGAGGAATGGCATGCTCTCTACCTGAAGAACAGGCCCAAGCTCGATGAACCAGACGTAAGCGAAGTGCCGCCTTCCGATCAACGGCGCCCCAGTCGCCTGAAGCAATTCATAATCTACCTGCAGCGTAATGCCAAGGCTAAGGTTGCCAACCTACAGTACATCTTAAGCACGGCACTTGTATCACCCCTGCTGGCTGCTATCTGCGCCATGCTGACGCGCTACACCCCGCCCGAAGGCTACAGCGTGATGCACAACAAAAACCTTGTCAGCTACCTGTTCATGGCTGTCATTGTGGCTACTTTCGTGGGCATGAGCGGCAGCGCCGAAGAGATAATCAAGGACCGCGCCCTGCTAAAACGCGAGCGCTTCCTCAGGCTCTCACACGGGAGTTATATATGGTCCAAGATAGTGTTCCTGGCTGGCGTATCAGCCCTACAAACGCTGTTGTTCACCCTTGTCGGCAACACCATCATGGGCTTGCACGGTTTAACATTCATCTGGTGGCTCGTGCTGTTCGTCACTGCCGTACTGGCGAACCTCACTGGTCTGCTGCTATCGCAGTGCCTCAGCTCCGTGGTAGCCATTTACATCACTATTCCGCTGCTGCTTATCCCACAGATTCTGCTCTGCGGACTTGTGGTAGACTTCTCGGACCTCACTCCGCGCAGCACCACTGGCAACGTTCCCTTAGTTGGCGATGTGATTCCGTCACGCTGGTCATTCGAGGCTCTGGCCGTGACTCAGTTCTCCGACAACACCTACGAACGCCCCCTGTTCGAACTACATCAGCAGAAACACGAGGCACAATGGCAACTCGTCGGGCCCGTACATGAGATGCAGTCGCAGCTCGAAACCTTCCGCGACGAACTAAGACGTGGCGAGGAAGGCGATAAGCAGCACATGGAAATCATAAGAACGAATCTGCCAAGCATAACCGCTTTCTGCGGTATGAAGCCCTACGACGGCCTTTATGAATACGAGCCTCTGAAAGCTTACATCGACGAAGCCGAAAGCATTCTCAAGAAACGAGGCAACCAGCTAACGCTCGCTGTAGACAAGAAAATATCGGCCATGGTGCGCGAACTGGGCAAGGATGCCGTGCTCCAAATCAAGAACGACAACTTCAACCTCAAGCTTGAAGAGATAGTCACCTCTGCAGATCAGGAACGGGTACTCGACATCGTCAGCAACCACTTCGTGCCGCGCACCGGGGCCATTTACCTCACACCACAGAGCAAGATCGGCCGGGCGCCGTTCTACAGCAGCCGTAAGCTGCTGGGCAACTGCTGCGTGAAGACTTTATGGTTCAACCTGACGGTTCTGCTAATCATGTCGATTATCGCCGCATCGTTGCTCTTCGCCGACTGCCCCGGCCGATGGATGAGAAAGGATAATTAATCAGAAACGAGAAAACAAACCAAATATTAACCATTTAATTCAAACAGAATGATGAAACAAGTTAAGTTTTTCGCAGTAGCTATTGCTACTATGGTTATCGCTGCTTGCGGTGGCAACAAACAGGCTGAGACCACTGACACCGTCGATTCACTGAAAGTGTTCGAGCAGGAGCAGATTGAAGCCAGCATCAAACTCAACATCGACAGCCTCGCTGCTCAGATGGCAAAGCTCAAGCAACTGCCTATCCGCAAGAAGGACGGCATGATTGTGCTTACCGAAGAAGAGCGTCTGGCTAAGCCCGCCTACCTCCTCGAGCCCGGCATCGCCGAGAAGGCCACGACTCTGGCTGAGCAGTACCGCGTTCTCACCGCCCTCCAGATTGACCGCGAGATTGCTGAACTCTACGGCATGCCCGTATCTGAGTACGAGAATGAGATTGCAAAGCTTATTGTCGACATCAACGATCCCTCATTCAAGGTTCTTGATGAAACCGACGGTGACGTCTACGAAGCTTCATCAGAGCTCTACAACGCTATGGAGGAGAATGGACGCATCAACTTCTTCTGGCAGATTGCATCCACAGCACTCATCGAGCAGCTGTACGTCATCTCGCAGAACACCGACAAGTTCCTCACTGCTTTCGACGACAACGCTGCTTCAAATGTTTCGCTCCGCATCATCCTCATCCAGGACGCCCTGAACCGCCTCACCGAGTATGATCCCGAGATTATCCCCGTAGCAGAAGCTTTCGATCCTCTCACCGTGATCAACGCTATCACTGTTGACGAACTCAGAGATCAGCTCAACGACGCTAAGGATCAGATTGCTGAAGCCCGTAACAGCCTCATTGAATAAGCTCTCAGCAACAGCAACTTACACACAAATGGAAGGCGCTTCGTGGTGAAGCGCCCTCCATTTTCTTATTCCACGTCTTCTGACTCCCCAACCTTCAATTTAACCTCCACCGCTTCATTAATAACCATGAAAAGACGTGGCCCGTTTTACGACCGGTCGTGCAAGCCTTTACAATAGGACGTATATGGCTTTACATTAGTACGTATATGGCTCTACATTAGGACGTGTTTACCTTCATAATAGGACGTGTCTGGTAATACGTCATGACGTATATGTGAGAAAAGGAAACCGCGAGGACGTTCGTCATATGATAACGTCCTCGCGGCAATGGGAACCTTAAGTCTGAAATCTATTTCAAACAGAAGATTATTTTATGCGTCGATATTGGCGTAGTTGGCATTCTTCTCGATGAACTCGCGGCGCGGTGCTACATCTTCACCCATGAGCATCGAGAATACGTAGTCTGCACCAGCTGCATCCTCGATAGTAACTTGCTTCAGCAAGCGAGTCTCAGGATTCATAGTCGTTTCCCAAAGCTGTTCGGGATTCATCTCACCGAGACCTTTGTAGCGTTGAGTGTAAACGCCCTGCTCCTGACCGTCGTTGTACTTAAGGAGGAACTGCAGGCGCTGTTGGTCATTGTAGCAGTACTCTTCAATCTTGCCCTTCTTGCAACGGTAAAGAGGCGGAGTTGCGATGAAGAGATGGCCGCGCTGGATGAGTTCGGGCATATAACGATAGAAGAGCGTCATCAGAAGGGTGTCGATGTGATAGCCATCGACGTCGGCATCGGTCATGATGACGACCTTGTGGTAACGCAGTTTGTCGTAGTTAGCTTCCTTACTGTCGTCACCAAGTCCGTAGCGCACACCCAGAGCCTGAATGATGTTATTGACCTCTTCATGCTCAAAAGCCTTATGCCACATCACGCGCTCTACGTTGAAGATCTTACCGCGGATAGGCAGGATAGCCTGGAAGTGACGGTTACGGCCCTGCTTGGCACTACCGCCTGCGGAGTCACCCTCGACAATAAACATTTCACAGTTGGCGGGATCACGGTCGCTGCAGTCGGCAAGCTTGCCGGGAAGACCGCCGCCAGCCATCGGCGACTTACGCTGCACGCTCTCACGTGCCTTACGTGCGGCTACACGAGCGGTAGCGGCAAGGATGACCTTGTCCACGATGAGCTTAGCCTCCTTGGGGTGTTCCTCCAAGTAGTTGGTAAGAGCTTCGCCTACAGCCTGCTGCACGGCACCAGCCACCTCGCTATTGCCGAGCTTGGTCTTGGTCTGGCCTTCAAACTGAGGTTCTGCCACCTTAATGCTGATTACGGCGGTAAGACCCTCGCGGAAGTCTTCACCCGAAATCTCGACCTTGTTCTTCTCGAGTTTCTCAAGTTCCTTTGCGCACTGTTCCTCTGCATACTTCTTCAGCGTGCGGGTGAGAGCCATTCTGAAACCCTGCAAGTGAGTTCCGCCTTCTATGGTGTTGATGTTGTTTACGTAGGAATGGAGGTTCTCAGAGTAAGCTGTATTGTACATGATGGCACACTCAATGGGAATGCCCTGCTTCTCAGTATTGAGATAGATGACATCGTTGAAGAGATGAGTGCGGGTACTGTCAATGTAGCGGACGAATTCCTGCAAACCATCCTTCGAGTAGAACACATCCTGACGGGTGTTGCCCTCGTCGTCTGGGCGAAGGTCTGTAAGCGTGATTGTTATGCCTGCGTTGAGGAAGGCCAGCTCGCGCATGCGGTTGGCAAGGATGTCGTACTTATACTCGTGAACGATGAAGATGGACTGATCGGGCCAGAACTGCTGGCGTGTGCCGCGCAGTTCCGTCTCACCAACGACTTTGACATCGTAAAGAGGCTTGCCCTTCTCGTATTCCTGCTGATAGATCTTACCATCTCTGAACACCTGGCTGATCATGTGCGAGCTGAGAGCATTAACGCAACTGACGCCCACGCCATGCAAGCCACCAGACACCTTGTATGATCCCTTATCGAACTTACCGCCTGCATGAAGCACCGTCATAACCACTTCAAGGGCGCTTTTGTGTTCCTTTTCGTGCATATCCACGGGAATACCGCGGCCATTGTCCTGCACGGTAATGCTGTTGTCCTCGTTGATTGTTACTTCGATGTGAGTGCAATAGCCGGCAAGAGCCTCGTCGATGGAGTTGTCCACCGTTTCGTACACGAGGTGATGGAGGCCCTTCTCAGAGATATCACCGATATACATGGCCGGGCGCTTGCGCACAGCCTCTAAGCCTTCTAATACCTGGATATTACTCGCGCTATATTCAGCGCCGTTCATGATTTCTTCTTCCACAGTTGTATGTTCGTTTTATGCTGTTTTGCGTATATAATTTACTTCTTCTATTTTGCGTGCAAAGTTATGAAAAAAAACGGAAATAGAAAAGCGAAAACACAAAAAAAACGCATGCTTTTTACAACTTTTTTCAAGGCACAAAAAAAAGCGGTGAACCTCACGGCCAACCGCTCCTAAATGTTTGTATATTTACTAAAATGCTATGGATTCAAAGCAACCAAAGCCCGATATATTAACCGAGCTTCTGGATGTAGCGCTGCAACTTCGACTTGAGGTTGGAAGCCTTGTTCTTGTGGATAATGTTCACCTTAGCGAGCTTATCGAGCATCTTCTGAACAGAAGGATACATGTTCACGGCCTCAGCCTTATCTGTTGTAGCACGCAGTTTACGTACAGCAGCGCGCATAGCCTTTGCATAGTAGCGATTGTGGAGGCGGCGCTTCTGCTCCTGACGGATTCTCTTGAGTGATGACTTATGATTTGCCATTTCTTAGTATAACTCGCGAATTCGCGAAGTTTTAAAGTTTTATTGTTTAACGTTTTATTAAATTGTAGTCCATAGCAGAGTCGAACTGCTCTTTAGAGAATGAAAATCTCTCGTCCTAACCGATAGACGAATGGACCGAACCGTGCTTGAATCAGCGACCTTTTAGCTTATGGGGCTGATTTGCGGGTGCAAAGGTAGTGCAAAATGTAATACGCACCAAATAATTCTGAAAAAAAATCTTATTCTTGCCCGTATTTTGGCTCAAAAGGCCTTGTTCTGTTGTTTTTTTTAATACTTTTGCATCGATGAATCGTACACGTGGTATAGTTCTTCGCTCGCTACGCTACAGCGACACCCAAGCGATAGTAAGCATCTTCACCGAGACATCGGGGACGGTGGACTTCATCGTTCGTCGCTCAACCAAGGGGCGCACAGCCGTGAGAGCCAGCATACTCGCTCCACTCACGCTGGTGGAAGCAGTATGGGAGCCGCGCCTGAACGTCACCTTGCAAAAGCCACGCGAGCTGAACCTATGCCATCCATGGCGCTCACTGCCGTTCCAACCCTCTAAAGCGGCCATTGCCATGTTCCTCGGCGAACTGCTTAGCCATGCCCTGCGTTCAGAACAAGCCAATCCCCCACTATTCGATTTCGTATTCAACAGCCTTGAATGGTTGGATGAGAGCGAAGAACATTTTGCAAACTTCCATATCGTGTTCTTGATGAAGTTGACACGATTTCTAGGTTTCATGCCTAACATCGACTACTGGCACGAAGGCGCACTCTTTGATCTCGAATCGGCAACGTTTGTCGACACTGTCCCTTCACATCCTTATTATCTTGAAACAAATGAGTCAGCGCTTGTGCCCAAGTTCCTGCGCATGAACATTCGTTCCATGCAATCTGTCGGGCTGAACGGAGCCATGCGTCGCCGTGCACTTGAGATTGTTGTCTTGTTTTACAGACTTCACATCCCTGAGCTGCCGGAGCTAAAGAGCCTGGCAGTGCTCAGGGATGTATTCAGTTAAAAAGGTGGAAGGCTACCGAAGCAGCCTTCATCACCTTTTATTTAACCAGCACCTTACGTCCGCCTACGATGTATACCTGCCCACGGCGGGGTGATTCCACACGGCGTCCATCAAGGTCGTAAACATCCTTGCTCTCAGAGGAAGTGATGCCACTAATGCCTACAGGTACACCCTTCGCCACCTTCAGTATGCCCTTAGCCAACTCCGAAGTGTCCCAGATGAGTCCTTTCTCAAGACTGATCACTTGGGATTCCTCATCAAGTACCGGAGTTCCGGTGACGCTCGTTACTCCAGTCCACAAGCGCACTATGTCGCCCTCCTTGATTTCGTCAGCGAAGGTCTGTGAATAGTGCAACTTTATAGTGGAATTAATAGTCAGCTTATTAATATTCTGAAGACTGGTGCCGCCCGTTGATGTTTCGGTGGCAGCACGGCTAATTCCCATTTCAAGGAACGAGCCCTTGGCCATTGACACATTCTTTCCTCCGAAATTAATCATGCCCGTAATAGACGTAGCACTTGCACCGACGGCCAATGTGGCACCTGTGTTGACAGTGACGGAGCTATTGAGAAGCGGTGCGTCAGCAGTTGTAACACCTGATAGTTTAGCGCCCTTAGCCACTGTCAAGGCACCCGTACCGAGCTGTGCGCCACTCTTCAGGCAGAGTTCGCCGGCTTTGACTTGCGTGGTGCCGGTGTGGTTGCTCTTACCACCGAAGGTAGCCTTGCCTTCACCAACCTTTACGAGGTTAGAGTTAGCGGTCACTATTCCGCCCCATGTCCAGTTGTCATCGTTACCAAGCTGCCATGTGTTAACGCCTGTTTTTCCATCATTGGCAAATGAAGCGAAACCTCCAAGCTTACCCTTATCGCCACTAACCCTACCTATGGCAAAGGTCTTGCCAGTATTCTGGACCTCGAGGTTGTCGGCAATATTGAGTGTTGCTTTTGGCATGCCATTTGATGAATTCAGCGTCCAGCGTGCACCGCTATCGTCACCACGGCCCGTGGCTTTTATAGTGCCTTCGAATTGACGGAAGTCCAAGCCGAGTTGAGTACGTGTGGCAAACCACGAGCCACCCTTCTCCTCTTCACAGTAGATTGTCAAAGTGCCTTCGCCAGTAACCTTATTAGAATACGATGAACGGTTAGCTGAGTTCCAAATGCCGGACTTACCCTTGGGCACATTGAGTTCAAAGCTCGAGCCTGTGTTCTCACTATAGGTACCGCCCTGGAACTCAACGACATTTGCCACCTTGTTTGCATTGTAGCACTGCACGGTACCTGCCACCAGGACAAGGCGCTGTAGAGTGCTGGCCGTGTTCATCTTCATCCAACCTGTGCCTTTCTTTGTGAGCACAGTTCCTGTCATAGCCTTGTTTACGATGAAGTCGGCTGCATTGTTAACGACACCGCCGTCCGTAGTAAGTATCTGCATCGGCGAGCCTTGCGTTACAGCTACAGCAGTACGCAATTCAGCACCATTCTCAATTATAAACATGTTGGCAACAGAACTCACGCTGCCGAGGTTACCATAAGCTTGGTTTTCATTGCTCAAGCTGCCCACTACCACAGCGCCGCCGCTTATGCGGGTTCCACCTGTATAAGTGTTATCGGTGTTTACAGTAAGCGAGCCTGTGCCACGCTTGACAAGAGTTGTGGAGCCGATGATAGCACCGGTGCCCGAGAACGTGAAGTTCTTGGAAGCATCAACAATGATACTGTCGGCTTCAATATCGCCCTTCAAACTGGCTGTAACTTTATTGGCATCGTCGGTGAAACGAACTACATCGCCCGTGACAAAGCTTTCAGAAGAAGTCGGATTGGCTGTAAGGACAAAGTTCTCATCGCCGCCAAATTGCCACGTAGTACTGACGGCACCGGTCCACATCACATCCGACGGCTGTCGTGTTTCACTGATGACAAGATAGATTTTATCGTCCTGCTGTTCAAGAGAGGTCTTGATGTCGGAGCTTAAACCTTCGATGATGACATCGGTTAGTTTTCCCTTCAACGTCTCTACGCCCTCGAAAAGCAGATAGCGACCATTAGTAATGCTGCCGTCGCCGGAATGCGGGACAAGATCCACAACAGGAGCCAGGTAACGAGGCCCGTAGGTAAGCCAGTTGCCGGTGAGTTTGGTTTCGATGTTTACAAAACGTGCCTTAATAATGTCAGTAGAGGTGTCGTCACTGAAGAGGTCTATCTGCAAACGTGAACCGAAGCCGAGCATCAGTGAGTCTGTGATAATATTTCCCTTGGTATCTGCACCGCCCGGACGAAGTATGGAAGCATAGTCCATCTTGATGCGGCGGAACTGTCCGCCATTGGAGTTAAGTTCAGCGAAACGGTTGAGCCAAAGGCTGCTCGTGAGCATCTTACCATCGAAGTTGACTGTACCAGCCCAAACGTCAGTGTTACCCGTGTGAGTAAACTCCGCGGCCGGAAGCGTCAACACACCATCACCCTGCTTAACCAGACGCGCCTTGCCCGTCAGGCCGCCGCCGTTGACTGAACAGGTATAGACTTCGGTATTAACCTTTGCCGTGCCGTTGAGGATATTGCTATTTGTGCCCTGCACCCAAGTGGGGACATAGAAAGTAACTACGCTGGGGGTTACGCCATCATCCAGAGTAACAGTAGTATTACCCGCCTCGCATACGATGACATGCTGACCATTGTGACTTGCTGCAATGGTGCCACCATTAGCTACCTCTGAGCGACCAGCAAGCATAAGTGGTGGTGGGGGCGTGGTAATGCCTTCCATCTGTCCGAGGAAGTAACTCTTGTGAGGCGGCTGATTGTAGCCCACGCACTGCCAAACCATAGCGTTGCGGTACTGATGGTCGTGCCAGAGTGTGTAAATACGGAAGGTTGTGGGAATAGCCGTTGTGAAGATACGAAGAGCCTTGCTATCGGAGGTTCGCATGACCACTTCTTCGCGCCAGTCACCAAAGATGTCGGCTATGGCTCCGGGATTGTTCTTCGTGCCATTATTTGTCAAGCAACCATCGCTGTTAAATAGTCGGCCTGAGGGATATTTATATATCGCAGCCGCACGGCCTTCGTTAGCCGAACCCGGAGAGTCATATACTTCGTCGCAGAGGTCGCCGTCCCAATAAATACGTTGGTTAAGATGACTCCAGAACAAAGCGTCATTGGAACCGTCCATGCCAGGTGCTCCACTGATAATCTTGTCGGCAACGGAAGAGACCAAGCCCGTCTGTGTGGTACGTCCTACACTGCCAGGATAATCATTTGTGAAATTGCCGCACAAGGCACGGCCGTCGTCTGCGGTTGACTGCAAACGGTAGTATATCTTACCTGTCGTTGCGTTCCAAAAAGTGCAAGCTGGTCGTGTCTCGTTGCACGTGAACTGTTCGTTGCCGTGACGATAGGGGTCAAGGTCTGCACAATGCTGGGCATCGCCGTGACCAAGTCCGGTAGTACAGAGCCCCTTGCCATTGTCGTCGATAATCATGGAACCGAAGATAATCTCATCGCGGCCGTCCCAGTCGACATCTCCGATAGCGAAGTTGTGGAAACCATTGCCGAACCAAAGCGAGCTTTCGCTGTACTCATTCCAACGCCAACGCTGAGTCAGGTTATGCGTAGCCGGATCAACATCCAGAGCGCAGAACTTATGACGAGTGTAACAACCACGGCCGAGGAAGATACTGGCATGACGGCCGTCGAGGAAGGGCGCTCCGAAATAGTGCTTGGTAGCACGGTGTCCAGTATCATTCTCACCCCAAACGGTCGCATAGTCGCTCTCTCCAGTTTCAAAACGTGGCAAAGGATAAGCCATGGGAGTAAATTTATCGGTCTGACCATTCCATCCGTAAGGTTCTCCGGTAGCACCGTTAAGATAGAGAAGGTATTCGGCACCATTGCGGGTATATTCGTCACGCGGAGCATAATAATTCATATTACCTATCTCTATGTCGTGACCAGTGGCGGTGTGGATTATCATGTTGTCAGCACCGCGCATGATGCACTCTGCCTTGCCATCCTCGTCCCAGTCGAAAGCTACAAGATCCCACTGCTCATCAGGACCAGCCATGAGGTTTGGCCCGAGATCTATCCACCATAGGCGTTGTCCGTCTAAAGTATAGCACTCATAACGGTGGAAGTTGGTTTTGTTGGCAGCATCGTTGACGCCGCCAGTGAAATTGCGCTTAACAATGAATTCCGGTACGCCATTGCCCGTGACATCACCCAACGAAACATCGTTGAGGATGTATTTAGTACTGACATCCGCACCGGCACGATTGATAGCGGGAGCTATAGGAATATCCTTATAGCCATTATTCCATCTTACGACTTCGGCACACTTCTCCTGCTCTACGCCATTCACTACCGCTGCCACTTGGTATTTAGTACTGGCATTACCTGCGGTATGGGAGAAGCACCCAACCTTGAGACCCGCTTTCAATAGCGCGCCGTTGGCATATAGGTTATATGTCACGTCGTAGTATTCCTCGCCAAAGATTTTCCAACTGACGAAATTGCCACTGCCTGTGCCGCCATTGACATTGGCCGGAACAGCCACAAGGCCGCGGTCTAGGCGATCAGTTGTGCGTTGGGCGAAGCCAACAGAAGTCAACAAAACAAGCAGACAGAACGAAAAGAATCTCTTTCTCATTATTTTATTTATTAGTTAGTTTGCTTTTTTGAGACGAGCCTCTATATTGGGTGCAAAAATAACACTATTTCTTGAAGATTATCTCACAAAGCAATCATTTTAACCTTTGTTTAGGCGTTTTTTTTTGCTCGAAGCCATAAAAGTAGTAACTTTGCACAAACCAATCAAAAATATACGACTATGACATTCACTGAAAAAGCTTGGCCTATATTCGAAAAGGCTATCAGAGACTTCCATGTTAAAAATGATGTCGACGCGCCCATAAACAACCCTTACACAGAAGGTTGCATTGAGCATGACCTCTATCTTAAGAACTGGATCGACACCGTGCAATGGCATCTGGAGGACCTCATCCGCGACCCGGAAATCAATCCCGTGGAAGCTCTCGCCTTGAAGCGCCGCATTGACAGAAGCAACCAAGAGCGCACAGATCTCGTTGAAACCATCGACAGCTATTTCTATACCCGTTTCCACGACGTAGAGCCCAAGTTCCAAGCCACCATCAACACAGAGAGCCCCGCTTGGGCCATTGACCGTTTGAGCATTCTTGCACTTAAGATTTACCACATGGCAGAACAGGTCCGACGCACCGACGCTTCGGAGGAGCACCGAGCCAACTGTCAGAAAAAGCTCGACGTGCTGCTCGAACAACAACAAGACCTTTCAACTGCCATTGACCAGTTATTGGAGGACTTGGCCGAAGGGCGAAAGTGGATGAAGGTTTATAAACAGATGAAGATGTACAATGATCCCAGCACCAACCCCGTGCTATATGGCAAGAAGGGTTAGGGATTATTGTTAACACGGATTAGAGATTAAGCCTGTCTAAAACAGTTTCATACTTTAAGTAGAAAAAGCTTCGCACTCTCAACGTGAGAATGCGAAGCTTTTTCTTATTGTTCCTGAGAAAGATTTCACTGTCAAACATATCGAGTCAGCTGCCCCAGGAGCCTCTGAAAGGCTGTCAACAGGGATGCTAACGTAAGCCTCAGCGCTGTAGGCCATAGGGTCGTTGCCCTGTCGGTGAAAGAGGGTGATGAAATGAGTGGAACCACCTGCAGTGTTAGTAGTTAAGCTATCTCTAACATAACCCCAGGTATGCACTCCGCCTTTCGTCTTTGGCTGAAGATGCATATTCACGAAACCGCCGCCTGGCCAAGCACTTACAAATCCTACCGGATCAATCGCCACTCCAGCTCGGCTTGTGCTGTCGCGCGGAACCACAACGCCCTCAAGCGAATATACCGTAGCACGTCCATCGCTATCGGCTACATAACCGATGAGGAAACGCCAAAGGGCATTTTCCGTCACACCGGTGTATGGGGTAGTCAACGAATAGCTGTTGCCGGCATCTGTAGTAAAGTTGCGTATCGTGCCCGAAGCATCAGAACTCATTACCGCCATCTCAGTAATCATGGGCGGATAGGTCTGTTCATCTTCTTCACTACAGCCCACGAAACTAAGCACAACAGCCGTCAGTATCAGTAGCTTTTTCATAGTTGAAAACAGGATTGGCATACATTGTAAGAATGCGCTCGCGCAAGAAAGTCGTGTCAGGTTTCAAGCCTCGCGCCTCAATATTCTTAGCCGCTAAAGCAACACGTTCAGCAAGATAACTTTCGAACACGCCGCGTTCGGCCTCATCATAATACTTAGCGCGCCCTACAGACCCGCTCAGCATGTCAGCTGCTACATAGTTGCCAGCAAAGAGACGGTAAGAGCGATGAATTCCGCGGTCTATATATTTAGCCACGAGTGGGAACAGCTCTGTCTTGGAGATTTCCGCATCAAGTGTGTCAAGCCAAGTGTCAATACAATCTGCAGCCTCGAAATGTATACGTCCCTTCTTTCCAAAGATACCCGTCTGCATATTAACGAGATCATCTTGCTTGCTCTTCTTGAAACCTTCGACATCACGCTTCAATTGGAACTCCTCGGCTTTCAGGAAATCGCAAGGGTCGTACTCGTAGGACAGGGCCATAGGTGTGAGATGTAACTGTCGCAGACGCTCTATCACTGTGCCCTCACCTCCCATAACCATCATCTTAAGCAGGGCATCCTGAGTGCGGTCATCGCTATCCTTGGCACGCCCCTCGCGCTGCGCAATCCATATATTCTCGTGTTTTTCCTCAATAGCAAAGTGCATGTAACGGCTCATTACCTGTGAGGCTCGCAACATCTCGCGCATTGACAAAGAACGTTGCACAATGAAAGATTTATTGATGCGCACAAGTTTCTTTATCCACGGATATATGAGCAAGTTGTCGCCGATGGCTATCTCTACGGTCGTCGGAAAGCAGTTTTCTACGAGCAGGAAACTGAGGAACGCTGAGTCAAGCACTATATCACGATGGTTGGTGATAAAGGTGTGGGGCTGCTCGCGATGGAAGCCTTCGGGCACGGAAAGATCAATACCTTCGGAGCAGGAAGATATTATGTGCTTGACGAGAGGATAAAAGAACATCTTCTGAACATCGAGGTTGCTCAGGGATGATGTCCCAGAGGCTGAGGCGGCAGCTTGCAACTGTCCGAGTTTAGCCTTAAGGTCAGGCACCATTTTCGATGCGACAGCCATGAACTGCTCATCGGCCATCAACTCTGCAAAGACCTGTGGCAATTCGTCTGGGGTGTAAGGACGTATGTCCTTGAATTCTTCAGGGATTTGTGAGCTAAGCATATCTAAGGGCGGTTTTTCTCCCCTCGCTGTTGGAAGGGGCTGAGGGGTTGGTCTATTATAGTTTGTCTTCGATAATATCGGTGAGCACATCCTTGAGGTCAAGCCCAGCGGCGCGCACCTGCTGTGGGATGAAACTGGTGACGGTCATGCCTGGTGTAGTGTTGATTTCGAGCATGTTAATACGCTCACGTTCATGCCCTTCGTCGTCCTTTACCTTCGTCACTATATAATCAATGCGGATAATTCCCGAGCAACCGAGAATATCGTAGATGGCTGAGGTAAGAGCCTGAACACGGTCGCGCAAATCATCACTGATGCGGGCTGGTGTTATCTCGTCGACTGAGCCGTTGTACTTAGCATCATAGTCGAAGAACTCGTTGTGTGTGACAACTTCAGTCACGGGGAACACATGTGAACCGGCGGCTGTCTTATAGCAACCACATGTAAGCTCCGTGCCTGGCATGAAGGCTTCAACCATCACCTCGTCGCTCTCGCCCATTGCCAAGGCTATAGCGGGGCGCAACTGCTCGAGTGTCTTTACCTTCGTGACACCGAAACTTGAGCCGCCCGCATTTGGTTTGACAAAGCAAGGCAAGCCTATATGGTCGATTATCTCTCCGTCGGTTACAAGGTCTTCGCTACCCTTACGTACAACGAGGCTCTCGCTGACGCTCACTCCGAAGCCTTTCAGGTACTGGTTCAGAGTGAACTTGTTGAAAGTCATCGACTCCACCAAAACGCCACTAGTCGAGTAAGGCATGCGGATGAGGTCGAAGTACCCCTGAAGAGTTCCATCCTCACCCGGAGTGCCGTGAATAGTGATGTAAGCAAAGTCTGGCTTCACAATACGGCGTCCCACCTTGAACGAGAAATCCTCGCGACTTACAGGGACACGCTTGTCTCCTTCAAGATGAGCCTCCCATGTCAGACCTTTGAGTTCAACTACATAGACCTCAAAGCGTTCCTTGTCGATAAAACTATATATTCCCTGAGCACTGCGCAGACTAACGTCGTGTTCAGAACTGTCGCCACCGCAAACGATGGCTATCACCTTTCTCTTTTCCATTATTTATTATATGTTTGCGCATACGTGCGCCATTTGTTGGTTAATTGCGTTAAATCTTCTGGCAACTGACTTTCGAAGAACATTTCCTCGCGAGTACGCGGGTGCTGAAAACCGAGTGTGCGAGCGTGCAGCGCCTGCCGCGGACAAAGGTCGAAGGCGTTGCGGACAAAGGCTTTATATGTAGCCGTAGGTTGCCCGCGCAATATTTCCATACCCCCATATCGTTCGTCGGCAAAAAGCGGATGGCCTATTGACTTCATGTGAGCGCGGATCTGATGGGTCCGTCCCGTTTCAAGGACACATTCCACCCATGTGACAGGTCCAAAGGCTTCTGCGACGCGCCAGTGAGTAACGGCAGGCTTGCCCTGATTGCTACCAGGTGGCAGCACGGTCATGCGCTGCCTATCACGTGGGTCGCGGGCTATATTGCCTTCTATCCGACCTTCGGTCTCTTCGAAACCGCCCCACACCAATGCATTGTACTGCCTGCGTGTGGAATGAACGAAGAACTGATGACACAGATGCGTCTTCGCTTCTGGCGTCTTCGCGACTACGAGCAAACCGCTCGTATCTTTGTCTATACGGTGAACGAGACCTACATTGGGGTCATTTGGATTGTATTTCGGATCGTTGCGCAGATGCCAAGCCAAAGCGTTGACTAATGTTCCTGTGTAGTTGCCAACTCCTGGATGTACGACCATGCCTGCTGGCTTGTTCACTATGAGCAAATCATCGTCCTCATAAACGATATCGAGAGGTATGTCCTCTGCGGTAATCTCGGTTTCAAAGCGCGGATGGTCGAGCATAAGCGTCACCACATCGAATGGTTTGACGCGATAATTACTCTTTACGGGACGGTCATTGACATGTATGCAACCAGCCTCTGCTGCACGTTGAATTCGTGCACGGCTGGTGTCGCGCAAGTGTTCCATCAAGAACTTATCCACACGCAACAGCGTCTGCCCCTTGTCGGCTACCACGCGGCGGTGCTCATAGAGAGTGCCGTCAGCGCCTACCTCAAGACCTTCATCGTCGAGTTCCAACGCATCGTCGTCAACGATAAGTTCGTCGTCGTCAATCATAGGTCAAAGATATCGTCGATTCCGATAGTCTCATCATCTATATCCCCGATATCGATGTCGTCGAGCGAATCGAGCATCTCCTCCTCAGCCTCTATGGACGAAGTATTGCCTACCTGAAGGATGAGCGGCACATCAAGCGGCACACGCTCTCCTGAATAGACATTACGGCCCCGGCTCTTGACACCATACACCCAGTCCTTGTCGCCTGGAATGTATTCCACAGGACCAAGTTTGAAGCCCATGGCTGTCAGCTTGGCTTGGGCCTCACGAAGTGAACTATTATCAGCCACGTCCGGCAGGGGCAACGTTGGTGTCTGTGCAGAATTGATAGTCAGACGTATCTCGCGACCGGCTTTAACTTTGGCGCCTGCTGCCGGAAGCTGATCTAATATGCAGCCCGTGGGCTTACGCTTATTGAAGGCCGAATCGGCCACTAAGCCTCGCAGGCCCAGTCGCTCGAGCGTATACAACGCATCGCTCTCCTGCATGCCAACGAGCGACGGCACATCTACTGTCTCGCCATGATTGGTATATAGCGCCAAACCTTTCCACAAGAGGAAGAGAACCAAAGCAGCGACTGCCGCCATAGCCAGCAGATTGCCCCAGAGATATGCGCTGAAGAGTTTCTTGAAGAAAGCCATTCCGTTGAACTATTGAACGATGAACTATTGAACGATGAGCTGATGAACCAAGAATGATAAAAACAAATTAACACGCTAACAGGCTAATCAGTTAACAGGCCGCGAGGCACTCGTTCTGTTAGTCTGTTAACGTGTTAACGTGTAACGTGTTAACGTGAGGTTATTTGCCGTGACGCTCGTCGGAAACGGTGAGCTTCTTGCGACCCTTTGCACGACGTGCTGCGAGCACGCGGCGGCCATTAGCTGTCAACATACGTTCACGGAAACCGTGCTTGTTCTTTCTTCTGCGGTTGGAGGGTTGGAATGTTCTTTTCATTGCTGTATATATTATATATTTGTTCGAGCATTGTGCTTATCGGGCTGCAAAAGTAGATACTTTTTTTCATTCACGCAAGATTTTCTTTAAACTTTTGCTTATTTTCGCTATTTTTCATTACCTTTGCCCCCGATTTCAAGACAAAGAACACTTTTATAATTAATATTTTACATTTTTACATCCTCTAAAGTATGATTAACTCACAAGACATCAAGAAGGGCACCTGCATCCGCATGGACGGCAAGCTCTATTTCTGCATCGACTTCCTGCATGTGAAGCCTGGCAAGGGCAACACCATCATGCGCACTACCCTCAAGGACGTGGTTAGCGGCAACGTGCTCGAGCGTCGTTTCAACATCGGCGAGAAACTCGAGGACGTGCGCGTAGAGCGCCGCAGCTACCAGTTCCTGTACATGGAAGGCGAAGACTACATCTTCATGAACAACGAGACCTACGAGCAGATTCCCATCCCCAAGGATCAGATCAACGGCGTTGCCTTCATGAAGGAAGGTGAGAATGTTGAAGTCGTCACCGACGCCTCCACTGAGACTGTCCTCTATGCCGATGTGCCTGTAAAGGTTAAGCTCGCCGTGACTTGGACCGAACCCGGACTCAAGGGCGACACCGCCACCAACACCCTCAAGCCCGCCCGCGTGGAGACAGGTGCCGAGGTGCGCGTACCTCTCTTCATCAACGAAGGCGAGATTATCGAGGTTGACACTCGCGACGGCAGCTATCAGGGCCGCGTGAAAGCCTAAGACATAACAAAATACACGACCGGTCGAACATGCACACACGACCGGTCATAATGCTTAATGCGACCGGTCGTATTCGATGATACGACCGGTCGCATTTTTCAGTCTGTACTTAACTATGGTTCCGTTTCTCCTTCAATGTAGTTCTCCATCCACAATCGTTCTCCATCAAAGACAGCGTAGGTAAACTGCGATATCCAGTCGCCAAGGATCATCACGCGTGTTGAGCGCGAGAGCATCAAATCAAGTTCTATATGGCGGTGCCCGAAAACAAAGAAGTTAACGTCGGGGTGCGTGCGCAGATAGTCTTTAGCAAAAAGAACCAGATGCTCCTTGTCCTCTCCCTCATAGCGCGGAGGCTCCTCGGCCATATGCTTCTGCATGCTATGCTTGGCCCATGCCATTCCGAGATCAACGCCCCAACGAGGGTGCAAAGCCGCAAACAGAATCTGGCAGATGCGATTATGGAAGATGAAGCGCAGGAGCTTGAACTTAGGGTCTGGATCGCCAAGGCCGTCGCCATGTGCTAAATAGAAAATCTTATCGCCCAGCTCGATGGTCAGCGGCTTGCGATGTATGATGAGCCCGCATTCCTTCTCTAGATAATCATAAGCCCATATGTCGTGGTTACCGGTGAAGAAATGAACTTCAACACCCAAGTCCGTAAGTTCACTCACCTTACCCAGAAAGCGTGTGAATCCCTTTGGCACGACCATCTTGTACTCGTGCCAGAAGTCGAACATATCGCCCAGCATATATACGGCGCCGGCTTTGTCCTTGATACTATCCAGGAAACGCACCAGACGGCGCTCCTGAGTACGGCCGTGTTTGAGTGCACGGCTGCCCAAATGGGCATCGGAAAGGAAATAAATAGGTTTCATCGTCGCTTGTTCTTTTGCTTTTGAGTGCAAAAGTAATACTATGATGCATTACGACCAAACAGTCGGCCCGTTTTTTAACGTTCTTTACCGCACGACAGTCCTCACGTCCATGCGGTAGGAAGCGAGAGCCTCATCAATAAGCCGTCCACTACGAGTGCTGCAAGCAGTCGAGATCAAACTGCCTATGACGACAAGGGACAGGACGATGATGGGAATCTGTAGCTCTTTTCGTTTCATAAGATTTGCATTCGCTTATTATTGCGCTGCAAAGGTACGGCGAAAACTAACGCTCTGCAAATGATTATGGTGGAAACCTACATTACATACAAAAGCGCCTTATTCACAGAATAATAGGTCGAATTATTCCACCCTTTTTCCACCTTCCGGAGGTGGAAACATAACAAAACCTATTTGTAAAAGAGTTAGAGCAAGCCTAATTCGAGCTTCGCTTCCTCGGTCATCATATCTTGCGTCCACTCAGGTTCGAATACGAGGTTGACATTAACAGAGGTAAGGCCCTCGATGCTCTCGAGTTTCTGACGCACGTCCTCGATGATGAAATCGGCCATGGGACACGAAGGTGCCGTCATGGTCATATCTACGTCCAACTGCGTGAGGTCGTCGCTTAGCTCGATACGGTAGATAAGCCCTAAATCGTACACGTTGACAGGGATCTCAGGGTCGTAGACCGTCTTGAGCATCTCTACGATCTTATCTTCTAATTGAATTTTATCCATTATTCATTTCACGTTATCCATTATACATTCCCCTACACCTTCCCCTGTTCACGATAGCTGTAGTAGTCGCCATCGGTGACGATGACGTGGTCCAACAGCCTGATGTTCATGACCTGACAGGCTTTGGAGAGGCGGTCGGTGAGGTTGTCGTCGTCGCGCGAAGGGTGCTTGTTGCCCGAAGGATGGTTGTGTACGAGCACAAGTGTCGGCGTCTGACGAATCAACGCTTCACGCAACACCAAGCGAATGTCCACTTGTGTACCTGCAATACCCCCCTTGCTGATGAGGAAAGGCTGACCTTCGAGGCTGTTGTCGGTGCGCAGATACAGCGCGTAGCTTTCCTCGTGTGCCAGATCTCGCATCCGAGGGTACATGATATTGTAGATGTCAGTGGAACTCTCCACCTTACGCTTCTCGGCAGCCGCTTCCATCATGCGTCGCTTGCCCAACTCGCAGGCTGCAAGGATGCTGACGGCCTTAGCTGGCCCCAGGCCCTTATAGTTCTTCGTGAGGTCATTCAACGACAAGCGGCTCAAGGCCTTCAGACTCCCTTCGCAATCACCCAAGAGACGCTGCATCAGCTGCACTGCCGACTCCTCAGTGTTGCCGCTGCCGATGAGAATAGCCAACAGCTCAGCCGGGGACAAGGCTTCAGCGCCTTGCTCCATCAATCGCTCACGGGGCCGTTCATCGGAAGGGAGATCCTTGATGTTCATTTGTATAGCCTTTCGTTGTCATCAAATCCTTCAGCCTTCTGCTTCAATACCAACCGTTTCCATGCTGCGGAAAGGAAACCTAAACCATAGCCTATTAGCTGGATGAAGGAGGCGGGGATGGAGAGCAGACCGACCCAAAGGCTACGGTTACGGATGGAGGAATCGACGAAGATGAGCAATGCATAGAGCAAGGGCAGCAGGAGGGTCAGCTCGCAGAGTGCAAAGCCTACCGCCTTGTTCATGTGATCGGGACCGAACAGGTACAAAGCGAGCCCGAAGAGGAAGAGGATGAGCAGCACCAGGCAACCAAGCGTGAACACCGCAGGCAACAGATGCACCAGTTTCATCGAACCGGGATGCAAGAGATGCAGGTTGATGCGTGCAGTTCCGGAGTTACGCACCTGACGGAAGAACTTACGGAAATCCGTGCGGCGCTTATGCCATACCCAGGCATCGGGGAACAGACGGCAGCGTGCACCTGCCTTGAAGATGCGGATGCTGAAATCGATGTCCTCGCCGAAACGCATGGCGCGGAAGCCGCCCAGCTGTTGCCACAGCTGGCGGCTCACGCCCATGTTGAACGAACGGGGGTAGAACTTATCCAGTTTCTTCTTACCGCCACGAATGCCGCCAGTGGTGAAGAACGACGTCATCGAGTAGCTGATGGCTTTCTGCACCGGCGTGAAGTCGGGGTGAGAGCGGTCGGGACCGCCGAAGGCGTCGCAGGGGCGCTCCGTCAGCTCCTGGTCTATGGCGGCAAGATAGCCTGGAGGCAGCACTACATCGGAGTCAAGAACAATGAAGTAATCACCCGTGGCACGTTCGGCGCCGTAGTTGCGTGCCGCACCCGGTCCGCCGTTCTCCTTCATATAGTAATGGATGTCCAGGCGGTTGGCAAAATGGTCGCACACCTCACGGCACGTTACGCTGCTGCCGTCCTCAACGATGTGAACGTCGAAGTCGCGACATGTCTGCTTCGACAGACTGAGCAGCAGCTCCGCCACCTCATCGGGACGGTTGTAAACGGGTATGATGATACTATACTTCATGCTCTTTTAAATTATCTAAACTTCAATGTTCAGCTGACCAATGCCAGCGTGTCCATGGCAATCATCAGCTCTTCGTCGGTAGGTATGACGCAAATCTTGACGCGTGAGGAATCCTTTGAGATGACGGCTTCCTTGGCACGGCAGGCGTGGTTCTTCTCATCATCGAGCTCCACACCGAGGAACTCCAAGCCACGGGTAGCTCCTTCGCGCACCTCGTACTGGTTCTCGCCTGCGCCGGCAGTGAACACGATGACATCGACACCGCCCATAGCAGCAGCGTAGGAACCAATATACTTCTTGATGCGATAGGTATACATCTCCTTGGCAAGACGGGCAAGGTCGCTGCCTTCGGCAATGCCGGCGAGGATATCGCGGAAGTCGCTGCGACCCTCGCTGACGCCGAGCAGACCACTCTGCTTATTCAGCAGGTTGGAGATACCCTTGGTGTCGAGGCCGAGTTTGTCCATGAGGAATGTGACGGCACCGGCATCGATATCGCCGGAGCGCGTGCCCATCATCAGGCCTTCGAGAGGCGTGAGGCCCATAGAGGTATCGACGACCTTGCCATCCTTGACGGCTGCAATGGATGCGCCGCCGCCGATGTGGCAAGTGATGACCTTACTGCCCTCCTTAGGCATACCGAGGTATTCGAGCACACGCTGCGAGACGTAGCGGTGGCTGGTGCCGTGGAAGCCGTAGCGACGCACGCCATGCTTCTTGTAAAGTTCATAAGGAAGGGCGTACATATAAGCGTAATCGGGCATGGTCTGATGGAAGGCGGTGTCGAAGACGCCTACCTGCGGCAGGTCGGGCAGCAGGGCCTTGACGGCATTGACGCCCTTGATGTTGGCGGGATTGTGCAAGGGAGCGAGGTCGTTGCAAGCAGCAAACTGCTCCATTACTTCGGGCGTGAGCACCACGCTCTTCTGGAACTTCTCGCCGCCGTGCACCATGCGGTGGCCTACGGCGTCAATCTCGTGGAGGTCGTTGAGGACGGCGAGGTTACCCTCGGTGAGTACCTTGAAGATCACCTGCACACCGGCTGTGTGCTCGGGCACTAAGACATCGAACTGGTCCTTCTGACCTTTGGCCTTCACCTTGATGAAGGAGTCGGGCAGCCCGATTTTCTCGATGCCACCGCTGGCGATGACCGAGCGGTCATCCATGTTGTACAAAGCATATTTTATACTGCTGCTTCCGCAGTTCAAAACAAGTATTTTCATTTTGCATCCATTGCCTGACAGGCAGTTATAGCGATTAAGTAGTAAATATCATCGACGGAGCAGCCGCGGCTGAGGTCGTTGACGGGACGGGCAATGCCTTGGAGGATAGGACCGATGGCAATGGCGCCGCCGAGGCGCTGCACGAGCTTATAGCTGATGTTGCCCACTTCGAGGTTCGGATAGACAAGGACGTTGGCATGGCCGGCAATGGGGCTGCCGGGCGCTTTCTTCTCACCTACTGACGGCACGAGGGCGGCATCGGCCTGCAACTCACCGTCAACCTTCAGTTCGGGACAACGCTCCTTGGCCAGACGTGTTGCCTCGATGACCTTATCGACTACTTCGTGCTTAGCAGAGCCCTTGGTGGAGAAGCTCAGCATGGCTACGCGGGGATCCTCGAAGCCCGCGACGCTCTTGGCGGTCTGGGCGGTGCATACAGCAATCTGAGCCAGCTGGTCGGCATCGGGCATCGGCGTCACGGCCACGTCGCCCACGACGAGCACGCCATCCTCGCCGTACTCAGGACGGTCGGTGATGAGGAGCATAGCGCCGCTGACGCAGGTGATGCCCGGCGAGCACTTGATAATCTGCAGGGCTGGACGCAACGTCTCGCCCGTGGTCGAGAGGGCACCGGAGATCTGACCGTCGGCGCCTTCGGTCTTGATGATCATGCAACCGAGGTACAAGGGATTCTTCACAAGCTCGCGAGCCTGCTCGATAGTCATGCCCTTGCTCTTGCGCAGTTCGCAGAGCAGCTGGGCCAGTTCCTCGCTGCGTTCGTATTTCTCGGGGTCGATGAGCGTAGCCTCGCCGATGTGTGTAAGACCATGTTTCTCGGCCAGCGCCTGCACCTTGGCAGGATTACCGATGAGAATGATGTCGGCCAACTTGTCGGCCAGCGCCTTGTCGGCTGCGATAAGCGTGCGCTCCTCTTCAGCCTCGGGCAGCACGATGCGCTGAGGATTAGCCTGCGCCCGTGCAATGATTTTCTCAATCAATGTCATAGAGTGATTTATTGTTTAATTGTTTTATATTTAATGATTTGCAAATGCTGGTTTTATTGCGTTTTGATGTCTTTTCATTGTAAACTTTAACCGTCGCTACGATGAGCTCAATCCCGCGGCAGTTACCTGACTATCTTCTTACCGCCAGTAATATAAATGCCATGACGGTTGGTGTCGGCTACACGGATACCCTGAAGGTTATATGTTACGGAACTGCCGCGACCTTGCTTAGCAGCAGGTAAATCACGTATATCGTCGAGGTCGGCAAGCGTTTGTTGCAGCTTAACCAGTTCGTCGCGCGTTACAACCAGGACCTTGCCTCCATTGACATCGGCTGGAAGCGTGGGGCGCATCGTCATGTAATCCCACCACTTAATGTTTGCAGCCTCTGCTTTCATGGCTCCGAAGATTTTGTATTCGCCGTCCTCGATACCGAGCATCAGCCACCCGTTGTCGTCGAAGGCTTCGAACACGGTTGGCGACAATATCTTATGAGGCGTATCGAATACGGGTGCGAAATTGGAAAACTGCCCACGTGATGGATTTACGGAAGGACTATAACCCATACAGAGTCCAAGTTCCTCAGAGCCATCGAATAATGCCACGTATGTGTTACCGACGGGGAAAATGTTAATATCCGAAACAGAATAGCCTGGTTCGATGAACGATGCAGGACGCGAGAAGGTCGTGTAGTTGCGTGTACGGGAGAACTGTGACTTGAAAAGGACGCCGCTGGGAGCTGTCCAGTAATATACCAAGAACTGCGAAGACTTGTCGAAGCATACCTCTGGCGCTATAACCTTTGCATCGACAATCTTAGCATCTAGCCCTTCTAAAGGTTTCCAAGTCACGAGGTCAGTGGAGGTTAGGTTGTAGAGGCCGGGGGCATCGTCGTTACCTCCGAAAACGAGATGAAAGGTCGATGCACCTTCTTCGTCCACCAGCCTATAGATGAAAGGGCGGCGCACAGCGGGTTGCGTGGCGGTTGCGCCATAGATACTATTGCCGTCGTTGAGTTCTTGCCACTTGAGTCCATCGTAGCTGCAAGCATAATAAAGGCGATCGTCGTCAGCCTTGGAATAGCAAAGCAGATAAGCTCGCTGCTCGTCCGTAGTGGGTTTGGGGAGGGTGTTGACAGTCATCGGGTTAAAGGTCAGTTCATCGTTGTCAACATAGGAACGTATGCTGAAGCCTGCGTCGATATACTGTCCGCCGCTTGTCTGCTTGGTGTGTATTGCTATGACGTTGTCGCCTTCGAGATTGATGGTTTGCCGTGCAGCCTCGGAGATTCCAAAGAGCTGATAAGTGGTGTTGTAGCCTGTGATGCTCATGGCGAGCACTCCGTTGATGTAGACCTCGGAATCCTCGTCGTAGAACAGGCGCAAGCACAGGTCTTTGATGTTGTCGGCGGTGACGCCCGTAAGAGTGAATGTACGGCGAATCCATATCTCGGGTGTGCTCCACTTGGTACGAACACGGGCTGCCGGCTGACTGATATCACCGAAACCGGCTGCTCCGCGCTTCCACGAGCTGTCGTCGAAGCCAGGTTGATTCCAGCCCTCGGCGGGCTTGTCGGTGGTGTAATGCCATAAGACGCCGTTTGAATTGTCGCCTGCACTGACCACGCTTGTGGCTCCATCCATACGCTTATGTATGGTTCTCTCCACGTTGGCACGAATGGAAGCCAGTTGTTGTTCATTAACCTTCAGCACCTTGCGGTCGTAGGTAAGTATACCGTTGACTTCTTGCTCTACATCAGTAATCTGGGTATATACACCAGCCCAGAGGCCTTTCTCATATTGCAGGCCCTGCAATGCTTCAGTGTATTGATTGAAGCGCTCAGTATAGTCGTCACTGTTGTCCACCGACGTGTAGACCTGTTGGCTGCCAGCCCAGAGGTGATCTTCGATAAGATAGGTGATACCGCCAAACTCTCCGCAGACATTTACGCGGTTGTTGCCTGGGTTGGAAGTTCCATTGGGCGAGGGATAACTATGGGCATCGGTAATGTCGCCTATCTTGAAATCAGTCCAGCCGGAAGCTGCATTCATCAGACGTCCCGTGTCGGCATCGGCATTGCGCACTACGAGGTAGCCGCGCATGGTGTGACCTGCACCGGCATCAGAGTCCTGACCCCAGCTCTCATTATATGGTACCCACACGCAGATGCACGGGTGCTGCTTCAAAGCCGTAACGATGCGCTCGCACTCATCGTAGAATATATGCTGCAGTTCGGCTTTGGTGCCGAGGCTACCGCCACTGTTGCCGTTGGGCATATCCTGCCACACGATTAGACCGTTGCGGTCGCACCACTCGTACCAGAGATCGGGTTCAACCTTGATATGCTTACGCACCATGTTCATGCCCAAAGCCTTAATGGTCTTGAGATCGTAGATCATAGCTTCGTATGAAGGCGGCGTCAGCAGACCATCAGGCCACCAACCTTGATCCAAGGGACCATACATAAACAACGGTTTGCCATTGAGCAGGAAGCCTGGATGCCCATTTATCATACCTCGCGAAAGGGTTCGCAGGCCGAAATAACCACGGGCACGGTCGCACTCCTGACAGTTGTCGCCGCTAAGAACGATGTCGAGGTTATAGATGAAAGGCGAGTCTGGGCTCCACAACTTAGGGTTGGGAATAGTCACCGTAACTTCCTCACCCACACGCGTTTTCTCAGTAGTAGCAACAATCTCCTCGCCATCACGGGCAATAAGAGTGTACTTGCATGCGGGATCATTAGCTATGACGCGAACCTTCACCGTGCCTGAAGCTGCATCTGGAACAAGTTCGTAGCGCTCTATATATGAAACGTTCACAGGCTCAAGCCACACCGTCTGCCAGATACCGCTGCAGCTGGTGTACCAGATACTGCCGGGATTTACTGTCTGCTTGCCGACCGGCTGACCGCCACGGTTTGAGGGGTCGTAAACTGCGACCTGAAGTTCCTGCTCTTCATCAGTAGTCAAGTATTCGGTAATATCAAACGTGAATGGGTCGTTGCCACCATCGTGCTGCCCTACTTTCTGTTTGTTCACGAAGACTACGCAACGCCAGTCCACTGCACCGAAGTGCAGGAGTGTGCGTTTACCCTTGAAGGCATCAGTCAGAGTGAACGTGCGCCGATACATCAGCGTGGAATTTGCCGTTGTACTTAAGTCGGTGTGCTTGATGCCCGAGAGTGCTGATTCCACACCAAAAGGCACGAGAATGCGCTGGCTGAATCTGCTCGCCGAACGCTCTGCCACCAAACGTACCGTATTGTCGCGGCGGTAATACTGCCAAACTCCATTGAGGTTGATCCAGTCGGGGCGCACCAGTTGCGGGCGCGGATATTCCTGCCACACGGCTTCGGGATTAATCTCTTCGCCCCATGGCGTCATCACCGGAGCCGAGAGGCGCTGCCACTCCTGAGCCTGACAGGCCAGACTCAGTGCTACTACGGCTAAGCATAAAACTAGTCTTTTCATTGTATACGGTTGTTAACGATGATTTGCAAATTCTTATTTCTATAAATCTTCAAAAAAGTAGGCCAACTTAATTCGGCTGTAAAGCCAACCTAGTTTGGATATAAGGCCAACCTAATTTGGATGTAAGGCCAACCTAATTTGGATGTAAGGCCAGTCGTTCCTGACTGCAAGCCTTAAGGTATCGGTCGTTCGGTCGCGACCGAACAACCTGCATGACCGCACGTCTTTGCCAAGCACTTAAGCCTTACTCTTCATACTGGCTACTACCATGTAGATGATAAGCAGGACGTAAGCTATGATAGAGCATATCTCTGAAGCACCTGTTGCCAGCCAATCGGCGTTCATCAAATCGAAACCAAGGAAACGGAGCAGGGCAGACACAACACCCATGAGGGCACCGCCGGCGATGAAGCCGCTGGCAAGTAGTGTGCCGCGCTCGCCACGAGCCTGATTAACGGAAGCGTCCTTGCTGCGGGTTGTCACGAACCAGTTGATGGCACCACCAACGACAAGAGGCACATTAAGCTGCAAAGGAATGAACATACCAAGGGCAAAAGCCAGAACAGGAACCTCAAGGACGTTCAACAGCAGGGCCAGCATGGCACCTACACCGTAGAGCAACCAGGGAGCACCCTGCCCCATCATCAATGGTTCTATGACGGCGGCCATGGCATTAGCCTGAGGTGCCACCAGAGCATTCTCGCCCGTGAAACCATATGTCTTGTTCAGGATGATGATGACGCCGCCTACGGTGGCTGCCGACACCAGTGTGCCCAGGAATTTCCATGTTTCCTGCTTGGCCGGAGTTGTACCCAACCAGTAACCTATCTTAAGGTCTGTGACGAAGCCGCCGGCCATAGAAAGAGCTGTGCAAACGACACCGCCGATGACCATGCTCGCAATCATGCCGCTCGTACCCTCGAGACCTACGGCCACAAGCACTATTGAAGCGATGATGAGGGTCATGAGAGTCATGCCGCTCACCGGATTAGTGCCGACGATGGCGATGGCATTGGCCGCTACAGTAGTGAAAAGGAATGCAATCACAGCCACTACAAGCCAGGCAACGAGAGCCATAGCGAAATTATGAATCACGCCAGCATAGAAGAACACGAAGACAATCGCCAGCGCCACAATAACGGCAATGGCAAGGAAACGCATGCTGAGGTCGCGGTCGGTGCGAAGAGTGGCAGCTGCTACAGCACCCGACTTACCACGCAATTCGCGACCGGCAAGTCCAACGGCACTCTTGATTACGCCCCAACTCTTGACGATACCGATGACACCGGCCATGGCAATAGCTCCAATGCCTATGTAGCGTGCATAGTTGGTGAAGATAAACTGAGGATCCATCTCCGACAGCATAACAGAGTCTACGGTTGTCATGCCAAGCAACGGAATGAGGAACCACCACACAAACAGACTGCCGGCGCAAATGATTGCTGCATATTTCAGACCTACGATATAGCCAAGGCCCAAGACGGCAGCGCCGGTGTTGATGGAGAAGGTAAGCTTGACACGAGTAGCCAAAGCCTCGCCCCAGGCGGTCATACGGGTGGTGAGGTTCTCGTGCCACAGACCAAACGTGCTGACAACAAAGTCGTAGAGGCCACCGATAGCGGCAGCCCAAATGAGTGGACGAGCCTGGTTGCCCCCCTGTTGACCGCTGACAAGCACCTGCGTTGTAGCCGTAGCTTCAGGGAACGGGTACTTGCCGTGCATGTCCTTGACGAAATAGCGGCGGAAAGGAATAAGGAAGAGTATGCCAAGGCAACCGCCGAGCAACGACGAGAGGAATACCTGGAAGAAGTTGACGGTGATGTCGGGATACTTAGCCTGAAGTATATACAACGCTGGCAAAGTAAATATGGCACCGGCCACAATTACGCCGGACGAAGCACCAATACTTTGAATAATGACATTCTCGCCCAAAGCGCCTTTGCGATGAGCTGCACTGCCCAGGCCCACGGCGATGATGGCAATGGGAATGGCCGCCTCAAAGACTTGGCCTACCTTCAGCCCAAGATAAGCGGCAGCTGCAGAGAAGAGCACCGCCATGATGACACCCCATGACACGCTCCAGGCATTAACTTCAGGATAAGAGCGGTCGGCACGCATCAAAGGTTCATACTGTTCGCCTTCGCGCAACTCGCGGAACGCATTTTCCGGCAGTTGCATCTGTTCGTTCTTTTCTTCCATACAAAAATGGTTTATCAGGCCTAAACATGCCTGCATTATGGTTATGCGCCGCAAAGATACAATAATAAAACGAAAAAAGCCGCCCTATAGGACGGCTTTTTTCATTTCTTTCAAATATTTACTTTGCGATAGCGATTGAGACGCGGTTCTTGTCATTCTCAGCGAACGGCTGAACGGTGTCACCCTTGCTGTCGACTGTGATGCGTGACTCAGCAATACCAGCTTCGATGAGAGCCTTCTTGACATTCTCAGCACGCTTAGCAGCATACATCTGGTTGATGCGGGGGTTACCTGTGCCGGCATCGGCATAGCTGGTAACATTAACCTTAGTATCTGTGTTAGCCTTCAGGAAAGCAATGAGGTTGTCGAGCTTAGCCTTCTCGGCACCAACAGCAACAGTCTCGCGGATAGCGTAGAAGATCTCGGTGCGCATCTCGGGCTTCTGAACAACGGGTTCGGGCTTCTTGACAACGGGCTTCGGCTCTTCAACAACAGGAGCGGGCTCCTCGATAACGGGAGCGGGGATGATGGTGCGCTTAACGGTGGGACCGAGAGCGATCTTCACACCGAGGAGAGCGTTGAAGTACCAGTCAGCCTTCATCTTCTTCTCAGCCTTCTTCGAGTTGTACTTGTCGGAGAGGACGTTGGCATTACCCTCGAGGGTGATGGCAACGCGATCCGAGCAGCGGAAGTCGAAGTCAAGACCAGCACGGCCTACGGGGCGAACCTTGGTGCCATCCCAAAGATATTCGAGCTCGTGGGTGTAGCCATCGGGATCGAACACGGGAGGCATGCTAGCAATCACCTTCTGAACATCCCAAGCCTCGTCATTGTTCCAAGCGATGTTAGCAGCACCGCCGAGGATAAGACCAACGTTGAGGAAACGCTTGGGCTTCCAGCCACCGATGAGATTGGTGAGGCTTACCTTAAGGTCGAGACCTGCAGAAGCATAGTTCCACTTGTAGTCTGCCTTGGGATGGCTTACCCAACCGCCTTTGCTCTCCCAACCGCTGCCCTGCAGACGCAGACCAAGCACGGGATTGAACTGATAACCTACGGCAATCTGAGCAGCAGGTGAGAGGAGATCCTTGAACTTGGCCTCGCCAAGAGTGTAGGCACCGCCGCCCTGCAGCTGCAGGAACCAGTGGGGCTGGAACTCTTCAATTACCTGGTCCTCCTGAGCGGAAGCCGTGGTAAATGCAGCAAAGAGCATTGCTGCCAAAAACATAAACTTTTTCATTTTGTTTTGTTTTTAATAAATGGGTTAATAATTTTTACGTTTTAATGATTACAGTTGATAATTACTCCTTAATTTCTGTCTTGTAGATATATATTAGTTAAACTTGTATGTCTGAAGTAACTTTCATTCTTCATTATTCATTCTCCACTCTTCATTCTTCACTTTCCTCGGCCAGCCCAAGCTCTTTTGCGTAGGTGGCTCGCCAGATTTTCTGTCGGTCCTTAACGAACTCACGCAGTTTGTTGAATGTCTTCTGGTCAATGAAATGAATTTCAGAGCATGCCTCAAGATACTTAGCCGGGGCGTTGGGAGCCACGATTACGGCTGTCACCTTTGTGGGCTGCTTTGTCAGTGGCAGTGGAACCACGCCTGTGGATATCTTGCCTTCGCTGCCGGTGAGCACATAGTAAGCTTTCTCGGCAACGCTGTCGGGTGTAAACTCCATCTGTACGAATACGCGCTCCTCGCCGCCGACGTTACGCAGCTTTGGAAGAAGCACTGTAAGCACGTGAGCTTCGGGAGCGACCTTATACGGAAGGCCATTCTCAGCCGTGCAACGAACGATACCGCCTTGCATCCCGACAATCTCGTTCAGAGACTTGTCTTCAGCCACCTCATAGGCCGAGTCGGCCAGGTTAGCCATGATGCCGCGCATATTGCTCACATTGTTGCCAGCCTCTTGACGAGCCTGTTCGGTGATAATGCGCATCTCGTTCTCATAGATCGAGGGCACACTACCGAATACCGATGTGAGTACGCGCGCCTGCAGGGAATCGCTGTCAGTCACCGCTGTGCTGTCCGACCCTGCACCCGCGCTCATTATGCCGCCTTTACAAGCAGACATAAGCACCCAAGCGGCTGCAAATATATATATAATTTTCTTCATTTAGTATCTTTTAATGATTTTTTTGCCTTTTTCGCCTAAACTTTTCCGTTTTTTGCCTTTTTCTTGGCTTTAAACCTCAAGAATCCGGCAAATATCCATCTATTTCTCCATCTTCTCTCCTTTAGGAGAATAGTCTGAACAAGGTCTCTACTTTCTTATTATCTTTATCGACCTGTCACCGGCACGAATGATATATATACCAGTCGGGAGCTCAAACATCGAGATGGTCACAGTTGTAGAGGTGGCAACAGTCTTTGGCCGCATACGCTTACCATCGACCGAGAATACCGCCACCTGGTTCTTCGAGCCCAAACCTTTGATCTGCGCATAACGACCATCGTAGGCAAAACTGAATCCTGTCGAATTCTTCTCCTCTGGCAGTTCTTCAACTTCATCGATAACTATGGGTTCAACATCGGTTGAGTCTATGACATCTTCTGCAATCACATCAAAGTAAAACTTATCAACTTTGTCATAGACATAGGCAGAGTCGATGTGCACTTCGTCAGTCTTTATATGAACATATTCACCGTCAAACGTAACAACGGGACGCACGTTCAGGGCGAATGTATCGACCTGCTCACTCTTTAGTTTGACAAGCAGCTTATACCCGCCTTCAGCATAAGCCGTAAGGCCTATGAAGCAGAGCACTATAGATGCAAATATAATCTTTACTGTACGCATTGCTCCTATATTTACTTATTCTTCACTGGACGGATTGCGAGACCGCATGCGCGGCTTGTATCCATCTGATAGTGCATATCATTTTCGTTGTCAGACAGCTCAATGACAAATTCCATAGCCTGCTTAGCCTTATCCCAGTCTGCTGGGAAAAGATAGAGAGACGAAGTCCAATAGAAACCACGGTTCTGAGCAGTGCGGCTGGCGCCATTATAGTAGCCTGTGATGGGCAGGAAGATATAGTTGCTATTCTTCTTTGACTTCACGATATACCCTTTGACACCGGTACTATTGTAGTCATTCTGCCATTCCCATGTGCACTGCTCCACTAACTCACTAAACTGAGTGGGAGTTGGGATTACCCAGTTGCCGCCCCAAATCACATGAGCTGCATCCTGCTCAGTGCCCTGAATACCTTTAACTCCCTTATAAGGACTGTCGAAGGTTTCAAAATCCGCATTATAATGTGAATAGTTGGAAAGAAGATAGGTGCTCTTTGTCTCAGTTTCACCCCAGGCATAGAATTCACCATACTCGCTTGAATTAACAGAACCTACATTTTTGTTGGCCCAAAGCGTACCAGAGGTCAGACCTAGGTCTATGGCTTCGACATCTTCGGCGATGGGATTCACGGGAGGCTCTTCACCGCCTGGAGTATCTCCTCCGGGCTCATCACCGCCTGGAGTATCTCCTCCTGGAGTATCTCCTCCTGGCTCATCACCACCCTCGTCAGGATTCTCAATGAAATTGTTCTTGTCGTTCTTGCCGTAAACGGCACGAACGCTCAAGCCCAAACTCTTGGTAGAAAGTTCCATGGTGAAGAAATCATCGTAAATAGGCGACTGAAGATCCAGGACATAAGCAACACCTGTAGAACCTTCATCAGTCCAATAATAACCTACTTTGCCTGCGTTTTGAATAGAAGAGCCTGCACGACCACCGGCAAAAGGAAGGAAGATAGATGTGTGATTACGGCTGAAACGCACTCCTGAAACGCCATTTACCTTCTCCTGAGTTGCAGTACAATATCTCTTTAGTTCTTCAAACTCTTCACGTGTAGGCATACGCCATTCACCACCCCATACAGCGGTAGCAAGGTCGTAATCAGCGAAACCGCTGATATGATTGGAGCCGCCATAGGGATAACCGTTTTCAGTCAATGAGCCCCAAGGTACATGATATCCGCTCTCCTCCTCTGAATCGGCACCGATATTGCGGCTTGCCCATTTCACACTGAGGCCGAGATTGACAATGCGGGTGTCCGGCTCGGTTTGGAACATATGAGTAACAGCCTCTTCAACGGTATTGTCACCAACAATGGCCACTGCACGGTAATAATACTTTGTGTCGTAGTCAAGTCCTGTGAGTTGAATGCGTTCAGAGAACAACTCTTCTAAGTTTTCAATCAAATAAACGGCACTCTTCTTGGCCTCTGCCACAACAAAGTTTTCAACATTGCTGTATGCGATGTAGAACTTAATATTCTCACCCTCGCCTTCTACACGAGTCATAATACTGGCATTAAGGTGTTCAAGTTCTGCATCTGACGAAGTAATGGATACAGGAATCTTATACTCACCATATACAGGGCGAACCGCCATATGACGTGCACGGAAACCATCTTGAATACTCCAGAAGGTAGGGACAACTGCTTCGCCTCCACCACCGGTTCCTGGCTCACCACCATCACCAGTTTCGGCTCCATCTCCTTGCTCTTCACCTCCACTTGTCTCGTCACCTGTGGGTTCCACTACGACTTCGCCATCAACAATGCTTATGCGAACATAAACAGCCGTTGAATCGGCACTGCCTTTGTAGCCAGTCCAATAAAAACCGAAGTCAACGGAATCTGGCTCTTCTTCACCGAAGCGTTCACCTGTCACAGGAAGATATATAAAATTCTCCCTAAGAGATTCATCATCTGCATTAGGGTTACTAATTTTATAAGCCCGCTTCTCGGCAACCCATTCCCACTGGCAAGCTGCTAATTCCTGGAAGTCCTCAACGGTAGGCATATGCCAGAAGGGGTTCTCTTCCGAAGCCCAAAATGCTTTTGCAATGTCGTAGTCGGTATTGGTAATATTTCTGGTGAAATTAGGTAAGGGGAAATACTTAGCGTCTTTGGATAAATTTGTAGAGTCAGCATTACCCCAGCCCAACAAATAACCTACTTGTTCTGCACTCTCTGCGCCGACATTCCATGAGCCCCATAACAAACCGCTCTTTAAGCCTAAATCCACCGTTTCAGGCTTTGATGGAGTTGGCAACTGAACATTCTCGAAACTGATGTTATCAATCTGCCAGATAGGAATATAGAGTGTATCTCCATTAGCTTGTGCTATAACCACTCGTTGCTGTGCATTGAGAACCGTTGAAAGAAAAAGGAAAAAGAATAATAATGATTTTCTCATCGTAAAAGTCATAAATTAAAGGCTGGAAAAATATGTTGTAAACAGTAAGTCTGTATACTGTTTATTTGTATTCGTACGTACGTGAATATAAAATTCGTGGGGACCGAGGCCATACTTGTTAGCCCCATTAAAGGTAACATCTATAGACCCGCTTTGACCGGGAGCTATAGTGTCTGTAGGATAGGCTACTTTTGTGCAAGAACCGCAGTCAGGTTGAACGCCCCAAAGCAAGAGCCCGGCGTCCCCTGTATTAGTAAAAGAAAAGCTAAAACGAAGAGTGTCGTTAAGCGAAACATCGCCAAGATCAAGAACCGTGTCGGCGAACTCGATATAAGGGCCGTTTCGATGAATATTCCCCGACTGCCTGCATGATGCTGCTGCCAAAAGCAACAGCGCCACGAAGAGCAGAGGGGATAGTATGTTGCGTGATGAAGTCATATTAACGTCTAACGCCATCAGCATTAAGATCAAGAAGAGTAAGATACCACTTACCCTGAACGAATACCGGATTAAGGTATAATTTACTTACGCCTATGCCTTCTTCCAGATCTCCATCTTCGAGGAGCTGGACAAGAATTCCAACTTCATTATTAACATTGCTGCGCAATTGGAAGCTGTGGAACTTGGCTGCATAAACAGGGATTTGTTGCAAGCCATGCTTGACACTGTCGCGCTGAGCGTCGTCGAAAGCATGAATGCGGTTATCCTTGAAAACGTAGAGTAAATCGACCATGCCATCGTAATCATGAGCGTTAAGACAGTCTACATACTTATTTACCAAATTAAGCACTTCTGCTGTGTCTTGACCGGAGTATTCCATAGAGGCAGGTGGGAGGTAAGAGTTACTTTCCTGCTTATTACGGCAACCGACCATGACGACGCCCATTACGAGAGCTAAAAGAATAATACGTGATTTCATCTATAAATGAAAGGTCTTGTATTGTGAATAAAAAGAAGAAAGGGAGGAGGAGACTACACTCCTCCTCCCTTTTTATTTAGAGACAATCGGGATTAACGACGAGCCTTAACGGTTGTGTTCTCGAGAGTCTTAACTACGTGGATAGTAACCTCCTTGTAGAGGTGACCCCACTCGTAGCATACTGTGATAGGCACTGTTACGTCGAACTCATCAACGGTAGAACGGTTGTTGGTGTACTTGATGGAGCCGTAGAATGCGGGATCACCGATCTCAGCGCTAGCGCTAGCGGTAGGATCTGCGGGAACATAAGTGAACTCAACATTGTTGGATACACGAGCCAGGATGGTCTTCGTGATATCGTTGCCGTTCATGTTGGTGTGCATGATGTTGTTGAGGGCAGTTTCCTGTGCGGGATCAACAATCTCAGTTGCATTACCTATGATGATGTGCTTGATGTTGTAGTAGTACCAGTAGTCAACGATGTACTTACCGCCATCGGGAACTACGCGGTCGCGACGCTCCTTGTTGATGGTCTTGTCTGTACCAGCAATCGGGTTCCACTGCTCACGCCAGTCGGTGAAGTGTACGAGGTCATAGAGCGGGAAGATCTGAGTGCTGTTGGCAGCATCCTGTACCTGGAGGCCTTCCTCGAACATGTTGATCGGACGGAGGAAGCGTACCTGGAATGCAGGAATAGTAGTCTCGTAGCCACACTTAGCATCCATGCCTTGAGGAGCAGCCCACTTGAGGTTGATACCGAGGAGAACCTTAAGGAAGTCGTCGGTGAGGTCGTTGTGAGCCTTGTAGTTGATGATGTCCTCAACGAAGGAGTTGATGTGATCATCACGGTGAGCAGCCTTATTCAGGACAATCTTCACGTGGTTGATGTTCTGCTCGTCGCTCTCATCATACTCGAGGTAAGCGATAAGCTCCTTCTTGCCATTGGCAGTTGCATAGAGACCCCAAGCGGGAACCTGACGGTAGTCACCAACACTGAGAGTGTAAGTTGTGCCAGAGTAGCCCTTAGCCTTGTCGTTAGCCTTGTAACCATCCTTGTCAGCAGTCAGAACAACGAAACCGAAGGTCTTTTCAGCCTTGCTGAGAGCCCAGAGCTTGTTAGTTGTGGGATCATCAACAGTGATGTACTGAGCGAGGTTGTTCTCGTTGAGGATGAAGTTGTTGTTGAAGTCAGAGCTGAGGAGGAACTCGAACGGACATGTACGGCTCTCGCCCCAAGTCTTGATCCAGTCTTCAGGTGAAGGAACATTCAGGTGAGCCTCGTGGAGAGTGTTCTGAGCCTTCTGAGTGTTCTCATCATACCAGTACTCCTTAATCTTATTAGTGTCGAACTTACCAGTTACGGTCGGATACTTAACAGTTTCCTTAGTAACCTTGATTTCGCCAGCCTTCAGGATGACATATACATCCATGTACTTGCTACGATCAGCAGCGTTGATGAGCTGATACTTAACAACACGGGTTGTCTCCTTCTTGCCATCAAGAGCGTAAGCCTTCAACTGCTCACCGCTAACCTGCCAGTCAAGAACCTGAGTCTTAGTACCCTCACCAATGAGAGAACCAGCCTTCACGGTGATGTCGCCGAGATATTCGTCAGCTGTGCAAGCTACGAATGTGGTGTCCTTACCATTCTTGATGACCATCTTGTACTGCTTCAGAGCATCCTCAAGACCTGCAGTGCAATACTTGCCACCCGCAACGTCCTTGATTACAGCTTCGTAGCGATCCTCGAAGTCACGCTGTGAGAGGTTGTACATGTTGTAGAGGTCGTTCTCGAAGGAAGCCCAAGTCTGACGCCATGACCACTTCTCAGGAGTAGGCTGAGCTGCGCACTCATTATAAGTGTAATCGAGGCTGTTAGCTGTGTTGTACTCAACAGTGCGGAAGCCTTCGATGGGCTCTTCCTGAGCTTCGGGATCGTTGTCAACGATAACGAGGCGGATGTAACCGTAGTCGAGGACGTGGTCGTTGTGCTTGGTGTCAACGAGCATTACACGTACCAGAGGAGTACGACCGATAGTGGTCTTATCCTGCTTGGTAGCACCGTACTTAGCAGCGAGACCCTTAGAGTGACCCTGCTCATCATAACCCATAGCGGGGAGCTGAGGACGAAGAGTCTTACCATCTTCTGCGATAGCAGCGTGAGCGGACTCAGAAGTAGCGTTGTCCTTCATCTGCATACCGGTGAGTTCGAAGCGGATTTCGAAGCCATTCTTCTCAAGCTCGGCAGCTGTCATAACCTTCTCAGCAACATTCTGGTCGCCAATACGGTGTACTTCAGCGAGCTTGGAAAGGTCGATAGTCTTGTTCCATTCTACAACGTCCTGAGCAGTAGTTGTGCTGAGGTCGCCATTGAGAGCGGATACGAGAGGCTGATCCTTAAGTTTTACAATTGTCAGAGGAGCATTGTCGCCACCACCCCAAACAGTCTCGTCAGCATCTGTGAAGAGATGACGGTTTGCGAGGTTAACAGCGCAAGTACCACAATTAGAAGGATTCACAACCTTGGTGTAAGAACTGGTCAGACCTGCAACCTTAACAGCGGGGTCACCAGCGTTGGTGTGAGCCAGACGATAGCCATTAGCATAAGTTGTAGCGAGAAGAGCAGCGTAGTCAGAAGTAACGGTGTTCTTCATCTCATCGTTCAGAGTAATCTCTGTTGCAAAGACTGTAACCATGCCAGTTTCCTCAGGATCCTGAACAAACATACCATCCTCAATATGACCAATCTTCTTGATCTTGACGGGATCAGCAATGTTGAGGTTCAGATAGAGGTCACCATTCTTAACATCGGCCTTAGGATCGAAGCTTGCAACGGTGATGTTGCTGTTCTTCTTATCCTGAGCAACAGCCTTAGTGCGATATTCGCGGTCCCCAGAGAGAACTGCAAAGTTATCAACTGTCAGAGCTGAAAGGTCAGCGCTAGAGGGATTGAGGTGGTAACGAGCCACGAAGTTCTCAACGAGGAAGTCTTCCTTCTGCTTGCTGAGAGTAGGATTCTCGAAGCAATCGAGCTTACCATTCTTGAGGAGGTTCCATGTAGGATCGTTATCATCAGCATTTACCTTAGGCATGTCGGTGATGAGCCAGTACTTATAGTAAACACCAGAAAGCTCGGTAGCTTCAATACCCCAGTAGTAGAAGTCGGGGATGAAGACGAGGCTGCGGAGAGAACGGAGGATGAGGACATTCAGCTCATTGAGCTTGTTGTTGATCTTCTCGAGTTCCTCATTAATCTTGCGGACATCTTCCTTAAGATCCTTGATGTCGTTCTCATTCTTGGTTACGCGCTCAGCCAACTTTGAGATAGCCTCATCAATGCGCTTCACGTCTGCCTCATAGTCCTCGCGAAGCTTCTGGATGAGCTGACGGAGTTCGGGAACTACCTTCTCTTCAAGTTCCTTCAGACGAGTCTCGTGGTTAGCGATAATCTTCTTCTGCTGTTCGAGGTCCTCTGCGAGAGCCTTGCGAGCGAGGATTTCATCAGCGAGACCCTTCTCGAGGGTTTCGATACGCTCCAGAGCCTTACCAAGACCGGTTTCAACGGCCTCGAGGCGAGTGTAAATCTTAGCAACCTCTTCGTTGAAGGTCTTCTTGTCAAGCTTCTTGTCGTCGAGATCCTTGATGAGCTGACGGAGCTCGGGGATGACAACATCCTCAAGAGTCTGGATGCGAACGCGGAGAGCTTCTTCGGCTGCAGTAGCACGAATAATCTCATTAGCGATAGCCTCCTTGTTCTCCTGAGAGAGCTTAAGAGCCTGATCTGCTGTAGCCTGAGCGGCAGCAGCATCCTTCACAGCCTGATCTGCTGTAGCCTGAGCGGCAGCAGCGTCCTTGATAGCCTGATCAGCAGTGCCCTGAGCGGCAGCTACAAGACCATCGAGACGAGCAACCTCACTGGCGAGCTGAGCCTTCAGGTTGGTCAGTTCCTGATTAGCAGCATCAAGAGCATCGTGAAGAGCCTTGTTGTCTGCGTCGTTTGCGTCTACGCGTGCGTTAAGGGCATCGATGTCATCATCATAGTCCTTACAAGACACGAACGTACTTGTCGAAGCGATAGTGAGGGCTCCGAACAAGATCGCACTTAAAAATTTTCTGTACATAAATGTAAAACTTTTAAAAAAGGGTTATTGATTAATTAATACTTTGTTCTTCTGTGGTAATCACTTTTGCTTAGCGACCTGCGGCTGCTGGCCGCTGGGCGTAGGTGGTTGTTAGGGTTAATCACTCTTTTCTGTTTCGTATAGCTATAATGGGCCTCCTTATACCCAGCTTTAGCGCGGAGAAAGAAGGGTCTCTCGCCAGAAATCCCAACTCCTTCACGTCGTTTTACCCATCCCTCCGGCAGAGATGGATGTCTAATTCGGTGCAAATGTACACATAATTTCATTCTCACCAAAAAAAGTTTATAAAAAAATGTGCGAAATACTGAAAAAAAGCCGTATTTAGGGCGTTTTAGGTAAAAAAATAAGGCTTTACAGGGGTTTTAAGGCCTTAAAATAGCAAAAACGCTCTACAGCAGAGGGTTCGCGCGCGCATGCATATTTATATATGTACGCGCGCGCAAGGCATAGAGGCTCATCAGCTATATCATTCCGGGCATTTTGGACACCAAACCGGACGGTAAGAAGGGATTTCAGTAGCATAACAGACATTGAGGACATACGGAAAGGGCAGCCCTCACGGGTTGCCCTTTCGACTTAGTATAGCAATTCAGAATTATTCGGCGGTTGCAGCTGCCTCGTCGGCAGGTGCTTCGACAGGGGCTTCTTCTGTTGCGGGAGCCTCGGCTGCGGGTGCTGCAGGAGCATCTGCTGCAGCGCTCTTGCGGCTGCGACGTGTGCGAGTGGCCTTCTTCTGTGTCTTAGCCATGTTCTCGTCGAAGTCGACGAGCTCGATGAAGCACATAGGTGCCATATCACCCTGGCGGAAGCCTGTCTTGATAATACGGGTGTAGCCACCGGGACGGTCAGCAATCTTCGGGCTGATGTTCTGGAAGAGCTCGGTGATGGCGAACTTGTCCTGGAGGTGGCTGAATACAACGCGGCGAGCGTTGGTAGTATCTTGTTTTGCCTTGGTAAGCAAGGGCTCTACGAACTTCTTGAGAGCCTTGGCCTTGGCGAGAGTCGTAGTGATTCTTTTGTGCATGATGAGCGAAACGGCCATATTGGAGAGCATGGCGTCACGGTGTGATGCAGTACGGCTCAGGTGGTTGAATTTCTTTCCGTGTCTCATTGTGGAAATGGGATTTTATTCTTTGTCTAATTTATACTTTGAAATATCGGTTCCAAACGACAGATTCAGACTCTCGAGCAAATCATCAAGCTCGGTGAGCGATTTCTTACCGAAGTTGCGGAACTTGAGGAGGTCGGTCTTGTTGTACTGTACGAGATCTCCGAGAGTCTCGACGTCGGCAGCCTTCAGACAGTTGAGTGCGCGCACGGAGAGATCCATGTCGACGAGCTTTGTCTTGAGGAGCTGACGCATGTGCAGCACTTCCTCATCGAATTCTTCATTGCCGTCGGCGTCGATATTCTCAAGTGTGATCTTATCGTCGGAGAAGAGCATGAAGTGATAGATGAGGATCTTGGCGGCTTCCTTGAGTGCGTCCTTGGGGTGAATGGAACCATCGGTGGTGATCTCGAGGATGAGCTTCTCGTAGTCGGTCTTCTGCTCTACGCGGAAGTTCTCGACCTGATACTTGACGTTGCGGATGGGCGTATAGATGGAGTCGATGGGGATAACGTTGACATCGGTGCAGAACTCACGGTTCTCCTCCGAGGGAACATATCCGCGTCCCTTGTTGATGGAGATCTCCATCTTGAGCGAAGCCTTGGCGTCGAGGTGGCAGATGACGAGGTCGGGATTGAGGACCTCGAAACCTGTCAGATATTTATTGAAGTCACCGGCTGTGAGTACGGTAGTGTTCTCAACATTGATGCTCACCTTCTCAGTCTCGAACTCTTCAACAACTTGCTTGAAGCGCACTTGCTTAAGGTTGAGGATAATGTTGGTAACGTCTTCCTTAACGCCGGGGACGGAAGCGAACTCATGTTCTACACCTTCAATACGGATGGTATTGATGGCATAGCCCTCGAGGGAAGAAAGCAGAATACGGCGAAGAGCATTACCTACAGTAATACCGAAGCCGGGCTCCAACGGACGAAATTCGAACTTGCCGTATTTGTCGTCGGCCTCCACCATTAACACCTTGTCAGGTTTTTGAAATGCTAATATCGCCATAACTATTTCTTATTTAGAGTACAACTCAACGATCAATTGTTCCTTAATGTTCTCGGGGATGTCTGCGCGCTCGGGCTTGTGGAGCAGCTTGCCGGCCTTCTGGGCCTCGTCCCATTCAATCCAGGGATACTTGCTGTGGTTGAAGCCAGCGAGAGCAGCAGTGATAACCTCAAGATTCTTTGCCTTCTCGCGAACACCGACAATCTGGCCGGGCTTAACGCTGAAGGAGGGGATGTTGACAACCTTACCGTCGACAACGATGTGACGGTGGCTTACGAGCTGGCGAGCAGCGGCGCGGCTTGGAGCGATACCAAGACGGAACACTACGTTGTCGAGACGACACTCAAGGTTCTGGAGGAGGATCTCACCGGTAATGCCGTTTGTGCGGGCTGCCTTCTCGAACATATTGCGGAACTGTTTCTCGAGTACGCCATAGGTGTACTTTGCCTTTTGCTTCTCAGCAAGCATGACACCGTACTCGGAGGTCTTGCGACGACGGTTGTTGCCGTGCTGCCCCGGGGGGAAGTTGCGCTTTGACAAAACCTTGTCTGGACCGAATATTGCCTCACCGAAGCGGCGAGCGATTTTTGACTTTGGACCTGTATATCTTGCCATAATCTATTTAAAATGTTTTCGTTACTACGAATATAACGTTATTACGATATAACGCCCATAATTAAACTCTACGACGCTTCGGAGGACGGCATCCGTTGAAAGGAAGCGGAGTGACGTCGACGATCTCGACGACTTCGATACCTGCACCATGAATGGTGCGGATTGCTGACTCGCGACCATTGCCGGGACCTTTGACATAAGCCTTAACCTTGCGCAGGCCGAGGTCATAGGCTATCTTAGCGCAATCCTGAGCGGCCATCTGGGCGGCATAGGGGGTGTTCTTCTTAGAACCGCGGAAACCCATCTTGCCAGCGCTGGACCAAGAGATGATCTGACCCTCGCTGTTAGCAAGCGAAACGATGACATTGTTGAAGGAGCTGTGCACATGGAGCTGGCCCAGGGCGTCAACCTTCACGTTTCTTTTCTTAGCTGCAACTGTTTTCTTTGCCATATGAATTTTCTATTTTCAATTATCCATTCTCAATTACTTCGTGGCCTTCTTCTTGTTTGCAACAGTCTTCTTCTTACCCTTACGTGTACGAGCGTTGTTCTTAGTGCTCTGGCCACGTACGGGAAGACCATTACGATGACGGACACCACGGTAGCAACCGATATCCATCAGGCGCTTGATGTTCATAGCAATCTCGGAGCGGAGATCACCCTCTACTTTATAATCGGCAGCGATTACCTCGCGGATCTTACCGGCCTGTTCGTCGGTCCAGTCCTTAACTTTGATGTCCTTGTCGACACCTGCGGTCTCGAGAATCTTTGCTGCGCTACTGCGACCGATGCCGAAGACATAGGTCAAAGCGATTTCGCCTCGCTTGTTCTGAGGCAAATCGACACCAACAATTCTTATTGCCATATACTCTTTAAGAGTTGAAAGTTGAAATTTAAAATTTAAAGATTAACCCTGACGTGTCTTGAACTTGGGGTTCTTCTTGTTGATAACATACAGGCGACCCTTGCGACGTACGATCTTGCAGTCGGGGGTGCGCTTCTTAAGGGATGCTCTTGTTTTCATATTGTTGCTTATTATTTGAATCGGAATACGATGCGACCTTTCGTCAGGTCATACGGGCTCATCTCTACCTTTACCTTGTCGCCTGGAAGGATCTTGATGTAGTGCATACGCATCTTTCCTGAGATGTGTGCCGTTATCTGATGTCCATTCTCCAGTTCAACGCGGAACATAGCGTTGGAGAGGGCTTCGATTATCTGCCCGTCTTGTTCAATAGCGGATTGCTTTGCCATACTGTGGGATTAGAGTTTCTGAGTTTATGATATTTATGAGATGGTCTGGCCTCTGGTAGCTTCGATACGCTCTATTTCCTCGAAAGAGGATAATATGTCGGGCTTGCCATGATGAATGGCAATAGTGTGCTCGAAGTGAGCTGCCGGCTTGCCGTCGCGTGTCTTGATAGACCATTTGTCGGGCATCATATAGACCTCATGAGTTCCCATGGTAATCATGGGCTCAATGGCGATGCAAAGGCCGTTCTTTATCTGCTTGCCCTGACCACGCTTGCCGTAGTTGGGGACTTGCGGGTCTTCGTGCATCTCTCGGCCAATGCCATGACCTACGAACTCGCGAACGACGCCATAGCCTTGGGCCTCGCAGTGAGTCTGCACTGCATAGCCTATGTCGCCTATGCGATGACCGGCCACTGCCGTTTCTATACCTTTGTAGAGCGACTCCTTGGTCGTGCGCAGGAGGTTCTTCACGTCTGTTGAGACTTCACCTACCTGAAATGTATAGCACGAGTCGCCGTTGAAACCATTCAAGAGCGTGCCACAGTCGACAGAGATGATGTCACCGTCGTGGAGAACAATCTCTTCTGAGGGAACGCCGTGAACGACTATCTCGTTGACCGAGGCGCAAATGCTTCCTGGGAAAGGACCTCCGTATGGATTGGGGAATCCTTTGAAAGTCGGCTCAGCGCCGTGGTCGCGGATGAACTCTTCGGCCAGACGGTCGAGCTGAGCGGTTGTCACTCCTGGTTGCACGGCCTTGCAGACCTCGGCCAGAGTGGCTGCTACCAACTGATTGGCAGCCCGCATCAGTTCAATCTCGTCTTCTGTTTTCAGAAATATCATCCTCAGATACTCCTTCTTGGATTAGTAGGCACTCACACCGCTACGGCCACGGATACGTCCCGACTCGAGCAGGCCGTCGTAGTGACGCATGAGCAGGTGACTCTCAATCTGCTGCAGGGTGTCAAGGACAACACCTACGAGGATGAGCAACGAAGTACCACCAAAGAACTGTCCGAACTCAGGCTGAACATTGAGCAGGCCGGCGAAAGCGGGCATGCATGCGATGAACGCCAGGAAGATGGAACCGGGCAGTGTGATGTGCGACATCACATTGTCAATGTAGTCGGCAGTATCCTTGCCGGGACGAACACCCGGGATAAAGCCATTGTTGCGCTTCATATCCTCTGCCATCTGCACGGGGTTCATTGTGATAGCCGTATAGAGATAGGTAAAGATAATGATAAGGGCAGCAAATACTACGTTGTAAGCCCAGCTGCGATGGTCGGAAAGAGCCATCAGCACAGCGGAGGGGTTCTGGCCGTCACTGAAAGCCTGCATCAGAGTGATAGGCAGGAACATGATGGCCTGTGCGAAGATGATAGGCATCACATTGGCAGCGAAGAGCTTCAAGGGGATGTACTGACGTGCACCGCCAATCTGCTGTCCGCCCATCACACGCTTGGCATACTGCACGGGCACCTTACGGGTGGCCTGAGTGAGCATGATAGCGGCGATGATAGCCAAGAAGAGGATGACGAGCTCAATGAGGAACATCACCAGACCACCGCCGTTGAGGTTGTTCAGACGGCTTACAGCCTCCTGACCGAAGGCCTGTGGTAGGCGGGCGATGATACCTAACATAATGATCATCGAAACACCGTTGCCAATACCCTTGTCGGTGATGCGCTCGCCCAACCAGAGGATGAACATAGAGCCGGCGGCAAGGATGATGGTGGAGCTGATCATGAACGAAGTCCATCCGATGGCAGGCGACAGGGCGCCGCCAGACATGTGACGCAGGTTGACCAGATAACCTGGGGCCTGGAACAGGAGGATGAAGATTGTCAGATAGCGGGTGTACTGATTGATCTTACGACGGCCGCTCTCGCCTTCACGCTGCATCTTCTGGAAATAAGGTACAGCAACAGCCAAAAGCTGGATGACGATAGACGCCGTGATATAAGGCATGATTCCCAGTGCGAAGATTGACGCATTGGAGAAAGCACCTCCAGAGAACATGTTCAGAAGGCTCATCAGGCCTTCGCTGGTCTGCTCGCGCAGGGCTACCAACATGTTCGGGTTGATGCCGGGGAGCACCACGAACGAGCCGAAGCGGTAGACGGCAGCGAAGAACAGAGTGATAAGAATCTTCATGCGAAGGTCCTCAATCTTCCAAATGTTCTTCAGTGTTGCAAAAAACTTCTTCATGAGCTTTCAGTCTTACAGAGTTGTTGCAGTGCCACCTGCTGCCGTGATAGCAGCCTCGGCAGTCTTGGAGAAGGCGTTAGCTACGACCTCAACCTTGGCAGTGAGTTCACCATAGCCCAGAACCTTGATGAGCTCGCCGGCCTTAACCAGACGTGCTGCTACGAGTTCCTCTGGACCTACCTTAGCCATTCCGCGCTCTGCGAGCTTCTGGATGGTGCTGAGGTTGATAGCCTGATACTCCTTGCGGTTGATGTTCTTGAAGCCGAATTTCGGCAGACGGCGCTGAAGTGGCATCTGACCACCTTCAAAACCAATCTTCTTCTTGTAGCCCGAACGAGCCTTAGCACCCTTGTGACCACGTGTGGAAGTACCACCGAGTCCGGAACCGGGACCGCGGCCAATGCGCTTACGCGTCTTGGTGCTGCCGGCTGCAGGTGTCAAATTATTCAATTTCATATTCGTGTGTCGGTTTAATACGTTAATAATAGATTAACTTAGTCAATGACCTTCACCAGATGATGAACGGTACGAATCTGGCCGCGTACTGAGGGGGTATCCTCGAGTTCTACGACGTGGTTGAGCTTGCGAAGGCCCATGGCGTCGAGTGTACGCTTCTGATTCTTGGGAGCGCCGATGCGGCTCTTAATCTGCTTAATCTTGATTGTTGCCATAATCTTGGTCCTCCTTACTTGTTAACCTCTGAAAACTTTTTCAACACTGATGCCACGGTTCTGGGCTACCTGACGTGCGTCGCGCATCTCAGAGAGGGCGGCGATAGTAGCCTTCACCAGATTGTGGGGGTTGGAAGAACCCTTGGACTTTGCCAAGCAGTCAGTGATACCAACACTCTCGAGTACGGCACGCATAGCACCGCCAGCCACTACACCAGTACCGGTCGAAGCGGGCATGATGAGTACCTCGGCACCGCCGAACTTAGCGGCCTGCTCGTGGGGAACCGTACCTTTTACTACGGGCACCTGCACCAAGTTCTTCTTGGCTGCTTCAACGCCCTTGGCGATAGCGGCTGTTACCTCACCGGCCTTGCCGAGGCCATAACCGATGATGCCCTTGCCGTCGCCTACTACTACGATTGCTGCAAATGTGAAGGTGCGGCCACCCTTGGTTACCTTGGTAACACGGTTGATGGCTACGAGGCGGTCCTTCAATTCAACATCGCTATTAATCTTTACATTCTTGATTGCCATAATGATTAGAATTTAAGTCCACCTTTACGTGCTGCATCTGCAACTTCCTTCACACGTCCATGATAGAGGTAACCGTTGCGGTCGAAGACCACGTTGGTGATACCTGCCTCAAGGGCTTTCTTTGCAATGAGTTCACCTACCTTGGCAGCCTGCTCCTTCTTGGGGCATGTCTCCATGCCGAGCGATGAAGCTGCGCAGAGGGTGGTTCCATTAAGGTCGTTGATGACCTGAACATAAATCTGCTTGTTGCTGCGGAACACCGACATGCGGGGGCGCTCTGCAGTGCCAGAGATCTTATTACGAACTCTATACTTAATCTTGATTCGTCTTTCTATTTTCGTTGTCATGATTACGCGATTTTAGAGTTACTATTACTTAGCACCTGCTGACTTACCGGACTTTCTACGAATCTGTTCGCCGAGGAACAAGATACCCTTGCCCTTGTAAGGTTCGGGCTTACGGAAAGAACGAATCTTGGCGCAAACCTGTCCGAGGAGCTGTTTGTCGCAAGACTTCAAGATAATCTGGGGGTTCTGATTACGTTCCATCTTGGTTTCAACCTTGATGGTGTCGGGAAGCTGGATGAGGATGGGGTGGGTATAGCCGAGCGCGAACTCCAGAAGGTTGCCCTTGTTGGTCACGCGATAGCCGACGCCCACGAGTTCCATCTGCTTGGTGAAGCCCTCGCTTACGCCAACCACCATATTGTGGATGAGCGAGCGATACAGTCCGTGGTAGGCCTGCTTCTGCTTCATGGATACGTTGATGGGATCATACTCTTCGTCGATGTCGAAGGTAATCTCAGCCTTGTCCTTATCGTAATTAATCTTGATGGAAGGATTAACCTCTTGGGTTAAAACACCCTCCTTGCCTTTGACGGTAACCTTGTTATCGTCAATGGAAATCTCAACACCTGCGGGGATGTTAATGGGCAATTTACCGATTCTTGACATGTTAATTCCTCCTTAAATTAATAAACGTAGCAAAGCACTTCGCCACCAATCTTCTGCTCGGCGGCTTCCTTGTTGGTCATCACACCCTTGGAGGTAGAGATGACGGCGATGCCGAGACCGTTGATGACGCGAGGCATATCCTTGTAACCGGTGTACTTACGCATGCCGGGCTTGGATACGCGGATGAGTTTCTTGATGGCGTTAACCTTGTTAACAGCATCGTACTTCAGGGCAATCTTGATGGTGCCCTGGGGGCCGTCGTCCACAAACTTGTAGTTGAGGATGTAGCCCTTTTCGAAGAGGATCTTGGTGATCTCCTTCTTCAGATTCGACGCGGGTACTTCGACCACACGGTGCTTAGCCATAATGGCATTGCGCAACCGCGTCAAATAATCTGCAATAGGATCTGTCATTGTTGTTTAAGATTTAATTAATCGGCACTCTGCCGACAATATTAAAAGATATAAATAATTGGGGTGTCTCAGAACTTACCAACTTGCCTTGCGCACGCCGGGGATGAGACCCTGAGAGGCCATCTCGCGGAACTGGATACGGGAAATACCGAACTGGCGGATATAGCCTTTGGGACGGCCCGTAATCTTGCAGCGGTTGTGCAGACGGATGGGGTTGGCATTGCGAGGGATGCTCTGGAGCTTCTGTGCTGCCTCGAAGGCCTCGACAGGATCACCTGTGTTGACGATCTTCTTCAGGGCTGCACGCTTGGCGGCATACTTGGCAACGAGTTTGGCGCGCTTTACCTCGCGGGCTTTCATTGATTCTTTTGCCATATTTCCTTAGTCTTTAGCGTTTTTGAAAGGAAGGCCGAACTCCTTGAGAAGGGCGAAGCCTTCCTCGTCGGTCTTAGCAGTGGTCACGAAAGTGATGTTCATACCGACGATGCGGTCGATGGCATCAATGTTGATCTCAGGGAAGATGATCTGCTCCTGGATACCGAGGGTGTAGTTACCACGGCCGTCGAGCTTGCTCTCGATACCCTTGAAGTCACGGATACGGGGCAGAGCCACTTTCACGAGTTTCTCAAGGAACTCATACATGCGCTCGCGACGGAGGGTTACCATGACACCGATGGGCATCTTCTTACGGAGCTTGAAGTTAGCCACGTCCTTCTTTGAAACTGTAGCAACGGCCTTCTGACCGGTGATAGCAGTGAGTTCGTTCACGGCAACTTCGATGATCTTCTTGTCGGCAGTAGCGATGCCGAGGCCCTGATTTACGACAATCTTCTTCAGAACGGGGATCTGCATAGCAGATGTGTAGCCGAACTTCTCTTTCAATGCGGGAGCGATACGCTCGGTATACTCCTGCTTCAGTCTTGCTGTATTTGCCATTACTTGATCTCCTCTCCTGATTTTTTAGCATAACGGACAAGCTTGCCGTCTGCGTTCAACTTACGTCCAATGCGGGTAGCCTTACCTGACTTGGGGTCAACCACATTCAGATTCGAGATGTGGATGGGGGCTTCCTGCTTCACTATGCCACCCTGAGGGTTCTTGGCACTGGGCTTCTGGCTCTTGGAGACCATGTTCTGGCCTTCAACGATAGCCTTCTGCTCCTTGACGAGCACCTTCAGCACCTGACCGGTCTGGCCTTTGCTGTTGCCGGCAAGGATCATTACGGTGTCGCCCTTTTTGATATGTAATTTAGCCATTACTGTAAATGAATCTTTTTTGATGATTAAAGTACCTCGGGCGCAAGTGAAACCACCTTCATATTGGTAGCACGCAGCTCACGGGCCACAGGGCCGAAGATGCGGCTGCCGCGAAGCTCACCAGCATTGTTCAACAGTACGCAAGCGTTGTCGTCGAAACGGATATAGGAGCCATCGGCACGACGGACTTCCTTACTTGTGCGGACGATCAAAGCTTTCGACACAGCACCCTTTTTAATATCACTGGAGGGGATGACGCTCTTCACAGAGACGACGATGATGTCCCCTACTGTTGCATAACGGCGACGGGTACCGCCCAGCACGCGGATGCAGAGGCACTCCTTGGCGCCGCTGTTGTCTGCAACAACTAATCTAGATTCTGCCTGTATCATAATTACTTAGCTCTTTCTACGATTTCTACTACTCTCCATCTCTTAGTTTTGCTCAGGGGACGGGTTTCCATGATGAGAACGGTGTCGCCCTTGTGGCAATCGTTCTTCTCGTCGTGAGCATGGTACTTCTTCGTCTTCTGGACGAACTTACCATAGATAGGGTGTCTCTCCTTGTACTTGGCAGCCACTACAATGGTCTTATCCATCTTGTCGCTGACGACGACACCTGTTCTTGTCTTTCTTAAGTTTCTAGCTTCCATGTTTAAGACCATTATTAATTAGCATTCTTTTTCTCCGTGAGGATAGTCATCATGCGAGCGATGTCACGACGAACCTTCTTGATCTCTGAAGGATTCTCCAGGGGAGAGACAGCGTGGTTGAGCAGCATCTGATTGTACTGAGCCTTTGCTGTTTCTATTTTCTCGGTGAGTTCCTCAAGGGTGAGGGCTCTTACTTCTGTTGTCTTCATAATCAAGCGTTTTTGTCGTAGTCTCGTCTAACAATGAACTTTGTTGTCACGGGAAGCTTCTGAGCGGCAAGGCGCAGGGCTTCTTTAGCTGTCTCATAAGGTACACCTTCTACCTCGAAGATGATGCGACCGGGGGTGATGGGGAACACGTAACCTACGGGGTCACCCTTACCTTTACCCATACGCACGTCGGCAGGTTTCTTGGTGATGGGTTTGTCAGGGAAGATGCGAATCCAGACCTGACCTTCACGCTGCATGTAACGGGTCACGGCTACACGGGCTGCCTCAATCTGACGACCGGTGATCCAGTGTGTGTCGAGGCTCTTGATGCCGAAGGATCCGAAAGCGAGCTGATTGCCGCGCTGTGCGTTGCCCTTGCAACGGCCTTTTTGCGGTCTTCTATATTTTGTTCTTTTCGGCTGTAACATAATAGCGATGTTTCAGAGTTGTTTAACGATTGTTGTTGCGTGGGCGACGGGGACCGCGACGGCCGCCGCGCTCGTTGCCACCGAAACGACCTGTCTCCTTCTGCTGTGAGAAGTTGGGGGCGAGGTCTTTCTTACCATATACTTCACCGCGGCAAATCCACACCTTGATACCGAGCAGACCTACCTTAGTGAGAGCCTCTGTCTGGCAGTAGTCGATATCTGCACGGAAAGTGTGCAGAGGTGTACGGCCTTCCTTGAACATCTCGCTGCGGGCGATTTCAGCACCGTTGAGACGACCGGAGATGAGCACCTTGATACCTTCGGCACCGGCGCGCATGGCATTGGCGATAGCCATCTTGATAGCACGGCGGTAAGCAATCTTACCCTCTACCTGCTTAGCGATGTTGGCACCTACGATGTTGGCATCGAGGTCGGGCTTCTTGATCTCGAAAATATTGATCTGGATTTCCTTGTCGGTGATCTTCTTGAGCTCCTTCTTCAGAGCGTCTACCTTCTCACCGCCCTTACCGATGATGAGACCGGGGCGAGAGGTGCAGATGGTGATAGTCACGAGCTTCAGCGTACGTTCGATGACGATGCGGGAGATGCTGGCTTCGCCGAGGCGAACCATGAGGTACTTGCGAATCTTGCTGTCCTCGAGGATGGAGTCGCCGAAGTTCTTGCCACCATACCAATTGGAATCCCAACCGCGGACAATGCCGAGACGGTTGCTTATAGGATTAACTTTCTGTCCCATACTTTTACTTAGTCATTAGTTTTAGTGTCAACGAACAAGGTGACGTGGTTGCTGCGCTTGCGGATGCGATATCCACGGCCCTGGGGTGCAGGACGCATGCGCTTGAGTGTAGCACCTTCGTCGACAAATACTCTCGATACGATCAGCTCGCCGTCTTCGGCCTTGCGATCATTCTTCTGTTCCCAGTTGGCGATTGCCGAGCGGAGAAGCTTCTCTACGTCAGCAGCAGCAGCCTTCTTGTTGAAGTGCAGGGTAGCCAGGGCGCGATTGACCTCCATGCCGCGGATCAAATCCACCACATAACGCATCTTCCGTGGAGAGGACGGTACGCTCTTGGCCTTTGCAAAATACTGGGTTTTCAGTGCAGCCTTTCTTGCTTCAGCTGCCAATCTTTTTCTTTTTCCCATTATATTATTACTTCTATTTATTCAAATAATGAATCTTGAATGTAAAGCCCCCTGCTTACTTTTTCTTCTGACCAGCATGGCCGCCGAACTTGCGTGTGGGAGCGAACTCGCCGAGCTTGTGGCCTACCATGTTCTCGGTTACATACACGGGGATGAACTTGTTTCCGTTGTGCACAGCGATAGTGTGGCCTACGAAGTCAGGGCTGATCATTGAAGCGCGAGCCCAAGTCTTCACGACGTTCTTCTTGCCGCTCTCGTTCATGGCGAGAACCTTCTTTTCGAGGCTTACTGCGATATACGGACCTTTCTTAAGTGAACGACTCATAATATTTCTTTGAGTTTAACTGTGATTACTTTTTATTGGCTCTTTCAATGATGTACTTATTCGACTGCTTCTTAGGAGCACGGGTCTTGAGGCCCTTAGCGTAGAGGCCCTTGCGTGAACGGGGATGTCCACCGCTCTGGCGACCTTCACCACCACCCATCGGGTGATCGTGCGGGTTCATCACGACGCCACGGTTGTGGGGACGACGGCCGAGCCAGCGGCTACGTCCAGCCTTACCGGAGCTCTCGAGAGCGTGGTCGCTGTTGCCTACGCTACCGATGGTAGCCTTGCAGGCGCTCAGGATCTTGCGTGTCTCGCCCGAGGGGAGTTTGATGACGCAGTAGCGGCCTTCGCGCGAAGTGAGCTGTGCGAAGTTACCGGCTGAGCGAACGAGCAGAGCGCCCTGACCGGGACGGAGCTCGATGTTGTGGATCACCGTACCTACAGGGATGTTCTGCATGGGAAGTGCATTGCCTACTTCAGGCGCAGCCTCTGCGCCGGACATCAGCGTCATGCCTACCTGCAGTCCGTTGGGAGCAATAATATAACGTTTCTCACCGTCAGCATAGAAGAGCAAAGCGATGCGAGCCGAACGGTTGGGATCGTACTCGATTGTCTTCACCACTGCGGGAACACCATCTTTATCTCTCTTGAAGTCAATGAAGCGGAACTTTCTCTTGTGGCCGCCACCCATATAGCGGACGGTCATCTTACCGGTATTGTTACGTCCACCGGTGGAGCGCTTGCCGTATGTGAGAGACTTCTCAGGTACAGATGCAGTAATCTCTTCGAATGTACCTATAATTTTGTGTCTTTGGCCCGGTGTTGTGGGCATTAATTTACGTACTGCCATCTTTCTTATTAAATATTAGCGTAGAAATCGATGGTCTCGCCTTCCTTGAGGGTGACGATGGCCTTCTTGAATGCGTTCGTGCGGCCCTTGATGAGGCCGGCCTTAGTGTAACGGCTCTTGTTCTTACCAGCATACTTGGATGTGCTGATGCCGGTAACTGTGACGTTGTAGAGCTCTTCAATCTCTTTCTTTATCTCGAGCTTATTAGCCTCAGGACGCACGATGAAGCCGAACTTGTTCTGCTTCTCTGTGATATTGGTCATCTTCTCAGTGACCAAAGGTTTTACGATATATCCCATTGTTGTTGCTCTTTACTTATTTAAGATTTTCTCCGACAACGCCAAGTGCGCTTTCAGTGAGCACAAGCACATCTGCGTCGAGCACCTTGTAGGTGTTCAGCGCAGAAGCAGCCATTACTTTGGCCTTCTCGAGATTTCGAGCCGACAAATATACTGCTTTGTCTGTACCGGGCAAAACGAAAAGCGACTTTTTGCCATCAATTTTAAGATTATTTATGACTTCGACAAGGCTTTTTGTCTTGGGTGCATCAAAAGTGAAGTCCTCTACTACGACGATAGCATTCTCCTGAGCCTTGTAGGCCAGAGCGCTCTTGCGGGCGAGACGACGTACTTTCTTATTGAGCTTGAAGCCATAATCGCGGGGCTGAGGACCGAACACGCGACCACCACCGATGAGTACGGGGGAGTTGATGTCGCCACGACGTGCACCGCCACCACCCTTCTGACGGCCGAGCTTACGGGTAGAACCGCTCACTTCGGAGCGCTCCTTAGCCTTGGCTGTGCCCTGACGCTGGTTGGCGAGGAAGAGGCGAACATCGAGATAGATTGCGTGATCGTTGGGCTCAATGCCATAGATGGCATCGTCGAGGACTACCTTACGACCGGTGTCCTGACCTTTGATATTCAATACACTGACTTCCATCTTACTTAATAACGCTTACGATTGAACCTTTGAAACCCGGTATGCTGCCCTTGATGAGGAGCAGGTTGTGCTCGGGAATCACCTTTAACACTTGCAGGTTGTGCGTGGTAACGCGAACATTACCCATCTGGCCGCCCATGCGGAGGCCCTTGAAGACCTTAGCGGGGTACGAGCAGGCACCGATGGAACCTGGTTTACGCAGACGGTCGTCCTGACCGTGAGTGGTCTGGCCTACGCCGCCGAAGCCGTGACGCTTCACAACGCCCTGGAAGCCCTTACCTTTACTTGTTGCGATCACATCAACGAAAGCTGTGTCGTTGAAAAGATCCACTGTGATAGTGTCTCCAAGATTTACATCTTCGAAACCTGTGAACTCGGCCAAGTGGCGCTTGGGTGTTGTACCGCTCTTGGCGAAGTGTCCGAGCATGGGCTTGGTGGTATTCTTCTCCTTAGCCTCCTCGAAACCGAGCTGTACGGCTGCATAGCCGTCCTTCTCAACGCTCTTCACCTGGGTAACTACGCAAGGACCTAATTCGATAACAGTGCACGGCACGTTCTTGCCGTCGGCACTGAAAACGGAAGTCATTCCGATTTTCTTTCCTAATAATCCTGGCATTTCTAATTTAATTTAATAATTGATTTATTTCTAGAGTTTCTAGTTATCCTAGTCTTTTATTACACTTTGATCTCTACTTCCACACCGCTGGGCAACTCGAGCTTCATAAGAGCATCTACGGTCTGAGCTGTGCTCGAATAGATGTCGATGAGGCGCTTGTAGTTGCAGAGCTGGAACTGCTCGCGAGCCTTCTTGTTGACGAAGGTTGAACGGTTTACAGTGAAAATGCGCTTGTGGGTGGGGAGGGGTATAGGTCCGCTCACTACAGCGCCTGTGGCCTTTACGGTCTTCACGATCTTCTCGGCCGACTTGTCTACGAGAGTGTGGTCGTAGGACTTCAGTTTGATTCTGATTTTCTGACTCATGATTTAATTTACGATTTGACAATTTACGATTTACTATTTTTAGGAGGGTGGCTGCCAAAGAGTCATTTGCTCGGCAGCCCCTGCCTTAGACCAAATCCACACGTCCGTGAGCCTCCTCGAGCACAGCCTTGGCGATGCTGCTGGAGACGGGAGCGTGGTGGTCATAGGTCATGCTTGACGTAGCACGACCAGAAGTGATGGTGCGCAAGGCTGTTACGTAACCGAACATCTCGCCGAGGGGCACCATAGCCTTGACGATGCGGGCACCGCTGCGGCTGGTATCCATGCCCTCGACCTGTCCGCGACGCTTGTTCAGGTCGCCGATGACATCACCCATGTTCTCCTCGGGTGTTACAACCTCGAGCTTCATGATGGGCTCCATCAGTACGGGCTTAGCCTGAGCGCAGGCATTGCGATAGGCCTGAATGGCAGCAATCTCGAACGAAAGCTGGTCGGAGTCCACGGGGTGGAACGAACCGTCGAGGAGTTCTACCTTGAGGCTGTCCATGGGGAAGCCACCGAGCACACCGTTCTTCATGGCGCTCTCGAAGCCCTTCTGCACAGCGGGAATGAATTCCTTGGGGATGTTACCGCCAGTAACGCTGTTGATGAACTGCAGGCCTGTGCCTTCGAAGTCGTCGTCCACGGGACCTACGTTGACGATGATGTCAGCGAACTTACCGCGACCACCCGACTGCTTCTTGTATACTTCGCGCAGGTTGACGGTCTTGGTGATGGCTTCCTTGTAGTTAACCTGAGGCTTACCCTGGTTGCACTCTACCTTGAACTCGCGCTTCAGACGGTCGATGATGATGTCGAGGTGCAACTCGCCCATACCACTGATGATCGTCTGGCCGCTCTGCTCGTCTGTACGAACCGTGAACGTAGGATCTTCCTCTGCCAGCTTGGCAAGGCCGTTGCTGAGTTTGTCGAGGTCCTTCTGGGTCTTGGGCTCCACGGCGATACCGATAACGGGGTCGGGGAACTCCATTGACTCGAGCACGATGGGTGCATCTTCGTCGCAGAGTGTGTCGCCCGTGCGGATATCCTTGAAGCCTACGCCAGCACCGATATCACCAGCGGAGATGCAATCCACGGGATTCTGGTGGTTACTGTGCATCTGGAAGAGACGGCTTACGCGCTCTTTCTTGCCTGTGCGGGGATTGTAGATGTAGGAACCGGCTTCCACCTTACCGCTATAGACACGGATGAAGGTCAGACGACCTACATAGGGGTCAGTAGCGATCTTGAAGGCCAGTGCCGATGTCTTCTCATCCTCGGCGGGCTTGCGATCCTCCTCCTCTTCGGTGTCGGGATTTGTACCCACGACGTTAGGAGTATCCAGAGGACTGGGCAGGAATGCGCAAACATAGTCGAGCAGTGTCTGCACACCCTTGTTCTTGAACGAAGAGCCGCAGAGCATAGGAGTGATCTCCATGCTCACGGTAGCTGCACGCAGAGCAGCGAGGATCTCCTCCTCGGTGATGCTTTCGGGATCGTCGAAGAACTTCTCCATGAGTGCCTCGTCGTACTCGGCAGCCGTTTCAATCATCTTGTCGCGCCACTCCTGAGCCTCGTCAACCATATTGGCGGGAATATCCTCGACGGAGTATTCAGCACCCATGGTCTCGTCGTGCCAGAGTATGGCCTTCATCTTAACGAGGTCTACAACGCCCTTGAAGTTCTCTTCAGCACCGATGGGGATGACCACGGGCACAGCCTTGGCGCCCAGGACGTCCTTCATCTGGCGGACCACCTCAAAGAAGTCTGCTCCGCTGCGGTCCATCTTGTTGACGTAACCGATACGGGGCACATTGTACTTGTCAGCCTGACGCCACACGGTCTCGCTCTGAGGTTCCACGCCACCCACTGCACAGTAGGCAGCCACGGCGCCGTCGAGCACGCGCAGTGAACGTTCCACCTCAGCGGTGAAGTCCACGTGTCCCGGAGTGTCAATCAAGTTGATCTTGTACTTCTTGTCGTTCCAGTTCCAGAACGTTGTCGTGGCAGCAGAAGTGATGGTGATGCCGCGCTCCTGCTCTTGGGCCATCCAGTCCATGGTAGCAGCGCCGTCGTGCACTTCACCAATCTTATGTGTCAGACCCGTATAGTAGAGTATACGTTCAGACGTAGTAGTCTTACCGGCATCGATGTGAGCCATGATGCCAATGTTACGGGTCAGATGCAAATCTTGTTTTGCCATTCTTAATTTATTTGAGTTTTTGAGTTTCTGTGTTTTTGAGTTGCTAAGAACTTGCGAACTTACAAACTCGCGAACTTATGAACAATTCTGAAATTAGAAACGGAAGTGGGCGAATGCACGGTTAGCCTCTGCCATGCGGTGCATATCTTCCTTACGCTTGAAGGCGCCACCCTGCTCGTTGTAGGCATCCATGATCTCTGCAGCGAGCTTGTCGGCCATAGTCTTGCCGCCGCGCTTGCGAGCATACTGGATGAGGTTCTTCATCGAGACGCTCTCCTTACGGCTGGGACGGATTTCAGTAGGAACCTGGAAAGTGGCACCGCCGATACGACGGCTCTTTACCTCTACCTGAGGAGTAACCTTCTGAAGGGCTTCCTTCCAAATCTCGAGGGAGCTCTTCTCCTCGTTCTGCATCTTTGTCTTCACGATCTCGAGAGCATCGTAGAAAATTCTGTAAGAGATGCTCTTCTTACCATCATACATGAGATGGTTCACAAACTTCGATACTTTCACATCACCATACACGGGATCGGGAAGCACCTGACGTTTCTTTGGTTTAGCTTTACGCATTGTTTTGTGTGATTTGAATTTTGTTTGGCTGTATTCGTTTGTTTTCTTCAACGTGCCATCGCCTCGTCGCGAGTGCCCGGCACATTTACTCAACCGCGTTTATACAACACAAAACCGATTAATGAAAATGTTGTTTACTTCTTCTGCTTGGGACGCTTAGCGCCATACTTTGAGCGGCGCTGAGTGCGATTTGCTACGCCAGCGGTATCAAGAGTGCCGCGGACGATGTGGTAACGTACACCGGGGAGGTCCTTAACACGGCCACCGCGAACCAGCACGATTGAGTGCTCCTGCAGGTTGTGACCCTCTCCGGGGATGTAGCTGTTTACTTCCTTTGTGTTGGTAAGGCGCACACGCGCAACCTTACGCATGGCGGAGTTAGGCTTCTTAGGAGTCGTGGTATAGACACGAACGCACACACCGCGACGCTGAGGACAGTTGTCCAGGGCGGGGCTCTTGCTCTTGTCTACCAGCACCTTGCGGCCTTTCCGCACGAGTTGTTGAATTGTAGGCATTTTGTTTAATTTTTAATGATTTATATAGTATATTTAGATGTCAAAGCACGACTCAAACGGGCATAATATGCCCATTCGGGCTGCAAAGGTAGACATAATTCCCCAAATGACAATGCCCTCAGGGCCATTATTTTGGTCTGAGGGCATAAAAAAGTCCCAAAAAGGCGAATATTTAAGAAAGTTTAACTATTAGAGCCGTCAATAACGCATGAAATGAGCCTTCAAAGACATTTATTCTTTAAACAATAATCTCCACACTCGGGACTGTTTGTCAGCCCATACCGGCACTCTCCACTTTCTATATATAAAATAATGTACGCGCGCGCGAGGTCAAATCAGCCTCTTCTACGCCATTGCCTGTTCGAGGTCGGTTATGATATCATCGACATTCTCTATGCCGACGCTGAGGCGGATGAGGTCAGGCGCCACGCCGGCTTCGCGCAACTGTTCATCAGAGAGCTGGCGGTGGGTGTGGCTGGCAGGATGAAGTACACAGGTGCGAGCATCAGCCACATGGGTTGCAATACTTACGAAGTCCAGACGGTCCATGAAGCGTATTGCATCCTCTCGTGTACCCTTAAGCCCGAAGGCTATTACGCCGCAAGAGCCCTTCGGCATGTACTTCTGAGCCAAAGCGTAGTATTTGCTCGACGGCAGTCCACAGTAGTTCACCCATGCCACCTTAGGATTCTTCTCCAGCCATTCGGCCACACGCTGTGCATTCTCGCAGTGGCGCTGCATGCGCAAGTGAAGCGTTTCGAGGCCGAGGTTCAGCAGGAAACTGTTCTGAGGCGAAGGAATGCTGCCGAGGTCGCGCATGAGCTGTGCCACCAGTTTCGTCGTATACGCCTGTTTGCCAAATGCCTTGGTATAGGTCAGACCGTGGTAACTCTCGTCTGGAGTTGTCAGACCCGGAAACTTATCTGCATACTTATCCCAGTCGAAATTACCGCTGTCCACTATGGCGCCGCCTACCTGCGTAGCATGACCGTCCATATACTTTGTCGTGGAGTGCGTCACGATATCTGCACCCCATTCAAAAGGACGGCAGTTGATAGGAGTGGCGAATGTGTTATCTACAATCAGAGGCACACCGGCTTCATGAGCCAGACGTGCAAAACGCTCTATATCAAACACATTGCCGCCCGGATTGGAAATAGTCTCACCAAAGAAGCACTTGGTATTCGGACGGAAAGCGGCACGGATACGGTCATCGTCCCAGTCCGGATCAATGAAGGTGCTGTCAATGCCCAACTTCTTCATCGTCACGCCGAAGAGGTTGTAGGTACCACCATAGATATTACTGGAGGTGACGAAGTGGTCGCCAGCCTGGCAGATATTAAACACCGCGTAGAAGTTGGCAGCCTGCCCGGATGACGTCAGCATGCAGCCTACGCCGCCTTCCAAGGCGTTTATCTTCGCTGCCACGGCATCGTTAGTGGGGTTGGCCAGACGTGTATAGAAATAGCCTTCCTCCTCGAGGTCGAAGAGGCGGGCCATCTGTTCGCTGGTGTCGTACTTAAACGTAGTACTCTGAATGATAGGCAGTTGCTGTGGCTGTCCCTTCGTGGGGCGCCATCCGCCATGGATGCACAGCGTCTCTAAGTTCTTTTTCATTGCTTGTCGTGTTATTCTACCTCAATTAACCTTAAAGGGTGAGATGGGTCCCATGGGTTTGTTGTCTTCGGGCAGCGCTATTACGCCGTTGTTCTTCTCGTAGTTGGCCATGTTCTGCTCCAGCAGGCGCATCAGACGCTTGGCCTGCACCGGCGACATCACCACCCTACTCTGCACGTTGGCACGCGGCATACCTGGGTGATGGAACACGAAATCCATTATAAACTCCGTAGGCGTGAAGCCCATGATGGTGAGGTTTGAGTATACACCCTTCTCCACTTCAGGAGTCATGTTCACCTGAACCTGCCCCTGCTTTTGCTGTTCGTTATTGTTTGCCATAGATATATTCTTTTTTATTTATTTATTTGGTTATCAATTATTTCACTGCTATCTTACGGCCATCAACCACATATACGCCAGGCCTCAACACACCTGCGGATTTATGTGTCAGCTTCTGTCCGCTCAACGTATAGACCGTGCCTTTTGTCTTACGACTATCGACGGCGTTCTTGATACCGGTCGTAGGCTCCCAGAAGATGTTTATAAACTCATCATTAGAACGGCGTCCTGTACCGCTGCTTCTATCCCAATGCTCCTCTTCTATATGCATCTTAACCTTAGTCACATAGCCGTCGGAATCAAAATCATAATCATATGTCACATCATACAACCAGTGGTCATACTCATCGTCAATACCTTCCCTCAAATGGGATGTCTTCACCAGCTTACGGACCGGCGTGCCGAAATAATCTTTCAGAGCATAGCAGCCATAGATAATAGCAAGCTCCTCAGGTTCCGCAAAAACACCTGCCATGATGGCCAAAGCTTGCGAGAGGGCGGGAACATTACACTCTCTGTCATAATAGGTCAGTTCGCCTTCGTCCTCTACCTCCCCATCTTCTATCTCCTGTATACGCGTGATTACATCACCATTCCACTCAAATGCAAACATACTTTCGTCTTCAATGATACCAGACAAACGGGTTCCGTCATAGAAAGTAAAGCCCGTGGTTATCAGCCACTCCGTGTAAGCGCGGTCTGCCTCGTAGGTGAAGTGCTGCATGCCGAATTCACTGTCGTAAGCGGTCTCAACGCGATCTTGGTCATTATAATACAATTCCACATATTCACCGTCATACTCCATCCGGCTGATGCGCTTTCCCTGAGCCGAAGCCATCTGGGAAGCCATCAGCATAACCAAAGCGAAAGCCGCTGATAAAAGAGTTCTATACTGTTTCATTATTAATGTAATATTTTTAAAACGCCTGCAAAGGTAGCACATTCCATTCATTACGCAAAACAAATGGGTGAAAATGAATACAAAGCACACTCAAAATTCTTGTAGCTAAGCCTCACCGAGCGCTCAATAGCTCTACAAATACGGCCATGCGACGCTACAAATACGGCCATGCGGCTCTACAAATACGGCCATGCAGCTCTACAAATACGGCCATGCAGCCCCACACATCCGGTCGTACGGTGCTACACGTACGGCCATGCAGCCCTACACGTACGGTCGTGCGACGCTACATGTACGGTCGTGTAGCGCAAAACGTCTGACTGGAAATTTCTAAACTTTCAGTCACTTATGGTCATTCATTCAACTTTTTATTATACCTTTGTAGCGTCAACCCTAAAACATGCTGACTGTAGTCCAATGAAAAGTCCTTGGCCTTTGAAAGGTTTAGCCATCATCATGCTGGCATTGCTGCCGTGCGCGCTTGCCGCGCAGGAGAGCACCGCACAAGAGGGCACCGCGCAGGAGAGCACCGCCAAGCCCAAACCCTTGCCGCTGCGCCTGCTGCTCAAGCTGAAGGAATTTGTCGACTCCTCGGCAGTCAGCGGACTGGACCGCAGCTATGTCGGACAGCCCGTGAAGCCATGGTCTGCAGAGATACGCTCCGACATAAACAATGCAGACCTTCATATGACGGCAACCGACCACGATCTGGAGGATGGCTCAACATGGACTGCCGCAACACATAGCGGGCCCACCGTCAGCATCGGAGCCTGGGCGGGTTACCGAGGCTATGGGCTCGGCCTCTCGCGTGCCATAATAGGCAGCGACTGCAAAACCCTCTCATTCGGTGCTACAGGCGGCAGCTACGGCATAAACCTGCGCATCAACAGCTACCGTTCAGGCAAGCCAGAGATAAGCAGGAAGGGTGAGGACTATTCCGACCAACTGGAATGGAGCACCGAGAACCCGTTGCGCATGCGTTCTCTCTTCCTCGACGCATATTACATGTTCAACCGCAAGCGCTTCTCCTATGCCGCAGCCTATGACCAGTCGCTGCAGCAACTGCGCTCCGCCGGCAGTCCCGTGGCAGGTGCCATGTACTACCATTCGCGCGTCGCCTTTGCCGACCCCCATAATTTCCTGCTGCAAGTGCTGATGAACGATGTCGGCAAGTTCAAGTTCACGCAAGCCAGCTTAGGCGCAGGCTATGCCTACAACTGGGTTCCTGCCCGCGGTTGGCTCATCAGCGCCATGGCCGTGCCCATGCTCACCTTCTACAACCGTATCACCGTATGCACCTACGACCTCGACATCAGCGATGACATGAAAGAATACCGCCTCGTACAAACCGGCGAGGAGCACATCAACAACCGCGTCTCCTGGAACTTCGACACTCGTTTTGCCGTGAGCTATCAGCACAACCGCTACTACCTACGTGCCTACAGCCACTACAACCACTTCCGTTATCACAACTCCAGCGACCACGGCTACACCTCCTACTGGACCGTCTATACCGCATTCGGCTACCGGTTCTGAGTGACCGCAGCAGCACCTTCACCCGCACGCCGATCAAATTATGCCATAAAAATTATTCTTTTTGCATAATTTGTTTTGCATAATCAATATAAAACCTTACCTTTGCGTCTGAAAACTAACATGCTAAACCACGCAAAGGAACAAGGAAAATGATTCGCAACCCGTTCGTAATATCAGGAAAAATCCCTGTAGACCTATTCTGTGATCGTAGAGCAGAAGCCTCAACCCTTATCAGGAGACTGCAGAATCAGGAGCACGTCGTACTGCTCTCGCCTAGGCGCGTCGGCAAAACCGGCCTGATGGACTTCTGCTTCAATAAGCCCGAGTTGTCAGACAATTATTACATAATCAACATCGACATACTGCACACTACAAGCCTGCGCGAATTTATGTTTGAGCTTGGCCACGCCGTCTTCCGGCAGGTGGCATCACGGAGCGAGCGAATGCTGAAATCATTCACACAGATTGTGCGCTCGCTGAGTGCCAGTTTCGGCTATGATGCCATTCAAGCATCACCGACACTCGACCTTAAACTTGGCGACATCACCAACCCCGATTATTCCTGGGACGAGATATGCCAGTTTCTCGAGCATGCCGAGCGACCCTGCATAGTGGCCATTGACGAGTTTCAGCAAATAGTGAACTATCCCGAGAAAAACGTCGAGGCACTTCTAAGGTCACACATACAGCACCTTGGCAACGCCTGCTTTATCTTTGCCGGCAGTGAGCGACGCATCATGGACGAGATGTTCCACTCCAGCGCACGACCCTTCTACAACAGCACGACCACGCTCCTGCTCGAGCCCATTGCATTAGACGTCTATGCCGAGTTCGTGACCCGCCATTTCCACAAGGCAGCGATGCGAGTGGATCGCGCAGCCATCGACTACGTCTATACGACGTTCGAAGGCGTAACATTCTACGTACAGCGCATCTTCCACGATGCCTTCTCGACGATGCAGAGCGGCGACACCTGCACGCAAGAACTGGCAGCAAAGCTCATCGAAGACTATACAGACAGCTGCGATACGCGCCTGCGCGAACAACTGTCATACGTAACCGAGCAGCAGAAAGAACTGCTTTACGCCATAAGCAATGCTGGCCTCGCAGAACGTATCACCTCTTCAGCCTTCGTCAAGCGCCACAAACTCAAATCAGCCAGTGCCGTGCAATCAGCCGAGAAGAAACTCCTCGAATACGACCTCATCACCAAGCGCGAGCGCACCTACACCATTGCCGACCCCCTACTCCGGCTATGGCTGAAACGAAAGGGGCACTGATTGCCCACCGGCCGCAATCTTCTATACAGTTTATCTACTAAGCAAATACCCCACAACTGTTCGCTTCTAGATTTTATAGGTGGCACCATTGACTTTAATCACCTTTATTTGAGCAGAATAACCTTTGCTTTCTCGTTGTTAAGGTCCGACATAGTCTGGCCTACCTTTGCACCTATATAGGTTGGATCGCAGATAGTGAACCGGCGGCCTCCGAGGGAGATATAGTCGCCAGGCACTTCCGTCGTGAAATGCACGGCGGTGGCTATATGGCGAGGATAATACACCAATACCACTTCCAACCCGAAGACATCGCGCACAAGACGCGAGAAAAGAATACTACGGTCTTCGCAATCTGAATAAGGATAAATCAACGTTTCTTCTGCGAAGAAAGCCCTGTCGCGCCCCCAAACTTCATCATCCTGTCTGTAATCGAAAGCCCAGTGCATGAAAGAGAGCAACACACCGACCTTCTCGTACTCGTTCTTACCTTCGGTCATAGCCTGCAGCTGAGGATATAATTGGTCCTGCACCTCAGCCTGCAGCGGGGTATTGGCATACAGAGCCCAGCGCGTCATGAAGTCATTACCAATCATCGACGACGGATAATCATTATAGAAGGCTATTAAGTTTCGGTTTACCGCCACCCTTGCCGTCAACGTGCTGTCGAGCACCGACTGCAGCACACGCTCCTCTCCCCTATCCATAGCAAAAGCCTGTTCCTCAGCAATAAGCAGCGACAGGGGCTGTTCTTTTGGGAATGAGAGGTCGCAGACCTGCATACGCCCCGCCTCGTTCAGGAACGCATAGTAGCGCTGTCCACGAATCTCATAGCAGTTCTGCTCGTAGATCTGATGTTCACTGGCAAAGAGCATCACGAGGTGTCCCTTCACCATTCCCAAGCGCATCTGATAGCCTGTCTGACAATACATATAAGCCATCATCAGCGTAGCGGCATCACCTCCGCCCATACACGCTTTCGCCATCTGCTCCAACATCAGCAGGTAAGCCCAATCACAGAGGTGCATCTTGCGTCGCAAGCTTACACAGTCAGTCAGCGTAGCGTCGTAGTCAGGTCCCGAAAGCCTTCGCCAAGCCTCGGCTATTGTCCGTTCAGTGACGTCGTTCAGCGTGAATCTCAACTTATCACTGAATCTCACATGCAGCGGTGTGCCATAGAGCACGAAGTCTACTCCTTCAGCTTGCGGCTCTATCGGCACCTGTTCAGGTTCTACATCAGGCGTCACTTCCGGTTCCGCATCAGGCGTGTCCTTAGGTTTCTGTTCCTCACCTATCGGGCTTATTGGCATGGGCTGCGGTTTAGGCAACACAGGCGCCACAACCTCCTCCACCCTTATCGGCCTCGTTTGCACTGGCTTATCCCAGTCCTGACGCGGCATAGGCTGTGGTCGCAGTTCCTGATCCTTGGGCATAGCTATGGCTGGGCCTGCCACAAACTCACTCCATGCGTGCTCCATGAAATCGGCATACTTCATATTCACCTGCCTGCGGAAGTCAGCGTAGCGCTGCTGTGCCTCTTGACGAAAGGCATCAAACTTAGCCCGCGCATCATTTCCCGTCTGCGCCTGCATCCTGCCCACGACAGTCGTGAGCAGGACCAGCGCTATTGTCAGGCGTAACACATTCTTCATAGCCGTATGCCGATATTAGAATTCAAGTCTCGGTTATTATGAAGGAGTTAAGAAGTTATGGAGTTAAAGAAGTTAAGACGAATGTTTTGCCTCTCAATGCAAATAATGCGTGTTCTCCGGTTAAAATCCTAAAGCCTCGTCAAGTTTCTTATGCAGGTCGTGGCCTTTCTTCTCCAGGTCTTCACGCACGCTGGAGCGTGCAGCCTCCATAGCCATCTTCGTGTTGTAGCCTATACGCACCAGCACCTCTTTATTCTTATTGGGCAGTGTGCGATAAACCTCCACCACATTGATTGTGCGACCTATATTCTGGCTAATCAGGTTCTTGCTCGACAGTACGCTCTCTGTGATGCTTGCTGCTTCCTCTTGTGCCAGCTGACGGTTGGCCACCGTGTTTTCGATAAGCGCGGTTATCTCAGTCTGTATCTGTGCGGCCAGGTTCTGCTTAGCCAGTTCCAAAGCCTGCATCTTGGCGGCATCATAAGTCTCGCCAATGCTGCGTGCCTCGCCCATGATGTACTTTGGCATCATATTCTCCTCGAATTCATACTGCATCTGGTAGGCGCGGTCCAGCTGTTTGTCCATGGGCAGCGCACCGGGGTTCACTTCCCAGCCATTCTTCTTGTACTGCTTAGCTTCCTTGCGTGCAGCCTTCGAGGCTCTGGCGGTGAGTTGCTTCTTCGAAGCCTTTGCCAACACCTGGCGTTCCTTCACCAGTTCCTTTGTTGCTTCCAGATCCTGTGCGTTTGCGTTAATGCCCAGCGTCATCAGAGCTACGGCAATCATGATAATCTTTTTCATTGTTGTTTTGTTGTTTATGAGTTTAAAATTTGGGTTGCTTTGTAAGTTAAAGCAGGTTCTTGTGAAAAGTAACCATTGCCACCAAACTTTTTTATTTTATTTTCTCAAGCAGCGCGCGGGCTTCGTCTTCGTGCTCTGCATCCTTGGAATCCTTCAGGTATATCTTCAGCTGGCGTCGCGCTTCCTTATTCTTCTCCGCGCGCACGAGCAGATATATGTATGTCCAGCGCAGCTCGCTGTTATACACCAGTTCCTCCGCCGCTTCATAGGCGACAGCTTCGTCGCCACTAGTGGCCGAGGCATAATCCAGCTCTTCCAACTTCACGTCGGAACGGCCAAGAGCCTTCTCCGCCTGTGCCAAAGCCTCGTCATAGCGCTGCGCCTCTATAAGCTGCATTATCTCTGTCAACTCAGGCTGGGCAGCACGATAGTTCTCCATCGACGGTGCTGCTATGCCCAGCTCATCCAGTGGCGAGAGGGAACTACGCCATAGAGGCGAGATCAGGAACACCACCGCCAGGCAGGCCGCCACACTAAGGGCTACTGCCAGTGGGCGCAGATTGGTGCGCTTTGCTCCACGCTCCATCTCCGCCATGCGGTCCAGCTTCGCCTGGCGCTCCCCCAGACGTTCTATGATGCGCCTATCCAGCTCATCAGCCTCGTGTAAAATAAATCTTTCGTCTTCCATTCTTATTATTTCAAGCTGTTTGCAGAAGTATCGTCCTTCGCTCGGCCCAACGGGACGCTTGACACTTCAAGAACTTCTTTAACTTCTTTAACTTCTTTAACTTCCCCAAAAAAACGCCAATCTGCTCACCGCGCCGTAGGCGCTCTAACCCCTCACCGGCGCGAAGCGCTCCTCACCGCTGCGAAGCAGCACTCAAAAATCTCACCGCTGCAAGGCAGCCATCTTCGCCTGTACCCGTTCTCGCAGCGTATTCATGCACTTGTTCTTCGCGGTCTTAAGCCCGTTCTTGCTCGAGTTCTTGTCCTTGCGTATCTCGAGAATCTCGTCGAGGCTCTTCTCCTTGTAATAGAATAGTGTCAGGATTTCCACGCATGTGGGTGACATCTGCTGTATGCAGGCATCTATGATGCGGTTCTTCTGTTCATCTATATCTTCGGCGCTGTCAAACGATGTCTGCATGACATTAGCATATTCCACATCATCAAACAGCTCCGCGTATGTCTCCTCCTTGGTTGAGCGAACCAGCTCGCGGTGCTCAGTGCGTGCGAAAGCCATCAGGAAGGTCGTCAACGAACACGTCAACGGAGTATACCTTCCGTCGGCCTGCTGACGGCATACCAAGCCATCCTCGACGCGTATGCGGCGATTATCTATCTCCATCCACAGCTTCAGGAATCCCGACTGGAATATCTCCTGCTTGCGGTCCTTGTCGAAGAACACGGCATTGAAATGGTCGTCGAAGTAGCGCTTGGCCCTGTGATAGAACCACTCCTCCATCTGCCGCTCGCGCCGCTGCAGCGCTTCCACTACCTCGGCATCGGCATACTGTCGCCTGGTGAATAATCCTATATTCTGTCCCATTATGTCCTTGATCGCTCTATCAGTTAAAGCGTTTTATTTTAAAAGGTAACCCTTATTTTAAGGGAGTTAAAGTAGTTAAAGAAGTTCTTGAAGTGTCAAGCGTCCCGTTGGGACGAGCGAAAGACGATACTTTTGCTAACTGCTAACCACTAACCGGCGCGAAGCGCCTCTCACCGCTGCGAAGCAGCACTCAAAAATCTCACCGCTGCGAAGCAGCGCTCCCCGTCACCATCGGCGTTTGCGGCAACCGCCCTTTATGCTGTTCCATAAAAGCGGCTAAGGCCTCTTCGAGTTCCGCGTTGGTCATCTTGTCAATAGCCAAGCCTAAAGAATAGAGAGCATACGTCAGTTTTCCCACCCGCTTATCCTTCAGTTCGGTGCATAGCTGATAAGGTTTGCAGGCACTTATAGTCTGCCACTCCTCCGCCACCCGTTCTGCGGCCATCTCCGTTGCAGGATTACGGGGAATGGCAAACTTCGTGTCTATGCCCCTCACCGCCTCATCGTCCACACCGGCAGTAGCATCACCGCTATGGCAGGCATCCACCACCACCGTCAGCCGGCCTTTCTGCCCTATCCGCCGACGAATAGCCTGCAGGTACAATGCCACCTCGTCGTCGCAGAAATGCTTCTCGCCTCGGTCCTCAGGACCGTAGGTCATATAAGCGTCGTAGGGGATCCAGGCCTCATCCCACGCAGCATGACTATTGTCCCATTTCAGAGCCTCATCGCCGTCGAGGTCTGTCATCAGCTGCCCGTGGCCTGAATAATGGATATACACCACATCGCCCTTCCTGCAGCGTGCTATCAGGTCCATCAATGCATCCACCATGCCCAACTTCGTCGCCCTCTCATTCTTCAGTACCTGTATATCCGTATATCCCCGCTGCACCAGCATCTGCCGCACATACCCCACGTCGTTGTCGCCATGAATACGGCTCCACCGCGTGTCCTGCTGCCGCCCTAAGCCGAAAATCAGAGCGCGGCGCGTGCCTGCCTCGCTGGGTGCGATGCATAAGGGCAGCAAAAGAACCGCGAGTAATATTCTATTATACTGTCTCATCATCTAAAAATTTCCAGTGTCCATTCCTCGCTGAATCAACACGCTTCAATACACCAATGGCCTTTAGTTTGTTGATATGTTTTTGGACTGAGGTTGTGGATATCCCAATGCTGTCGGCCATTTCCTTCCTGCTGATATACCTGTTGTAAAACATCATGATGCAAATGCTTATTGTAGTTTTAGACAACCCTTTAGGCAACCTTTCAGACAACCCTTTAGGCAACCTTTCAGATAACGGTGTTGTCTCATCTTTCGCCCTCGGCGCTCCTTGCTTGGGCTTGATGCCCTTCGCGGAGCTCCGCGGGTGCCTTCTTTTTCATTTTTTGTCAGGAACTTAGAGAGCAAGGCGCAAGCCGAGGAAGTTGAGCGTTTCCGAGGCGCCGCGCCTGCTGCGGAACGCAACGCGGCAGTTGTTGTCGTTGCCGTACCAGCCGCCACCACGATAGACACGGTAGGAGCCCGAGGTGGGGCCTGTCGGATTGGTCTGTGCACTGCTGCTGTAATCGCTAGACCAGTCCTGACACCATTCAAATACATTGCCGCTCATATCATAGATGCCCAATTCATTCGGAACCTTTGTTGCCACTTCATGCGTCTTTGAACTGCTGTTACTTGTGTACCAAGCCACATCGCCAATTGTATTACTGCCACTATAAGTATAGCCACCAGAGGCATTGCCGCCTCGCGCAGCGAACTCCCATTCAGCTTCGGTTGGCAGACGGAAGGTGCGACCGGTAAGTGTATTGAGCTTACTGATGAACGTCTGACAATCATTCCAAGAAACATTTTCCACAGGCAATTGGTCTGAGTTTTTAAAGTCTGATGGATTAGAGCCCATCACTGTCGTCCACAACTTCTGCGTCACTTCAGTCTCACCAATATAATAGTCATTGGTTAAAGTAACTTGATGAATAGGGTATCCATCATATTCTCCGTTTCCACCCATCTGAAACGTCCCGCCTTCTACTTTAATCATATTGAAAGAAACGCCGTTGGCGGTAATAGTTAATCTCTCATCATAGACTGGGCGAACACTTCGACCGTAGCAGCGGTAGTAGTGGTTCATGCTGTGGTCGCTGCTATCAAAGTAGAGGTAGCGGGCGTGGTAGCTGAGGCCGCTGAAGAGCGACGACGACCAATAGTAGCCGGTGGAGCCGACATAGTTGAGGTACGTGTCGTAGCGATACCCCGCAGCGGGAAGGAAAATAGAATTTCCGTTAGCAGCGGTCACCCTATAACCATTAATGCCATCAACCGTCACCCAAGTCCATGTGCATCGAGTATTGAGGTTATACAATTCGCCGTCTGTAGGCATGCGCCATGGGGAGCCCCAGTTGGCACGGGCTGCATCATCAGTAAGTTCAAGCGTAGTCTTGTTGTCTACCGTGCCGTAGGAAGACTGTGTACAATACTTGGTAATGGAATTTTGAGTACCGTTGCACCATTTATACGTGCCCCAATCATACTGGCTCTTCGTTGACGTCTCACCCCAAGCATAGTAATTGCCATAACCCGTTGGCGAATCAGCGCCTACGTTGCAGCAGGCAAACTTAACGCCTATGCCGAGGTCGATAGCGTGGGGGTGGTTACTGTCGGGGCAATAAAGGCCTTCAGTGTTTGTTCCTGTCAATGTCCATCCATAACGGTTGTCTAAAGTCGGAACGTTGATATAACCGCTCTTGCCTGCAGCCAAAACACTGGAAGAGAAGCTTTTGTCATAAGAACCCTGCGGAGCACTTGAGATAGTTAGTTGGCGTGTTGAGCTGTTTTCATAGCTGGCATAGACGTATTGGGTATAGCCATCGGAACCGATGGTCAAGCCCATCTGTCCGCTGTTCTGAGACAGAGAGCCTGATGAGGCATTATATACGCTGTACCATTTAAGGCCCTTAAGCATAAAGGTGTAGCCTGCGGCACCCTTGAATCGTACGCGACCAGTTTGGGGCTTTAGGTGGCCTTGCAGCGTCACTATGCCATTCTGATAGAGGTATGTTGCCGCCTTATCAGCATAGACAGCAGACTCTGCAGAGAGGGTTACGTTTGACGAACTGCTGGATGCAGGATTTTCGAAATAATACACCTCACAAGTGGAAGTCTGTCCCTGCGTTATAGCATCGTCTAAATAGACTGTCCAGACGCCCGTGCTCTTCTTATAGGTGGCATAGCCACTGACGCGGTTGTTGCCCAAGAACTGAATATACACCTTGGCGCCATCGTCCCAAGACGAAGTCGTGGCTCGCGTCTGAGCTTCGAAACGTTCTATCCCACAGTCGAAACGCAACTCGGCTGTGAGCTTGGAACTCTTGTTATCAATATTAAGCTCATCTGACACATCGCTGCAAGCAATTAACAAAGCTAAGGTTGCCAGCAATAAAGATTTCAAGAATGTTTTCATATCGTATGTGTGTATTAATTCATTATTAATTCCAATCCTCATCATCGGGATAGGTTTCGCGGTCCAGTCCTACATTATCGTTGCTGTAGTCGTTCCAATCATCGTCGGAGTCCCAGCCATCGCGGTCAATCTCTGTTTCTGCCTGGCCCTGCTCTTCATCCGTCGTAAAGCTTATTTCCTGGCTGTAGGTAACGCCTGCTTCATTGGTGGCATAAGCACGGACATAGTATGTGGTTTGAGCCTGCAGGTCTGTAAGCTGTGCAGACAGCGACGTAGCTGTGCCACAACTGATATTACGGTCAGAAACTGTAGGCGTGCGATGGATGGCAATGACGAAACCGGAGCCTTTGATGTTGCCTCCTCCCGTTGCTGTGACCGTTGCTGTCAGGCTTACGCCATTGACAGATACATCACTTGCCGTGGGAGTGCCGACACTCGGATAGGTTATTGTATCTCCGGACTTAAGATTGATTAGCGTCCAGCCTTGATGACTGTCGGCGGTGGGGATAATCACATAGCCACTGCTTCCGGGTTGTAGGGCAGTTGCCCCTAATGCCCTGCGATAACCACTTGTCTCATCAATTTCAAACGTCAGTGCACGCTTTGAAGCATCTGCGAAGACTCCATAGTAATATGGCGTATAGCCATTTGAAGCGCAAGTAGCACTGAACTTGTTCGACATGATATTTAGCGTGTGGCTGTCGAGGTTGAAGGAATAGGCAAACGCCAAGCCGCTTACGGTACATTTCTGCCCTGACGCCCCACGGAAACGGATACGACCGAGGGCAGGCGACAGTGTGCCTTTGACCTTAACAGTGTTACCGCTGAACTCATAAACTGCATTATCGTCGGTATAAAGACGCGTCTGCTGAGTCATATTAACAACATTCTGTGTAGTGGAGCCAGCATCGAGCAAGAATGCTAACCGGCAACTGCCGTCGTAGGTTTCTGCCAAACTTTGTGACGACGTTATCGTCCACAAACGAGTGGTGGAATTATAGACCGCTGTTCCTTTGATTGTTGTGCTACCTTTTGTAAACAAAACATATACCACATCGTTGTTGACGAAGGAATAGGTCGTAGCACGTGTGGCAACGTCCTTATAATTCGTCAACGTAACCTCAAGCTGCATGCTATAAGTAGCAGGGGCATCAGGCTGTTTAATATCGTCGGTATCTGTACATGCAGACAGCATGCACAAGATTGCAATAAACGCTATATGGATCCTATTTCTCATACTCTTCATGAAATCTGATATTACCACTGGTCATCGTCTGGATAGTCGATAACACCAATACCTGTGTCTATATGCTCCCTATCTGTCTTAAAACTGATTTCTGAGCTGTACACGGTGCCAATACTACTTACGGCATAAGCCCTGACATAATATGTTGTGGAAGGTGACAACTGAGGGACTGAAGCCGAGAGGCTCATATTCTCACCACAACTTACTTTCCTGTCACTGACGGTTGGACCTGTATGAGTGGCAAGGACAAAACCCGCTTGGCTGACTGTGATATCGCCACTCGCCTTGACTGAGCAGGTTAGCGTGACATTTGTGCTACGAATATTGATAGCGGATAGTTCACCAAAGGTAAGACCAGGGTTCTTTGAAGTTTTAAACTCTACATAATTGCTATAGGCAGTCCCCGCCTCATTCGTGGCATAAGCACGGACTTTATATGTTGTTTCTGGGGTAAGATTAGATAATACGGCAGATAAGGATGTTTTTGTGCCACAACTGATTTTTCGTTCACCGATTAGGGGCACTATAACAATAAAGCCGGCATCACTAATTGTGCCATTATTGACAGAAGTGACGGTAGCATTAACAGTAGCATTGTCAGCCTGGATGTCAGTTACGGATGGCAGGCCTACGGAAGGTGCTGTGATCTGTTTGCCATTTGAGAGGTTGACAAGAGTCCAACCAGCATGCTTTTCAGCGGTTGGCACAGTAAGAACGCCAGTGGAGCCAACCTTGAAGGCATCGGTACTGAAAGCACGGCGATAGCCAGCAGTTGAGGAGATCTTAAACGTCAATTGGCGAGTTTGATCATTAACGAGATTTGCATAGATATATGGTGAATAGCCTGAACTGGCAATTGTTAATGTCTGGTCAGCTGTTGTGCTCGCCAGAGTGCCTGAATTACGAGTATATGATGAAAAGACTTTTAAGCCCTGAATTGTGGCCGAACCGGAGGTGCCCTTTATACGGAAACGGGCTGTCTGGGGTTTGAGCTTAGCTTTAAGCGTAACTATATTGTTGCTAAAATAATAGGTTGCCTGAACGTCAGCATAGACTGTCGATTGGGCGGAAAGGGAAACAGAGGATGAATTTGTCTGCGTCGGGTTCTCGAAATAATAGACATTGCACAGCGTCGCTTTATCTTTTACCAAAGAGCCTGAATAGGTAACTGTCCATGTCTTTGAACTACTATTATAAGTTGCATAGCCGTAATTCGTTGTGCTGGAGCCGGAGGGCGAATGGAGGTAAAGGGTTGCGCCATTGGCCCAACTTGTGGTAGTGGCACGGGTAGCTTTGCCTGTGGTAATCGTATCGCCATCAAAAGTCTCTAGGCTTCCTTCGAAGCGGAGGACGGCTGTATGTTCGCCATCGTCGTTGATAAAACCCGGCGTCTCAGGAGCCTCGTTGCTACAGGCTCCTAACAGCAAGATGCACAAGAATGCAGATAAACAATTTCTATGTTTAAACCTCTCTTGAAGTTTCATTGGTTTTTTTCGGACAGCCATCGGCCTGATTTTTAAATAAACTAAAGTAATTTGAATTAATTGAATAACAATTATTCTGTAACTGGACGAACACTTCGACCGAGGCATCGGTAAAAGCCGTACATATAACACCCTCTGCTACCAAAGTAGAGGTATTGGGCGTAGTTGTCACTGTCAGTGCTGAGCGATGACGACCAATAATAACCATAGGAGCCAACGTTATTGAGGCCCGTGCCGTCGCAATGCCCCACAGCGGGAAAGAATATGGAATTACCATTGGAGGCGGTAACCCTATAACCATTCACGCCAATGACAGTCACCCAAGTCCAGGTGCATTGTTCAATTAACTTCTTCAATTCAGCATAAGTAGGCATGCGCCATGAACTGCCCCAATTGGCACGAGCTGCATCTTCGGAAGGCTCAAGCGTAGTTTTATTATCAACTATTCCATATTTTGAATCTGTACAATATTTAGTCATAGAATAATAAGTTCCGTTGCACCACTTATACGTGCTCCAATCATACTGACTCTTCGTAGATGTCTCGCCCCAAGCATAATAGTTGCCGTAGCCCGTAGGAGAGTCGGCGCCGACATTGCAGCAGGCAAACTTAATGCCGATACCAAGGTCTATGGCATGGGGGTGGTTAGCATCGGGGCAAAATATACCTCCGTCATTATCCCAGTTCACCTCCGAGCCCCAGTCCTCACGCTCTACGCTGCTGTTTTCATTTTCCGCAGAGCCTGTGGTGAACGTTATCTCTTCGCCATAAGCAATGCCCATCTCATTGATGACAAAGGCACGGACATAGTATTTTGTAGTTTGGCTGAGCTCCGTGACTACAGAGGAAAGGGAGGTTTGCTTGCCACAGCTGATACGACGGTCGCTGGTGGTGGGTGTGGCATGCGTAGCGATGACGAAGCCTGTCTCGCTGATAGTGCCACCACCGTTTGATGTGACTGTTGCGGTCAGCGTGGCTTTGTTGCTATAGATCTGTGATGCTGTGGGTTTAGACACAGTGCCAAAGGTTATTTCCTTGCCAGTAGAGAGGTTGACAAGCGTCCAACCTTCATGTTTCTCAACTGTTGGGATAGTGATATATCCGCTGACACCTGCCTGCAGTACGTTTTCGCCGAAGGCACGGCGGAGACCTGTGGTAGAGGTGAGCTCAAAGGTCAGTTGACGGGCGGAAGGATCAGCGAAGGTTGCGTAGAAATAAGGCGTATAGCCATTGGAAGCACAGGTAGCAGTAAGCTTGGTGGCCACATTGTTTATAGTGTGTTTCTTCAGGTCAAAAGCAGTGGCGAGGGCCAACCCTGTGAAGGTATAGGTCTGTCCTGCTTTACCAAGGAAGCGGATACGACCAAGAGTCGGCGTGAAATGGCCTTGCACGGTAAGGAGGTCATCGGAGAGCGTATAGGTGGCGGTAGCATCTTTGTAGATTCGCGTGGACTGCGTTATAGCTACCGATGTTGATGAAGCCTGACCGGCATCTATGAGATAAGAGAGTTGGCATGCTCCGTCGACAACCTCAGTGAGCGACTGCGAAGGAGTGATGGTCCAGATGCCCGAAGCGGCATTGTAGACGGCAGTGCCTGTAACAGGTGATGAGCCCTGCTGGAAGAGGACATAGATCTGCGACTTATCAGGGAAGGCGTAAGCGGCACGAGTGTCGGCTGCACCGGGAATATCAATATCTGCCAAGAGGCGCATCCTGTATGTGCGTGGTCCTTCGGGCTGCCGCGGCTCATCTATGTCGGTGCACGACGAGAGCAGGCTCACAGCCGCGAGCAAGAATAGAGGGAATATATAGAATAACTTTTTCATTGCGAAGGTCTGTTTCATAGGTTACTTACCATCCCATTGCTGGTCGCTGTTGTAATCGTCGAGGTCGATATCGGTATCAGTAGGCTTGGCCTTGGTGGTGAACGACTGCTCCTGACTATAGACCACACCATTGTCATATTCGGCAAAGGCACGGACATAATATGTAGTGGACGGCGTGAGCGACGAAGCTGAGGCTTGCAGCGTGGAGGCTGTGCCACAACCGAGAACAGTGCTGCCGACAGTGGGGTTATGTGCGGTGCTGTAGCAGAAGCCTGTGCGCTTGATGGTGCCGTTGCCAGCAGTGGTCAGTTTGGCATCGAAGGATGCAGACTTATATGTCAAAGCTGACACCGTAACGGCAGAGAGAGCCGGAGGTGTGATAGCCGCTGTGGTGAACTCGGCCTGGGCGCCATAGCTGGTGCCGCGCTCGTTGACGGCATAAGCACGGACATAGTAATGAGTATTGGGCGTAAGACCAGAGATAGCGGTAGAGAAAGAAGCGGTCTGCGCCCCACAACTCTTCTTGGTGCCTGAGGTGGTGGGATTGGCAGAGGTGCTATAGCAGAAACCTGCATCGGTAATGGTGCCACCGCCAGTGGATGTGACTTTGGCCGACAAGGTAGCGCCGGAAATAGTGACGGCCGAAACGGTGGTGGCTGAAACGGAAGGAGCATGGGTGTCCTGCGTGGTGGTGAACTGCACATCCTGACCATAGAAGACCTTGCCCGTGGCAGCCTTGGCGTATGCACGGACATGGTATGTGGTATTCTCAGCGAGGCCTGTCAGCTGAGCTGTGAAGTTATCGGTCTTGTCGGAACTGACAGCATGACTCTGGGATACCGTGGGATTGGCGGCAGTGGCCCAGCAGATGCCACGCTCGGAAACGGTATTGCCCTCGAGGTCGGTGATACGTCCGCCACCGGTAGCTTTATTGAAAGAGATATCAGTAACGGCCGAGGTTGTGAGTTTGATATCACCTTCGGCAGTAGTGAAGCGCTCCGTCTCGCCATAGCTGGTACCGTAGCCATTGGTGGCGTAAGCACGAACATAGTATGAGGTGCCCGGTTTAAGAGCGGTTAGCGTAGATGTGTAGCTGCCGGTCCTGGTAGTCTTGCCAAGCTCGGTCTTGGAGTTGGCGATGGTGGGCTGTTTGTTGTCGGTGCTCCAGACATGACCATGCTGAATGATGCCGTCCTCGTGGCCGATAGCCAAGATATTACCTGCAACAACTGCACTCGATGATGTTGTCTGCGAGATGGCTCCTGTCTCCACTTGCGGACGTCCTACGGTAGGCTGGGTGGTGAAACGCTCCTCACGGCTGCTATATACCGTGCCTTCGGCATTAGTGGCGTAAGCACGGACATAATAAGTGGTGTTAGGAGCAAGGTCAGTGACATTATACGAGAAGTTCTGAGCTTCATTCAAACCGCCGAGGTCGCATGAGCGACCCTGGGAGAGCGTAGGTTTCTGTGTCTCGCTCCAACAGAAGCCATGTTTTGTGACGCGTGAAGTACCCACGCTGACAACCAAGCCTGAGAATGATGCAGAAACATCAGTGACGCCATCTACACCTATCAGCGACACCTGTGGAAGGGAAGCATCATTGCCTGAGACGGTCAACTGGACGCGAATGGTCTGACTGCCTCCGTCCTTAGACGTAACGACAAAACTGCCATAATATGTTCCCCGGGCAAGAGAGGAGCGGTCAGCTGTAATGGTAACGGAGGTGCGACGGTTAGAGATGACGGTGCCCGACATCGGGGAGCAGGAAAGCCATGCAACGTCATTAGCTATCTGCCAACTCATCAATGCCTGCCCCTTGTTGAAAATGTCTATGGAGAGTTTGGTATCTGTATTACCGAAATCAAGGACTACAGGACTGACCTCCAATGATGAGCCTGCGGGATAAAGGTTGAAGTCGAGGTTGGAAATCTCGTGGACCTTGACCAGTACCGATTTCTCGTCGGAGACGTAATCTGTGCGGCTGACAGACACTTTGTAGGTGCCCATCTCAACGTTGTTGAACTGATAGCGGCCGTCGGCACCTGTGATGACGCTATTGCCACCTTCGAGGGAGACAAGAGCACCTTGGAGGTTGGCTCCCGTGACTGCGTCCTTAACGATACCAGCCACGGTGCCGGTAGTGTCTACTGGATCGTGGGAGCAGGCTGCAAATGCCAGGATCAATATGAATGATAGAATACTATGGAGATATTTCATCTTTTTGGTTTGAACTTTTGCTTTTAGAACGTAAAGGCCAGCGAGACACCTGCGCCGGAGTCGCTGGGCGAGCTCATCAGAGCGGGGGCGAAGGACAGAGAAGACGCAGGAGTAATCTTGAGGCGTGTGGCGCCCGGCAGAAGAGCCGCGTCTATGATGCTCCAGACGACCAGAGCACCCGTAGCACCAATGGCGACATTGCGGGCCGTGGAATAGTTGTTGGATTTGGAGTTATATTCCCGAGCGAACTTAGGTTGCTCGATGATACGTGTCTGATAATAAGCACGGCGATTTTCAAAGAAGATGATAGCGCCGGTGCCTATGGCTGCGCCGCCAAGCATTAGACTGCCCTTCAGGTGCTGACCTTTCATAAGCTGGCCGGCACCGGGGATAACAGACATGACAGCAGGTGCTGCACCATAATGGCGTGTAATCTCGAAATGGTCAAGTGATGGGCGCTGGGCGCCATCGGCGGAAACGGCGAAAAGCGCGTAGTAGTGATAGTCGGGCGTACTGCCAGAGCCCTCCACTTCCCAGTATTCATCAACAAGAGCGGCATAGAAGACATCGCTGGTGAACTCGTTGGTGAACATCATGTCGAAATCAATAGAAGTATGGGCAGTGCCAGCTTCTGTACGATTACGCATATCGGTAACTGTAAGGCCTTTAATATTGTTCTCAGAACCGATATACTCCGACAAAGCCTTCACATTATTCTGCTTGAGCTGGGCGAGATTGGGTCCTATGTTCTGGACAATCTTGAAATAATAAGTGGCATTGCTACGCTTAGCATTGAGCGCAGCCTCGCCGCTGCTCACCCATCGGGGCCGCTGTGCGGCTACGGTAGACAAGCAGACAACAAATTGCAGGGCTATGACAATAGCCCAAACACTGATGTATGGTAACGCGACTCTAACCTTCATTCTTGCTCAGAATCGATATGTTTTAAATAGCTTCAACCGTTTAAGACAAAAGGTCTGCAAAAGTAACCATCAACGAGCGAGATTAATTGCTTTTCTCACGCGCGGGTACCTTAATATCGGATAATTCGCGGCAAAGGTATAAAAAAATAAAGAATGAAGAGCTAAGTATGGGGATTTTTTTAGTTAAGAAGGTCAAAGAGGTTTAGTATTCCTCTATTTATGGCAAATTTGCAAATGAAAGAAGACAAGTAATTGCTCTTATATATTACTCTTTGAACAACTTCAGCAGTGCTTCAAGGTAGTAGTAGTCGGCATAAACGATGCTGGCGTCGATTTCGCTGCCGGCAGGATGATGGCCGGTGGAATGGAGGAGGAAGGAGACGTTGCGGTCGCGGCTCTGGTAGCGGTCGGTGCTGAGGTCACGGAGCATCGCGAGGGCTGCATCACGGTAGGTCACAGCCTTTTCACCTTCAACGTAGTTGCATAGTTCCAACAAGGCACTGGCAACTATACAGGCGGCTGAAACATCTTTATTTTTTTCACTTTTCACTCTCTCACTTTTCACTTCTTTTCCTTGCACTCCTTCTGGGATATCCATGTCCCACAGTGGTATCCAGTCGTCGCTGGTTTCGTGAAGCCGTTTGAGGTATATGTCCGTCACTTTCTGTGTGAAGTCGAGGAAACGGGGGTCGCGGGTGAAGCGATAGACCATCGTGAAGCCATAGATAGCCCATGACTGACCGCGGCTCCACATCGACTCATCGCTATAACCTTGGTGCGTCACTCCTTTGATGAATTTTCCCGTAAGTGTGTCATAAACAGCAACATGATAACAGCTACCGTCCTTGCGGAAATGGTTTTTCATCGTGGTCTCGGCATGCTTGACGGCGATGTCATACCATTTACTTTTTGACGATTTACCATTCCCAATTTGGCTTTCTTTATCTGCCCAGAAGAGCAATTCAAGGTTCATCATGTTGTCCATGATGGTGTTGTGACCGCCGTAGTCCTTAACGTGACGCGGCCATGAGAGTATAGTGCCGACGGTTGGGTTGAAAAGCGTGGACAAGGAGTCGGCTGCGCGCAGTGCCAGCTCCCTGTATCGCCGGTTCTTGGTCTGTTCATAGCCTTTCAGCAGGGAATTGATGGTTATGAATCCGAGGTCGTGGTCAAAGACGGGCTTACTGATAATAGGCATTATTGCGTTGGTGTAACCCTCGGCAGCTTTCTGTACGGCCTCGCTCTTGTTGTAGGCGTAGTCCATCCAAAGTATGCCTGGCCAGAATCCGGAGCACCACTCCTGGGGCTTAGCCTCACGGAGGTTCCAGACGGTCTGTCCGTCAAGAATGTTTCTTGGCATCTTCGTGAAATCAAATGGCTGCAATGCCTCTAAAGCTCTGTCCACCTGCGATGAGCAGTAAGCCAACGACTGACTGACGAGCGTGCTGCGGCTGTCCTTACTGAAGATGACGTTCTTGACGTGGTTACCGACAAACATCGGGACAAAGTCTGCTGTCGCATACCACCCTGGCTTGCCTGGCATCTTGTCGTGGAGTATTTGTCCGTTGATTTTCAGCCCTTCGAAGGTGACGTTGCGCACTTGTCTTTCGTCGTTGTAGCCATTGATAACTGACATGCTTTGAGGCAGTTCGCCATAATATCGAACATTGCGGAAGGTGATGTCTTCAACGCCTCGCCCAGGTGCAGCGCAGTATTTCTGGTTGTAGCCCACTTTCACCTGTGCGATGCTCCCCTTTTCGATTTGCTCAATCCGAATATTGTCGAATACCACGTCACGTACGAGGTTATTGTCGCCGCAATTGATGGCAAGGCAACCCTGATAGTCCACTTGGGGCTCGGCTTGTCCGAGGATATCAATGTTCTCGTAGCGCAAGTGCTCGATAGTGTCACCACGCTCGGCATTACCGTGAATACCAATGAATATAGGGTGAGCCAAGTCGGCCCAAAGGGTTGAGTTGCGCATGCTGACGTTGCGGGTGTTGCCGCTGAAGCCCTTGCGTGTAGCATAAGCTGTGGTGCAGTCGTCGGAGTTACGGCAGAACACGCGGTCCATGAGGATATCCGAGCAGCCGCCGAAGACGTTCAAGCCGTCGCCCCAAGAGGGGTGTGAAATACTTCTGACATCGTGCAGAGTGACATTCTGCGACTCGCCTATTGGACATGTATTTAGCACAAGGCCGTCGATGGTCACGTTTCGTGAACGGTAGACATGAGCGCCTTCGTAGCCGTCGGCAGGCCGGGCTATTCCACGTCCGAGGACGCTGACATCGTGAGCGTCGTTGATGGCAAAGGTGCCGGTGAAGTAGCTGCCGCCAGCCAGATAAATAACGGCCTCGCCCTGTGATGCGTCCGCTTTGGAAGCCTCAGCCCTACCCCTTCGAGTGGAGAAGTTGCATTTGCTGTCGATATCGGCTTGGGTATAGTAGCCTGGAGGGAAATAAATGAAGCGGCGCCCCTGTGCTTTTGCCTCGCGTTCTGCCTCTTCCTTGCTAACGGGCGGTTTTGATGTGAAGACCAATAGATTGTCTGTTATGGAGTATGTATTCCCATCGCCGAACTCTACGCTGACGTTCTCTGGTTGGAAGAGTATGAACTGCACCGTGGAATCGTTTTGCACATTGGCTATGGTGCCACGATAGTCGGGACGTATTCTGGCGCTCTTGAACTTCTTGTTCTTGGTCACTACCCGCACAAACACATCGCCAGTGAAGTCGAATACGCAGTATGAAATCTCTGATACCTTATGCTTATTGTTGCCAATGGAGGCATTCACCTTCGCCATATAAGTGTCGACCTTGGTCCATTCCTTTGCTCCGCGCGGCTGAATGAACACATCGTAGTCGTGCTTCAAGGGAGCACCTTCGGGTGCGGGATAAGTGAAGACCTGATGCAGCCTCTTTCCCTCGGTGACGCCCGGCGCCTGGAATGTGCGGCCTTCGGTATTCGCCTTCATCTCTCCCCGACGTTCCGCCTTGGCTTGTATGTCAAGTATTTTCTTGGTATAAGGCATTTTCTGATGCTTCACCTTGGTATAGTGGTCGTAAGGTTTCTGATAGATATCCCAGATGCGTCCGCGCCCCATAGCTCCCGGCTCTGTCCAGTCATTGTAGAGTCCCGTACAATCCTTCCAAGTCTCGAACGGAACATCGTAGCCAAGGTTGTAACGTGCCGTGTATTCGATACCTTTCATCAGTCGGTTGTCCAAAGCGCCCCAGAGGTCATCGCCTTGTTCCCATGCCATCTCGCAGATATCACACATCATGCCAAGCCCCAGCTGAGCGTGTCCTTGATCGCGCCCCGTTTCCTGACACTGCCCCGAAGCGCTGACATAGTTAGGCAACGCCCCGTTGTCGTTGGCATACAGGAAATAGTCGATAGCCGACTTATACATTACGCTGTCTTCCAAGAAGATAGCACAGGCCATGCGCAGGCGGTTAACAATAGCGCCCCAATTGCCGTTGGCATACGGGCTGTCGGCCTCGAACTTATTAATAGTAGGAATCATAGCACGGCGAATCATCGCCCTTGCAGCAGCCATTTCTTCATTCTTCATCCCTTGCGCCCCATGCAAGACAGTCATCGCCCTTACCAGATTGTAGGCCTGAATGCAGCAAAGCGGTGCATCGTGACCATCGAACCGCTGGAGCTTATCGGCATAAGCACTGATAATCTCCAGCGCTTTGTCTGAATATCCCTGTTTGGCGCACTCGTATGCAGTCCACATATCACGTTCACTTCCGCCCTTCGATGCTCGGTACCGGCCGTCGCGGGCCACCACTTCATAAGGTCCCGCCATCTTGTAGTTGCGAAGGTCTTCTTGTGCAGAGACTGGAGATGCCAGGATAGTGAAAAGTGAAAAATGAAAAGTGAAAAGTGAAAAGTGAAAAATGGAACGGAGATGCATAGGATTAAGAGTGAAAAGTGAAAAGTGAAAAGTGAAAAATAAAAGGATGAAAAGTTTAATTATTTCATCACCAAGTGAAGCGCGGCACCACCACTGGGTTGCAGCGGTAAGGTGATAGGTTTTCCTGCCTTGATGGTAATTGTCTTTACGGCGACCTTGGCAGGAGTATTGAGTTGCGGGGCATCGTTGTAAATCATGACATTATAACGTTTGCCGCTTTCTAAGAAGGTTGTCGGTATGGTTACTGTCCGGGCTTCTTCATTGGTCATCACGCCTACGAACCATTCCTTACCACTACGCCGAGCCTGAACGATGAATTCGCCCGGGACGCCATCGAGGCAACGGCTCTCATCAAACACTGTTGGGATATTCTTCCAAAACTGCAGTTCTTCCCCGTCCCAGCCCTCGGGGAAGGGTTGATCATACCAAAACAAGAACTGCAATGGCGAGTAATAAACGGCAGCCATTGCCAACTGATGGCCATGGGTGTTCTTAACGCGGTTATTGAAATAACAAAGGGTATAATCGGCCGGCCCACAAAGGAAGCGGGTGAATGGCAACGTCACGTTATGCGTCGCTGCAGGCATCTCCTCGTTACCTCGTATACCTTCCTGAGTGAGCAGGTGAGGATAGGTGCGACTAAGGCCCGTGGGACGATACTCGTCGTGAATATCAACCATCAGATGATGTTTGGCGCAGCGTTCCACTGCATTATGTAACCAAGTGGTCCACTGCTGATTACCTACTTGCACGAATCCGAACTTAATACCGCTTATACCCCACTGCTGATATAAAGGCAACAATTCATCAAGCTGACGGTAGAGCGCCCGTTGGTTAACGTAAATCCACACTCCAACGCCTTTAGACTTAGCATAAGCGCAAATCTCAGGCATAGTGAAATCGCGCGTCTCAATCACCTTGCGGGCATCGCTGCTTACCTTGCCCTCAGGCCCATACCAGCCTGCATCCAGCTCCACGTAGTCAATGCCGAACTGTGCACAGAAATCTATACTCTTCATGATGGAAGCCTTATCCAGCCGACTGCTACGGAAAGCTTTGCCAGGTCGTACCCATTCCCAATCTTGTCGATTGTCGCGTTCCATATTTAGATTGAGCACAAGGTCCTTATTGTTGATCAGTTCAGCGGCTTGCTCTGCCGCCATGACGACGCGCCAAGGGGTATCGTAAGGCGATATTATGTCGACACTTCCATATAGGGCCACTTGCAGTTCGTTGTCTTGCTTAAGGCGGAACTTTCCCCTGGCGTAATCCTTCATTGCCGCTTCCAACAATGCAACCCAAGTTCCATCTGGCAGATGCAGCAGCAAGGGGCGTTCACTCTCCGTCCAAGCTCCCTCAAGTGAGGTCAGACTCCTCCTATCATAAGGCCCCTGCGCCCACTCCTCGTACCAGGCCTTTGTGCCTTCAGGCAAACGGAATGAGGTGCGCTCGCCTGTAACATGAAGGAATAGGCCATTGGAGGTCTCGGGAAAATGATAGCGGAAGGCTACGCCCTCATTGTATGCCCTTACGATGATGTCCATGGCGTAGAACTTGCGTTTGTCATACCCTCCTCCATCGCCTGGGTCTGACGGGTTGGAGTTGAGGGTGCCCTTCTCATAGTGCAACACCAACTGATTGTAGTGGTCACGAATCAGTGCATTCTCGCCATAGAGCGGCGCCCACGTGGTATCCACCGTCGACTGCTCCACGCCGCGCAGTTCCAGGTCGCTGCACCAATCATCGTTCTGGCCACGCGGCACTGCCAAAGCGGACTCAAACAGGCTGTTGTCAATTTCCACCCCCAACTGTCCCTTGTCGACAATGCTATTGCCACAAAACGCCACTTCATAAGTCAGGTCCTGCAAAGCGACAGCAAACCGGCCGTCGGGCGAATGCAATATGTGCTGCGCCACGGCCACCAATGGCAGAAACAGAACCAGGAGAGTGAGTTTGCGCATAAGTGTATCTTTTATTTCTTAGTGATTCTTATCCAATCCACATCCAGCCACCCACGCGAAGCTTTAAGGCTGTCGCAAGCTGCTACGAAGCCGAACTTAGCTCCAATCCACTTGCCTTGCCGCATCGCGAAAGGCTCGCCAGCTGTATGGAAACGTTTGTTGTCAGAGCTATAGGCGAAACTGACAGAACCGTCGCTGACGGTAATACGCAAGTAAAGGTCAAGATAAATAGCCGGGGAATATGGAATGGTATCACGCTCGGAGGGCTGAAGCGTAGCAAGAGTCTGACGAGTTTCCGCCTGCCCTTCGTCAGCACCTTTGCAGGTGTGCCGCTGCAGTTGGAAACTGTCGCCTTGGCGTGTGATGACGAGAGCGGAATAGTCGCGTCCCATCACGACAAGTCCACCACGCTGGCCGTCTTCCTTAGAGGCCAGCCGCACCTTAGCAGTAGCGGTGAAATGCGGGGCTGTGGGTTTCTGAAGCAACAAGTTGGGCACGTCCCATAGGCTGCGGAAATCCGAGGGCTGTTCTATTGTATAGAGGCGGTAGCAGCCATTAGCCGTAGGCTGTCCGTAGAACTGATGATAGTTGGCGTGCCACTGCCACTGCAGCCCTAACCCGTCGTTGAACTCATCATTCTCCTGCGGATTTACAATAATCGCAGAGGAAGACTTCGGCTTATGGTACCGCGCATACGGTTCGCCGCGGTTTCCCATAATCGGCCAGCCCGTGGACCAATCAACAGGTTGCAGATATACTACGCGGCCATAGGCTCCCTTGTCATTGAAATGCAAGAACCAGTCCTCGTTGAAAGCCGTGTGCACCCACGCGCCTTGGTGGGGTCCGTTGATATCCGTACGGCCCTGCTCCATCACCCGTTTACATTCATAAGGTCCATAGACCGAGCGTGAGCGCATGGCCAGTTGCCAGCCTTTCTCCACGCCGCCTGCGGGGCAGAGAATCCAATACCAGCCTTCACGCTTATAGAACTTAGGTCCCTCGGCGGTGTGATTAAGTTGCCCACCGTCGAAGACAATGCGTGGCAGGCCTATTGCCTTGGTGCCGTCGGCACTCAGTTCGCGCACCGACAACACTGAATTGAAACCCGCACGCGAGTTAGCCCAGCCGTTGACCAGATAGCAGCGGCCGTCGTCGTCCCACAGCGGACAAGGGTCTATCATTCCCTTGCCGGCAATCACACACATTGGCGCAGACCATTTTCCACTTTCCACTTTTCCTTTTTCACCTACCGGGGCTTTCACCATAAAGATGCCCTGGTCCGGGTCACCCCAATAGATATATAATGTGTCGTTGTGGTGACGAATAGACGGTGCCCATACGCCCTTGCCGTGCTGAGCCTTGTCAAACACCTTGCGAGGTTCCTGCACTTGTAGCGCATGGCCTATGATTTCCCAGTTCACCAAGTCCTTGGAATGCAGGATAGGCAGTCCTGGGATGCAGTTGAACGACGAAGCCGTCAGATAATAATCCTCGCCTACAGCGCATACGTCAGGGTCGCTATAGTCGGCATAGAGCACAGGATTGGTGTAGGTCCCGTCGCCGTTGTCGGGCGACCACGCCGCAGAGCGGTACTGCGCGCCTACCCATAGCGGGCACAACGACAGCAACAACGCTATGTACTTCATTTTCTGCATCTTCAGGATTATATCTATTGTCTTACTATTTGGGCGTAATATAGCAGATGGCACATTCTTCTTTTTTGACAACTAATTATACGAATTAGACGAATTAGAATTTCTACATCGAAAGTCACGAAAATGTCTTATTGAAACGCGCTCGGCCGAAGGACGCTTCATCGAGCAAAGCGAGTCTGAAGAATTATACGAATTAATCGAATTTACACTTCATTGTGGCCATGCAAAGTTAGGGCTATAGGACAAGAAAGAATTCGTTAAATTCGTAAAATTCGTTGTCTTATAAAACATCTTCTGTGCCATCTCATATATTATTGTCTTACTATTTTCTTGCCGTTGAATATGTAAACCCCTTTAGGAAGAGGAGCGTTGAGGGACGATGCGGCGCCTATGCTACGACCTTGGAGGTCATACACGGCCGCCCTGCCTTTGTCGCGGGCCTCTTGTCCCGACGGGTACTGACGGGTGTCCGGCACCTGGCTAATGCCAGTGGCTATCTCCTTGTTCTGCACCTTCTTGGCCTCTTCCCAGGCTTCGGCATCTTTTTTAATGTCGCTGCCCAGATAGTAGCCGGTGTTGGTAGGCTGGTTGTAACCGACATTCTGATTCAGACAACTCATCCAGTAGCAATGGTCGGTCATCAGCCATGGGAACTTATGCGTAGTAGGATACCAAGTGGAGAATATCTTGATGTCAGCAAGGCGGGTGGCGTCGGGCAGGATAATCTCCTCGCGCCAGTCGCCCACAAGGTCGCCGTACCACGAGGGATTGCCCTTGGTGCCGTTGATCATCGCCATGCTATAACGCCACATAGTAAAGGTGCGGCCGTTAGGCACGCTGTGGATAATGCCGTCCTCCGAAAGGCCTTGGCGCGAGAGTGTGCCATCGAACCAGATGGCTGCAGCGAACCCGGGCTTCCAGTCGTTGGCTGTAGAGATTCCCGTGGCGTTGCCGTCCTGGTTGAAGAGGTCGCTCTTGTAGTAGCAGAACTCGCAGCCGGGCGTGGCAGGCGAATAGTCGGCCACCATGCAGCGGCCCGTATCGTTGTTGTCGGCGGCATCCTTCTTCCAGATCACGCTGCCGTCGCGAGCGTCGTGCAACGCCACCATCGTCTTGCCGGTTTCCAGGCAATGGAACATCTGCAGGCCTTCACGCCCGGGCAGGAACTTGCCCACATGGTTGGCATCGCCGTGCCCCAGACGAGTGTTCCACAGGCCTATGCCGTCGTCGTCGACAGCCATCGAGCCATACATCACCTCGTCAAGCCCGTCGCCGTCGAGGTCCGCCACGTTCAGCGAGTGGTTGCCCTGAGCAGCATAAGTGCTATGCTTCTTTCCATCCTTGCCCGTGCCCCGGTCGTTGGTGTCGAAACGCCAGCGGCGGGTGAGCTGTCCGTTGCGCCAATCCCATGCCTCTATGACACTATGACCATATACGCCACGCCCGAAGACAGCGCTGGGCAGCCCAGTCTCATCAAAACAACCTACGCCTACGCGGAACGAACAGGCACGCTTCCAGTAGTCGTCGCCCCACGAGCTGCTGGTCTCGCGGTTGATGAAATTGTCGCGGGCCAGCTCACGGCCTGTTCGCCCGTCGATAATACTTATGAACTCGGGGCCGGCAGAGTTGTAGTGGTCAACCCATCCCGGGCTGCTGCTATTCTGGTTGCCCCAAGTGCGGTAGTCTATCTTGCCGTCGTTGTTGGTGTCGCCTATCTGTTCGCCGTCGCCGAACACCGTGCCTTCGCAAGTGCGAATCGCCATCTCCGCACAGCCGTCGCCGTCGAAGTCCGCCACGGCAAAGCTCGACGAGTTGCCGAGGATTATGCCAGGCCCGCCTTTCACGCGCCAGAGCAGGGTGCCGTCGAGCTTGTAGGCATCCCAGATGACAGCCCACAAGCAGTCCTTCTGAGAATAGCTGGCACCTGAGCCGTCGCTGACGACATTGCCATTGGCATCCTTCACGCTCTGCAGACGCTTCACCACCAATTCAAACTCGCCGTCGCCGTCCAGGTCGCCCACGCTCACGTCGTTAGCGGTGTAAACAACCTTCGCGGTATTCTCATACACGTCCTTCGTGTCGGCCAACGGGATGCTGACGTACGGCAGCCCGCCTGCCACCTGCGCCTTGGTCAATGTGAATTCCGAGAGTGTTTCCGAACTGCCGGCATACGTCAGGCGATAGTGGTTGTCGGCCGTCGTGCTGGCCGAGCCGTCCTGATAGCAGGTGCGGTTCTTTATCTTCGACGCAATCCTCTTCTCCGCCCCCTTGCCTATGGCGCGGTAGAGGTCAAAGCTGGTGTTGGCATCATCGGCAGGTAGCATGCGCCACGTCACCAACACCTTGCCCGTGTGTTGCTGATAATCGCCGAGCGAGGCATTCTTAGCGCCGTTGATGCTTGCCCAGAGGGCACGGTCGTTGACATCGTTGGTCTGGGCGTGTCCTACGCCTATCAATAAACAAGACGCGGCAACAGCCAGTAGTATTCTGTTCATATCTTACGCTTACATCATGGGCGTAATATAGCAGATGGCACAAAGCCCCAGAGGGGCGTAGGATTTTAGGCAGGGGTGAAGAAGGCCTTTAGAGGATTGCCCTTGGGCCATCCGTGCCTGATGAGGGGAGCCAGAACTCCTCTGGCGACGGAGGAGGAGCCTAGCGGAACCCCTGTTCAACGAGGTAAGGTATATAGAGTGCCGTAGGTACGCAGGAGCATGCAAGATTGTTCCGTCGCCCCTACAGGGCTCAAATATTTTGCTGTCATGAAGCAGGGGTTGCACCCCTGCCTAAAATCCTTTGTCCCTACGGGACTTATTCTATGACTTTGTGCCATCTCCTATATTATTGCTTACATCATTACTTTCTTACCATTCACGATATATGTGTTGTTTGCACGAAAGCGTCGAACCACCCTTCCCTGCAAGTCATAAGCCGTGCCTTCTTTAGTCACCCTATTAGTGGAGGTGCTTGGTGCGAGGCACTCCTTAATCCCCACGGGCTCGCCTTTGTCGGTTGTGGAGATGAAGAATGCCAGGCGGCTCTCTATGCCTCGCGAGTTGGTGTAGGTGACACGGTATACGTAGCTCCAGTCGGTGTTGACGGTTATCTCGCGCGTCGTCTCGCCCGTGTTCCACTGCCATTTCCCCGTGTCCTCCTCGCCGTCAGGCAGTTGTGGCATGAGGCGTAGGGTCTTGCCCTTGGCCAGCGGCGCGCTCTTCGTTGTCGAGTATGTGTTGACGAGTGCGCCCAGTTCGTTGTGCTTCGTTATTCTGCCGTCCACGAGGCCGCGCTTCTTCTCGTTTGCGAAGCTCGGAATCAGCGTAGCAGACAGCGACGAGCTGTATTCTATCTGCCCTGTGAGCTCCGTAGGCACTTGGTCAGCGGGACAAAGTTGCGGCTCGCGCGTATTCATCAGCACCGAATAGCCTAAGTGGTCATAGCCGCCACTCGTGGAGCCTTTGCCGCCCTCGTCGATGCCCATCTGCTGGTAGGCTTTCTCGGCAAAGGGCATCGCTACGCCCTTCACACCTTCGTACAGACCGATTACCGTAGCCCAATACGGACGCATCTGGGCGCCCAAGGCCGGCTCCGTCATCACCCACGAGCGTCCGTCGGTGTAGGCATAGCCGCTGCTAAGGTAGAGATAGTTGGTCCACGGCAAGCCTGCCACGCTCTGCGTCTGCGCTGCCACATATTCTATGCCGGCTGCCAAGCGGTGGTTCATATAGGCGAAAAGGTCGTCGCCCTGATTATATGCCACCTTGGCTATATCCACTGCCAATCCCAGAGCCAAGGCCGAATGGCCCGTATCGCGACCGCTCTCGTTCATCTGACCCAGTTCGCCATAGGCGCCTGTCTCCAGTTCGCTTTGGCTGGTGGTCACTATGAGGTTGCCCAGGAACTCCGTCAGACCGTCGCTCCAGATGGCCTTGCCGGTGATGCCGTCGTGACCGGTGACATCGTGAAGCGTAGGCGGTTCGGTGTAGTTGCCCACCTGATCGTATTTAATAAACGAGATGCCCTCGTTGTAGATTTGCACGTTGTCGCACAGAATGCCTATCGACATCACACACAAAGCGTTGCAGAGGCCCCAGTTGGACCAATAGTGGCCGGGGGCTTTCCACCACTTGCCGCTGTTCTCCCACGTGCCATTGCGGCCGCGCAGGAAACCGATGGCCTTGGGGTACCACAACGTGAGCATCCATTGCCGGAACTTCTCGAAATCCTCTGGGTTCCACCCCTTGAAGTCGCGCATCAGTTCCGCAGCCTGAGCGAACTGGTAGCCGTAGAGCCCTACCGCCAGGCACTGGTCGCTGTTGCCGCTGATGGCCGTCGTCTTGTCAGCCCACGCCATCAGTATGCGCACTGCAGCTCTGGCATGAGCCTGCGTGCCGCCAATCTTCCAGCGCAGGGCATTCTGATAGGCCATCGTAGCTCCACGCGCTGCATTGATATAGTTCTCACCGCTTCCGCCGCCGCGAACGATGGTCTCCACGGGGTACGTCTGCACGCTGCTCTGCGCATATTCAGCAGCTTTCAACTTGTTCCAGGCACTCACCACGGTCTTGTTCTTGGCAGCTATCTGTGCCTTCACGCGGTCGAAATCCTCTTGAGTGTGCAATCCGCCCGGATGAATGAAACCATGATCCGCTGTGTCTTGGGCTGAGAGCGGAGAAGCAAAGAATAACAACAGACAAACAATAAAAGCCATTCTTGTCATAGAATTCATGTATTTTTGAGATTATGGATTTATACCTATGCATCAGTGCGACTCCTCGTGCAAGCTACCAAACGTAGCAGCAACAAGAAAGCGCGCACAAAAATAATAAAAGATTCCCTAATAATAATGTTCACGCGCAAGAAAAATGCAAAACGAGGATAAAAAAAGCCTTCTTACCCTTCTAAACAAACTATTTTGCTTACCTTTGCAGCAGAAACCACATCACGTTATCATTACCCATGGACCATCTTCCCCGCGACCCATTCATGCTTCTCTCCGCCGTCAATATGCTGCTGCGCGACGGCGAATACGATTCACTCTCCGACCTCTGCTCAGCCCTCGATGCCGACGAGGACGACCTCTGCCTCACCCTCGCACGCGAGGGATATGCCTACGTGCCCGACCAGCGCCAGTTCCGACCGCTGTCCTGAGCGCTTACCAATTTTTCAGACAGTTATATTTCGTCGAACTCACGTTAAATTATATCATATAATGAAAAAGTTATTTTGTCCATTTCTTTTCTTTGCCCTGATGGGCATATTGTCCTTTTCTTTTGTTGGATGCGACAAAGAGGATGTAGAAGCATTGCCTGATTATGTTGTCAAGGTTGATGCAAACGGGAACGCAACAAAAGGCCATAGGTTCACTAAGATTGATGACTCGAATTTCTTCATTGACAATATAAGCTATAGGATTATCGATGACGCTTTGATGGTTACAGGCTACAATAAATTATTACCAATTGACACGGCAAATATCATCAGCGAATTATTATATAAAGGTCGTAGGATGAAGGTAACCAGTATTTGTGATATGGCATTTGGTAATTGTACGACTCTCACATCAGTGACACTACCTTCGACACTGAAACGCATCATGCAAAACGCTTTCCAGCGGTGTACAGCTCTAACCTCTATAACGCTACCAGAGTCTGCAGTCATAGAAAATGCTGCATTTATTGGCTGCCATAATCTTGCTACGATAACGATTCCCAAAGGTATTACCGAAATCAGAGCTGGTGTTTTTAAAGACTGCACATCTTTGACCTCCGTAACAATTCCTTCCTCTGTCACGAGCATCTGGGAAAATGCCTTCGAAGGTTGCATAAGCCTTTCATCGCTGACATTTTTTGAAGGAACAACCAATATTGGCAATTACGCCTTTCAGGATTGCTCATCTCTGACCTCAGTAACGTTTCCTGAATCCGTCACCAGTATTGGTGCTGATTCGTTCCAGAACTGTATTTAGAGACCTCTAAACAACTATAAACAATGAAAAACATATAGAGATAAAGCTCTGTATATCAACTGATTTTAAATTTTAACACTTCGGACTTGCTTTTTGGTGGTTCTCAAAAATCCGCTTACCTTTGCAACGCATTTCTACCGCGGAGAATTTTGAGGGCTTTTATTTTGCCATCTCGTGGACAGGGTTGACA
>JAEESE010000037.1 GCA_016286165.1 Bacteroidaceae bacterium | reverse complement strand
CCTACGACGAAGTGACCTGTTCCGGATAAAGAAATGACGGTTGCAATTTCTTGCTTCCTGTACTACTTTGTCTTATTAGCTAATCTTTCAAAGAACGATTTCAAGAGCGCTCACGAGCGAGCGTAAGTTACAGCCCCTGCACCGCAGGGGTGTACTCCTCTCGTTTGCGGGTGCAAAGGTACGGCGACTTTTCCATTCCGCCAAACGTTTTATGAACTTTTTTTAGAAATAACGCAAAAAAGTAGGGGAAAAGGCCGCCGGAGGAGCTGGCGGGGGCGGAATGGGACAGGAAAACGGGGAAAAAGCGCAGATGAAGACAATGGAAGGTGTGGTAATTATCGGAAAAACACGGAAGGGTATTTAGGGACAAAAAGGAATTATTCGGAGATATGATGTAGGCTGGTAGCTAAGAGATGGAGCAAATTTAGAGCAAGAGAAATAAGGATATGAAGAGAAAAGGCCCGAAGGGATGTGCCTTAACAGGGTACTGTCCGTTAGAATCACTACAACCGCTGCTCCATTTGTGATTTCAGTCTCCTCGCGCGCGTGCGTAAGTTAATTAATGTGTAGTCATACAAACCAATGATAAATGCGATCGGCCCAGTCTATTATTTCGTGCTGTAATACAAAACCAACAGACCTTGCCAGCCCAATTATCACTTGCCGTCATATAAAAACAACAGACCCCCACAGGAGACGTGGAGGTCTGATTGGATAACTGTCTTTAAGCTGATATTACTTCTTGCCGCGGAGAAGACGGAAGAGCCATATGAGGATGACGGCTCCGACAACGGCAGTGCCGATAGTACCAGCCAATCCTCCCCAAGAGATGTTGAGCTGCTCGAAGAGCCAGCCTCCGAAGAGACCGCCCAAGAGTCCAAGAATGATGTCCCAGATGATGCCGTAGCCTTCACCTTTCATAATCCAGCCGGCGATAAGTCCGGCTACGAGTCCTGTAAGAAGTCCTGCTAACATAGTTGTAAGTTTTTAAAAGGGGTTTGCAGTTGCAAAATTAAGTATTTTAGTAAAACGAGCGAAGGAAAAGTCGAAAAAAATCGTCGGCGAGAAGAAAAAGTGCTCATTTGCGGTTGCTGTCAATGTTTTCTTTTGGTAAAAAGAGCGTTGCAGAAGTGAAAAATAGATAAAAGTGGGTATTGCGAACTTAAAAAAACAGCAAAAAGCTTGTTTTGAAGCAGAATAAGTTGCTACCTTCGCCTCGGTTTTCAACCGATATGGGGATGCCGCCCCATTGGCATTCATCAATGAATAATACTTTTCGGCAATATTAGAACGTTAACCCACAAGCATTAAACAATGAAACATTACTTTTCAGTAGTTCTCGTCTGCGCCTTCTTATTCGCAGGCTGCAGTTCGAGCAAGACTTACAGCGACATTATCAACGATTTCAGGCAAGCCGACGGCTCAGAGTATGTCAGCATACCTACGGCATTGCTTAAGGCAGGAACAGCCATGCTGCCTAAGGGCGACATAAGCGACATTGCCCGTTCGATCAACTCCGTCCGAATCTTAAACCTCAGCAATTGCTCCGACCGCGTTAAGAAGCGCTTTATTCATGCCCTCTCTAATGCTAACGACACTGGCTACGAGCCTTTCGTGTCTACGAATGGCAAGTACGAGCAGACGCGTGTCCTTACTCGTTCGGACGATGATTATGTCCGTGAGATACTGATTGCCTCGGCCGAGTATGGCAGCTGCGACATTGTACAGGTGATGGGCAAGATCAAGATGGAAGACGTGCAAAAGGTGATTGACGCCAACATCGACAAGATCCGTCGTTGACGTATGTTGACATCGAGGAATCAGCATGATAATAACGTGTTATTCAGCCTGTAATGACAACGAAAGAATCAGCTTGATAACAAAGTGCTAATCAGTCTGTAATAACAACGAAAGAATCCGTGTGTAATCACGGCGTGAGGCCAGTCAGTTATCGGCGCAATACCTTGCGCGCACGGCCGTTTCCGTACTCAATAGCCACTCCCCTCTTCAGGGAAGTGGTTTTTTGTCCTGCCAGATTATATACAGCTTCCGTACAGCCTTCAGTGTCAGCCTGCATTTTGGAGATGCCATCGGCAGGGTCGAAGAATGGAGCGAGCGCTGCCGACGGGCGCCCTTGCGAGGTGAAGGCGCCCTTGTTGTAGGCATTCCATCCGAGTTTGGTGTAATAGGCCGGTTTCCACCATCCGTAGACCTCGGGTTCCCAATAGAATACGCCTGCGCACTGGGCCGAAGCTTTTGCTTTCGTCATCAGGTCGTTCATCACTTGAGCAGCAAGTGATTCATTGGAGGCGTTATAGCCTGTTTCAACAATCATCACCGGAACGCTAAACTGCGTTGCAAGCGATTTGATGTTGGCGATGGTTTTAGCGTTCTCGTTTTTCCAATCACTTTCAGGATAATGCGATAGTCCAATCATGTCGAACTTACCGCCGTATTGCTTGAAAGCCTTGAAGAACCATGCGTTGTCGTCCGGTCCTTTGTCGATGTGTACAATCACCTTGGCTTGGGGCGCGATGCTCTTAACGGCATCGTATCCCGCATTGCTCAAGGCAATGTAATTTGCCCAAGCGGCACTGCCGGACTTGCTCCAGTCAATCTTTCCGCTGTCCCATATCATGCCGCTGCGAGTTTCATTGCCCACCTGCACCCACTGAGGGCTGACACCTTCGGCCTTAAGCGCATTTAGGATGTCGACGGTATGTGATGTAACGGCGTTTTTGAGGTCGGCCATTGACAGGCTTGTCCACGCTGCAGGCTTATCCTGGCGGCCGGGGTCAGCGAAGAAATCGCTATAGTGAAAGTCAATCATTATGGCAAGGCCCTGTGCTTGAGCACGTTTTGCCTTGACGAGCACATCAGCCTTGTCCGACCATGCGCCGTAGTTATTCTCGGGATTTACCCAAACGCGAAGGCGCACGGAATTCATGCCAATCTGCTTCATCAGAGCCATGATCTCGGTCTCCTGCCCATCGGCATTGTAGTACTTCTTACCATCGGCCTCCATTTCCGTGCACCAACTGACGTCTGCACCTCGAGCGAAGGCGGGTGTTTGGGCATGAAGGGCGCATGAAGAAGCGACGAAAGCGATGAATGCGAAGGCTTTTGTACGGATATTTATAGATTGAAGTAACATGATGATTATTGTTTTAATCGGATGCAAAAGTACTAAAAGATTTTCATTTGCGTTTTCTTTTCCCGCCGTTTTTTAGTTATTTAGCGGAAAAAGAGGATAAAAAAAGGGAACCTCCAAAGGAAGTTCCCTATTATTCTTTCTGTGCGGTGCGTACGAGGCTCGAACTCGTGACCCCATGCGTGACAGGCATGTATTCTAACCAGACTGAACTAACGCACCAAGGTTAAATTGCGATTTTCGATTTAAGGAAATGTTGTCGAAATCTGGCGGTGCGTACGAGGCTCGAACTCGTGACCCCATGCGTGACAGGCATGTATTCTAACCAGACTGAACTAACGCACCGTGAGAGCGGCAAACGAGACTCGAACTCGCGACCCCGACCTTGGCAAGGTCGTGCTCTACCAACTGAGCTATTGCCGCATTATTAAAAGCTGCGATACCGGGCTTGCTTCGGCATAATCAAGTAAGCTTGTTCTGCGCTTGGCACGCACCGGCATTGCTGCAGTGGGCGGAGATGGATTCGAACCACCGAAGGTAAAAACCAGCAGATTTACAGTCTGCCCCATTTGGCCACTCTGGTATCCGCCCAGACAATCAAATTGTCAAAGAAGAAGTGACTCCGGCGGGATTCAAACCCACAACCTTCTGATCCGTAGTCAGATGCTCTATTCAGTTGAGCTACGGAGCCGACTTCGTGTTAGGTGGGCGCTGACGGATTCGAACCGCCGACCCTCTGCTTGTAAGGCAGATGCTCTGAACCAGCTGAGCTAAGCGCCCTTTCGAGGTCTGCTCTTTTTTCTAAGAGTAGGCGTTTCTTTCTCGAAAGCGGGTGCAAAGGTAAGGTCATTTTGCGAAACGACCAAATGTTTTCTCGATTTTTTTTGCTCAAGCCACAAAAAAAGTCTACTTTTGCAGCGCCAAAGTAAAAAAGGCACGTGTTCTATACCTTATTATTAATCATTAAGCAATCCAAACAAAAGTAATGAAAAGAAGTTTTCTTCTTGTTGTCATGACCATTGCTACGGTCACGGCAACCGCTCAGCTCAACGTCCAGTTACATTACGACCTGGGTCGCGCTCTCTACGGCAATGAACTCTCCAACCGTCCCCGCGTGACTGCTACCGTTGAGAATTTCACCCCAGACCGTTGGGGCAGTACGTTTTTCTTTATTGATGCCGACTTCGGCGACAATGTTGTGAAAAGCGGTTATGGCGAGATTTCTCGCGAGCTGCGTTTCTGGAAGGCTCCGATAGCAGCGCATATCGAGTACAACGGTGGTCTGCAACGAGCAGCCTACGGTTACGATGACGCCTATCTTGTAGGCCCGGCATGGAACTGGGCAAACAAGGATTTCACCCGCACGCTTTCCGTGCAGCTGATGTACAAATACCTTGCCCACCGCAAAAACCACGGCGGCTGTTCACATAGTTTTCAGCTGACCGGGGTCTGGGGTTTACATTTCGCCCACGGCCTGTGCACATTCTCGGGCTATGCCGACCTTTGGTACGACAAAGGCGTATCCGGTCGCTTGGTGCTGATGAGCGAGCCCCAGTTCTGGGTAAATCTCTGGCACCTGCCGCGCATCAATGATGCCGCCAAATGGAGCGTCGGTTCCGAGCTTGAGATTTCAAACAATCTCATTTGGCCTGCCGATGGCATCAACAACAGGTTCTACGCCATCCCGACGATAGCAACCAAATGGACTTTTTAATTTAGCTATAACAAAGCCGAATGGCTTGTTATCATTCTACAACAAAGCCGAAGGACGTGTTATCCTTCGGCTTTGTTTTCGTATATAGGTTCTATGATGTTGAGCAGTTTTATTGTAGCCTTGATGGCCGCCTCCGTCTGGTCGGCATCCAAGGCGTGAGTGCGATAGTTCTTTTCCTCGAACACCCATTCGATGGTCGTTTCCACGAGGGCGTCGGTACGGCCTCCGGGAGGAATGGTGACGCGGTAGTTTGAGAGCCATGGGAACTTGCGCCCGAGACGGTCGCGGTAGATATGGCGCACGGCTCGCACGAAGGCATCGTACTGACCATCACCCTGTGCACTCTCTTCGTATATCTCATCGTCGATCTGCAGCCGCACCTGAGCCATAGGCCGCAGTCCGTAAGCCGTAGATACCATATACGACAGCAGACGCACCCGCTCGTCCTCCTCGCTGTGCTTAAGCACGTCGCGAATGATATAAGGCAGGTCCTCCTGCGTCACGAGTTCTTTCTTGTCGCCGAGTTCAATGATACGGTCGGTGACTTTTTTCATGTCCTCGTCGCTAAGGTCCAAGCCGAGTTCCTCGAGGTTCATACGAATGCTCGCCTTGCCGCTGGCTTTGCCCAGTGCATATTCGCGGCGGCGACCGAATCGCTCGGGCTTCAGGGCATTCTGATATAGGCCCTGCTTGTTGTCGCCGTCGGCATGAACGCCAGCCACTTGTGTAAACACCGCCGACCCTGTTATAGGTTTGTTTGGCGGGATGGCTATTCCGCTGTAGCTCTCGACCATGTGAGCCACTTTGTTCAGTTCCACTTCGTTGATGTTTGTCTTGGCGTTGAAGTGGTCCTTGAGAATGGCTTGCACGCTTGCCAGCGGTGCGTTGCCAGCGCGTTCACCGAGGCCGTTGATAGCTGTGTGCAATCCTTGCGCCCCGCCGAGAACGGCGGCGAGGACGTTTGACACGGCCAGGTCGTAGTCGTTGTGAGCGTGGAAATCGAAGTGGACATTGGGATAGCGCTCTACCATCTGCCGCACAAAGTTCAGCGTCTCGAGCGGATTGAGGATACCGAGGGTGTCGGGCAGCATGATGCGCTTGAGGGGAAGGTCCACGATGGTATCCATCAAGTTGAAGACATAGTCTTTCTGTTCCTTCATTCCCCCACTCCAGTCCTCAAGATACAGATTCACAGCAATGCCCCTTTCGTTGGCCATCATCACGTTGCGCCTGATGTCTGCGGCATGTTCTTGCAGAGTTTTGCCGAGTTGACCTTGGCAGTGGCGTAGCGAACCCTTACACAATAGATTCATAGTGCGCGCGCCCGCGCGTTGAATCCAGTCGAGGCTCTTCCCGTTGTCGACGAAGCCCAGAATCTCCACGCGGTCGAGCAAATCCTTCGATTCAGCCCAGCGTGTTATGCGCTGCACCGCTTCGAGTTCCCCTTCGCTGACGCGTGCCGATGCCACTTCCACACGGTCTACGCACAGGTCCTCGAGCAACGCCCTGCAGATCATCAGCTTCTCGTGTGGCATAAAACTCACGCCGCTTGTCTGCTCGCCGTCGCGCAAGGTCGTGTCCATTATTTCAACGGAGCCGCCGCCAACTCCTCCTGTGAGGGTTGAGGTGTTCAAGCGTCGCGTTTGATTATCTTGTCTATCCATGCTTAAATCGGTTCGTGAAAGGAAAGCCCTCGCTCATGGGCGGGGAATCGGGTGAGTGGCCAGACTCTCGATAAGAAAGTCGATATCATCGAGGCCGTTCATCAGGCAGTGTTTCTTGAAGCCGTTGATTGGGAAGTGCTCCGAGCGACCGGTGGCCAGATTCGTCACGGTCTGTTCGGGCAGATTCACGCACACCTCGGTCTTGGGATTCTCGTTGATGCTCCCGAAGAGTTCAGCCAGGAAGTCTTCGCTCACGGTCACGGGCAACACGAAGTTGTTGAGTTCGTTGTTCTTATGAATATCAGCGAAGAACGAACTGATGACCACTCGGAAACCGTAGCCAGCGATAGCCCATGCCGCATGCTCGCGACTGGAGCCCGAGCCGAAGTTCTTGCCGGCGACCAGAATGCATCCTGAATACTCAGGTTTGTTGAGCACGAAATCCGGGTTCGGTGTGCCGTCGGCATTGTAACGCAAGTCGCAGAACAAGTTCTCGCCGAAGAATTTCTCTTCACGTGTCGTAGCCTTCAGGAAGCGTGCCGGGATAATCTGGTCCGTGTCCACGTTCTCCATGGGAAGAGGCACGCAGGTGGAAGTTATGATGTTGAATTTCTGTTTCATAGCAATGTCCTTGGGTCAGTGATAACGCCTGTTACGGCAGCGGCTGCTGCGGTAAGCGGTGAGGCGAGGATAGTGCGCGAGCCGGGGCCCTGACGTCCTTTGAAGTTGCGGTTTGAAGTGCTGACGCATAGCTTGCCTGCCGGCACCTTATCATCGTTCATGGCCAGGCATGCCGAGCACGACGGCAGTCGCAGTTCGAAGCCGGCGGCCTGAAGCACTTTGTCAATGCCCTCGTCGATAATCTGCTGTCGCACAGCCCATGAGCCGGGCACCAGCCAAGCCACTACGGAGTCAGCCTTTCGGCGCCCCTTCACTACTGAGGCAAACGCCCTAAAATCCTCGATTCGGCCGTTGGTGCAGGCACCGAGGAAGACGTAGTCGACAGGCGTTCCCAACAGGCGCTGCTCGGGACGGAAGCCCATATATGCCAGAGCTCCCGCCATGCCGCCGTCCGTGTCTTCGGGAATCTGTTCGTCCACGGCAATACCCATTCCGGGATTGGTGCCGTAGGTGATGCGCGGAGCTATGTCTTCGGCGCGGAACGACACCTCTTTGTCAAACACCGCGTCAGCGTCGCTCTGCAGTGTCTTCCAATTTGCCATCGCCTTGTCCCATGCCTCGCCCTTAGGCGCATATTCGCGCCCTCGGAGGTACTCGAAGGTCGTTTCATCAGGGGCAATCAGCCCGGCACGCGAGCCCATCTCTATGGTAAGGTTCGATAGCGTCAGGCGACCTTCCATCGACATGGAACGAATGGCGCTGCCGGCATATTCTACGGCATAACCTGTGGCGCCGGCGGTGGTCATCTGAGCCATGATATAAAGCGCCACGTCTTTGGCCGTAGTGCCCTTGGGCAGCTGGCCTTCAATGCTGATGCGCATCGTCTTGGGCTTTTGCTGTAAGATACACTGCGACGCCAGCACCTGCGCCACTTCGCTGGTTCCTATGCCCATTGCCAGGGCACCCACGGCACCATGAGTTGACGTGTGGGAATCGCCGCACATGATTGTCATGCCCGGCAGCGACAGTCCTTTCTCGGGACCTACTACGTGGATTATGCCGTTGTCCTTGGTGCCGATGTCGAAGAGAGTGATGCCGAACTCCTGACAGTTGCGGCGCAAGGCTTCCACCTGCACAGCCCCTTCGGCCGATAGCGGTGCTGCGGCCGTAGTCTGCACGTTATGGTCGGGCATGGCGAATATCTGCTTGGGGCGCAGGCATTTGAGCCCTCGAGCCCTCATCTCGTCGAAGGCCTGCGGAGTGGTTACCTCGTGGCAATAGAGGCGGTCGATATACAACTGAGTGGGACCATCAGGGATTTCCTGCACTACGTGTGAGTCCCAAATCTTATCAAAAAGTGTCTTTGGCATTATTCTTTAGAAGACATAACCGAGGTTAATGAAGAAATCGAATGATTTACTCTTGTTGCTGTAGCCCACCGAGCCGCCGAGCGGTCCGAAACGTGTGTCGTAGTAGTAGCTGAGCGCCACGCCGTAGAGCGTCTTTGTCTTGAAGATGTCCTTGATGTGATCGGCCATCTGCCCTACTGCTCCGCGCAACTGGAATATGTTGTTGCGCTTCAGTCGGTACTGCGCTTGCATTTGTGCGGCTACAAACTTGTTGTCGACAAGTTCCACGTGCATCACACCCGGGAAGGGCATCTGCTGGTCCACGTAATGGCCGAACCACTGGCCGCCGACGGCGTTGCGCAAAATCAGCGGGCATGTCACGCCGCTGATGAGTCGGCCGTAGACCTGAGGCTGCAGCGACCAGTGGCTGTTGATTGGGAAAGCCCATCGCCACATACCCTCTAACTCGCGCGTTCCGTACTCGCCCTCGAGCTTGGTGAAGTTGTCGGTGTAATAGGCAAACCGCGCGAAGAAGCGTGCTCCGCGGGTAGCGAAGTACCAGTCGTTCTCGGAATTGTAGTTGACCTGTGCGTAATAGGTGAGCAGCCTGTTGTTCTTAGGCGCCACCATGGTATCCATTCTCTCGTTGATGAGCAGTCCCTTGTAGCGGTAGAAATCGCCTGTGACACCCATGTCGAAGTTGAAGTTCCGCAGATTATAATTGAACAACGAGAAGTTCAACCGATGCTGGTTATATGTCAGGTTCGACTGCTTCTTGCCTTTCTCGTAGCTGTCGATATCGTTGTGCATGAACGAGTACGAGAAGTTTGGCCGGACAAAACTGCGCGGGTGCAGGGCGAAGGTTAGCGTTCCCTTGACGCGCTTGCCCAGGCGGATTGTCATGTCGACATCGGTCGGCACTTTCAGGCGTCGGAAGGGATAATCTACATTTATCTGCAGCGCCACGTGTTCTTCGTTGTCGAATCGCACGGCCAGTCCGCCCTGGCCAGTCTTCTCCTCACCGGCAATGAACGTCAACACCTCGGCGTCGCTGTCGTCGTCGGCCTGCGAGAAGCTGGTCGTGGCCTGTTTGTAGAAGAGGTCCATTCGTATCGAGGTGGCAATGAGCTCTGCGCGGTTGTCGTCGATGCTGTCGCCATCCTTCAGGTTGAATTTCGAGCGAATGAATTTCTCGTCGTTTGCGCTCATGTTCTGGAAGCGGTAGGCGCTGACTTTGTGGTTGGAGTTATGAGGCAGCTTCAGGTGCGGCGCCATCATTCTCGGCCGTAGTGGTGCTCTGTTGCTCAATCCCAGTTCCTTCTTCAGTGTCATGAACTCGTTCCAATGCTGGAGTGCAGCCAATTCGCCACGGTCGATAAGTGAGTCGATAGCCGTTGTGTTGAAGCTGGCGGTGGAATAACCTTTCGTATTCACACGAATATGAATGTCGGTCAGCTTCAGGTTGTCGTCGAATTTGTTCTTACAGTTGATGTCGATAATCTGTCCGATGACGCTTCCTGCAGAGCTCAGGTCGTCGGCCGTCTTGGGATCGCCTTGCAGCGTGACGCCGATTACATAGTCGGCTCCCATCTCGCGTGCTATGTCGGCGGGATAGTTGTTGCGAAGACCGCCGTCGACAAGCACCATGTCGCCCATACGCACGGGTGCGAAGACGCCCGGGATGGCCATACTTGCTCGCATGGCACGGCTGACGTATCCGCTGTGGAACACGTATTCGGTGTTGTCGATGATATTCGTTGCCACGCAGGCAAAGGGTATGGGCAGTTTGTTGAAGTCTATGCTGTCGTTGAAGCGGCGCGTGAGGTTGTTGAACAGCACATCGAGGTTCTTGCCCTCAATGATACCTCCTCCGCCCACGCTTTTCTTGCGCAGGTCAAAGCTTTTGGTGAGGATATATGTGTTCTGCCGCTCGCGGTCGCGCAGGCTCTGGCGGCTCAGGTCCTCCTTGTCGGAAAGCACGAAGTCCCAGTCCTGCAAACGCACTATGGAGTCGAGCTCGTAGGCGTTGTTGCCTATAGCATACAAGCCGCCTACTATGCTGCCCATACTCGTGCCGGTGATGATGTCCACGGGTATGCCGGCTTTTTCCAGCACTTTCAGTACACCTATGTGAGCCATGCCTTTGGCACCGCCTCCGCTCAGCACCACGGCCACTTTCTTGCGCTTCGGTTGCTGTGCTTCCTGTGTTTCCTGTGCGTTTAGGTTTGTGCAGAGGCCAAGAACAAATAACAAGCAGAATATGAAAGACGAGTGTTTCATGATCTGTGGATTATTTCTTGAATTTATTGATACAGTCGATATAGGCTTCCACACTGGCGGTGACGATGTCGGTATTAGCGCCGAAGCCGTAGTAGAGGCGGCCGTCGTATTCCACTTGCATATGCACCTTACCCACATCGTCGGAGCCTTTGCTGATGGCTTGTATGGTGAATTCCTTGAGCGTCATCTGGCGGCGTATGATTACCTTCAGGGCCTTGATGGCAGCATCTACGGGGCCGTTGCCCGACGCAGAGGCTTCGAAGCGTTCTCCGCTGATACTCAAGCCTATAGCTGCTACGCTGCGCACTCCTTTGCCCGTCGTCACCTGTAGGTATTCGAGCTTGATGGCATGAGCTGCCGTGCGGTCGGCGCCTGCCAGCATAAGCACGTCGTCGTCGGTAATCTCCTTCTTCTGGTCGGCCAGGTGCAGGAATGCCTCGTAGGTCTTGTCCAGCGCTTCGTCGTCCATTTCTATGCCGAGAGCCTGCAGGCGGTGCTTGAGTGCTGCGTGACCGCTCCGTGCCGTAAGCACTATGTTGTTGTCGTCGATACCAACATCCTTGGGGTTGATAATCTCGTAGGTCTCTGCGTTTTTCAGCACACCGTCTTGATGAATGCCGCTCGAGTGTGCGAAGGCGTTGCGTCCAACGATGGCTTTGTTTGGCTGCACCGGCATGTTCATCAGCGACGAAACGAGGCGCGAAGTGGGATATATGCGCTGAGTGTTGATATTCGTATCAATATTCAGGCCTCGGTGACACTTCAGTATCATAGCCACTTCCTCGAGGCTCGTGTTGCCTGCGCGCTCGCCTATTCCGTTGATGGTCACCTCGGCCTGGCGCGCTCCGTTGATGATGCCGGCCATGGTGTTTGCCGTGGCCATGCCGAGGTCGTTGTGGCAATGGGTTGACAGTATGCACTTGCCTGCGGCCAGGCCGTCGACATGCTCCATCAGGTATTTTATCTTGGCGCCGTATTCTTCGGGCAGGCAGTAGCCTGTGGTGTCTGGAATATTGCACACCGTGGCGCCCGCCTTGACCACTGCTTCTATGACTCGTGCCAGATATTCGTTGTCTGTCCGTCCGGCGTCTTCGGCGTAGAATTCCACATCGTCGCAGTAGCGCCGTGCATATTTCACAGCCTCTACAGCGCGTTGGATAATCTCGTCGCGGTTGCTGTTGAACTTGAATTTAATATGTTCGTCGCTGGTGCCTATGCCTGTGTGTATGCGTTTGTGCTTGGCGTATTTCAGTGATTCCACTGCCACGTCGATATCGCGCTGCACGGCTCGTGTCAGTGCGCAAATCGTGGGCCATGTCACGGCCTTCGAGATTTCTATTACGCTGTTGAAGTCGCCGGGCGAGGAAACGGGGAAGCCTGCTTCTATCACGTCTACGCCGAGTGCCTCGAGCTGTTTTGCCACCTGGATTTTCTCCACGGTGTTCAGCTGGCAGCCGGGCACTTGCTCGCCGTCGCGCAGCGTAGTGTCGAAAATGAAAAGTCTGTCGCTCATCGTTGATTTTGCTTATCGTTGAGAAAACTACTGCAAAAGTACAATTATTTGTTCGAATGAGCAAAGAAACCTGCTCTTTTTCAACGAATAAGTGCTAAACGATTATCAAAATCAATTATTTACGTGGATTGGCGATAAAGATTGACGGAGATTGACGATAAGATTGACGGAGATTGACGTGGAATAAATCTCGCGAGGAATGGGCCTTGACGTAGAATCAAATTCTTGATTGTTTTTTTGGGAATGATATAGCAGATGACCTGCAACCCCCGTAGGGGTGAAGGATTTTAGGCAGGGGCGAAGAAGGCCTTTAGAGGATTGCCCTTGGGCCATCCGTGCCTGATGAGGGGAGCCAGAACTCCTCTGGCGACGGAGGAGAAGCGGAGCGGAACCCCTGTTCATAGAACATAGTATATAGAGT